>NZ_JAHUWM010000006.1:0-438664 GCF_019218985.1 Pseudomonas sp. PDM30
AATCAGAATGGGTGCCTCGTAGTGGCTACAGCAAGATCGAGGAAGCCAAAACCGATATGGTGCGCTTCTTCATGTACTACAACCGCACCAGGCTCCACAGCTACAACAACTATCTGTCGCCAATAGCTATGGAGCAAAAAGCGGCATAAACACCGTAACCGGTGTCCGGGATTACTTGACCAGTTCAAGCTCGCTCCCACAGGTTTATTGGGCGTTCCCGGGATTTGCGTCTGGCCGCGATCCGGTGGGAGCGAGCTTGCTCGCGATGGCGGCCTATCAGGCGACATGGGTGTTGGATTTGCCGGCCTCATCGCGAGCAAGCTCGCTCCCACAGGTTTATTGGGCGTCCCCAGGATCTGTGCCTGGCCGTGATCCCCTGTGGGAGCGAGCTTGCTCGCGATAGCGGCCTATCAGGCGACATGGATGTTGGATGTGCCGGTGTGGTGTCAGGTTCGTCGGGCGAGGGCGCCTATTGCCATGAACAGCGCCGCAATCGCCCTGGCCTCGTGGAGTTCACCGCGGGCCACCAGTTCGGGGATTTGCGCCAGCGGTACCCGCAGGCATTCCAGGGGTTCGGGTTCGTCGCCTTCGAGTTGGCAGGGGCTCAGTTGTTCGGCCAGTACGACTCGGTAGCGGTGGCACAAGTGCCCCGGTGCCAGGGTCAGCTCGCCCAGTTCAGTGAGGCGTTCGGCGCGCATTCCGACTTCTTCGCTCAGCTCGCGTTGCGCCGCCTGCAAGTAGTCTTCATTGGGCTCGGCGCCGCCCTTGGGCAGACCGAGAATGGTTTTTTCCACACCGACCGCGTATTCGCGCACCAACAGCACATGCTCTGGATCGGGCATCGCCACCAGCATCACCGAGCGATAACCGGTGCCGCGCAGGCGTTCGTAGACCCGCTGCTGGCCGTTGCTGAATTGCAGGTGCAGGGCTTCGATCTGAAAGTGGCCGCTTTGCGCCAGCAGTTCAGTCTTGAGGATGGTTGGGCAGTTGCGCATGGGGCAGTCCCCTGTTTGGGATAAAGACACTGTGCGCTGTGCAACGGGAGCCGCCATCGTCCGAGCGGACGAGGGCGGCAATGAGGGCTAGCCGAGGGTCGCCACGCTGCGCAGGATCAGGCGCACCAGCATGGTCTGGCGGGTCACGCCGGTCTTGGAGAAGGTCGAGCGCAGGTGTGCCCGCGAGGTGTTGCGGCTGATGCCCAGCTCTTCCGACGCTTCGTCGAGGGTCAAGCCGTTGGCAAGCAACATCGCCAGCTGGGTTTCCGCCGGGGTGAAGTCGAACAGCGCGCGAACGATTTCCTGCGGCGCGGTGGATTGTTGCTCCGGGTCGCTGATGAAAATCACCACGGTCGGGCACTGCTTGCCCTCGCTCCAGTCCGTCAATGGCACCGAGCGCACGATGATCCCCAGGTCCGCTTTGCCGGACGGCCGCTGCACGCGCAGGGCTTCGACCACCGACGGGTTGCTGCTTTTTTGCGACAGCAGCGACTGCTTGACCAGGCGACGGAACTCCTGGGTGTCCCGGGCCGTACCGACCTGCAGGCCATCGTTGACCAGTTTGATGCCGTCCTTTTCCTGGATCAGCCGGTCGGCGACCTGGTTGGTCTGCAGTACCTTGCCGGCCTCATCGAGGATGATCGTGCCGACCGCCATCTGGTTCACCGCGCCGGCGTACAGATTGCGTTCGGCTTCGATGCGGTTGAGCTGCATGTGGATCTTGATCGAACGTTCCAGGTGCGCAATGAAATGCGTGAGCATGGCCTTTTCTTCATTGCCGAACGGCTTGTCGTCACGTCCGCGGCTGATGCGAATGCGGCACTGGGCGCCGTCGACGGTGTTGATGTCGGCACCGAGGATGTGGAACACGTCCACCGGTTCAAGGAAGTTCTTGTAGAACTCGGAATTCTGCCAGTCGTCGTTGGAGACGAACTCGGCGAGGGTCACCACCTGGCGGTTGGGCAGGTCGACAAACGGATCTAGGCTGAAAAAGTGTTTGTTGTACGACGCGGTCGCCTCGGTCGAGGTGCCGGTGGTGTTGACCATCAAGCCGTCCACGTGGGCGCTGGGCGGACGCAGGATGAAGGTCACGTACTTGCTGTTCAGATGCACATTGAGCTGATTGAGAAAAGTAGCCCAGGGAATGGTTTCCAGCGGACCCTGATAGAGGTTGCCGATCAAATCACTGAACGTATCGAGGCTGAGGCTCTGCTGCATAGGGAAAAACCGTTTTTATTATTAGCGTTGGCGGTGGCCGAGAATAAGCGCCGGTATCGACTCCTTGCAACGCTCGGGCTCAGGGCCTGACCGGCGGCTGCCGAACAGGCCCATGACGGGCGAAAAACCGCTGGCGTCAGACCCGTTCGCTGGCGCGCACGACAAACTTCTTGTGTTCGGCAACGTCCGCCGACAGCGCCTCGACGTCGGTGTAGAACTGCTCGTACCAACGGCGCAACTGATAGACCGGACCGTCGCCGTCACACAACAGCGGGTTATCGACGCGGGTCTTGCTGTGCCAGATGGCTACGTCTTCGTAGAAGGCTGCCTGCGCCTGCGCCACGTAGGCCTTGGCCATCGCCTGGTTCTGCTCTTCGCTCAAGCCCGGGATCTTCTTCACCAGCACGCCGTAGCGCAGGGTGAAACTGTCGAGGTCGACCGGCACATGGCAGTTGAGCAGGATCGAGTGGATCGGCTGGCCGTTCATGGCACCGTTCATCTCGGTGATCTGATAGGCCGGGCCGAAATAGGTGGCCTCGGTGGTCAGCACGCTGTCACCGGACAGGCGCTCACTGCGGGCGCGCATGATCTGAGTGGCCAGGTGGCCCTGGAAAATGTTGATGAACTCGTCGACCGGCGCGCCATGGACGGTGCCGAAGTGCGCCATATCGGCGATGTTGTCGATCAGTTCGCGGCAGTTGGTGTCAATCTGCAGCTCGGCGACTTCCCACGCCGCCCATTCGTCGCTGTAGCAGGCGTCGATGCGCGGAATGCGTTGTTCCGGCAGCGGGGGGTTGCCTTCGGGGTCATTCCAGACGAACAGCAACTGGTTCTCTTCCATGATCGGCCAGCTTTTGATTTTGGCCCGAGGCGGGATGCGCTTGGCGTAGGGGATGTCATCGCACACGCCATCGGCGCCCCAACGCCAGGCGTGGAACGGGCAGCGAATCGAGTTGCCTTCAACGCAACCGGTGCTCAGGTCGGCACCCATGTGCGGGCAGTAGCCATCAAGAATATGCAGCTCGCCGTCTTCACCCTGGAACGCCACCAGACGGGTGCCGAACACCTCCAGGCGATGGGCCTTGCCGTCGCGGTATTGCGCGGCCAGGCCCAGGCAATGCCAGCCGCGGGCGTAGCGGTCTTCCAGCAGTTTGGCTTCGATGCGGTGCAGGGTACTCATCTTATTATTCTCCCAAGGGATCACGGGGTTGGCGCATGTAACGGATTCTGCCGCCCCTGTAAAAGCGGGCATCGTCTGAATGGACGATGGCTGCTTTAAGTAGGCCCGCTCTACTGGCGCCATTGGACCCATGGCAGGAGTTGGCGATGAGTAATGAACAACGGCCGGTAGCGGTGATTACCGGGGCCGCCAGTGGTATTGGCCGTGGCCTGGCCGAACACGCCGCGACACTGGGCATGCGCCTGGTGCTGGCGGATCGGGATGCAGCGGGCCTGCAAGCCCTGTGCGACGAATTGAAGGCCAGCGGTGTGCAAGCGATTGCCTGCGTCACCGATGTCGGTGATGTGAAACAGGTCGAGCGCTTGCGTGACCGGGCTGTCGAGCACTTCGGCGGGGTCGACCTGCTATTCAACAATGCCGGGGTGATGCAAACCGGCTTCAGCTGGGAAATCACCGAGACGCAATGGCAGCGCATGCTGGACGTCAACCTCAACGGCGTTATCAACGGCATTCGCACCTTTGTGCCGTTGCTGCTCAGTCAGGGCCGGGCAGCCCATGTGATCAACACCGCGTCCCTAGCCGGGCTGGTCAGCAGTCCGCTGATGGCGCCGTACAACGTGACCAAGCAGGCGGTGGTCGCGCTCTCGGAAACCCTGCATTACGAACTCGCCATGATCGGTGCGCCGGTATCGGTTTCGGTGCTGTGCCCGGGGCCGGTGGCCAGTGAAATCATGGCGTCGAACCAGGTGGTGGACACTGCCGGGTCCGACTTCAGCCAACTGCTCGACAGCACCATTCGTCAGGGCATGACCCCGGCGGAATTGGCCGCGCAAGTGTTCGCCGCCATCGCGCAAAAACGCTTCTGGATCCTGCCCCACAAGGGTTTCAAGCCGGCCCTTGAGCGCCGGGTACAAAGCATCCTGGGCGAGACCAATCCGCAGTTTCAAATGGCCGACGTAGAGGACGATGCCCATGCCGCTCGATAAGCAGATCGCTGGGGTGCTCCAGCAATTTCGCGACATCCCCGAGCCCGATTTCAGCCAGGTCGATGCCGCTCAGTACCGGCAGTTCTCCGACAACCTGCTGCCGGCCATCCCCGGCGATCCGATGAGCGAAGTGCGCGACTTGCGGGTGGCCGGCGCGGACGGTGAACTGGACGCACGGTTGTACCGGCCATCGGAAGAACCCGACCTGCCATTGCTGGTGTTTTTCCATGGTGGCGGGTTTGTCATGGGCAATCTCGATACCCACGACAATCTCTGCCGCTCGCTGGCCCGCCAGACCGAGGCGGTGGTGGTGTCGGTCGCCTACCGACTGGCGCCGGAAAGCAAGTTCCCCGCTGCGCCTCTCGATTGTTATGCGGCCACCTGCTGGCTGGTCGAGCACGCGGCTGAACTGCGCGTCGATGGCAGTCGGCTGGCTGTGGCCGGAGACAGCGCCGGGGGCAATCTGGCGCTGGCGGTCAGTCAGTTGGCGGCACGACGCCAAGGACCGAAGATCAGCTATCAGTGCCTGTTTTACCCGGTCACCGATGCGGGTTGCGACTCTCAGTCTTTCGAAGACTTTGCCGAGAGCTATCTGCTTTCCGCCGCAATGATGCGCTGGTTCTGGCAGCAGTATCTGCAAGACGTCGGGCAGGCGGATGACCCATTGGCCTCGCCGTTGCGTGCCGAGAGCCTGGCGGGATTGCCGCCAACGACCCTGATGACTGCCGAATTCGACCCGTTGCGCGATGAGGGCGAGGCCATGGCCGAATGTTTGCGCGAGGCCGGCGTGCCTGTGCGCGTACAGCGTTGTGACGGCATGATCCACGGCTTTATCAGCATGGCGCCATTTGTCGAAGGGGCGGCACATGCCTTGTCCGAGGCGGCAGCCGACCTGCGCGGGGCGCTCAAATGAACGGCCTGGCTTTCAATACGGTACCGCAACTGATCGAGGCCATAGGCGCCGGTCGGATGGTGGTGATCACCGACGACGAACACAACGGCGAAGGCTCGTTGCTGATGGCCGCCGAACAGGCCGGGGCCGAAGCCGTCACTTTCATGGCGGTGCAGGCACGCGGGCTGATTTGCCTGGCCCTGACCGAGCAGCGCTGTCGCGCGCTGGGCCTGGACCTGATGGTGCCCAACTCCCGGGCGCAACATGGCGTGGGTTTTACCCGCTCGATCGAAGCCGCCACCGGGGTGTCCACGGGTATCTCGGCGGCGGACCGGGCGCGGTCGATCCAGGTGGCGGTCGACCCGGCCAGCGTTCCAACGGACCTGGTGCAACCGGGGCATATCTTCCCGGTGCAAGCCTTGCCCGGTGGCGTGATGCAGCGGGCCGGACATGTCGAGGCCGCTTGCGACCTGACGCGACTGGCGGGGCTGCAACCGGCGGCAACCCTGGTGGGCATTCTCAACGAGGACGGCGAACTGGCCCGTGGTGCCGAGTTGCATGAGTTCGCCCAACGTCATGGCTTGCGGATCGGCACCATTGCCGACCTGATTCACTACCGCATCCTGCATGAAGGCACGATCGAGCGCGGCGGCGAATATCCGTTGCATACCCGCCACGGTGAGTTCCAGGTGACCACCTATCAGGACACCTACCAGGGCTCGCTGCACCTGGCACTGGTCAAGGGCCGGATCGACAGCACGCAACCGGTGTTGGTGCGGGTGCAAAGCATCGAGACGTTGCGTGACGTGCTGGGGTGTGAAAGCGAAGGCGGGCCGCAACAGTGGACGCTGGAGCGTTCGCTGGCCAGTATCGCGGCGGCCGGTAGCGGTGTGCTGGTGCTGCTGGCGCAAAAGGAAACCGCCGAGGGCGTGCTTGAGCAACTGCGTCAGCGCAGCGGCGGCAAGCACCGGGCGCCACAGTTTCCGCAACGGACTTTGGGCATTGGCGCGCAGATCCTGCGCGACCAGAACGTGCGCAAAATGCGCCTGATGAGTTCGCCGGTGCCGTACACCGCCGTGTCCGGGTTTGATCTGGAAGTGACGGAGTTTGTGCCGTTTCAGCCGGCAGTCTGAAGCCAACACAAAACCCAGTGGGAGCAAGCTTGCTCCCACAATGGTTTTTGGATACCCGCAGATGTTGCGTACACCGACTAACCCTGTGGGAGCGAGCTTGCTCGCGATAGCTATCGATTGGTCACATCCGGTCAAAGGTTGACCCAACGCCCAAGCATCCACCGGTCTAGCCTTGCTCCTGAATTCACTATGGAGAGGGCAAAGGAATGCCTCATTTACCTGCTTCATTTCGTCTGCGCATCGGCCGCTATGCCGAGCCCAACAGGGTTTACCTGTTGACGAGCAACACGCTGGATCGAGAACCGGTTTTCAAGGATTTCGGTTTGGGCAGGCTGGTCGTCAAGCAATTTCAATATGCACAGGAACAATACTGGGCGAACTCTTTAGCGTGGGTCGTCATGCCCGATCATTTTCATTGGTTGATCGAACTGCAGCAGTGCTCACTCAGTCAGCTGATGCAAAAAACCAAATCATTGAGTACGCGGGCCGTGAACATGTCCGTCGGACGTAAAGGCAGTCTATGGCAGCAGGGCTATCACGATCGGGCGTTGAGGCGGGATGAGGACCTGGTCAAGCTTGCTCGATATGTTGTCGCGAACCCGTTGCGGGCTGGGTTGGTTGAGAAGCTTGGCGACTATCCGTTGTGGGATGCGATCTGGGTTTGATCCGTAACCGCGTAGCCACCATCGCGAGCAAGCTCGCTCCCACAATGATTTTTGGATAGCCGCAGATGTTGTGCACACCCGCTAACCCTGTGGGAGCGAGCTTGCTCGCGATGGCGGACTGTCGGGCGAGATTGATGTGGACTGGGCCAGCCTCATCGCGAACAAGCTCGCTCCCACAATGATTTTTGGATAACCGCAGATATTGTGCACACCCGCTAACCCTGTGGGAGCGAGCTTGCTCGCGATGGCGGACTGTCAGGCGAGATTGATGTGGACTGGACCGGCCTCATCGCGAGCAAGCTCGCTCCCACAATGATTTTTGGATAGCCGCAGATGTTGCGCACACCCGCTAACCCTGTGGGAGCAAGCTTGCTCGGGATAGCGGTCTGTCAGGCGAGATTGATGTTGACTGGGCCGGCCTCATCGCGAGCAAGCTCGCTCCCACAATGATTTTTGGTTATCCGCAGATGTTGCGTACACCCGGTAACCCTGTGGGAGCGAGCTTGCTCGCGATGGCGGACTGTCAGGCGAGATTGATGTGGACTGGACCGGCCTCATCGCGAGCAAGCTCGCTCCCACAATGATTTTTGGATAGCCGCAGATGTTGTGCACACCCGCTAACCCTGTGGGAGCGAGCTTGCTCGCGATGGCGGTCTGTCAGGCGAGTTTGATGTGGACTGGGCCGGCCTCATCGCGAGCAATGGTTTTGTGATTAACACCGTTCCGTGCTTGCTTAAGGCCTGACCCCGCGCAATATCTTCTTCGCCTGATCTTGCATCGCCTGCGGCGCGGTCATGTTGCCGTCGATCACGGTGATCACCGCGTGGCCTTGCCACAGTTGATAGGCATCGGCCTGTTGCTGGGCTTGGGTCGGTATCGAGGGGGCGGCCAGGTTGACGTGGACCACGCCGTCGGCGCCGCGCTGGGAGGTGAAGTTGACCCGATCCCAATTGCCGATCGGCGCAAAGCGCACGCCTTTGACTTCATCGGGTTTGAGGGGCGGGTAGTTGAGGTTCAGGCCGCTGACGCCCGGCAGGCCGAGCACGTTCAAATCACACTGATGTTTGTTCCTGGCACAGGCCAGCTTGGCGTCTGTACCGGCCAGGCCCGCCTGTTCGATGACCTTCACGGCAAAGCGCGCCGTGTCGTCCATGGCGCCGAGGGTCTTGCGGTAGCCGGCCTGCTGGTCGCGGATGATCAGGTCCATGTCGATACCCGTGGACACCGCCACCGCCGGAATTCCCTTGAACATCGCGCGAACGGCGGCGTTGAGGGTGCCGGACATCTGCGTCAGCGGGCCGACGTTTTCGCCGAAGTTGCTGCCTGACACCACCAGGTCTGGTGGCGAATCCTTGAGGATCACGTCGAGGGCGACGTTGACCGCATCCACCGGCGTGCCGATGGCGGAGGTCTTGCCGGTGGGCGGGGTGTAGTCCTGCGGCGGCCCGACGCAAAATTTGCCTGGCGCCAGTTCGGTCACCGCCAGGGCCTGGCCGGGTGCGACCACGCTGGCGGCGCTGATGCCGCTGCTGTCGTTCAACGGGCCGACCAGGGTGACCTTGTGCCCGGCGGCGGTCAGCGCCCGGTACATCGCATCGATGCCGGGCGCGCGGCAGCCATCGTCGTTGGTCAGCAGAATGTTCAAGGCGTTGGCTTGCATCGACAGGCCAACGCTGGCCATGGCGATGATGCCGGTGAGGAGTTTTTTCATGGCGAAGTCTTCCGTGGGCGCAGCGGATTTTACAAAGCACAACGCCCCGACCGAATGATTCGGTCGGGGCGCGGTGAGTTTAGCGGGTGCCGAGTTTGCGCAGGTTGCTAGGGGTGAATTCGTCTTCAGTGAAGGCGGTGGCGTTGAGCTTGGCCGGCTTTTGATCGATCAGCATGCGGTCAACCAGGTAAGAGCCGGCGATCAGGTCGTGGTAGATGCCCAGACGAGCGTGGTAGCGCTGCATCTCATAGGCGTAGATCGAGGTCTGCATGTTGGTGCGCCACAACTGGCCACGGCTGTCGTAATTGTCGGCCATGGTCGCGGACCAGGTGTCCTCGTCCAGGTACAGCACGCGCTTGGCGTATACGTGGCGGGCACCTTCCTTGAGGTTGGCCTGCAACACCCAGACGCGGTGTTTCTCGTAGCGCATGTACTGCGGATCGACGTGGCCGGTGGTGTCCAGGATCTGGTCGGCCGTTACGCTCGGGTCGTCGATCTTGTAGTTGTGGTACGGAATGTAGATTTCCTTCTTACCGACGATGGTCCAGTTGTAGCGGTCTGGCGCACCGTTGAACAGGCGGTCTTCGTCGTACACCCGAAAGCCTCCCGCGCCGGTCGGCGAGTCATAACCCACGGTCGGCGCGCGACGTACCCGGCGTTGGCCGGGGCTGTACTGCCAGGCCTGGCGCGGGGAGGCGGTCGGATTGATGAACTCGTGACCGACCACGATCTCGCCTTTCTTGCGCACCGGTTCCAGGGTGGTGAGCAGGAAGTGGGTGGATACACCGTTTGCGGCCTCCAGGGTTTTGTCCGGGCTCGACCAGATCGAGAAGATCTTGTAGTTGACCTCTTCCAGCACCTTTTCCTTGTTGGAGTACACCACCGCCTGGCCGTAGTTGGCCTCTTCAGTGTTGGCGCGCCCCTGCAAGGTATGGTTGAACATCAACTCGCTGCCGTTCTTCGGGATCGGGAACGGCGAGGCACCCCAGGCGTTTTTGGTGTCGTTGTTGTCATTCTCGAGTTCGGCAGTGACGGCGTTTTTCTTGATCTGGTCTTCCAGGCGCTGATCAAGGCGGAAGTCGCGGTGGCTCGGGTAGACCGGGATCTTGAAAGTATCCGGGTATCGCTTGAACAGCGCCTTCTGGCCATCGGTCAGGTTGTCGGCGTACTTGTCCATGTTCTTCGAGTCGATCACGAACAGCGGTTTTTCCGCGGCGTACGGATCCGGGTACGGCGTGCCGGGGCCGGCGTATTTGAGTCCTGGCGGCAGGCCGCGCCATTTGCCGGACCAGGCCGGGATGCTGCCGTCGGCGTTGCCGGCTTTTTCGGCGCCCATCGGGGTCAGGTCCTGGCCCAGGCGGGCGGCTTCTTCGGGGCTGACCTTGGCGTAGGCCAGGCCACTGCCGAGCAGGCCGACGGTCAGCGCAGTGCTCAATAATGTTTGGGTGAATCTGGACATGCTGTGCTCCTCCGACAGGGGAATCAGAACCGGTACTTGAAGTTGAGCGCGACGTTGTCGCGGTCGGCCAACGGGCTGTTGTTGGCGCTGCCGAGGTAGGCGTTGTAGCGGGCCTCGACGGTGAAGTTGCCCAGGTAGCGCCACGAGCTGCCGATGCTGGCGCGGTTATCGTTCTGGCCGGCGTTGATCGAGCCGACCATCGAGCTGTCGCCGTGGGCGGCGGCGCTGAAGGTGACAGGCACCGACATGTCCCATCCGCTGAAGACGTCGTTGTAGTCAAAGTTCGCCTGCACCGTGTAGCCCCAGGCATCGCGGTCATAGACCAGGCTGTCGGTGCCCGGCAGCGCGAAACCAGGGGCCAGGGTCACTGGCTGCGACTCGTCGTTGCTGACCACGGTGTTGTAGACCAGCTCGCCGGTCAGGCTGGTGTTGTCGGCGAAGGAGGTCGGGCCGAGCACGTAGATCATCGACGTTTGTGCTTGTATGGTCTTGCCGCGCACGGGGCTGGAGAAACCGTTGTCGACCATCACTGGCGTGCCGTCTCGGTAGCTGACTTCACCGGCCCAGCTGACATCGCCCAGCACCGTGGCGAAACTCGCACCGAACAGGTCGATATTGTCGAAGTAGCGCACCTGGTAGCGGCCCAGGTTCGTCGCAAAATCCAGCGACGGCGTCTTGTCGTGATAGCGCGAGTAGAAGAGGCCGAACTCGGTGTTGTTCAGCGACTCGGCGGCGTAGGTGAAGGCCACACCGTACTGGCCGCTGTCGCTCGGCTTGTCGTCCTTGAGGCGGGTGACGAAACCGGAGGCGTCGTTGAAGCCGCCCTCGTCGATGAAGTCGGTGGTGGAGAAGTAACTACCCACGCCGAACAGCTCGGTTTTCTCCCACTTGTATTGGTAGTAGGCCTGGATACCCAGGCTTTCGGTCAGGGCGAACTGGGTGAACAGTTGGCCGACCGGCAGCAGGATTTCCTTGACCTCGACGCCCGGGGTGGTCGCCTTGGTCGCGTCCACCGGGCTCTGGGCCGCGGAAATACCCGGATAGAACAGACTTTCACCCCAGCTCACCACCTGATTACCCAGGCGCGCGTTGAGGGCATGGCCGCTCACGTCCCAGGTGCCATAGGCGTAGTAGTCGAGCATGCGCAACTCATTGCGATGCTGGTCGATGGTGTCCTGGGAGAAACGGTCGGGTTTGCTGCAATGGCCGCCGGCGAAGCAGTTGGAAGTGCCGGTGGTGTTGTCGTTGTCCTGATCGTAGACGTTGTCGTAGAAGCCCGTCGCCCGGACGAACACGCCGTAGTCGTCTTGCCACTTGATGTTGGCTTCGGTGAGAAAGCCGCTGCGGTTGTTGATCAGGCTGCCTTTGTCGAACGCGTTGTCGCCGTCGTTGCCGTTGGCATTGGCGGTCAGCTTGTGATCGCGAGACTCGGTCCGCCAGGCGAGGCTGTAGGTCAGAGTGGTGTCCCAGTCGATGCTCAAGTCTTCGCTTGGCTGAAAGCTCATGGCGTTAACGTGAGCGCTAAGTCCACCAGCGAGCATCAATAGAACAAGCTGTGTGCGAGGGTGCTGTGTTGGTGGGGCGATTATTGTTTTTATCATGTCGTCCTCATGGCCCAGGTCAGACTTGCCCGACCTGCATTTCAGGGGAGTGATTGGTGCTGTGGGCGACTATGGAGTCACGACTTGCGCGCAACATCGTCCAAGCGGACTAAGCGATTTGTACGGGGCGGGCGCAGTCCTGGCCTTAGTCTTATCGGACGATGAACACCCGGCGCACGGGGCGAACAATCCCGAGACCGACTGCACCGGGCGAAGATCCGGCGGTGGCGGTTTCTGCCTGATGGGCGCTGAACAAGGGTGATCGCATGAACGCTGCCGGGATCAAATGGGACGAGTGTTGTGATGTGTTGGTGATTGGCTCGGGAGCCGGGGGCATGACCGCAGCGCTGCGCGCCCACGACCTGGGCCTGAATGCGCTGCTGATCGAAAAGAGCGGCGAGTACGGCGGCACCTCGGCGGTGTCCGGCGGCGGCATCTGGATCCCCAACAATCACCGGATCAACGCCATCGGCGGCAGTGATTCGGCGGCCGAAGCGATTGCCTACATCCGCGCCGTGACCCATGGCGAGATCGACGATGGGCGCATCGAAGCCTATGTCGAACACGGCCGGGAGATGGTCGAGTACCTGGAAAAACACACCCGCGTGCGCTTCGAGGCGCAACCGCGCTACGCCGATTACTACCCGGAAGTCGAGGGCGGAAAACCGGGCTATCGTTCGATGGATCCGCAACCGTTCGATGCCGCCGAACTCGGCGAAGAATTTTTGCGCATGCGCGCACCGTCCCCCGGCACCCTGATGATGGGGCGCATGGCGATGACCATGAAAGAGGCGCAAGTGCTGCTGTGCCGTGGCCCCGGCTGGTTGCGCCTGACCCTGCGGGTGATGTGGCGCTACTGGCGTGATCGCGAGGGGCGGCGTTTATCCCGTCGTGACCGTTTCCTGACCCTGGGCAATGCCTTGATCGGTGCCTTGCGCTGTTCGTTGCAGGATCGCGGCAAGTCGCTGTGGCTCAACTGTGCATTCGAAGAGCTGCTGCTGGTCGGCGACCGGGTCGGCGGGGCACGGGTCAATCGCAACGGTCAGTTGCTCAACGTCAAGGCGCGCTACGGGGTGATCATCGCCGCCGGTGGTTTCGAGCGTAACCAGGCGATGCGCGAGCAGTACCTGCCGCAGCCGTCCCGGGCCAACTGGAGTGCCACGCCACCCAACAATACCGGTGACGGTATTCGCGCTGGCCTGGCCATCGGAGCTCGGACCGCGTTGATGGAGCACAGCTGGTGGGCGCCGACCACTTACGTCAAGGGCGAAGAAAAACAGCGGGCGCTGTTCGTCGAACGCACCCTGCCGGGGTGTGTGATGGTCAACGCGGCGGGGGAGCGTTTCGTCAACGAAGCCGCGCCCTATACCGATATCGTTTACGCGATGTACGCCAACAACCGCGAAGGCGCCGCGAGCGTGCCGTGCTGGATGGTGTTCGACGCCGAGTTCCGCCGCAAATACCCGTGCGGCGCCTTGTTGCCGGGCTATGCCCAGCGCGATTGGCAATTGCCCGAGCATTTGCGTGATTACTTCCACAAGGCGTCGAGTCTGGAAGAACTGGCGACGAAAATCGACGTCGACGCTGGCGGGCTGATGCGCACCGTGCAGCGTTTCAACGGCATGGCCGTGCAGGGCGTCGACGAGGATTTCCACAAGGGCGAATCACTGTTCGATCGCTACTACGGCGACCCGAACGTGCAACCCAATCCGTGCCTGGCGCCGTTGCTCAAGGGGCCGTTCTACGCCGTGCGCATCGACGCCGGCGACATCGGCACCAAGGGGGGCCTGCTGACCGACGTGCACGCCCGCGTGTTGCATGAAGACGGCGAACCGATCAACGGCCTGTACGCCATCGGCAACAGCGCTGCCTCGATGATGGGCCGCACCTATCCGGGTGCCGGTTCGACCATCGGCCCGGCCATGACCTTCGGTTACCTGGCCGCCAATCACATCAAGCGCCAGAGCGAAACCGCTTCGGCGAAAACCTTGTCCGGGAGTGTCGAATGAACAACCAGCGTCCACAGATCGCCGTAGTGACCGGCGCCAGTCGCGGAGTCGGTCAGGGCATTGCCCTGGCCCTTGGAGCGGCGGGCATGACGGTGTATGTCACCGGTCGCGCCCCGGCAAAGGGCGGGTCGAGTTTGTACGGGCATGCCTTGCGCGGCTCGCTGGAGGACACCGCCGCCGCGATCACCGACGCCGGTGGGCGCGGTATCGCGGTGGTCTGTGATCACGCCGATGACGCGCAGGTTCAGGCGCTGTTTACCCGTGTGGAAAATGAGTGCGGGCATCTGGATCTGCTGGTGAACAACGCCGCGTTCATCCATGACCAGTTGATCGAACCAGGGCCGTTCTGGGCTAAACCGCTGGACCTGGTGCGCATTCTCGACGTCGGCCTGCGCTCGGCCTACATCGCCAGCTTCTATGCCGCGCCGCTGTTGCTCAAAAGTGCACAAGGGCTGATTTGCTTCACTTCGTCGTTCGGTGCCGGGTGCTACATGCATGGCCCGGCGTACGGCGCGCAAAAGGCCGGCGTCGACAAGCTGGCGGCGGACATGGCGATCGATTTCGAAGGGCAGGGCGTGGCGGCATTGTCGCTGTGGCTCGGCCCGCAATTGACCGAACGTACGAAGATTGCCGGCGAACAGCATGGCGAGCAGTACCAGGCATTCCTGGCCCACGCCGAAACCCCGCAATTCAACGGGCGGGTGATTCATGCCTTGCTCAATGATCCGCAGTTGATGGCGTTGTCCGGGCAGACCCTGATCACCGCCGAAATTGCCCCTGGCTACGGCATCAGCGAAGCCGAGGGCCGCCAGCCGCCGTCCCACCGCGCCATGCTCGGCGACCCGCGTAAGCAGCATCCGGCGCGGGTGGTTTAACTACGTCATCTCGGCACACACAAAACCTGTGGGAGCGGGCTTGCTCGCGATGACGGAGTGTCAGCCAACATCTATGTCGACTGACCTGACGCTATCGCGAGCAAGCTCGCTCCCACAGTTGATCTGTGTCGGACTCGAAACCTGTGTACACCCTCGAACATTGTGGGAGCGAGCTTGCTCGCGATGGTCTATCAGTTGCATTGATGTCGACTGACACACCATCGCGAGCAGGTTCGCTCCTACAGGGATTGTGTTTAGTCGACTGGCTGCAATGCCCACTCGCGCAGCACATTCTTGGTCACTTTCCCCGCCGCATTGATCGGCATCTTCTGCAGCACCCGCACCCGACGCGGAACCTTGTAGTTGGCCATCTGCTCACGGCACCAGGCGAGGAATCGGGTCTGCTCGATTTCCATACCTGGAGCAGGCAGCAGAAACGCCATCGCCACTTCGCCCAAGCGTTCGTCGGGAATCCCGATCACCGCTGCCTGGGCCACGCCCGGATAGGTCAGCAAACACTGTTCGATCTCCGCCGGGTACACATTGAAGCCACCGGTGATGAACATGTCCTTGAGGCGGTCGGTGATGCGCAGGTAACCCTGTTCGTCGAGCATGCCGATGTCGCCGGTGTGCAGCCAGCCGTCGGCGTCGAGAATTTCCTGGCTGGCTTCGGGGTTGTTGAGATAGCCCTGCATCAGGTTGTAGCCGCGAATCTGCACTTCACCGGGAATGTTGGCCGGCTGGCTGCGACCGCTGCTACCGACACAGCGCACTTGCACCCCCGGCATCGCCCGGCCACTGGTGTTGGCGACCAGTTCCGCCGAGTCGCCGGACCGGCAGATCGTGGCGAACCCACAGACTTCCGTCAGGCCATACGCGGTGACGATGGTGGCAAAGCCCAGTTCGTCGCGCATGCGGTGGATCATCTCCACCGGAATCGCTGCCGCCCCGGTCACCGCAACGCGCAAGGAGCTCAGGTCGAATTCGTTGCGTTGCGGATGGGCAAGCAACGACTGATACAACGTCGGTGGCCCGGGCAACACGGTGATGCGTTCGCGCTGCACGCATTCGAGCACGGCCTGCACGTCGAACACCTGTTGCGGCAGGAGGGTGCAGCCACGCATCAGCGCTGCCAGCCAGCCGGCCTTGTAGCCGAAGGAATGGAAGAACGGATTGACGATCAGGTAGCGATCGCTCTCGCGCAAACCGACGATATCGCTCCAGTCGCGCACGATTCGCAGGTTCTGGCCGTGGCTGGTCATCACGCCTTTGGGTTTACCAGTGGTGCCCGAGGTGAACAGCACGTCGGACAAGGCCTGCGGGCCAACGCTCTGTTCGCGGGTGCGCAAGGCCAGTTGCGGCACATCGGCCGCCAGATCCATAAACCGCTCCCAGGCCAGGGTGCCCGAATTGGCACCACGCACGCTGACGATGTGGCGCAGGGCTGGCAGGTCTTCCGACGTCAGCATGCCGGGGTAGTCCGCGCCGAGGAATTCGCCGATGGCAAACAGTACGCAGGCGCCGCTTTCGCGCAGGATGTAGCCGGCCTCGCTGCCCTTCATCCGGGTATTGAGCGGCACCAGGGCGGCACCGACACTCTGCAGGGCGCCAGCCGCAACGATCCATTCCCACACGTTCGGCGCCCAGATTGCCACGCGGTCCCCGACCTGTACGTCGAGGGCCAGCAGTGCGCGGGCAGCCTGGCGGCGCAGTTGGTCCAGTTGTCGGTAGCTGATGATGTGGCCCGCGTCCTCGATGGCCGGGCGGTCGCCGTAGGCCTGGGCCGCGTTGGCGAACAGTTGAGCAATGGTCAGTGTGGTGGCGACAGGCGGCATGGGGCCTCCCCGGTTAGAAGACAAGTACGAAAAAGGGAGTAGGCCGGGCAGGGCGCCCGGCCGGATTGCGAATTACTGGGCGGGCGGGGCGAAACGGCGACCGGCGGAGAAGCCACCGTCTACGGCGATCATCTGGCCGCTGACAAAGGAGGCTTCGTCGGACGCCAGGAACAGCGCAACGTTGGCC
This sequence comes from Pseudomonas sp. PDM30, assembly GCF_019218985.1. Classification (NCBI taxonomy): domain Bacteria; kingdom Pseudomonadati; phylum Pseudomonadota; class Gammaproteobacteria; order Pseudomonadales; family Pseudomonadaceae; genus Pseudomonas; species Pseudomonas sp. PDM30. The sequence goes on from NZ_JAHUWM010000006.1 coordinate 16,747, forward strand.
ACTTCTTCCGGTTGTCCGGAGCGGCTGAGCATGTGCTGCGAGGCGAAGAAGGCGTGGAACGCGTCATTGTCACGGACCATGCTGGTCATCGGCGTTTCGATCAGGCCGGGGCACAGACCGTTGACGCGAATGTTGGCGTAGCCGTAGTCGATGGCCATCGAGCGGGTCAGCTGGTTGATGCCGCCCTTGGACACGTTGTAGGCCACGTTGCCGTCGCAGCCTTGCAGGCCGAAGATCGAACCGACGTTGATGATCGAGCCATTGCGTTGTTCAACCATCGACGCCAGCGCGTATTTGCTGGTGAGCATGCTACCGGTCAGGTTGATGTCCATCACCCGTTGCCAGTTGGCGGTGGTGGTCTGGGTCACGCTGCCCTGGTCGGCGACGCCGGCGGCGTTGACCAGTACGTCGATGCGCCCGAAGCGGCTGATGACTTCTTGCATGACCTGCTGCACCTGCGCTTCGTCGCGCACGTCCAGGGTCATGAACAGGCCGGGAAAGTCTGCCGGTGCGCTGCCGATGTCCAGTCCAATCACTTGCGCGCCTTCGGCCGCGAAACGGCGCACGCAGGCCAGACCGATACCCGAAGCGCCGCCGGTGACCACCGCGACCTTATTCTGCAAACGAGCCATAACTGCACCTCTTTATTGTTGTGGGCTAATGCTGTGGTCGAGTCTAACCGCAGACCGGGCCTGGGTGATCGTCCGTTGAGACTAAGCAACAGATCCCCCGGCGTGCACAATTCAACTGTGGGAGCGGGCTTGCTCGCGAAGGGGGCGGCAAACTTGACATCATCGTTGTCTGACACACCGCCTTCGCGAGCAAGCCCGCTCCCACAATTGACCGCATTCCCCCGTAGGAGCGTATCTTCAATCAGGGAATTTAAGGCGCACCTTCGCCCCGGTCGGGCGGCTCTGGCAGGCCAGCGTCCAGCCGTCGGCGAGCTCCTTGGGGGTCAGCACGTCGTTGCGGGCCAGTTGGGTCTGGCCTTCCTGGACCACGCACATGCAGGCCCCGCAAAAACCTTCTTCACAGGACGAGGGCACGTCCAGACCGGCGGCCTTGCAGCTTTGCAGCAGGGTGTCGCCGGGTTTGCAGGCAATTTCGTGTTGCTGACCATCGAGCTCGACGATCAGCGCTTCGCATTGCGAATCCATGGCCGCCGCTCGTGCCACGGCCTCTTCGGCCAGCAGTTCATCGGGGTCCGGCGGCGAGACGAAGCGTTCGACATGGATCCGCTCGGCCGCTTCGCCCACTGCCAGCAGCGTGCGCTCCACGGTGTCCATGAACGGTCCCGGCCCACAGATGAAGTAGTCGCCGCCGGCTGATCCGCGCAGCAGATGACGGACCTGATGGTCCGTCAAAAAACCCTGCACCGAATCGAGGACGTGCACCACGTGCAGTTGATCAGGATGCGCCTTGATCAACTGGCACAGCTCGTCCTTGAAAATCACCGACGCCTCATCGCGGTTGGCGTAGATCAACTTGATCGGTCGCCGACTGCTGTGCAGCACCGATTTGAGAATGGAAAACACCGGGGTGATGCCCGAGCCGCCCCCGAACAAGACCAGGGGTTTTTCGGTGTCCGCCTGCGGGTCCAGGCAGAAATGCCCGGCCGGTGGCAGCACTTCCAGCCAGTCGCCGACCTGCACTTCGTTCATCCAGTTCGACACCCGGCCACCGTCGACCCGTTTCACCGTGACCTTGGGCAGCGCGTCCGCGAGGGGCGAGCTGGCCATGGAGTAGCAGCGGGTCAACAGTTTGCCGGCCAAGGGCACGCGAAAACTCAGGAACTGGCCCGGTTTGTAGTGAAAGCGCTCACGCAGGGCTGGCGGTACGTCCAGCACCAGCGAGCGCGCATCCAGGGTCTCGTCGATCACCGCGCACACTTGCAATGAGACGCTTGCCGTCGTGTGCTCGGCCGGGGTCAGGTTCTGTTGTTGCGTGCCCATGTTCACCTCGACCTCAGAGACTGCTGATCAGTTGGGCGTTGTCGACGCGAATCTCGGCACCGTTGACGAATCGCGACTCGTCGGTGGCCAGGAACAGCACCACGTTGGCAATGTCCCGTGGCGCGGCCATGCGGTTCATCGGGTCCTGGTCCAGCGCTTCCTGCGGGATCGGCTGACCACCGGCCAGGGCCTGGGTCATCGGCGTGTTCACGCCATCGGGGTGCACGCTGTTGCAGCGGATGCGGTAACCCTGCTGCTTGCAGTGCAGGGCAATCGAACGGGTCATCGCCGCCACCGCGCCTTTGGACGCCGAATAAGCGCAGAACATCGGCATCGCGCCCAACGCGGCCACCGACGACATGTTGATGATCGACCCGCCACCGGTTTCCTTCATCGCCTGGATCGCGTACTTGCAGCCGAGGAAGTAGCCTTCGCCGTTGATCTTCTGCACCTTCTGCCACAGCTCCAGCGTGGTGTCTTCAATGCTGCCCAGGGCCAGGATCGCGGCGTTGTTGACCAGTACGTCGAGACGGCCGAAGTGTTCGACGGTGGTCTTGATCACCTGTTGCCAATCGCTTTCGCTGGCGATGTCGTGGCGGATGAACAGCGCGTTGGCGCCGATTTCTGCAGCCACCTGGCGACCGGCCTCTTCGTTGAGGTCGGTCAGTACTACTTTGGCGCCTTCGCGGGCCAGCAGCAGGGCGTCTTCGCGACCGATGCCGCTGGCGGCGCCGGTGATGATGCAGACTTTGCCTTCTACACGTTGCATTGTTGTTCTCCTGATCGTGCGGTTTGAAGTGCGAATTGGTCGGCCACGTGGGCGGCAGCCCGGCGACCGGAATAAATGCAGTCGGCCAGGGACAGGCCGGAGACATACAGGTTGGAAGCGACCCCGACCGCATTGCGGCCGGCGCTGTACAGGCCCTGGATCGGTTGACCGGCGTGGTCCAGCACCCGACCGCTGCCCTCGCAGACCTTCAACCCGCCAAGGGTGATGACCGGGCAGGGGAACAGGCGGCTGGTGAAGGACAGGTCGAGGGCGTACCACGGGCCTTGTTCGAGATTGGCGAGCATCGCCGAGGACTTGCCGAACTCGTCGGCGACCTCACCGCGTGCCGCCCGGGAATAGCGTTCGACACTCTGGCGCAGCAGTTCCGGCGGCAGATTGCAGCGTTTGGCCAACCCGGCCAGGCTGCTACTGCGTTTGGCGTTGAACAGCAGATTGAGCAGCACCGGCAGGCGCTGGAAATTCCACACCTTGCCCGGGCCCACCTGACGCAACGCTTCGCGCATCAGCTCACGGTTGAGCACCAGGATCGCGCGACCGTCTTGTTCTTCGACCATGGCGTGGCCGAGGGTCGCACCGTAGATTTCTTCGTTGGCGTAACGCTGTCCGCGGGCATTGACGATCAGCCCGCGGGCCCAGGCCAGTGGCGGATTGATGAAGCGCCAAGCGCTGATCTTGTCCATCCGCGCCACGCTGCCACCGGCGCTCTGGCCCAGGGCGATGCCGCTGCCATTGCACCCGGTGGCGCCCAGGGGCAACCCGGCCAGGTACTGCGGCGCGTGTTGGCGCACCAGGTCGCGATTGAAGATAAAACCGCCGCTGCTCAATAGCACCGCCTGTTCGGCGCGAATCAATTGCCGAATGGCGCTGGTCTGCTCGATGCGACGCTGACGGGCGCGCAAGCGGTCAGCCAATGCGGGGGCGTACATATGAATGGCGGCGGCCCAGCGCGACAGACGCGCATGTTGTCGGGCTACGCGACTGCCGGAAGGCAACTGCCAGGCTTCGACGCCGATGACCTTGTCGTCGAGGTCGAGCACCAGTCGCCGCACTTCGCACTGGCTGCGCAGGCGCGCACCGTGACGCAAGGCGCTGGCCTTGAGCGGGGCGAACAGGCTGGCGCCGGACATGCCCGGACCTTTGGTGCGGTGGCCACGGGGTGCCGGTTTGGCACTGGCGGCATAGGCCGGCACGGCTTCGTTGCCAGAGTAATAGAGGTAGTACTGGTCACTCGGGTACGAGGTTTTATGCGGCGGCACGCTGGCTTCGAACGCCGCGCCCTGTCGCTCCAGCCAGGCCAGTTGTTCGCGGCTGCCGTCGCAGAAATTGCGCAATGTCTCGTGGCTGACGGCTTCGCCGACTTCCTGACGCAGGTAATTGAACATGGCTTCGCTGGTGTCTTCATAGCCAGCCTGACGCTGATACGGCGTGCCACCACCGGCGTACACCACGCCACCACTGAGCGCCGTGGCGCCGCCGCCTTCGAAGCGATCCAGTGCGAGCACTGACAGGCCGCGAGTGCTGGCTTCGATGGCGGCACAGGCGCCGGCACCGCCAAACCCGACGATCAGCAAGTCGCAACGGTCATCCCATGGCAACTGGTCGGCGCTGTTCACTCGCAACGCCGTCAACCTGTTCAGGCTGTCCATGTTCGGGCCTCAGCCAGCAGCAGCGAGAGAGGGTGCGGGTTTGGCGGTGGTGGTGTAGCTGCCGTCGAGGTAGACCAGCGGGGTGATTTCGGCGGTGGTGTGGATCTGCAGGATGCGTCCGATGAACACGGTGTGGGTGCCGTAGCTGAAGTGGCCGTCCTGGCGGCAGAGGATCGCCGACTGTGCGTCACCCAGGTAAGGAATGCCGCCGGGGCTGGTCAGCCAGTTGCCACGGTCGAAGCGCGCTTCGCCCTTGATCGCGCCGCTGCACAGGTTGGCCAGGTCTTGTTGTTCGACGCCGAGGATGTTGACGCAGAAGTCGGCGCCGGTCGCCAGTGCGGCGTGGGGCGAGGCGGTCTTGTTGACGCAGATCAGCAGCGATGGTGGCTCGGTGCTCAGCGAGTCGACGGCCGTGGCGGCCATGGCGAAGCGTTCGGTGCCGTTGCTGGTGCTGATAATGGTGACTGACTTGGCCAGGCGGCGCATGGCCTGGAGCATGTCGGCTTTGAGGTTGGCGTCGTTCATCGCGCTGGGCCTTTTTTTTGTTGGGGGTTGGGTGCGATGGATTCTTGCTCTGGCTCTTGTCTGGAGCATCGTCCGAGGGGACTAGGCCTTGGCGGCCTCTGGGCCGACCAGGCTCTTGGTTGATTGAGTACATATCCGTTTCTGCGGTAATGGCGGCTGGCGGTTTCGCCCTTACGGCGAGTCCCTTTTGTCAAACGACACAAAAGGAACCAAAAAGTCTCGCCCCGAACGTACGGCCCTCGCCAAGGCTCGGGGTTCCTTCGCTCCGGCATTCATCCGGGGGCATCGCCCTCCGGTTGGCTTCGCTGGCACCTACATGCGATGTGTTCGACTGCGTCGAACGGCGCTGCGCGCCAATCCCCGGATGAACACCTCCACTCAGCCTGCCGAGGGGGCGGGTGGATCAAGATCAAAAGCTGCAGGCGAGCTAACGCTCGGCCTGATGAGTGGTGAGAAGCGACGCGGTGGTGCGGGATGCTCTGCTTTTGCTCTGCTCTTCTGTGGGAGCGAGCTTGCTCGCGATGGACGTCAACGATAACGCGTGCTACCTGAATGCCCGCGTTGTCCTGGCGTTTTTCGCGAGCAAGCTCGCTCCTACAGGGAAACGCGTTCAATTGCGATCAGGCCGGCCAGCAGGCCGCCTCGCTTTGGCTTTGGCTTTTGATCTTCTTGCCCCCTCGTGAGGCCGAGTGGAGGTTCTGCGCAGTGGGCAACCCGGCATGGATGCCGGGTTAGCCGCCCCCGGCCATGGATGGCCGATGGCGGCGGGCCCACGGAGCAGGACCGGAGCGAGGGCATGCCGAGCCTAAGCGAGGCACCGAACGAAAGGGGCAAGAGCCCTTGGTTACTTGGGGCTTTTCCAAGTGACCCGCCGTAAGGGCGGAACCCTGAGTGGCCGTTACCGCAGCAACGGATATGTACACCCACAAAACACTTATCGCCTGACACAAAGCCATCGCGAGCAAGCTCGCTCCCACAGGGATCTTCAGTGGCCACAAGTCCCGAGTAAAACCGGAGACCGGAGAGCGAGCCTGCTCGCGATGGCAGCCTGCCAAGCAACACATCCCTTTCTAATACACCTCCCCAGATACCTGTTCCCCAATCCCACATGGTCCGTTTGAGGGATGTCCCCTGCGTTGCGCATTGTTTGAATGCCAGTGTAGGGGCGCTACATCCGCCCCGTTGCACGCGCGCCCCGGCGGATGGGGTGAACAAAGGAGAACAATAAAAATGCTCAACCAAGACCTGATTCGCCAGCGTCTGAGCCAACGTGCCCGCGAGTTGGTGCCGATCCTGCGTGAACGTGCCCTGAACGCCGCGCAAGCAGGCCAGTTGCCCGAAGAAACCCTGAAGGATTTCCAGGACGCCGGGTTCTTTCGCATCCTGCAACCGTCCCGTTGGGAAGGCTATGAGCTGGAGCCCAAGGACTTCTTCGACGTACAGATGACCCTTGCCGAAGGCTGCATGTCCTCGGCCTGGGTACTGGGGGTGGTGGCGATCCACAACTGGCAACTGGCGCTGTTCGACGACCGCGCCGCGCAGGATGTCTGGGGCAGGGATTCCAGCGTGCTGATCTCCTCTTCCTATATGCCGGTGGGCAAGGTCGAGCGGGTCGAGGGTGGTTTCAAATTGAGTGGTCGCTGGGGCTTTTCCTCCGGCAGCAAGCATTGTGAGTGGGCGTTCCTCGGTGCGCTGGTGCCGCCGGCAGAGGCGGGCGGGGCGCCGGATTACCGGACGTTCCTGGTGCCGCGCAGCGACTACCAGATTCTCGACAACTGGAACGTCATGGGCCTGGAAGCCACCGGCTCCCACGACATTCTGGTGGAGAACGCCTTCGTTCCCGAGTACCGCACCCATCGCGCCCTCGACGGTTTCATGCAGAACAGTCCGGGCAATGCGGTCAACACCGCGCCGTTGTTCCGCCTGCCATTCGGTCAGATTTTCGTGCGTGCGGTTTCCTCCTCGGCCATCGGTGCCCTGCAAGGCGCGGTGGATCAGTTTGTCGAGCACAACCGCGCCCGGGTCGGGGTCAATGACGGTCGCAAGATGGTCCAGGACCCGGCCGCGCAATCGGCGCTGGCCAACGCCATGGTCTGCGTCGATGAGTGCAAGACCGTGCTGCATCGCAACTTCGCCCTGATGCTGGAGCGCGCGCAGAAGGGTGAGCCGTTGAGCATGCCCGAGCGGGTGAAGATGCGTTACGACTCGGCGCTGGTGGCCGACAAGTGCGCCAAGGCCGCTGGTGACCTGATGTTCAACAGCGGTGCTTCGACGATCTTCCGCAGCCATCCGATCAACCGAGCGTTCCGTGATATTCACACCGGTCGCGCCCACGTCGCCAACAGCCCGGCCAAGTACGCCTGGAACCTCGGCGGGGTCAGCATGGGGCAGGACAGCAGCGACTTTTTCCTCTGACGCTGGCGTACAGCTCTTTTCTATGAATCGGGCTAGTCCGTTTGCGTGATTCGAGCGCCCCGCCGATGCCCGAGCATTGGCGGCAAGGCGAAGGTCTACGGCGCCGACTGCGCATCCAAATAAGCACAAGGATCAACCATGAAATTTTCCCTGATTTACGAAGCCCAGACGGTGGACTCCAGCCGCGAAGGCGACCGCAAGATTTTCGAAGACACCGTCGAGCAGGCCGTGCTGGCCGACAAGCTGGGTTTTGACACTTTCTGGTGCGTGGAACACACGGCGCTGAGCAACTACTCACACATGTCCGCGCCGGAAACCATGCTGGCTTTCGTGGCCGGTAAAACCGAGCGCATCGGTATCGGCCACGGCGTGGTCTGCCTGCCTCCGGCGATGAACCACCCGGTCAAGGTCGCCGAGCGCATCGCCACCCTCGACCTGCTGTCCAAGGGCCGTGTGCACTTTGGCGTGGGCAAGGGCGGTACCCAGCAGGAAGCCGGCACCTTCGGCTACGACCTGGCGACCTTGCAGCCGCAGATCGACGAGATGATGTACCTGATTCCGAAAATGTTCGTGCAGGACGAGATCGAGCACAACGGCGACTTCGTGCAGATCCCCAAGCGTCCGATCCATCCAAAGCCGTATCAGGACCCGCACCCGCCGATGTACCTGGCGTGCACCAACACCGAGTCGCTGAAAAATGCCGGCGGTCGTGGCATGGGCGCGCTGGTGCTGGGCTTTGGTGGCCCGGAAGAGATCGCCAAGAAGGTTGAGGTGTATCACACGGCCTACGACAACCGCGATGAAAAGAAGCAAGTGGGCTTCCGCCCTAACCGTCACATTGCCGCGCTGTGCCCGGCCATCGTGCTGGACGACAACGCAGAAGCGCGCCGCATCGGTATCCGTGGCCAGCGTTACTTCATGGAGTCGTTGGGCTACTGGTACGGCGGTGGCGAGCGTCCGGATCCGGAGAAGTGGAAGGACGACACCTTCGTCGATGGCAATGGCCAGAGCGTGATCAAGTCGCGCTTCGCCTCTGAAGAAGTCAGTGTCGACTTCTCCGACCCGACCATGGCCATGATGAACCCGAACCACGCCTACGGCACCGTCGAGGATTGCATCGGCTACGTGCAGCGCCTGATCGATGCCGGCGCCGACGAAATCCTGTTCATCTGTCAGATGGGCACCGTGCCGCAGTGGGCGCAGCTGGAGACCTTGAAGAACATTGGCGAGAAGGTGATTCCGCATTTCCGCAAGGCGTGATAGTTGACGCTAAACGCATGAACACCGCATACCCCTTGTAGGAGCGAGCCTGCTCGCGATAAACCTGAGAACGCCGCGGGGTGCCAGGCTTGCAGCGTTATCGTTGGCGACCATCGCGAGCAGGTTCGCTCCTACAGTTGAACGCATTTCAGGCCTGGCACGGACGTCAGGCCAACTTTCCAACGGGTCCCCAAGGCCCGTTTTTTTATGCTTGCACTAACTTGACCATCACATGCCCCTCTGTTGGAGCGAGCTTGCTCGCGATGGCGGTCTTGCATTCAACATCGATGTTGAGTGGTATGGCCCCATCGCGAGCAAGCTCGCTCCCACAGGTTTTTGGGTTGTTAAACGAAGTCTGTTTAACGGCTGTCAGTGTTACTTGATGAAAGCTACACCGCCTTGCGTCGTTGCCTACAGGTACGCCAGAATCCGCCGGCTTGTGCGCCTTGGGGCCGCTCGGTAACTTGATTCGCGTCACTGCCCATCAGTGATCGGGTTTAGTCGCCCGTGGTCAATCGAAGCGCATCTGCATCCAGACAGTCAGGTCATTTCATACCTGCACTTTATGGTAGCTGTGCGCAGGGCGCCTTTGGGCGCGCCGGTTTCGATTCTCCCCGGTCGACTAACCTGCGTACAGCTGCCACCTCTCGTTTAGTCGCAAGTCGGTGACGGCTCCAAATTATTGGAGAGTCGTAAATGTTCAAGGTAACGCCAAACCCGCCGGACACCGATCCGGCATCCCCGTACGAGCCCGATTCCAAAAAACTCAACGAGGCCGCCGAGCCTGCCCTCGCTTACCACTTCCCCTCGACAGCCGACATCAAAGCCACTCCTCGAACAATCAGCACACTGTTTACCGTCGACCCTGACGCTACGACCGAAACCCTGGTGGTCTATCTCGTCGAGACGTTGGCCTCGGTGGATGTGATGGTGCATCAACTGGTGGATCATCTGGAGGGCGGTGACCGTAATGCACTGCTGGGTATTTCCAATAGCGTAATGCTCGCCGAAATCACCGCGAATCGCGTGCTCGATCAAATCGAACCAGCTGCATAAACCCGCACCCCCCCCCTGTGGGAGCGAGCTTGCTCGCGATGAGGCCCTGTCATCCAGCATCTCTGTTGACTGACACACCGCCATTGCGAGCAAGCTCGCTCCCACAGGTTTTTCAGGTTCCGCGCCATCATTTCCGCTAGTCCCATTGGACGATGTTGCCCCTGCCCGAACCCGTTTGAATAGGCCCTACATAAAGTCTCCCCCGGCAGTCGCCGAAGGGCGGCACCGCCTGAGAAAAACGAGGAGTGCATCCATGGATATCCGTGGTCTGGGTTACGTCACCCTGTTATCCAGCGATCTGGCGCAATGGCGCCACTACGCAAGCCAGGTGCTGGGCATGATGGTCATCGGATCTGATGACGACGCGCACCTGTACCTGAAGATGGACGAGCGCCACTACCGCATCCTGGTGCAGAAGAACGTCGAGAACGGCTTCGGTGCCTGCGGCTGGGAAGTGGCCGGCAAGGCGGCGCTGGAACAGGCGGTCAGCGAGTTGCAACAGGCCGATGTGCAAGTGACCCGTGGTACCGCGGCCGAGGCCGAGCTGCGCAAGGTCCAGGAGCTGGTGCACTTCAGCGACCCGGATGGCAACCGTCACGAAATCTTCTGGGGCCCGTTGCAGGACTTCGCCCGTTTCGTCTCGCCGGTGGGCGTCAAAGGGTTCGTTACCAACGAACTGGGCATGGGCCACGTAGTGCTGCCGGCACCTGCCTTCGAGCGCTGCCGCGACTTCTACGAGCAGGTGCTGGGTTTTGGCCTGTCGGACCTGATGAAAGTGCGCTTCACCCCGGACCCGGCCGAGCCGCAAAAACGTATTCACTTTCTGCACTGCAACAACGGCCGCCACCACTCGCTGGCGATTTTCGAGTGCCCGATGCCCCACGGCTGCGTGCACATGATGGTCGAGGTCAACGCGCTGGACGAAGTCGGCCGCGCCCTGGACCGCGTCCACGCCAATGGCGTGAAGCTGTCGGCCACCCTCGGTCAGCACACCAACGACCAGATGATTTCTTTCTATATCAAGACCCCGTCCGGGTTTGACCTGGAATACGGCTGCGATGGCCTGGTGGTCGACTGGGACCGCCACACGCCGTTCGAAAGCACCGTGGTCAGCCACTGGGGCCACGACTTCAGTGTCGGTCGCCAATGAGGAACATGACGATGGACAAGCAAATGACCACCGCCGAGATCGTCGGCCAACTGCGTGACGGCATGACCATCGGTATCGGTGGCTGGGGCCCGCGGCGCAAGCCGATGGCGCTGGTGCGCGAGATTCTGCGCTCGGACCTCAAGGACCTGACCGTGGTTGCCTACGGCGGTGCCGATGTCGGCATGCTCTGCGCGGCCGGCAAGATCAAGAAACTGGTGTTCGCCTTCGTTTCCCTGGACTTTATTCCGCTGGAACCGTACTTCCGCAAGGCGCGCCAGGAAGCGGCGCTGGAAGTGATGGAGATCGACGAAGGCATGCTGCTGCTCGGTCTGCGCGCGGCGGCGATGAATGTGCCGTTCATTCCGACGGCGGTGGGCCTGGGCACCGATGTGTTGCGCCACAACCGCCAGATCAAGTTGATCGCCTCGCCCTATGCCGATGGCAAGGACTGGGTGGCGATGCCGGCGCTCAAGCTCGACGCGGCGCTGGTGCACGTCGACCGTGCCGATAAACGCGGGGTGTGTCAGATCAGCGGTCCGGATCACTACATGGACGACCTGTTTGTGCGGGCCGCGACCCACAGCTACGTGACCTGCGATGAACTGGTCGACAGCGAGTATTTCCATCAGGACAGCGCCCACGCCCATCAAGTGTTCTGGGAACGCAACCTGACCACCGCCGTGGCCCATGTGCCGGGCGGGGCGCATCCGTCTTCGTGCGCGCCGCTGTACGGTTTCGACGTCGCGCACTTCAAGGCCTACAACGCCACGGTCCAGGCGGCCGATGGCTGGCAGGGCTATGTGCGCGACTACGTCGACTGCACCCACGAACAGTATCTGGAAAAGGTCGGCGGCCTGGCTGCGATCCGTGAACTGCCGTTGCCGATTTTCTAAGGGAACCTTCCGATGAGCACTACTGATTACAGCCTCGCCGAGTTGATGATCTGCGCGGCCTCCGAAGCCTGGCGCGAAGACGGCGAAGTATTGGCCTCCGGCATCGGCGTGATTCCGCGTCTGGCCGCTTCGCTGGCCATGCTGACCAGCAACCCGCAACTGCTGATGACCGACTCCGAAGCCTACATGGTTGCCGAGCCGGTGCCGTTGGGCGCGCGCAAAGGCTATGAACCCAAGCGCGACAGCTGGATGGGTTTCTCGCGGATTTTCGACAACGTCTGGGGCGGCAAGCGCCATGCCCTGGTGGGCCCGACCCAGATCGACCGCTTTGGCCAGGCCAACATTTCCTGCATCGGCGACTACGTCAAACCCAAGGCGCAGATGCTCGGTGTACGCGGTTTTCCCGGCAACTCGATCAGCCACGCCAACTCGTTTTGCGTGCCGAGCCACAACCGCCGGGTATTCGTCGAAGGCGAGGTCGATATGGTCGCCTCGGTCGGCTACAACCCGGCCCGACTGGCACGGGGCTGGTCGCTGAACGACATCGACATCCGCCTGATCATCACCGACCTCTGCGTGCTGGATTTCCAGGGCCCGCAACGGCAGATGCGCATCCGTTCGCTGCACCCCGGCGTGACGGCGGCGCAAGTCCAGGACAACACCGGCTTCGAGCTGCACGTGCCGGACGATTGCCCGACCACTGCCGCGCCGACGGCCGAGCAGTTGCAGCTGATCCAGCGTCTGGACCCGCACAACCTGCGCGCCCTGCAACTCAAAGACAACCCGCCAGGCCAACGCTGAGCAACGCGTTGCGGAGAAAAGTGATGGCTGAACATAACGATAACAATCAGGCCGAGGTGGTGCTGTACGAGGTGCGTGGCGCGGTGGCCCTTGTCACCATGAACCGCCCCGAGTTCCACAACGCGCAGAACTCGCAGATGACCTATGCGCTGGACGCGGCGTTTCGCCGGGCCTGCGATGACGATGAAGTGAAGGTCATTGTGTTGCGTGGCGCCGGCAAGCATTTCTCCGCCGGGCATGACATCGGCACCCCGGGCCGCGACGTCGACAAGACGTTCGACCGCGCCAGCCTGTGGTACGACCATGTGAACAAACCGGGCGGCGAGTTTTTGTATGCCCGTGAGCAGGAAGTCTATCTGGGCATGTGCCGCCGTTGGCGCGAGATGCCCAAGCCGACCATCGCCATGGTCCAGGGCGCGTGCATTGCCGGTGGGTTGATGCTGGCCTGGGTCTGCGACCTGATCGTGGCCAGCGAGGATGCTTACTTCGCCGATCCGGTGGTGCGAATGGGCATTCCCGGGGTCGAGTATTTCGCCCACGTGCATGAACTCAATCCGCGCATCGCCAAGGAGTTCCTGTTCCTCGGCGAGCGCATGCCGGCACCGCGTGCCTATCAGATGGGCATGCTCAATCGGGTGGTTGCTCGCGACGAGCTGGAACAACAGACCCTCGACATCGCCGGGCGCATCGCACAGATGCCGCGCCTGGGCCTGCAGCTGAGCAAGCAGGCGGTGAACAACGCCGAAGACCTGATGGGCAAGCGCGCGACCATGGACATGGTGTTCGGTCTGCATCACTTCGCTCATGCCCACAACGAACTGGTGTCCGGCGACCGCCTCGGCGGCTACGACGCCAAGGCCATGGCCAGTTCCCAGCGTAAAACGGGCGAGGCGTGAGCATGGCGATCTCGTTGAATACCCGTTTGACACAACTGCTCGGGTGCCGTTATCCGATCATCCAGACCGCCATGGGCTGGGTCGCCGACCCGAAACTGGTGGCGGCCACGGGCAATGCCGGTGGTTTCGGTTTCCTGGCCGGGGCGACCATCGAACCGCAGCAGATGGAAGCGGCGATTATCGAAACCCGGCGCCTGACCGATCAGCCGTTCGGGGTGAATTTCCACATGTACCAGGCCAACGCCGGCGAGATCGTCGAGTTGGTGTTGCGTCACAAAGTCCGGGCGGTCAGCTACAGCCGTTCGCCGGGCAAGCAAATGATCAGTCGCCTGAAGGACGCCGGCGTGGTGTGCATTCCCACGGTGGGCGCGCTCAAGCATGCGCAGAAAGCCGTGGAAATGGGCGCCGATGCGGTGACCGTACAGGGCGGCGAGGGCGGTGGGCATACCGGCTCCGTGCCGACCTCGATGCTGCTGGATCAAGTGGTAAATGCGGTGTCGGTGCCCGTGGTGGCGGCCGGCGGTTTCAAGGACGGCAGGGGCCTGGTTTCGGCCCTGGCCTACGGCGCCGAAGGCATCGCCATGGGTACGCGCTTCCTGATGTGCGCCGACAGCCCGGTGCCCCAGGCGACGCTTGCGCGTTATCTGGCGGTCAAGGACCCGGCGGCGATCATCATCAGCCGCGCCATCGACGGCATGCCGCAACGGATGATCCGCAACGAATTGCTTAACCAACTGGAAAACAGCGGCGGCCTCAAGCGCCTGTTGCTGGCATTGCGCAGTGGCCTGGCCTACCGCCGCCACACCGGCATGAGCCTGACCCAGTTGCTCGGCAGTGCCTTGAAGATGCGCGGCGCCGGGGAGCTGACCGCCGCGCAAAGCATCATGGCCGCCAACGCGCCGATGGTGATCCAGAAAGCCATGGTCGACGGGCAACCGGCCGCGGGCGTCTTGCCCGCCGGGCAAATCGCCGCCTCCATCGACAGCTTGCCCAGCTGCGCCCAATTGATTGAACAGATCGTCCGCGACGCCGAAGTGCGCCTGGGCGAGCTGTGCCGCCGTGTGTCGTAAGGGGAAAGCATGAAACCATTTAGCGTGAGTATCGATAACGGCATCGCGGAACTGGTGTTCGACCGGCCACCGGTCAACGCCTTCAACTGCCAGGGCTGGGCCGACATCGCCAGCGAAATCGAAAGCCTGGGGCGCAATGCCGAGGTGCGGGTGATCCTGATCCGGGCCGAAGGGCGCGGCTTCTGCGCCGGGGTCGATATCAAGGAACTGGCCGCCGACGGCAACCTGATAGTCGCCGTTAACAAGGGCAACTACGACAGCTTCAAGGCGATCCACCGCAATCCGAAACCGGTGATCGTCGCAGTGCACGGCTTCGTGCTGGGCGGCGGCATCGGCATCTGCGGCGCCGCCGACATCATCGTCGCGTCCGAGTGCGCCACCTTCGGCGTGCCGGAAGTGGATCGCGGGGCCATGGGCGGCGGTGCGCATTTGCAGCGGTTGTTCCCGGTGCAGAAAGTCCGCCACATGTACTTCACCGGCGAGGCCATCGACGCCGCCGAAGCTTACCGCCTGGGCGCGGTGGAGCGGGTGGTCAAGCGCGAAGACTTGCGCGAAGCCGCGTTGCAGATCGCCCGCACCATCGCCGCCAAGAGCCCGGGCATGATCAGCCTGGCCAAGGAAGCGCTGAGCGGCATCGAAGACGGCAATCTGGAAGACAAATACCGCTGGGAGCAGGGCTTCACCCTCGAAGCCTACCGCTCACTGGACTCTCAGGAAGCACGCGACTCGTTCGTCGAGAAACGCGATGCCCGATTCAACGGCTGAAGGCATATCCATGGACCTGACCTATACCCCGGCCCAGCAGGCCTTTCGCTTTGATGCGCGGACCTGGCTGGCGGCCAATGTACCGAGTGAACCGCTGCAATCGTTCGACACCGAGCAAGGTTTTGCCGAGCACCGCGCTTGGGAAGCCAAGCTCAATGAAGGCCGTTGGGGCATGGTCACCTGGCCGACCGAACTCGGCGGCCGTGGTTGCGACCTGATCGAGTGGCTGATTTTCGAAGAGGAATACTACCGTTCCGGGGCGCCGGCACGGGTCAACCAGAACGGCATCTTCCTGCTCGGCCCGACCCTGATGGAGTACGGCAGCGAAGAGCAGAAAGCGCGATTCCTGCCGCGCATGGCCACCGGCGAAGACATCTGGGCCCAGGCCTGGTCCGAGCCGGGTGCCGGTTCCGACATGGCGGCGATCCGCTCCAAGGCTGAGCGGGTGGGCGACCACTACGTGATCAACGGCCAGAAAACCTGGTCGACCCGTGCGGTGTGGGCTGACTGGGCGTTCGGTATTTTCCGCACCGACCCGCAGTCTCAGCGCCATCACGGCCTGACGTTCATCCTGCTGCCGCTGAACACGCCGGGGATCACCGTGCGGCCGATTCCGCAGCTCAATGGCTTGCCGGGTTTCGCCGAGATTTTCTTCGACGACGTCAAGGTGCCGGTGGAGAACGCCCTCGGTGGCGAAGGCATGGGCTGGCACGTGGCGATGTCCACCGCCGGTTTCGAGCGCGGTTTGCTGCTGCGCTCGCCTGCGCGTTTCCAGGAAACCGCCAAGCGCTTGGTGCAGTTGTACCTGGCCAACCGCGAGCAGGCCGACCGCGACCCGGCCATTGGCGAAGCAGTGATGCGCGCCTGGCTCGATGCCGAGGCCTACACCCTGGGCACCTACATGACCGCCTCGCAACTGGTGCAGGGCGGCAAGATCGGGCCGGAGTCGTCGACCAACAAGATCTTCTGGTCCGAACTCGACCAGCGCATGCACGACACCGCCATGAGTATTCTCGGTTTGCGTGGCGAGCTGCTGCCCCAAGCTCCGGCCGCCGGTGACGTCGGCCATTGGCTGGAAGGTTTCCTGTTTGCCCAGGCCGGGCCGATCTACGCCGGCACCAACGAGATCCAGCGCAACATCATTGCCGAACGCATGCTCGGCATGCCGCGTGCCTGAGGAGTAGACCATGGACTTTAGTTTCAGCCGCGACCAACTGCTGTTTCAGGACAACGTCCGCAGCTTCCTGATCAACGAAGTCACCCCGGAACGCATTCGCGAACTGTGGCAGAGCGACAGCGGGCGCAGTGAGCAACTCTGGGCGCAATTGGTGGAACTGGGCCTGACCGCCCTGACCGTGCCCGAGGCACAGGACGGCATGGGCATGAATGAGCTGGACTTCGTGCTGATTGCCCAGGAGTGCGGTTACGCCGGTCTGCCTGAGCCGCTGGTGGACACCATGCTGGTCGGCGTGCCGTTGCTCGCCGCCCTGGATGAGCAACACGCCCCGCTCAAACAAAAATGGCTGTCGCGAGTGGCCGAGGGCCGCGCGCGTCTCGCGGTTTCCGAGCCAGGTAATCCGCTGGTCAGCGATGCCCATGTCGCCGATCTGCTGTTGCTGGCCCGTGGCGATGAAGTGCACGCCCTGGAGCGTGATGCCGTGCGCCTGACCCGCAACGAGTCGGTCGACCCGAGCCGTCAGTTGTTCCAGGTCGAATGGACGCCAACGCCGGACACCTGTGTTGCCAGCGGTGAACAGGGCCGACGTTTGTGGGCCGCTGCCTTCAACCGTGGCGCCCTCGCCAGTGCCGCGCAATTGCTCGGACTGGCCAAGCGCATGGTCGACCTGGCGGTGGACTACACCTTCGAGCGCAAGCAGTTCGGCAAACCGGTGGGGTCGTTCCAGGCGGTCAAGCATTTGATGGCTAACGTCGCGGTGCAGATCGAGTTCGCTAAAGGCCCGCTGTATCGCGCCGCCTATGCGCTCGCAGAGCAGCAGGCAGATCAGGACGTATTCGTCTCCCACGCCAAGCTGGCAACGGCGGAAGCGGCCATGCTTGCGGCGAAGAACACCATCCAGGCCCACGGCGCCATGGGGTACACCTGGGAAGTCGACTTGCATCTGTTCATGAAGCGCGCCTGGGCGCTGGACAAGGTCTGGGGCGATCGCGGTGTGCACAAGGGGCGGATTCGCGCTGTGTTGCTGGACGGCAAGCCTGCGCTGGGTGCGGGCAGTACGTTCTAACCCGTCAGTAAGGGTGACTACATCCCTGTGGGAGCGAGCTTGCTCGCGATGGCGGCAGCACATTCAACATTTTTGTCGACTGAACTGACGCAATCGCGAGCAAGCTCGCGCCCACAGGTTTTTCGGCGCTCTTAATACCAGATTTCAATTTTTCACAGAGGTAGACCATGCCTGAAGCCTACATAGTCGACGCCCTGCGTACGCCCACCGGGCGGCGCAAGGGTGGTCTGAGCCAGATCCACGCCGCCGACCTGGGCGCCCACGTATTGCGCGCGCTGGTCGAGCGCAATGCCATTCCCGACGAGGATTACGACGACGTGATCTTCGGCTGTGTCGACACCATCGGCCCGCTGGCCGGTGACATCGCCCGCACCAGTTGGCTGGCGGCCGGCCTGTCGCAATCGGTGCCGGGCACCACCATCGATCGCCAGTGCGGCTCGTCCCAGCAAGCGGTGCACTTCGCCGCCCAGGCGGTGATGAGCGGGACTCAGGACGTGGTCATCGCCGGTGGCGTGCAGACCATGACCCAGATCCCGATTTCCTCGGCGATGATCGCCGCCGAGCCCTTGGGTTTCACTGATCCGTTCAGCGGTTCCGAAGGCTGGGTGCGGCGCTATGGCGCGCAACCACCGACGCAGTTCCGTTCGGCGCAGATGATCGCCGAAAAGTGGGACCTGTCCCGGGCACAACTTGAAGCCTATTCGCTTGAGTCCCATCGACGTGCCTTGCAGGCCATCGAGCAAGGCCGCTTCAACCGCGAGATCGTGCCGCTGGCCGGTGTGCTGCATGACGAAACCCCGCGCCAGACCAGCCTGGAAAAAATGGCCGAGCTGGAATTCCTGTTTGGCTGTGACCGGGTCACCGCCGCGGTGTCGAGCCAGACCTGCGACGCGGCCAGCGCGATGCTGATCGTCTCGGAGGCGGCGCTCAAGCGTTACGGCCTGACGCCACGGGCACGCATCCATCACCTGAGCGTGCGCGCCGAAGACCCGATCTGGATGCTCACCGCGCCGATCCCGGCCACCGCTTACGCACTCAAGCGCGCCGGCATGAAGCTCGAAGACATTGACCGTGTGGAGATCAACGAAGCCTTCGCCTCGGTGGCCATGGCCTGGTTGAAAGAGACTGGCTACCCCCACGAACAGACCAACGTCAATGGCGGCGCGATTGCCCTCGGACATCCATTGGGCGCCACCGGCACTCGCTTGATGTGCACCTTGCTGCATGAACTGGAGCGCAGCGGCGGACGCTTCGGCATGCAGACCATGTGCGAAGGCGGCGGTCAGGCCAACGTGACGATCATCGAACGCTTGTAAACCAGGATGTACACCGATCCTGTAGGAGCGAGCCTGCTCGCGATGGACTCAAGAACGACGCGGGCATTCAGATACCCCGCGTTTTCGTTAACGACCATCGCGAGCGGGCTCGCTCCTACAGGGAATTGTGTCGACCCGTGATGAATTTGAAGGATGTAGAACATGAAAATCTGTGAAAACCGTGTGGTGATCATCACCGGTGCCGGCGGTGGTCTGGGCCGTGCCTACGCGTTGGCCTTCGCCGCCGAAGGCGCAAAAGTAGTGGTCAACGACATCAATCGTGAAGCGGCGTTGGCCGTGGTCGGCGAAATCCTCGGCCAGGGCGGCAGTGCCGTGGCCAACAGCGACGACATCACCCGCTATGACTCGGCGGGCTTGATCGTGCGCCAGGCCATCGAAACCTTCGGCGACCTGAACGTGGTGGTCAACAACGCCGGCATCTGCCGCGACCGCATGTTCGCCAGCCTCAGTGAAGCCGATTGGGATGCCGTGGTGGCCGTGCACCTGAAGGGTCACTTCTGCATTTCCAGCCACGCCGTGAAGTACTGGCGTGAGCAGGCCAAGGGCGGCGCCAGGGTCGATGCGCGGATCATCAACACCAGCTCCGGCGCCGGTTTGCAGGGCTCCATCGGTCAGTCCAACTACGCGGCGGCCAAGGGCGGCATTGCTTCGCTGACGCTGGTGCAGGCGGCTGAACTGCGCCGCTACGGGATCACCGCCAACGCCCTGGCGCCAGCCGCGCGCACCGGGATGACCGAGCAAGTGTTCGCTGACACCATGAAAAAGCCTGAAGAGGGCTTTGACTACTTCGCCCCGGAAAACGTCGCGCCGCTGGTGGTGTGGCTCGGCTCCGAGGCTTCCGCCGAGGTGACCGGGCGGATGTTCGAAGTCGAGGGCGGCAAGTTGTCGATCGCCGACGGCTGGCGCCGTGGTCCGCAACTGGATCGTCAGGGCCGTTGGGCGGTCGGCGAGATGGGTGATGCCGTCGCTCAACTGATGACGCAGGCGGTTCCTGCGGCCAAAGTTTACGGCAGCTGAAAAAGACCGGTCTCGGGAGGCGTGTGCATGGCTATAATCGGCCCACGTTTCAACGCTGATCACCTGTAGGAGCGAGCTCGCTCGCGATGGACTCCAGCGCTACGCGTTTATTCAGACAGAACGCGTTATCGTTCACGTCCATTGCGAGCAAGCTCGCTCCCACAGGTTACCTGCGATCCCTCCAGTCACCACACGAGACCTGCCATGACCATTTCCCTGTACGACGCTTCCGTGCCTGTTTTCCAGCAAATGCTCAACGCCCTGAGCGATGTACTGAAAAAGGCCGAGGCTCACGCCACCGAAAAAAACATCGACCCTAACGCGTTCCTGCAAGCGCGCCTGTTCCCGGACATGTTCCCTCTGGTGCGTCAGGTGCAGATCGCCGTTGATTTCAGCAAGGGTGTTACCGGTCGTCTGGCTGAAGTCGAGCTGCCGAAGTACGACGACAGCGAAACCACCTTCGCCGAACTGCAAGCGTTGATTGCCAAGGCACTGGCCTTCATCGGCTCGATCAAGCCGGAGCAGATCAACGGCAAGGAAGGCATCGAGATCGTCACCCGTCCGGGCACGCCTAAAGAGAAGCGCTTCAGCGGCCAGTCCTACCTGCTGACCTACGGCCTGCCGCAGTTCTTCTTCCACATCACCACCACTTACGCACTGCTGCGCCATAACGGCGTGGAAGTGGGCAAGCGCGACTACATGGGCGCGTTCTAAACCGTTCGGGTACAAAAAAGCCCCCGGAGCCTTTGGCTGCGGGGGCTTTTTCATGGGGCCGCATTTTTCATTTACACCGCAGACCCCTGTGGGAGCGAGCTTGCTCGCGATAGCGGTGGGTCATTCAACTTTGATGTCGACTGACACTCCCTCATCGCGAGCAAGCTCGCTCCCACAGGGGCGGCGGGGTCAGGCCAGGCGTTCGGCTTTTTGCTCTTCACCCAGGCAAGCCGCCGCGGTGAACAGCACATCGGTGGACGAGTTGAGCGCGGTTTCCGCCGAGTCCTGCAACACGCCGATGATGAAACCGACCGCCACCACCTGCATGGCGATTTCGCTCGGAATGCCGAACAGGCTGCACGCCAGTGGAATCAGCAACAGCGAACCACCGGCTACACCGGAAGCACCGCAGGCGCAGATTGCCGCGACGACGCTCAGCAGGATCGCCGTCGGAACGTCCACGGTGATGCCGAGGGTGTGCACGGCCGCCAGGGTCAGTACGGTGATGGTGATCGCAGCACCCGCCATGTTGATGGTCGCGCCCAGCGGGATCGATACCGAGTAGGTGTCTTCGTGCAGGCCCAGACGCTTGCTCAACTCCAGGTTGACCGGAATGTTCGCCGCCGAGCTGCGGGTGAAGAACGCCGTGATGCCGCTCTCGCGCAGGCAGGTCAGCACCAGCGGGTACGGGTTGCGGCGCAGTTTCCAGAACACGATGAGCGGGTTCATCACCAGCGCCACGAACAGCATGCAGCCCAACAGCACGGCCAGCAGCTGCGCGTAGCCGATCAGCGCACCGAAGCCGGAAGTGGCGAGGGTCGAGGCCACCAGGCCGAAGATGCCCAGCGGGGCGAAGCTGATCACCAGGCGCACGATCACTGTCACGCCATTGGACAGGTCGCCCAGCACTTCACGGGTGGTGTCGCCGGCGTGGCGGATGGCAATACCCATACCGATGGCCCACGCCAGGATGCCGATGAAATTGGCATTCATCAGGGCGCTGACCGGATTATCGACCACGCTCAGCAACAGGCTTTGCAACACTTCGCCAATCCCGCCAGGCGCTGTGACCGCGACGTCCTGGGTCGACAGCACCAGGCTCGACGGGAACGTCATGCTGGCAACCACCGCCACAACGGCCGCGGCGAAAGTGCCCAGCAGATACAGGAACAGAATCGGCCGGATGTGGGTTTCCTGGCCGTGCTTGTGGTTGGCAATCGACGCCATGACCAGCACGAACACCAGGATCGGCGCGACGGCTTTGAGCGACGAGACAAACACTTTGCCGATGAACGCCGTGGACTTCGCCATGTCGGGGGCGATCAGCGCCAGGGCAATACCGGCGATCAGGCCGATCACGATCTGTGTGACCAGGCTCAGGCGTTTAAGGCGTTGCAATAGAGAAGGGGATGAAGCTGTCATAAAACGGCATCTCTGAATTTTTATAAGTGCATGGTTTCGTCGCAGTTGCAGCAACAAGCAGGGCAGGCCGCAGACCGGAAACCGGGAGGGGAATACAGGGTGTAGAACACCGCATTCCTTGTGGGAGCGAGCTTGCTCGCGATGTCGCTGGCACAGTCGACACTTGCGTTGTCTGACGGTCCGCCATCGCGAGCAAGTTCGCTCCCACAGGTTTTGCCCCTTAAATGATCGGCATTGATCACAGGGTGTACGTTTTTCAGGGCGCGGACTTTATCACAGCGCAGGAACGATCTTTCAGACCTGTGACGAACTGCCACCCTGGTCTTCAACGCGAATTGCAGGTTCGTGCAACCGCATCCGAAAACACTCTGTTAAGATTCGCCATCCTCATTTTCATGTCTGCCAGTGGGCCTTCGGGCTATCGCTGGTGTTTTCGTTTTCTGGAGTTTTGCATGCTGCTGCCCATTCTTCTGTTGTCCGCCGCCGGCTTCACGGTGCTGACCACGGAATTCATCATTGTTGGCCTGTTGCCGGCTATCGCCAGGGACCTGGAGGTCAGCATCCCGCAGGCCGGTTTGCTGGTGACCCTGTTCGCCTTCACCGTGGCCGCGTTCGGGCCGTTCCTGACGGCGTATTTCGCCCGCTTCGAGCGTCGCAAGTTGTTCATCTCGGTGCTGATCATGTTTGGCCTGGCCAACACGGTCGCGGCGCTGGCGCCGAACATCTGGGTGATGGCGTTTGCCCGCTTGATCCCGGCGCTGGGGTTGCCAGTGTTCTGGGCCTTGGCCAGCGAAACGGCGGTGGACATCGTCGGGCCGGATTACGCCGGTCGCGCCATCGCCAAGATCGGCTTCGGCATCGTTTGCGCCACGGTGTTCGGCATTCCCGTGGGCACGCTGATTTCCGATGCGTTCGGCTGGCGCAGTGCCTTCGCGATTCTGGCGGTCATCGCCTTTGCCAAGGCATTGCTGCTGTTTATCTATCTGCCGAAGACCAACCTGCACCAGCATCAGGTGAGCTTGCGGTCGCAGTTCAAGATCCTGCGCAGCCCGCTGATGCTCGGTCACGTGCTGCTGTCGGTGATTGTGTTCAGCGGCATGTTCACCGCGTACACCTATCTGGCGGACATCCTTGAGCGACTGGCCGGCTTCAACGGCACCGTGGTCGGCTGGTGCCTGATGGGCTTTGGTGCGGTCGGGCTGATCGGTAACTCCCTGGGTGGCCGTGCGGTGGATCGTCATCCGTTGATGGCGTCGATGATGTTCTGTGCGTTCATGATTGCCGGCCTGGTGGCGCTGGTGCCGAACATCCACTCGCCGCTGGGTCTGGCAGCAGCGATGGGCATCTGGGGCGTGACCCAGGCAGCGTTGTTCCTGGTCAGCCATGTGCGCCTGATGAAAGCTGCGCCCGAAGCGCCAGCGTTCGCCGCGTCGCTGAACATCGCCGGGGCCAACCTCGGTATCGGTCTGGGCGCGATGATCGGTGGCCGGGTAATCGACAGCGTCGGCCTGCAAGGCCTTGGCTTCGCTGCTGCGGCGTTCATCCTCGCCTCGATCCTGCTGGCCATTGCGCTGATGACCTTCAAGCCCCGGGAAGTCTGCGCCTGAGTGTCCTAAAACTCGGTAAACAGCTCGCGTCGGGCACCTTCGGTAATGGCGACAATGCCGGGGTGCTTGACCTTGCGTTCCACTGAGATGGCATAGAACGACTCGCTCACCGCGTCGGTCTGGCCGATCACCTGCACGCCATATTGGCGTCGCACCTCATCGGCAATCACGCTCGGGCCGATGAAGATCCCGCTGCCGGATTGGCCGAAGGCCTGCATCAGGGCGCTGTCGTCGAACTCGCCGACAATTTGCGGCTGGATCTGTTGCTCGGCAAACCACCGTTGCAAACGGCTGCGCACCACGGTTTCCGGCCCGGGAATCAATAGCGGCGCACCGTGCAGGTTGCGCGGAAAGTCGTGACCGTAACGGGCCGCCAGCTCTGGGGTGGCGAAGAAGCTGATCCCGCACTCACCGAGTTTCTGGCTGTAGCCCTTGATGTCCAGGTGCGATGGCATCGGGCTGTCGGATATCACCAGGTCCAGGCGCTGGATCGCCAGGTCGGCCAACAAACGTTCAAGCTTGTCTTCGCGACAAGTGATTCGCAGCGGTTCGTTCAGCTCCATTGTCGGTGCAATCAGGCGATAGACGATGGACTTGGGCACCACGTCGGCCACGCCGACGCGAAACAGGATCTGCTGCTCATTGGGTTGTGCCCGCAGCATCAGTTCCAGTTCGCCACCCAGCTGGAACATTTGTTCGGCGTAGGGCAGTGCCTGCCGGCCGGCCTCAGTGAGTTCGAGTTGCCGTCCGACACGCCGAAACAACTCGATGCCAAAGGTCTGTTCCAGTAATGAAATCTGCCCACTGATGGTTTGCGGCGTGAGATTGAGCTGCTCACAGGCGCGCACGATGCTGCCGGTCTTGGCCACCACCCAGAAGTAATGCAATTGCCGATAGTTGAGCATGGCGATCTACAGTTCGTAAAAACCGAAGTATAGCCGCTGAAAATACGAATTTTCCTGAAGTATTCACTTCCCTAGAATGCATCGCTATCAACGGGCCATCGTTTAGGTCCCGTTCGTTCTATCGAGGAAAGCATCATGAAGCTTAAAGCCACGGCATTGCTGATCACGTCTTTACTGGTACTGGCCGGTTGCGACCAAGCCGAGAAAAGCGCGCAACAATTGATGGGCAAGGCTGCCGAAAGCGCCAAACAGGCGATTGACGATACCCATAAGGCCGCCGAGCAAGCACTCAGTGACGCCACCAGCGGGTTGATCAGCAAGAAAGAATCATCGGAAAAAGACTCGGAAAAAACCGAATCTTCCTCCCAGGAAATCTAAACCGTATTACAACGAGTCAGGACTGACCCATGGACTACCTTTTACAACTTGCCGCCAGCCCCACCGCCTGGGTCGCCCTTGCCACCCTGATCGTGATGGAGATCGTGCTCGGCATCGATAACCTGATCTTCATCTCGATCCTGACCAACAAGCTGCCCTTGCACAATCGACAGCGGGCACGGCGCATCGGTATCGGCATGGCGTTGATCCTGCGTCTGGGCTTGCTGAGCACCATCGCGTTCATCGTCCAGTTGACCAATCCGGTGATCGAGATTCTCGGCCACGCGTTTTCCTGGAAAGACATGATCCTGATTGCCGGTGGCCTGTTCCTGTTGTGGAAGGCGACCACCGAGATCCATCACAGCATGGACCCGGCACCGGAAGATCCGAAGTCGGCGACCTCGACCGTGACCCTGGGCTTCGCGGCCGCGATCGGTCAGATCCTGATGCTGGATATGGTGTTCTCCATCGACAGCATCATTACCGCTGTCGGCATGACCGAGCATTTGCCGATCATGGTCATCGCGGTGGTGGTGTCGGTACTGGTGATGTTGCTGGCGGCTGATCCGCTGGCCAAGTTCATCAACGACAACCCTACAGTGGTGATGCTGGCCCTGGGCTTCCTGATCATGATCGGCATGACGCTGATTGCCGAAGGCTTTGGCGCCCATGTACCGAAAGGCTACGTCTATGCGGCCATGGCATTCTCGGCTGCGATCGAGGTGTTGAACATGATGTCCCGTCGCTCCAGGCAGAAGCGGGTTGCCACTGAAGTCTGACCGCCGCTAAAAGAAACGGCCGCCTGAACTCGAAGGAGTGCAGGCGGCCGTTTTTGTTGGTCTCGGATAAAGGTGGTGTCAGTGAGCGTTGGCGTGCTGGCTCGGTGCCTTGTCCGCATCTTGCGCAGGCGCCGGCTGGACAGGGTGATGGTGGCGGCGAGTAATGCGCAGCACGCCCCACAGCATGGCGGCGGCTACCGCCAGCCAGCCGCAAACCAACATTACAATGATCATGGTCAGGCTCATCGGTGCCTCCTCTTTGCCCTTCAATGGGCACTCACGCTTCGCTGTCGTCTCTTCAAGGAACAGTCTAGCCGTTGCTGTATTTCAGGCTATTGACCGAAAGTCGGCAGTCACCAACCAGTTCGCTCTATCGAATGCAAACAACTGCCGGTTAAGGCTATACCGCTGTCGCGCGGCGTCCTATGATCAACGGCCTTGCCGGGAATATTGTTGCCTGGCGCCTGAACAAGAGAGTGATGATGGTGCGGGTATTTTCTCGAATGCTGTCGGCGGCGCTGATGGCGGGATGTGTGGTGGCGCTGGCGGGTTGCGCCGGGAGTGTTGCACCTGAGATCAAGCGTCTGCCGGAGCGGGTCGAACTCAGTGGCCGCTTCTACAAGGGCGTGGCCAATCAAAGCGGACCGCAGGTGCTGGCCAGCATGCTTTCCCAGCAGAACATCGTGATTACGCCAGGTTTGCTCGACAAACCGCTGCATTTGCCGGGCGCCGAAGCCCAGCTGCAACAGAACATGGTGAACCTCGCGCGTGAGTACGGGATGGTGGTCTATCCCCTTGACGCGACCTTGCCGGCCTTGTTGACCCAGGTCGCGGCCGGTTATCCGGTGATGGTGCGCTTCACCGAAGGCTCGGCGATGTGGGCCGAACCGCGTTATGCGATTCTCACCGGGTACAACCGTCAGAAGCAGACCGTGCTGCTGCGCGCTGGCATGAGTCAGCGGACGTTGATGAGCTTCGGTTCTTTTGAATCGGCGTTCAAGGATGCCGGCGGTTGGGCAGTGTTGATCCAGAATCCGACGCAGATTCCCGCCCAGGTCGATCAGCAACGCTGGCTCAAGGCAGCCAATGATCTGGCGCAGGCGGGCCAGGAGCCGGCGGCTGCAAAAGCTAAAAAAGCCCTGGCCGCACAGTAAGTCCGTTCGTCACCCTCCGGGCACCAGCGCCCGATGCCAGCCTCTAATCTGCAAAGGCCCGGATCTTTCCGGGCCTTGATACAGGAGGCGCCCATGGCTCATTCAACTACGCCCGTCGGTCCACACTCATCCGAGCATTCGTCTGGCAATGAGCTGGGTTTCGATCCCGATTCCCCGGACCTTGGCGATCCTCAGGTCGACCCGATTGGGCCCGCCAAGGCACCGAGGGATGTGAAACCGGGTGACAACCCCAAGGCTCCGGCCAAGCCCTACGATCCACTGGGTGATCTGAAGCCTTAGGTCCAATGGAGGTGTGTATGTCTACCGATTCCAGTTTCGACGACAAACGTCCGGAAACTGTCCCCACAACCCCCGAGCAAAGCACCGATCCGGTGATGGATCCCGACAGCCCGTTGAGGGATCCCCTGGCACGGCCAACGGTGGCGCCCACTGAAAAGCCGAAGGGTTGGAGAGATCCAA
This sequence comes from Pseudomonas sp. PDM30, assembly GCF_019218985.1. NCBI lineage: Bacteria > Pseudomonadati > Pseudomonadota > Gammaproteobacteria > Pseudomonadales > Pseudomonadaceae > Pseudomonas > Pseudomonas sp. PDM30. The sequence continues at coordinate 44,002 of NZ_JAHUWM010000006.1, forward strand.
GTACCGGCGACGGTATCCCGGATGACGACCAGATGCCGCTGCCTAACGACTAACTTTGCGACGAAAAAAAGCCCCGGATGTCCGGGGCTTTTTCATGCGTTTGCAGCAAGGTTACTTCGATGCTTCTACCACGCCGCTCTGCCGCTGCTTGAGGTTCTTGTCTGCCTTGTACTGCAAGGCTACAGAAGGCACGTCCGCGCTCTTTCCGCTCTCTACCCAATTACGCATGCGCGTGGCATCGGCAAAGTGGGTGTACTTGCCGTAGGCATCAAGGATCACCAAGGCCACCGGGCGGTTAGCCATCCGGGTCACCAGCACCAGGCAGTGGCCGGCCTCGTTGGTGAAGCCGGTTTTTGTCAGCTGGATGTCCCAATCCGGCTTGCGGACCAAATGGTCGGTGTTGCGGAAACCCAGGCTGTAGTTCGGCTTGCGAAACGAAACGGTCTTTTCCTTGGTTGTACTCAGCTCGGTCAGCAGCGGGTACTTGTGCGCGGCGATCAACAGTTTGCTTAAATCGCGAGCGGTCGAAACGTTGCGCGGCGAGAGACCGGTCGGCTCGACGAAATGGGTATTGGTCATGCCCAAGGCCCGGGCCTTGGCGTTCATTGCAGCAATGAACGCGGCATAGCCACCCGGATAGTGGTGGGCCAGGCTTGCAGCGGCTCGGTTTTCAGATGACATCAGGGCGATCAGCAGCATTTCCCGGCGCGGCAGTTCGCTCTTGAGCTTGACCCGGGAGTACACACCTTTCATTTCCGGTGTGTCGCTGATGTTGATGTTGATGTATTCGTCCATGTTCTGCCGAGACTCGACCACGACCAGGCCGGTCATCAACTTGCTGACGGAAGCGATCGGCACCACCACGTCAGGATTGCTGGCGTAGATGACTTTGTTGGTCTGCATGTCCAGCAGCAAGGAGCTGCCGGAAGCGAGCTTGAGTGTCTTTGTATCTCGCGGTGCTGCGGTGGTTTCGCCAGCGCTGGCGAAGGGCGTGATGAAAGTCCCTGCAACTGCAAAAAATAGGCTCAGGATGGAAAGACGGATATTCACGCTGGCAGACTCATAAAGTGTTGATAAGCCGTTCTGTAACGGACTGTTTCCTGAAAAGCGCGTCATTCTGGAGTATGGCTGAATAACTGTCGATGGTTGTTCAAGTAACAGGTGAAAGTCCTGAGAAACATGAAAAAAAAGTCATTTTCCGGCGGGCGGTCGGTGTTTCTCGCGGGCAAAAAAAACCCCGCCAGGGCGGGGTTCCTTGTCACGCTGACAGCGTGCGCGTTGAAACTCAGCTGTGCAGGGTTTCGGCGGCGTACAGGGTGTTTTCCAGCAGGCAGGCACGGGTCATCGGGCCTACGCCGCCCGGTACCGGGGTGATCCAGCCGGCGCGGGGCAGGGCGGTTTCGTAGATCACGTCACCGACCAGCTTGCCGTCGTCCTGACGGTTGATGCCGACATCGATCACGATCGCGCCTTCCTTGATCCATTCGCCCTTGACCAGGCCCGGCTTGCCGGCGGCGACGACGACCAGATCCGCACGGCCGACATGGCCGGCCAGGTCCTTGGTAAAGCGGTGGGTGACCGTCACGGTGCAGCCGGCCAGCAGCAATTCCATCGCCATCGGGCGGCCAACGATATTGGACGCGCCGACGACCACGGCATCCATCCCGTAAAGGTCGACACCGGTGCTTTCCAGCAGGGTCATGATGCCTTTGGGGGTGCATGGGCGCAGCAGTGGAATGCGCTGGGCCAGGCGACCGACGTTATAAGGATGGAAACCGTCGACGTCTTTATCCGGACGAATGCGCTCCAGCAGCCTGGAGGCGTCCAGGTGTTCGGGAAGCGGAAGTTGAAGCAGGACGCCGTCGATTGCAGGGTCGTCGTTGAGGCGATCGATCAGCTCGGTCAGCGCTTCCTGAGTGGTTTCGGAAGGCAGGTCATAGGCTTGGGATAGAAAGCCGACCTCTTCACAGTCTTTACGCTTGTGCGAGACATAAACCTGAGAGGCAGGATCGCTGCCGACCAGGATCACCGCAAGGCCGGGCGTGCGCAGGCCTTGCTGGCGACGCTCGGTGACACGTTGGGCGATCTGCTGGCGCAGGCTGGCGGCGATCGATTTGCCGTCGATAAGTTGTGCAGTCATTGCGCGTGATTAACCATCGAGAGGGGAAAAAAAGAGAACGCATTCTCGCATGTCATGCGGTGAGGGCAAAGGCGCTTGGTCTGCAAATTCCCCTAACTCCTTTAATTAAATGAATTTTTTTTAAAAAGGATTTGACGACCTTCGGGGGGCTCTATACTATTCGTCGCACTTGTCGGGCACAGCCTAGCACTGGTTAGGAAGGTTGAGCAGGATTACGATTCTGCAAGACTGGAAAGCACTTAGTTTGTAGTCCTCCAAGGTTACAGCTAACAAGGCGCCCGTAGCTCAGCTGGATAGAGCATCCGCCTTCTAAGCGGATGGTCGCAGGTTCGAGTCCTGCCGGGTGCGCCATTAGGCAGCTTTGGCACAAGTAGCGCGATATGGTGGGCGTAGCTCAGTTGGTAGAGCACGGGATTGTGACTCCCGTTGTCGTGGGTTCGATCCCCATCGTCCACCCCATATTTCGAAAGGCGCCAGATTAACAGTCTGGCGCCTTTGCTTTAAAGGCTTCATCCGCGGATGTGGTGGAATTGGTAGACACACTGGATTTAGGTTCCAGCGCCGCGAGGCGTAAGAGTTCGAGTCTCTTCATCCGCACCAAATAAAGCTTCATTCAGGCACTTGGCCTGGCTGGAGCTTGATAAAGAAGTTGTTTGGCTTCTTTAACAGGCAATATGGTGGGCGTAGCTCAGTTGGTAGAGCACGGGATTGTGACTCCCGTTGTCGTGGGTTCGATCCCCATCGTCCACCCCATATTTCGAAAGGCGCCAGATTGAAAAGTCTGGCGCCTTTTTTGTTTCGGCGGCCGCAGGTTCCGGGTCGCAGGGGCGGGCGTTTCGTCGTATTTATGTTTCTCGATGATGCTGTCCTGCCCGCCGGCCTTGCTTGCGAGATCGGCTGTCAGGGAGATGATTGGCGACCTTCTCTATATAGGGAAAGGTTGGCGCAGAGCCCTGGCGTGATTGGTTGTATTTGCCATCGGGGCGAGGTGCATTCGTGCATTCGCACCTATAAATTGCCTGCTGCGTTTTTACCCGTTTTCAGTAGGGTGACTTCTTGAGTTTGACCCACTAGAATGCATGCCCTTGATTCTGGGGTCGGAAACGGCCGGCTAACGTCTGTGCAACGAGGAATATCCATGCAAGTTTCTGTTGAAAATACTACTGCTCTTGAGCGCCGCATGAGCGTCACCGTGCCGGCTGAGCGCATCGAGAGCCAGGTCAACAAGCGTCTGCAGCAGACCGCCCAAAAGGCCAAGATTGCTGGCTTCCGTCCAGGCAAAGTGCCAATGAGCGAAATCAAGCGCCGTTTCGGTGCTGACGCTCGCCAGGAAGCTGTAGGCGACGTGATCCAGTCTTCTTTCTACGAAGCTGTGGTTGAGCAGAAGCTGAACCCGGCTGGTCAGCCTTCGATCGAGCCAAAATCCCTGGAAGCGGGCAAGGACCTGGAATACGTAGCCGTATTCGAAGTGTTCCCTGAGTTCACCGTTGCCGGTTTCGAAGGTATCACCGTAGAGCGCCTGAGCGCTGACGTGTCTGATGCCGATCTGGACAAGATGCTGGACATCCTGCGCAAGCAAAACACCCGTTTCGAAGTGGCCGATCGCGCTGCTCAAAACGAAGACCAGCTGAACATCGATTTCGTCGGCAAGGTCGACGGTGAAGTGTTCGCTGGCGGTTCCGCCAAGGGTACCCAGCTGGTTCTGGGTTCCGGCCGCATGATCCCTGGTTTCGAAGATGGCCTGGTTGGCGCCAAAGCCGGTGAAGAACGCGTTCTGAACCTGACTTTCCCAGAGGACTATCAGAACCTGGACCTGGCTGGCAAAACCGCCGAGTTCACCGTGACCGTCAACACCGTTTCCGAGCCAAAGCTGCCAGAACTGACCGAAGAATTCTTCGCTCAATTCGGCATCAAGGAAACCGGTCTGGAAGGCTTCCGCGCCGAAGTTCGCAAGAACATGGAGCGTGAACTGCGTCAGGCGATCAAATCCAAGGTCAAGAATCAGGTAATGGACGGTCTGCTGGCCACCAACCCGATCGAAGTGCCAAAGGCTCTGCTGTCCAACGAAGTTGACCGTCTGCGCGTGCAGGCTGTTCAGCAGTTCGGCGGCAACATCAAGCCTGACCAACTGCCGGCCGAGCTGTTCGAAGAGCAAGCCAAGCGCCGCGTAGTACTGGGTCTGATCGTGGCTGAAGTGGTCAAGCAATTCGACCTCAAGCCTGACGAAACCCGCGTTCGCGAGATGATTCAGGAAATGGCTTCGGCCTACCAGGAGCCTGAGCAAGTTGTGTCCTGGTACTACAAGAACGACCAGCAACTGAACGAAGTTCGCTCGGTTGTGCTGGAAGAGCAAGTTGTGGATACTGTTCTGCAGAAAGCTAGCGTGACCGACAAATCGGTCTCTTACGAAGAAGCAGTCAAGCCGGTAGAAGCACCACAAGCCGACTGATCACTTTTGCGGTAAGAAGCAAACACCATAAGCCAGCCTTCGAGCTGGCTTATGCGTATTCAAGACATAACTATTTGGGAGTGACTGCAGAGCATGTTCCGTAATTCGTATATTCAGCAGAACTCTGATATCCAGGCCGCCGGCGGCCTGGTCCCGATGGTTGTCGAGCAGTCCGCTCGTGGCGAGCGCGCCTACGACATCTACTCGCGTCTCCTCAAGGAGCGGGTGATCTTTCTGGTGGGTCCCGTAGAGGACTACATGGCCAACCTGATCTGTGCGCAACTGCTGTTCCTTGAAGCGGAAAACCCGGACAAGGACATCCATCTCTATATCAACTCCCCGGGCGGTTCGGTGACGGCGGGCATGTCGATCTACGACACCATGCAGTTCATCAAACCCAACGTGTCGACCACCTGTATCGGTCAGGCGTGCAGCATGGGCGCGTTCCTGCTGACGGCCGGTGCACCTGGCAAGCGTTATTGCCTGCCGAACTCGCGAGTGATGATTCACCAGCCACTGGGCGGTTTCCAGGGCCAGGCGTCGGATATCGAAATCCATGCCAAGGAAATCCTCTTCATTCGCGAGCGTCTCAACACGCTGATGGCCCTGCATAGCGGGCGTACTCTTGAAGAAATCGAGCGCGATACCAACCGCGACAATTTCATGAGTGCAGAAGCCGCGCGTGAGTACGGGTTGATCGATGAAGTGATCAGCCAGCGCCCCGCTTAAAATAAGCAGCTCAAAATAAGGTTGGTCGGCGGGTCCGATCACCGGCGGGCTTGAAAAAGCCCGCAATAGCCTTCATCTTGTGTTGCAAGCCTATCGGATTTGGATCGAACGAATGACTGACACCCGCAACGGCGAGGACAACGGCAAGCTGCTCTATTGCTCCTTCTGTGGCAAAAGCCAGCATGAAGTACGCAAATTGATTGCCGGCCCCTCGGTCTTTATCTGCGACGAGTGCGTCGACCTGTGCAACGACATCATCCGCGAGGAGGTGCAGGAAGCACAGGCCGAAAGCAGCGCGCATAAATTGCCTTCGCCTAAAGAAATCAGCGGCATCCTTGATCAGTATGTGATTGGTCAGGAACGTGCGAAAAAGGTTCTGGCCGTAGCGGTGTACAACCACTACAAGCGCCTGAATCAGCGTGACAAAAAGAATGACGACGTCGAACTCGGCAAGAGCAACATCCTGCTGATCGGCCCGACAGGCTCGGGTAAGACCCTGCTTGCCGAAACACTGGCCCGCTTGCTGAACGTTCCGTTCACCATCGCCGACGCAACCACCCTCACCGAGGCGGGTTACGTGGGTGAAGATGTCGAGAACATCATTCAGAAGCTGCTGCAGAAATGCGATTACGACGTGGAAAAGGCCCAGATGGGCATTGTCTACATCGATGAAATCGACAAGATTTCGCGCAAGTCTGACAACCCGTCGATCACCCGGGACGTTTCCGGTGAAGGCGTGCAGCAGGCCCTGCTCAAGTTGATCGAAGGCACGGTCGCTTCCGTTCCGCCTCAAGGTGGTCGCAAGCATCCGCAGCAGGAATTCCTGCAGGTCGACACCCGTAACATCCTGTTCATCTGCGGTGGCGCGTTCTCTGGTCTTGAGAAGGTCATTCAAAACCGTTCCACCAAGGGTGGCATCGGTTTCAATGCAGAAGTGCGCAGCAAGGAAGAAGGCAAGAAAGTCGGTGAGTCCCTGCGTGAGGTCGAGCCTGACGATCTGGTCAAGTTCGGTCTGATCCCGGAATTCGTCGGTCGTCTGCCGGTACTTGCCACGCTGGACGAGCTCGACGAGGCTGCATTGATGCAGATCCTCACCGAGCCGAAAAATGCTCTGACCAAGCAGTATGCCAAGCTGTTCGAGATGGAAGGCGTGGATCTGGAATTCCGGACCGACGCTCTGAAATCGGTCGCCAAGCGTGCCCTGGAGCGTAAAACCGGTGCCCGTGGCCTGCGTTCGATTCTCGAAGGTGTATTGCTCGACACTATGTATGAAATCCCCTCGCAATCGGAGGTGAGCAAAGTAGTGATCGATGAAAGCGTGATAGAAGGCAAGTCCAAGCCACTGTATATCTATGAAAACAGTGAGCCGACCGCCAAGGCTGCGCCAGACGCATAAGCGTCACGCAGCTTGAATAAAGAAGGGGCCTTCGGGCCCCTTTGCTATTTCGGGATCTGGCCTGCAGGAGCCGGCTTGCCAGCGAAGGCGGTCTTTGAAGGCTTATCCGGCCCGTCGCAGCAGCTTCCGTATGCTGCAATCTTTCAAGTGGTTCTTTTATCCGCTTGTTTTTTTCCTGGGCAGCCCCCATCTTGGTTTCAAGCTTACTTCCATCTGTTTACGGCCTTATGGCCGCCGTAGAGGCGAAATCATGAAGACAACCATCGAATTGCCTCTCCTGCCATTGCGTGATGTCGTGGTTTATCCGCACATGGTTATCCCGCTGTTCGTGGGGCGCGAGAAATCCATCGAAGCCCTCGAGGCTGCGATGACGGGTGACAAGCAGATCCTTCTGCTGGCCCAGAGAAACCCGGCTGACGACGATCCCGGTGAAGATGCCCTGTATCGCGTTGGTACGATTGCCACCGTTCTGCAGCTGCTCAAGCTGCCTGACGGAACGGTCAAGGTTCTGGTCGAAGGCGAGCAGCGGGGCGCTGTCGAGCGCTTCAGCGAAGTGGACGGCCACTGCCGTGCCGAAGTCTCCCTGATCGACGAAGTTGAAGCACCAGAGCGCGAATCGGAAGTGTTCGTTCGCAGCTTGCTGTCCCAGTTCGAGCAATACGTGCAGTTGGGCAAGAAAGTCCCGGCTGAAGTCCTGTCGTCGCTCAACAGCATCGATGAGCCAGGCCGCCTGGTGGACACCATGGCCGCGCACATGGCGCTGAAGATCGAACAGAAGCAGGAAATCCTCGAAATCATCGATTTGTCGGCCCGGGTCGAGCACGTTCTGGCGTTGCTGGATGCCGAGATCGATCTGCTGCAAGTCGAAAAACGCATTCGCGGCCGCGTCAAGAAACAAATGGAGCGCAGTCAGCGCGAGTACTACCTGAATGAGCAGATGAAGGCCATTCAGAAAGAGCTCGGCGACAGTGACGAAGGCCACAACGAAGTCGAAGAGCTGAAAAAGCGTATCGATGCCGCCGGCCTGCCGAAAGACGCGCTGGCCAAGGCGACGGCCGAGCTGAACAAGCTCAAGCAGATGTCGCCGATGTCCGCGGAAGCGACCGTGGTGCGTTCGTACATCGACTGGCTGGTTCAAGTGCCGTGGAAGGCCCAGAGCAAGGTGCGCCTGGACCTGGCGCGCGCGGAAGACATTCTGGATGCCGACCACTATGGCCTCGAAGAGGTCAAGGAACGCATCCTCGAATACCTCGCCGTGCAAAAGCGCGTGAAGAAAATTCGTGGTCCGGTGCTATGCCTGGTCGGTCCTCCCGGGGTGGGTAAAACGTCCCTGGCGGAGTCGATTGCTCACGCCACCAACCGCAAATTCGTGCGCATGGCCCTCGGTGGCGTGCGTGACGAGGCGGAAATTCGTGGCCATCGCCGTACTTACATCGGTTCGATGCCAGGAAGATTGATTCAAAAGATGACAAAAGTGGGTGTCCGCAACCCGCTGTTCCTGCTCGATGAAATCGACAAGATGGGCAGCGACATGCGTGGCGATCCGGCATCGGCGTTGCTGGAGGTGCTCGATCCCGAGCAGAACCACAACTTCAACGATCACTATCTGGAAGTCGATTACGACCTGTCCGATGTGATGTTCCTGTGTACTTCGAACTCGATGAACATCCCGCCGGCGTTGCTGGACCGGATGGAAGTGATCCGTCTGCCGGGCTACACCGAAGACGAGAAGATCAACATCGCCGTCAAATACCTTTCGCCTAAGCAGATTACGGCCAACGGCCTGAAGAAAGGCGAGCTGGAGTTTGACGCAGAAGCGATCCGCGACATCATCCGCTACTACACCCGTGAAGCCGGTGTGCGTGGGCTGGAGCGCCAGATTGCCAAGGTCTGCCGCAAGGCCGTCAAGGAACATGCGCTGGAGAAACGCTTCTCGGTGAAGGTCACCGCAGACATGCTGGAGCACTTCCTGGGCGTGCGTAAATTCCGCTACGGCCTGGCCGAGCAGCAGGATCAGATTGGCCAAGTGACCGGGTTGGCGTGGACTCAGGTGGGCGGCGAACTGCTGACCATCGAAGCGGCCGTCGTACCGGGCAAGGGCCAGTTGATCAAGACCGGTTCCTTGGGTGACGTGATGGTCGAATCGATCACCGCGGCCTTGACCGTTGTCCGCAGCAGGGCGAAGAGCCTGGGGATCCCTCTGGACTTCCATGAGAAGCGCGACACACACATCCATATGCCGGAAGGGGCGACTCCAAAGGATGGCCCTAGCGCCGGTGTAGGCATGTGCACGGCCCTGGTATCGGCATTGACCGGCATTCCGGTACGCGCGGATGTCGCCATGACCGGCGAGATCACGTTGCGTGGCCAGGTCTTGGCCATTGGTGGCTTGAAAGAAAAACTGTTGGCTGCCCACCGTGGCGGAATCAAGACAGTGATCATTCCTGAAGAGAATGTGCGCGATCTCAAAGAGATTCCGGACAATATCAAGCAGGATCTACAGATTAAACCGGTTAAATGGATTGACGAGGTCCTGCAAATTGCGTTGCAATACGCGCCGGAGCCCTTGCCGGACGTGGCTCCGGAGATAGTCGCGAAGGATGAGAAACGCGACGCAGATTCTAAGGAAAGAATTAGCACGCATTAGTACGTATTTGCCTGGGGGGCTTTCTTGACAGCTTTTTAGAGCCCTTGTTATAAAGCGGCTCTTAAGTGTCTGTAGGCCATTCAGCACTCGTTTTTGCTTTCACCAAAAAAACTTAGAATCATACTCAAATAGATATAAGGGGACTTAGAGTGAACAAGTCGGAACTGATTGATGCTATCGCTGCATCCGCTGATATCCCGAAAGCTGCTGCTGGCCGTGCGCTGGACGCTGTAATCGAATCCGTCACTGGCGCTCTCAAGGCTGGCGACTCTGTTGTTCTGGTTGGTTTCGGTACCTTCTCCGTAACTGATCGTCCGGCTCGCATTGGTCGTAACCCACAGACCGGTAAGACGCTGGAAATCGCAGCAGCCAAAAAACCAGGTTTCAAAGCCGGTAAAGCACTGAAAGAAGCTGTCAACTAAGTTCGATTCAGGTTTTTACCCATCCGGGTCGGGGTCATGCCTGACTTGGCAGCGGAGCGGCAGTCCTGACTGCAGGTCGCCGGTTCAAGACACCGAGGGTCGCCAGTTCGAGCCCCTCGATCCGCTCCGCCAGTTACGAGAAGGCGCATCCTCGGATGCGCCTTTCTTCTATCCGGATTCTACCCACGCTCCACGGTTGCCTAATTTTTGAAGTTCAACCGTTTCTGGGGGACGCATGCTGCAGAATATCAGGGACAATTCACAAGGCTGGATTGCCAAGACTATTATCGGGGTCATCGTTGCACTGATGGCTCTGACCGGTTTCGACGCCATTTTTCAGGCCACGACGAACACGAATGAAGCGGCGAAGGTCAATGGCGAAGAAATCAGCCAGAACGAACTGAGCCAGGCGGTCGATATGCAACGCCGTCAGCTCATGCAACAGTTGGGCAAGGATTTCGATGCTTCCTTGCTCGATGAAAAAATGCTGCGCGAGTCGGCTCTCAAGGGCCTGATCGATCGCAAACTGCTGCTGCAAGGCGCAGAAGACTCGAAATTCGCCTTTTCCGAAGCGGCTCTGGATCAGGTCATCCTGCAAACGCCTGAGTTTCAGGTGGATGGCAAGTTCAGCTCCGAGCGTTTCGACCAGGTGATTCGCCAACTCGGCTATACCCGCATGCAATTCCGCCAGATGCTGGCTCAGGAAATGCTGATTGGTCAGCTGCGTGCCGGTCTCGCCGGTAGCGGTTTCGTGACCGATGCACAGGTACTGGCGTTTGCCCGTCTGGAAAAACAGACCCGCGATTTCGCCTCGCTGAACATCAAGGCCGACCCGGCAGCGGTGAAGCTGACCGACGATGAGGTCAAGGCCTACTACGACGAGCACGCCAAGGAATTCATGACGCCGGATCAGGTGGTCATCGATTACCTCGAGCTGAAGAAGGCTTCCTTCTTCGATCAGGTCAGCGTCAATGACGAAGACCTGCAGGCGGCCTATCAGAAAGAAATCGCGAACCTGTCCGAGCAACGCCAGGCGGCGCACATTCTGATTGAAGTGAATGACAAGACCACCGAGGCGCAAGCCAAGGCGAAGATCGAAGAGATTCAGGCTCGTCTGGCCAAGGGCGAGAAATTCGAGGCGCTGGCCAAGGAATTCTCCCAGGATCCGGGTTCGGCGAACAACGGCGGTGACCTGGGTTATGCCGGTCCTGGCGTCTACGACCCGGCGTTCGAGAAAGCCCTGTATTCGTTGGCCAAGGACCAGGTTTCCGCGCCGGTTCGCACCGATTTCGGGTTCCACCTGATCAAGCTGTTGGGCGTGGAAGCGCCTGAAGTTCCGACATTCGCCAGCCTGAAAGACAAGCTGACCCGCGAATTGAAGGCCCAGCAGGTCGAACAGCGTTTTGTCGAGGCGACCAAGCAACTGGAAGACGCTTCATTCGAAGCGTCGGACCTGGCGCAACCGGCACAGGACCTGAAACTGAACGTCCACACGTCCAAGCCGTTCGGCCGTGAAGGCGGTGAGGGTATTGCAGCCAACCGTGCCGTGATCACTGCCGCGTTCAGCCCGGAGGTCCTGGATGAGGGTGCGAACAGCACTGCCATCGAGCTCGATCCGGAAACCGTGGTCGTGTTGCGTGCCAAGGAGCACCTGAAGCCTTCGCAATTGCCGCTGGAAAGCGTCTCTGCTGCGATCCGTGTGCAATTGGCCAAGGAACACGCCAGCGCCGATGCCAAGACCAAGGCTGACGCCTTGATTGCGAGCCTGCGCGATGGCAAGACCCCGCTGGATCAGGCGGTCGACGGCCAGGCCTGGAAAGTCACGGAAGCGGCGACTCGTGCTCAGGAAGGGGTCGACCCTGCGGTGCTGCAAGCGCTGTTCCGCATGGCGAAGCCTGCGTCCAAGGACAAGCCGACCTTCACCAGCGTGACGCTGGCGGATGGCAGCCTGATGATCGTGCGCCTCAATGGCGTGAACGAAGCAGCGGCGCCGACCGAAGAAGAGAAAGCACAGTATCGTCGCTACCTCGCTTCCCGCATCGGCCAGCAAGACTTCGCGGCTTACCGCAAGCAGCTGGAAAGCCAGGCGGAGATCAAGCGTTACTGATGCCTGATCAGGTTTAGCGCTGCACAAAAGACCCCGGCCGGAAGGCTGGGGTCTTTTTGTTTGGCCGTACGTCACTTGCCGCGGTGACTTTTGCGCAAAACCGGGGTCAATCAGCCTGTAACCGTTTTAAGACATGATCGATGCTCCGCTAAGCATCGATCTGTTGCACAATATGCCCCGAACCGTTTTCTTCAGGATGTTCAATGTTTAAATCACTTCCCATGCGGGTTGTCGGACTGGCAGCCGTGCTTGCTACTGCGGCCGGTTGTTCATCGAACAAGACCGCCATCTATGAGCATGAGAATTTCGACGACTCCGGTACCTTTTCCCGAAACTATCCGGTCAGCGATACCCAGAGCTGTGAAGCCGCTCGTCGTGCCTTGCTCAGCCAGGGTTACATCATCACCAGCAACGATTCGAAGCTGGTCAGCGGTCACAAGAGCTTCCAGCAGACCGGCGAGAACCACATGGAGATCAGCTTCAGCGTGGTCTGTGCCGATGACGGCAGCGAAGGGCACCACGCGACCGTATTCGCCAACGCCCTGCAGGATCGTTATGCGCTGAAGAAGACCAACAACTCCGCCAGTCTCGGTGTGGGTGTGTTGGGCTCGGTGTCGATGCCGATCGGCTCCTCCGATGACTCGATGGTCAAGGTCGCCAGCGAAACCGTATCGTCTGCCAAGTTCTACGAGCGTTTCTTCGCACTGGTCGAACTGTTCCTGCCGCCGGAAGCGAAAAAGGCTGCGCACATCCCCGAAAAGCCGAAAACGGACCTGGGCGTGCCTGAAGCCCAGGCAGCGCCGGCACCACTGGCACCTGCCCCGGCAGCGGCTCCCGCTGTAGAGCCTGCTGCACCAGCGCCTGCACCTGCACCTGCATCCATTGAAGCGGCTCCAGCGGCCTCCGAGCCGGTTGCCCCGCCTCCTGAAGCGGCGCCGATCACGCCGACCGAGCGTGTAGAGCCTGCATCGTTCCAGGAAATCGTCACTCCACCGTCGAACCCGAGTGACTTGCCTGCGCCGAGCGAACCCATCCCGGCGATGCCTGCCTCAGGCCAGTGATGGATATGCCAGGGGATCGGGTCGGATGACCCGATCCCGTGGCCAGCCAAAAGATTGACCCTCGTCAACCAAGACCACTGTTCTGTGGCCTCCCGCGAAAAAATCCGATGATAAATTCCTGACCAGCTGCTACGTTTTATTCAGTAGCGACAGAGTGTCGTGTCCGCGTCATTTTTCTTTCATGCGGGCACTTTATGCTCTGGGAATTGGTCATTTATTCAGACGTTTTTAATATGGGTTGGGGGATTCAAAAATGGACGATTATCAAGAAGAGTTGCTCGAGTACCAGGCTTTCGAACTGGACCCACTGGAGCCGGCGGAAGACGCTACCGAGTTGTAGGCATCAGGCGGATTGGCGATGACTGCGGCGAAATTCGCCGGGGGTCTGTCCGTTCCAGCGTTTGTATGCGCGTTGAAACGCTTCGGCTGAGGCAAAACCCAGCAGGTAGGCGATCTCTCCGAACGCCAGTTCGGTGTCGCGTATGTAGGTCATGGCCAAGTCGCGACGGGTGTCGTTGAGAATTGCACGAAACTGCGTGCCTTCTTCGGCGAGCTTGCGGCGCAGGGTCCAGGTGGGCAGCTTCAGGCGTGCCGCCACCTCTTGCAGGTCGGGTTCCCGGCCACCATTGAGCAGGGGGCCCAGCAGCGCGATGATGCGTTCGCGCAGGCTGCGGGTGCGTGTCAGTTGTTCCAGTTCTCGCTCACACAGTTGCAGCAAATGCCGCCAGGTACTCGGGCAATGCTCGGGGTTGCGCTGGGCGAGACTTTCCAGGCTCAAGCGCAGTTGATTGCGCTCGCCGCCAAACTGAATCGGATAGTCACCCAACACGTCATAGGCCGCGCGGTAACCGGGCTCCTCGAATTCGATCTCGATGCGTTCGGCGCGCAGCGGGGCAGGGCTGACACTGGACAATTGCTGCAACCAGCCGGCGATGATCGAATCCACCACAAAGCGGTTGTAGGCGTTATAGGGGCTGATCGAATAGAAGCGCAGCCAGGCGCCCTGGGCGTCTTCGTGAAAGCTTGATTGACCCCGATAATTGGAGCCATACAAGGCTTCGAATCGAATCAGGCAGCGGGCGGCTTCTCGTACCGTCGGCGCCTGGGCCGCAGTGACGCCAGCAAGGCCAGCCTGGCTCAGGCGACTGAGCTGGCCCATGCGCAAGCCAAGGGCCGGGTTGCCGGTCAGTTGAATGGCGCTGTGGCCCAGGCGCATGTAGCGCGGTATCGACAGTCGGGCACCGGCTTCGCTCAGGCGCCCGGCGTCGAGGCCGTATTGATCGAGCAGTGGCTGAGGATCGACGCCATGACTGCGCACGGCATCGGCCAGGCTATGAACAAAGCCCACCGACAGATCGCCCAGGCGCATCGGCTGCGGCTTCATGGCTACAACCAGAGGTTCAGCAAACGCGCACCATGGGCATTGCCGTCGGCAAAATGCTGGCCGTTGCTGCTGAGGAAGCTGTGTCCGGCGCTGCCCTGATCCCAGAACTGACCCCGCAGGAACACACTCATGCCAGCGACGGCTTGACTGGCAGGTGTCCGGGTCGTGAGATTCAGGCGCTGCCAGGCCTGGCCTTCACTGACTTCTCCAGGCTTCAAGATGACCGATGTCGGCGCTGACGAGCCCCTGTAGCCACGCCACGGTTGATCCCAGGTGCCACGGCCGGCAACAAAGGCCGGTACCGCGACCAGTTGCACGCTTTGGTCGTTGAGCTTGAGGTAGTTTTCCGGGTACCAGCTGTCATGACCGATCAATACGCCCAGCCTTCCGGCGGGAGTATCAACGACATTGAGCGAGTGCTCACCGTTCGCCTTGATCCCGTTCTGTTCTGCGAAGAACGGGTGTATCTGGCGCTGGGGCTGGCCGATCGGCAGGCCCTCGCTGTTGAACACCACGCTGCTGTTGTACAGCGCGCCGCGGCCGATTCTCAAGGTGCCGTCGATGATGCTCGGTTCGGGCAGTACGATGGAACCCGCCACCAGCGTCACGTGGAATTCCCTGGCCAGCCCTCCGAACAATGCCTGGTAGTCTCTGGCCATCGCCTTGGCTTTCATGCGTAGGTGGGCATCGTCCAGACGGTTGCCGCCCTCGGCGCTGATCAACGCCTTGGCGAACTTCAGGGGATTGCTCACCGCCAGCCAGTTCATGGCCTCCTTGAGGGTGCTGGCCTGATACAACTCATCCTTCTCGCCGCTGACCATCAGCCAGGTACCGATGTGCTCCGGCAACACGACGACGGTCTTGCCGTTCAACAGACCCTGGTCCCGGGCTGCTTGCAGATAGGCCGCGAGCTTGCGGTGCAAACGCTCGGGGCTTTGATAATCGGTGGGAAACAGTTCGGGCTGAATGCCCAACAGATTGCCGCGGTCCGCAGGTGTGCCCTGGTCGACAGCCAGGTTGATCCGCAGATCCGAAAGGTAATGACCCACCGGCCGGTCTGCGGCCCACATCGCGTAGGTCGTGAGGGTGGCGAGCAACGCCATGGAAAATGTCAGGTACAAAAGTTTGCGCATGGGGAAACAGTTTACAGCCTGGAACCGGTTCGAGCATAAAGGGAATCAAGGCCTTAGTGGGCAAATTTCAAGGGTTGGCTGTTTTTTTCGCTGGCGGCTGCCTTTCTGCGCCGCGACGCGGCCATGAAAGGCTGGATGGGGATCTTGGGAGGAGGGGCGCCGGTCTGCCATCATTCGGCTTGACCGACCGGCAGGTGAGCGTCAGTTGGTGACCAGCAGTTCCGGGCCGAGGTAGTTGTTGATCTGGTCGATATCGTCGTCGCCCAGGCTGCCCACCGAGGAGGCCAGGCGCAGGCGCGACATCAAATAGCGCAATTTGGCCTCGAACAGATCGTGGCGCGCAACGAAAAGCAGCTCTTCGGCATTGAGGACGTCCGAGTTGGTGCTGGTGCCGCCTTCCTTGAAGCCCTTGCGTGACGATGCCAGTGAGCGTTCGTTGGACGCTACTGCCTTCTCCAGCGCGCGAATGCGTCTGGCACCGCTCAGAATGCCTTGAAACTCACGGGTGGTTCCGGTGATGACTTCCTGTCGCGCAGCGTCGAGTTCATCCAGGGCCTTGTCGCTGTTGGCGCTGGCCTGGCGTGTCAGAGCGCTGACGCCGCCACCGCTGAACAGCGGGAAATTGACTTCCAGTCCGATCGAACCGTAGCGGTTGCGTTGATTCAGCTCGGAGAGTGATTGGCTCTCACCCGCGGTGTAGCCGGCGATGAAATCCAGTGTCGGCCAGTGGCCGGCCCTGGCGCGCTTCACTTCTTCTTCGGCGAGGTCACGGCTATAGCGGCGAGCATGGATCAGCGGGCTGTCGGTCTGGGCTTTGACCAACCAGTCCTGCAGGTTGCTTGGCAGCAGTGGTGGTGTATCGAAGCTCGGACGCAAGGTGGTCAGCGATTCGGGGGTTTCACCGATGTATTCCTCGAGCTTGCGGCGCGCGTTGACCAGGTTGTCCTGCGCTTCGATCAGTTCGGCTTCGGCGAGGTCACGGCGGGCGGTCGACTCGTCGACGTCGGTGACGGTGCCGGCCCCCAGTTCCAGGCGCCGTTTCGCCGAGGCGAGTTGTTCGTCGAAGGCGTTCAGCTTGGACTTGGCCAGGGTGATGGTTTCGCTGGCCAGGAGCACATCGAAATAGCTTTCGGCCAAGCGCACCGCGGCGTCCTGGCTCTTGGCATCGAATACCGCATTGCTGTAGTCGGCACGTTGCTGACCCTGGCGGTACTCGGCCATCTTCTGTTTGTTGAACAGCGGCTGGCGCAGGCGCACGTTGGCGCCCTTGGAGTCGTAATGGAGATCTCTGTCGATGTTGTTCTGGCTTTGAGTACCATTGACCTTGTTGTTGTAGGCCGAGGCGTTGACCTGCGGTAACAGGCCGGCCTTGCCGATGGCGCGATTTTCCCCGCCGGCCTTTTTTTCATTCACGGCGGCCTGGTAGATAGGGCCCTGGAACTGCAACAGGTCCCAGGCTTGCTTGAGGTCCATGGCGCTGGCCGGCAAGGCCAGCCCCAGCAGGCAGAAGAGCAGGCAATGACGGTCCATTTCATTGTTCCTTGAATGAGCTGTCCACACGTTCGAGCATTGGTTTAAGAAGATAGCTCATCATGTTGCGTTCGCCGGTCTTGATGGTGACGCTGGCGGGCATGCCGGGGCGAATGTGATTGCTGCCAAGCAGGCTCATGCCATCGGGGGTGACTTCCACCTGGGCCAGATAGAACGGCTGCTTGCTTTCCTCGTCCATCAGGCGGTCGGCGGAGATAGTCATCACGCGTCCGGGGATGTTAGGCGTCTGGGCATGGTTGAAGGCCGGGAAGGAAATGTCCACGGGCAGGCCGGGGACCATCTTGTCGATGGCCTGCACGGGAATCATCGCGTCGACCTGCAACGGTTCGTTGAGCGGAACGATTTCCATGATCTTGAAGCCGGGCTGAATGATCCCGCCGACGGTGGCGATGCTCAGGGCCTGGACCATGCCGTCGATCGGCGAACGAATCACCGTGTGCGTCACTTCATAGTCGAGGGCGCGCAAGCGGTCGGCCAGGGTGGTGTTTTCCTTGGCGGTTTCCGTCAACTGCGATTCGACTTCCTTCAGGTAATCGTGCTGGCGCTGCAGGATGCGCAGCTTGATTTCGGTGGTCTGGCTACGCACCCGGGCAATGTTGTTGAGGTTCTCGGCCTGGCCGGCGGAGAGGTCGGCATTGCTGCGCTCCAGCTCAAGCAGGCGGTTGCGCGGCACATAGCCTTCGGCCGACAGCACGCGGGTGCCTTGCAGTTCCTGGTTGAGGAAACTGATCTGCGAGGCACGGGCGCTATAGACCTGCTGCAGGCCCTTGAGCTGCACTGCCGACGCCGCCAGGTTTTCCTTCAGGATGCTGATTTCGCCAGCGAGACCGGCGCGCCGTGTATCGAGCAGGCGCTGTTGCAGGTCCATGGCGGCTTCCAGGCGTTGGTCACCCTTGAAGCGCTTGAGCAGTTCGGGATCGAAGTTCACCACTTCGCGGTTGTCACGTTCCGCTTCCAGACGGTTTTCCACCGTCTTGCTGACGATGTACTGGGCGCTGACCGCCCCCTGTTCGGCAAGGGCACGCAACGAGTCGAGGCGGACCACCTCCTGACCCTTTGTTACCAGATCGCCTTCGCGAACGAGAATGGCCTCCACGGTGCCGCCGCTCAGATGCTGCACGGCTTTGCGATTACTGGTGACTTTGACCGTGCCTGTCGCTACCACGCCGGCATCCAGCGGCGCCAGCCAGGACCACAGGAGGAA
Organism: Pseudomonas sp. PDM30; assembly: GCF_019218985.1. Classification (NCBI taxonomy): domain Bacteria; kingdom Pseudomonadati; phylum Pseudomonadota; class Gammaproteobacteria; order Pseudomonadales; family Pseudomonadaceae; genus Pseudomonas; species Pseudomonas sp. PDM30. Next base: position 62,225 of record NZ_JAHUWM010000006.1, read on the forward strand.
GCCGCCGAAACCGGCGAGCACCAGCCACACGCCCCAGCGCGCGGGTTTACCGACGTCCAGATCTACCACGCTCCTGGGATCGGCTTGAATCATCTCGGTGTGTTGGCTCAGTTGCATGATCGGTCACTCCCGTGCTTTGACGGAGGCCAGTGGAGTCGACGCGCTTGCAGGGATCACACTGGCCTTGCGCAGCGCTGCGAACACTTCATCGCGCGTGCCGAGCATCTGCACGCCGCCGTCGCGCAGCATCAGTACCTTATCGACGGCACAGAGTACGTTGGGACGGTGAGAAATCAGAATGACGGTGGCGCCACGGCCCTTGAGTTCGGCCAGGGCATCGACCAAGGCCTTTTCGCCGACGTCGTCGAGGTTGGCGTTCGGTTCGTCCAGCACGATCAGATTGGGCTCGCCATACAGCGCGCGGGCCAAGGCGATGCGCTGCTTCTGGCCACCGGATAGCGGGCTGCCATCGGTGCCCAGGCGGGTGTCATAACCCTGCGGAAAACGCAGGATCATCTCGTGCACACCAGTGATCTTGGCGGCGCGGATGACCGCTTCGCTGTCCACTTCGCCAAAGCGCGCAATGTTGTCGGCGATATTGCCCTCGAACAGTTCCACGTCCTGTGGCAGGTAGCCGAGCCAGGGGCCAAGCTCGCCCTTGTTCCAGGTGAATATGTCCGCACCGTCCAGGCGCACCTTGCCGGCCTGCGTCGGCCAGACGCCAACCAGCAGGCGGGCGAGGGTGGATTTGCCCGAGGCGGATGGGCCGATAACGCCGAGGCTTTCACCGGGGACAAGGCTGAAACTCACTCCGCGCAGAATCGTGTTGGGGGTACCCGGAGCACCTGCATACACATTCTCCACCGCCAGCATGCCCATTGGCCGTTGCAGCGACATGCTCGGTGGCCGGCGCGGAAAGTCTTGCAGCATCTCGTTGAGCCGGCCCCAGGCCGAGCGGCAGCCGAGCAGTTGCTTCCACGACGCGATGACCTGTTCCACCGGACCCAGTGCGCGACCGGTGAGGATCGAGCAGGCAATCATCATCCCCGGGGTGATCTTGCCTTCAATCGCCAGCAGCGCGCCGGCGCCGAGGATCAGCGACTGCAAAGTGATCCGCACGAAGCGCCCGGTGCTGCTGATCAAGGCGGCACGATCGGAGGCCAGGGTCTGCATTTCCAGAATGCGCAAATGGCTTTGGAACCAGCGCTTGCTGATCGACGGCAGCATGCCCATTGCCTCGATGACCTCGGCGTTGCGCAGGTTGTTGTTGGCGTACTGGGAGGAGGAGAGGGCGGCCTGATTGGCTTCGGCCAGCGGTTTCTGCGTCGCCTTCTCGGTGAGCCAGGCCAGGGCCACCAGAATCAGCGAGCCGATCAGCGTGATCAGTCCGAGTATCGGGTGAATCAAATAGGCGACCAGCAGGTAGATCGGCGTCCACGGTGCATCGAAGAAAGCGAACAGGGAGTTGCCGGTGACGAACTGACGAACCTGGGAGAGATCTTGCAGGGCCTGGGCCGGGTTACCTCCGGCGCGGTTCAGGTTGCGCTCGAATGCAGCGGTGAAAATGCGTCGGTTGAGGTCCATGTCGAGGCAGTTTCCGACCCGGATCAGTACACGGGTGCGGACCATTTCCAGCGTGGACATCAGCAAGAACAAACCTACTACCAGAACAGTCAGCATTGTCAGCGTCGTGACGTTGCGACTGACCAGGGCTCGATCGTAAACCTGCAGCATATAAATAGCTGGCGTCAACATCATGACGTTTATGACGCCGCTGAACCCTGCCAGCAAATAAAAGCTGCGGCGCAGACGAAAGAGCGCGTCGGCCAGTTCTGAACGGATGCTCGACTGCTTGGGCATTTTGATCCTCCCACTGCGAAAAGCCGATTGCCCTTGGCGCGCAACAGCTAACAGTAAATGTAGTCCCGTAAACAGCTTATGGACACGCAGGCTGGTCGCTCTATAGATGGCGAGTCTTCCGAAATCGCTGCGTTGCTCCCTTATGCAGCAGCGTAGGTGGCGCTGAATCACTCCGAAATAACATTTCGCTCTATACCAGCACACAACTTTCTATATGTCCTTAAAAAACAGCTAGTTGTGATGCCTGCCACCAGTCGTCTGTTTTAACGACGTAATATTGACAAAGTTTTGCTATGGAACTTTAGTCTTAGTTATCGGGGGGCCCGCCCGCCTGAAGCCTGTCATCGTTTTGGCAACGCAGGGCGCAGTGATTTCCCGGGAGGAGCAGAACCATGTCGATCATTTCGTTGTTTTGCAGAGGGAAGGGGCTGTCCAGGACGTTCGCCTTCACTTCCAGATTCCATGGCCCGCCCAGGGCTCGAATCCGCTCTGCCTGATCGCCCGGCGAGCAATTCATATCGCGAATTCCAGGCGCGAATCCCGGGTCCCGGGTAACGCCAGCTCTCGCAAAAAAACATAACCAACAAACTGCGCAAGCCATCACTTGACTTGGCGCGGGAGGATTTTCTCGTCCCGCGCCTTTAACCAGACAGATCGAGGGCAATCCAAAATGGCCAATTTCAACAAGTCGGACCTGGAATTCATCCTCAAGCAAATCTTTATCGCCGAGGCGAATGCCGCCGGCACCAGCCTCATTGATTTGCTTCCCAATACCCAGGTGCCGTTCGGCCTGCGTACCGTCGATGGCAGCTTCAACAACCTGGTCACCGGCCAGAGTGATTTTGGCGCCGCGGACGCTGACTTCCCACGCCTGCTCGATCCTTCCTTTCTATCGGCGCAGTACGCCGGAACAGGGACGGTGATCGACCCGCAACCACGGATTATCAGTAACCTGGTCGTCGACCAGACCGCCAACAACCCGGCGGCCTATGCCTCAGCGTTCGACCCGGGCCTGGACGGTGTACTCAACTTCGGCACGGTGGGTAATGACGACGTACTCAAGGATGGCGTACAGATAGTCACCAGCCCCGGACTGGATGGCGTGTTCGGAACGGCCGATGACAAGGACGTGTTCTTCATGCCCAACGTGTCGCCGGACGTCGGCCTGACCGCCAGCTTCAACTCGTGGATGACCTTCTTCGGCCAGTTCTTCGATCACGGTCTCGACCTGGTCACCAAGAGCACTACCGACGTCGTGTTCATTCCGCTGCAGGCGGACGATCCGTTGTTCGTCCCGGGCAGCCTGACCAACTTCATGGTGCTGTCACGCGCAGTGCATACCGCCGGCGCGGACGGAGTAGTCGGCACGGCCGATGATGGCCAGACCAACACCACCTCGCCGTTCGTCGACCAAAGCCAGACCTACGCCTCGCATCCTTCGCATCAGGTGTTCCTGCGCGAGTACGTCATCAACGCGGCGGGCGATCCTGTTGCAACGGGGCGCTTGATTACCAACCGCGACCTCGGCCCGGATGGCCGGTTCGGCACGGCCGATGATGGCGACGGCGAAAATGGCGGCATGGCGACCTGGGCAGTGGTCAAGGCCCAGGCCCGTGACATTCTGGGCATCAACCTGACCGACGCCGATGTGCACAACGTGCCATTGCTGGCAACCGATGCGTACGGCAACTTCATCCGCGGGCCGAACGGCATGCCACAGGTGGTGATTCGCGTCAGTAACGGTGCTGACGGCATCGCCGGGACGGCTGATGACGTCACTCAACTGGTCGAAGGCAACCTGGCAGCTCCCATCAGTCTGGCCAATGCCGTGAGCACCGGGCATGGTTTCCTCGACGACATCGCCCACAATGCCGCGCCGGTCGTCGTCGGCGGGGTTCTGCAGGCGGATGCCGACATCGCTATCGGCAATGCGCAGCCCGTTGGCCCTGGCGGCAACAACCTGACCTATGACAACGAACTGCTCGACGCCCACTATATTGCCGGCGACGGCCGGGTCAACGAGAACATTGGCCTGACCACCGTGCACCATGTGTTCCACTCCGAGCACAACCGTCTGGTTCAGCAATCGAAGGACACCATCATTGCCGCAGGCGATCTGGCCTTCCTCAATGAGTGGCTGGTGGACGACGTGGCCGCGATACCGACTACACCCGCCGAGATTGCGGCGTTGGTGTGGGACGGCGAACGCCTGTTCCAGGCCGCCAAGTTCGGCACCGAAATGCAGTACCAACACCTGGTGTTCGAAGAGTTCGGGCGGACCATTCAGCCACAGATCGACGAGTTCCTCGCGCCCACCGGCTATGACACCTCGATCAACCCGGCAATCCTCGCCGAGTTCGCCCACGTGGTGTATCGCTTCGGTCACTCGATGTTGACCGAGACCGTCGATCGCTTCGACCCCGCGTTCAATCCGCTGCTCACTGACCCCACCAACCCGGACTCGCAACTGGGTCTGATCGCGGCCTTCCTCAACCCGCTGGCGTTCGCCAGCAGCGGGGTGACTGCGGACGAGGCGGCAGGGGCAATCATTCGCGGTGTTACCCGCCAGGTCGGCAACGAGATCGATGAGTTCGTCACCGAAGCGTTGCGCAACAACCTGCTCGGTCTGCCGCTCGATTTGCCGGCCCTGAACCTGGCACGTGGTCGCGACACGGGCATCCCCACCTTGAATGAGGCGCGCCGCGAGTTTTACGCATCCACCGGCGACACCCAACTCAAGCCGTACATCAGTTGGGCTGACCTGGCAGACAGCCTCAAGCACCCCGAGTCGCTGGTCAACTTCATCGCGGCCTATGGCACGCATAGCACGATCACGGCGGCGACCACGCTGGCAGACAAACGCGCTGCAGCCTTTGCGCTGGTATTCAACGGTGCGGGTTCGCCGGCTGACCGCCTGGACTTCCTCAACAGCACCGGTGCCTACGCCAACGTAACCCAGGCCGGCGCGGATGGGGTACTGGGTACTGCCGATGACCTGACCGGTGTGACGATCACGGGCGTCGACGACATCGACTTCTGGGTCGGTGGCCTCGCCGAACAGAAGATGCCGTTCGGCGGCATGCTCGGCTCGACGTTCAACTTTGTGTTTGAAACCCAGATGGAGGCGTTGCAGAACGGCGACCGCTTCTACTACCTGGCGCGTACCGCGGGCCTGAACTTCGGCGCCGAGTTGGAAAACAACTCCTTTGCCAAACTGATCATGCTCAACACCGATGTCACCCACCTGTCGAACACCGTGTTCCTGACGCCAACGTTCACCCTTGAGGTGGATCAGACCGCCCAGTTCACCGGCCTTGGCGTGGATGGCCGCGCCGATCCGACCGGCGGTATCATGATCAATGGCGTGGAAGTCGTGTCGCTGGTGATTCGCGACAACCCCGACACCGTGGGTCCGGACACCAATTATCTGCAGTACACCGGTGAAGACCATATCGTCATGGGCGGCACTGCCGGCAATGACATCATCATTTCCGGTGAGGGCGATGACACCCTTTACGGCGACGGCGGCAATGACCGCCTTGAAGGCGGTGCCGGGAACGATGCGGTACTGGGCGGCGCGGGTGATGACATCATCAGCGATTCGTTCGGCGACAACCGTCTGGAAGGCAATGACGGTAACGATGTGATCATCGCTGGCAGCATGCTTGCCGGAGGCAACCTGATCCTGGGTGGCGATGGCCAGGACTTCATCATCACCACGGAAGACATCTCCCTGACCTTTGGCGGGCAGGGGGACGACTTCATACTCGGTGCCAAGACCAACCTGCCACCTATGGGTGGCGAAGGTGATGACTGGATCGAGAAGGGCACCCAGGACGGTGCGCCTGGTGATAACGCCTCGCCGCTGCTCAATGACGATGTGATCGGCAACGACATCTTTATCGGTGGTGCCGGTTTCGACGAAATGATCGGCGAGGGTGGCGATGACATCTTTACCGGCAGCGATGCCCAGGACAAGATGGAAGGGATGTCCGGTTTCGACTGGGTGACCTACAAAAATGACAGGACCGGCGTGACCGCTGACCTGACCATGGCCGCGCTGGCGCAACCGCATGGCAATACACCCAACCAGAATGCCGGCATATTCAATCCGGTGGGCGCCTCGCCGGCCTCGATTCTCGACCGTTTTGCCGAGGTCGAGGGCTTGTCCGGTTCAAGTTTCGGCGATGTGCTCAAAGGCGATAATGTCGATGCGGACACCATCATCAACCACGGTGGTACCACGGGCAGTGCGCTGACCAATGTGGCGTTGATCCGCGGTCTGGACCAGTTCCTGGCCGATGCCGGTCTGCCGGTCACCGGCTTTGCCACTGGCAACATCATCCTCGGCGGCGATGGCAGCGACCTGATCGAGGGCCGCGGTGGCGATGACCTGATCGACGGCGACAAATGGATCAACGTCAGGATTGCCGTTTATGACCCGGCAGACGTCAACCATACCGGCCCTGAGATCGCCAGCTTCGACAGCATGGTCGATATGATCCCGTTGATGCTGGATGGCACCATCAACCCTGGTCAGCTCAAGGCCGTGCGGGAAGTCATGCCCGGCACCTCGACGGGCGGGGCAGCCTTCGATACCGCCATTTTCTCCGGGCTTGAGGCCGAGTATGCGGTGACTGTCGACGACCGTGGCACGGCCGATATCACGGACGATGTCTGGACAGTGGCCGATAGCGTAGCGGGTCGCGACGGCACCGATACCCTGCTGCATATCGAACGCCTGCAGTTCGCCGATAACCAGCAAGTGCTGGTGGCGGGGGAGAATGCCCAACCGGATGGCAATCCGACTGTTGCCGATGGCAACGGCGGCGCGATCACCGTGGGCGATTTACTGACTGTCAGCGTGGCCGGGGTGACCGATGCCGACAACGTTGCGGCGGGTAATCCGCAGGGGTTGATCACCAACTCCTCTGTGTCCTACATCTGGCAATTCGAGGCCGAACCTGGCAGTGGCGTATTCGAGGATATCATCCTGTTGCCGGCTGGCGACCTGGCGTTCCAAAGCGCCGACGGCACCGCGTTCAAGGTCTCTCCTGACCTCGCCGGGTTGTCGTTGCGGGTCAAGGCGATCTATCAGGACGGTCACGGCACCACGGAGATCCTGTTCTCCACGCCGACGGCTGCCATCGTTGCCGGTGCACCGGTTACGCCAACGGCGCAGGTACCTGTAGTCGATGCCACCGCGGGTGGCGCCGGTCTTAACATGGTCCGCTCCGACCTCAACTTCATTCTTGACCAGATCAAGATTGCCGAGGCTGATGCGGCCGGTCAGGACATCCTCTCGCTGCTCCCGAACATCCGCGCGCCGCTGGGCCTGCGTACGGTCGACGGGTCAAGCAACAACCTGATGAACCTCAACGGCATTGACAACACCGAGTTTGGCGCCGCCGATAACCTCTTCCCGCGCGTGAGCGATCCGGTCTTCAATCCGGCGGAAGGGGGAACGTCGTATGCGCAGAACAACGGCCTTGTGATCGACTCGCAGCCGCGCACCATCAGTAACCTGATCGTCGATCAGACAGCGAACAACCCGGCGGCCTATGCCACGGCATTCGACCCGGGCCTGGACGGTGTGCTCAACTTCGGCGCGGTGGGTAACGACGATGTGCTCAAGGAAGGTGTACAGATTGTTGCCAGCCCCGGGCTGGATGGACAGTTCGGTACTGGCGACGACCGCGATGTGTACCTGTTCGAGAACACCACGTCGGATGCGGGATTGTCCGCGCCGTTCAACGCCTGGATGACCTTCTTCGGGCAGTTCTTCGATCATGGTCTGGACCTGGTGACCAAAGGTGGTTCGGGCACCGTCTTCATTCCGCTTCAGCCGGATGATCCACTCTTTGTCCCAGGTAGCCTGACGAACTTCATGGTTCTGACCCGCGCGACCAACCAGCCAGGGGCGGATGGCGTTCTTGGCACGGCCGACGACATCCATGAGCACACCAACACCACCTCGCCGTTCGTGGACCAGAACCAGACCTATAGCTCGCACCCGTCGCATCAGGTGTTCCTGCGCGGTTATGAACTTACCGCCAGCGGCCCCGTAGCGACAGGCCGGTTGATCACTAACCGTGACCTGGGGGCGGATGGCACGTTTGGCACCGCTGACGACGTTGAAATCGGTGGTATGGCAACCTGGAAGGTGGTCAAGGCCCAGGCACGCGACGTGCTGGGTATCAATCTGACTGACGCCGATATCGACAGCGGCCCGCTGCTGGCGACTGACGCCTATGGCAATTTCATCAAGGGGCCGAACGGCTTCCCGCAGGTTGTCATTCGGGTCAACAACGGGGCGGATGGCATTGCCGGCACCGCCGATGATGTCACTACGCTTGTCGAAGGCAATCCGGCCAGCCCGGTAAGCCTCGTGAACGCAGTGCGCACCAGCCATGCCTTCCTCAACGACATCGCCCACAACGCCGTGCCGGTCGTTACCGGCGGGGTTCTGCAGGCGGATGCCGACACCCTTGTCGGCAATGCGCAGCCCGTTGGCCCGGGCGGCAACAACCTGACCTATGACAACGAACTGCTCGACGCTCACTACATCGCCGGCGACGGCCGGGTCAACGAAAACATCGGCCTGACTGCGGTGCATGCGATCTTCCACTCCGAGCACAACCGGCTGGTTGCGCAGACCAAGGACACCGTGCTCGATTCGGGTGACGTGGCCTTCCTCAACGAGTGGCTGTTGACTCCGGTGGCCGCGTTGCCAACTACCCAGGCTGAGTTCGATGCGCTGCAGTGGAATGGCGAGCGCTTGTTCCAGGCTGCCAAGTTCGGCACCGAGATGCAGTATCAGCACCTGGTGTTCGAGGAATTTGCGCGGACCATCCAGCCCAACATCGACCTGTTCTTCGCACCGACCCAGGTCTACGACGTCGACCTCGATGCCTCGATCGTCGCCGAGTTCGCCCACACCGTGTACCGGTTTGGCCACTCGATGCTGACCGAGACTGTCGATCGCTACGATATCGACTTCAACGTGATAGGCGATCCGAGCAGCGCCAACCCCGATCAGCAACTGGGCTTGATCGCGGCGTTCCTCAACCCGTTGGCGTTCGCCGCCAGTGGCGTGTCGCCAGAGGATGCGACCAGTGCGATCATCCGTGGGGTGACCCGGCAAGCCGGTAACGAAATCGACGAGTTCGTCACCGAGGCGCTACGCAATAACCTGCTCGGCCTGCCGCTCGACCTGCCGGCGATCAACATCGCCCGTGGCCGCGACGTGGGGATTCCTTCACTCAACGCGTTCCGCCGCGACATCTACAGCCAAACCGGTGACACCCAACTCAAGCCTTACAATAGCTGGGTCGACCTGGTGCAGCACCTCAAGCATCCGGAGTCGTTGATCAACTTCATCGCGGCCTATGGCACGCATGACACCATCACGGCGGCGACCACGCTGGAAGGCAAACGCGCTGCAGCTATGGCGCTGGTATTCGGTGGTGTGGGGGCGCCGGCTGACCGCCTGGACTTCCTCAACAGCACCGGTGCCTTTGCCAACGTAACGCTGGCCGGTAGCGATGGGGTACTGGGTACTGCCGACGACCTGAGGAACGTGACGATCACTGGCGTCGATGCCATCGATATGTGGATTGGCGGCCTTGCCGAACAGAAAACTCCGTTCGGCGGCATGCTCGGCTCGACCTTCAACTTCGTGTTCGAGAACCAGATGGAAAAACTGCAGGACGGCGACCGCTTCTACTACCTGGAGCGTACCGCTGGCCTGACGATGAATGCGGAACTTGAAAGCAACTCGTTCGCCAAGCTGATCATGGCCAACACCTCGGCCACGCACTTGCCGGGCGTGGTGTTCACGGATCCTGGGTTCTATCTGGAAGTGGATCAGGGCAGGCAGTTCAACGAAGGTCTGCTCGCCGTCGATCCGCTCGGCCCGAATGGCGCGCAGGTGGTGTTCCGCGACAACCCGCTGACCGTGGGGGCGGACACCAACTACATCAAGTACACAGGTGACGAGCACATCGTGCTGGGTGGCACCGAAAACGCAGACATCCTCATCGCCAGTGAAGGCGATGACACGGTCTGGGGTGATGGCGGCAACGATCGCATCGAAGGCGGTGACGGCAACGACCAGTTGCGCGGTGGCGCCGGCGACGACATCATCACCGACACCGGCGGCGACGATAACGTCCAGGGTGGCGACGGCAACGACGTGCTGCACGGTGGCAACGGCGTCAACCTGCTCATTGGCGGGTTCGGCAACGACTTCATCATTACCGGTGAGGACGCCTCCGAGGCCATTGGTGGCCAGGGCAACGACTTTATCCTGGGCAGCAAAGCCAACGAACAGGACATGGGTAACGAAGGCGACGACTGGATCGAGAAGGGCACTTCGGACGGTGCACCTGGCGACAACTTCGACCCGCTCGGCAACGACCCGGTAATCGGTCACGATGTCTACATCGGCGGTAGCGAGAACGATAAGTTCAACGGCGAAGGCGGCGACGACATCATGGTCGGCAGTCTCGGCCTCGGTGACCGCTATATCGGCGGCTCGGGCTTTGACTGGGCGACCTTCAAGGGGCTCGCCCAGGGCGTGAGCGTCGATTTCAGCGACCGCTTCTTCGATGTGCCTCCGCAGCCGGGTTCGGGAGCGTCGGCGCTGGTGCGCTTCGACATCATGGAAGGCCTGTCGGGTTCGTCCCACGGTGACTTCCTGCGCGGCGATAGTGAAGATGCGACTTCGCTACCTACCTCGGGAGCAACCGGCAGTGTGCTGACCAACATCAGCCTGATCAACGGCCTGGCGGGTCTGCTGCCAGCGGGAGCTACGTTCTTCGACGGTGGCAACATCATCCTCGGTGGCAGCGGCAGCGACCTCATCGAAGGTCGTGGCGGTGACGACATCATCGATGGTGACAAGTGGCTGAACGTACGCATCAGCGTACGGGCAAACGCTGATGGCACCGGAGCGGAAATCGCCACGTTCGACACCATGGAACCGTTGGTGCCGTTCATGCTCAACGGTACCTACAGCCCGGGCCAGCTGGTCATCGTGCGGGAGATTCTGACCGGCACTGACAACTTCGACACCGCGATGTTCTCCGGTAATGCATCGGAGTACAGCGTCACTGTCGAGGGCAACGCGGTCATCGTGACCGACCTGGTGGCCGGGCGTGATGGCGTCGATCGCCTGACGGGCATCGAGCGTCTGCAGTTCGCTGACCAGTTGCAGGCCTCCGGTGTTGGCGCCGCCTTGAACAGCGCTCCTGTGGGGCGTCTGGCGATCCTCGATGCCACCACCGGTGCGCGTGAAGACACTCCTGTCGCCGGCCAACTGCTGCGCGTCAGCAGTCAGTCGATACGCGACGCGGACAGCGTCAGTGCGGCCAATCCGACCGGCGCGATTACCGGTCCCGTGTCTTACTACTGGCAGGTCGAAACCATTGCCGGTTCGGGCATCTATGAAGACATCACAATTATCGCCGCCGGCGAGGCATCGCGGGTGACGGGCACCACCTATCGGGTGGCGGATGATGTCGCCGGTCTGAACCTGCGCGTTCGCGCGGTGTATCAGGATGGCAATAGTACGCTGGAGTTCGTCGACTCGTCGGCAAACAACACACCGACTGCCGGGCCTGGCATCCTCGGGCTTGCGGTGCAGAACCAGGTGTTGACCGCCGACCCGTCGACCATCGTCGACGTCGATGGTCTCAGCAATCCGCAGTTCACCTTCCAGTGGCAGGAGACCAACGGGGTTACCTTCGTCGACATCGTCGGAGCCACCACCAGCACGCTCACACTTGGTCAAGCCCAGGTAGGCGATCAGGTGCGCGTGGTGGTCAGTTACGTGGATGACTTCGGTGTAGCCGAAAGCGTTGCGTCCGACGCCACGGCTCCGGTGGCCAATGTCAACGATGTACCGACAGGCGCATTGTTGGTCAGTGATACGACACCGACTCAAGGTCAGGTGCTGACCGCGCTGACGGCCGGGATTGCCGATGCGGACGGGTTGGGCGCCTTCAGCTACCAATGGCAGCAAGGTATCGGGACTACCTTCACCAACATCGCCGGCGCGACCGCCGCGACCTTCACCCCAGGTGCGGCGCAAGTCAACCAGCAAATCCGGGTGATTGCGCGCTACACCGATGGCTTCGGTACGCTGGAGTCGGTGACCTCTGCGGCGACGGCGCTGGTCGTGCTGCTGGGGGCGGTGCAAACGGGCGACGCCCTGGCGAACAGCCTCGTCGGTACCGCGGGTAGCGATGTGCTGTTTGGCCTGGGCGGGAACGATACGCTCATTGGCCTGGGCGGTGTCGACCAGTTGTTTGGTGGCATCGGCGACGACAATCTCAGTGGCGGAGACGGCAACGACTTCATCAATGGTGAGGACGGTAACGACTTCCTCAACGGCGGTGCGGGTAATGACCAGATGCTGGGCGGAGTCGGCAATGACACCTACCGCGTCGATTCAGCCGGGGATGTGCTGACCGAGTTGACGGGTGAGGGTGCGGATTCCGTACAGACCTCGCTGGCCAGCTTCACACTGGGCGCCAATGTCGAGCATCTGCTCTACCTCGGTGCCGCCAACTTCACCGGCAACGGCAACGCGCTGGGTAACGTCATCACCGGCGGGACGGCTAATGACAGCCTCAACGGCGGTGACGGCAACGACACATTGATGGGTGGTCTGGGCAATGACGTCCTCACTGGCGGTGCGGGTAATGACGCAATGGTCGGCGGAGTCGGCAACGATACCTTCCGCGTCGATTCCGCCGGGGACCTGGTGGTCGAGGCAGCGGGTGAGGGTGCCGATTCGGTACAAACGACGCTGAACAGCTACACACTGGGTGCCAATGTCGAGCATCTGCTCTTCACCGGAACCGGCAACTTCACCGGTAACGGCAACGCGTTGAACAACGTCATGACCGGTGGGACGGGCAATGACAGCCTCGACGGCGCCGGCGGCAACGACACATTGATCGGTGGAGCCGGTAACGACGTCCTCACGGGTGGTGCGGGTAATGACGCAATGGTCGGCGGAGTCGGCAACGATACCTTCCGCGTCGATTCCGCCGGGGACCTGGTGGTCGAGGTGACGGGTGAGGGTGCCGATTCGGTACAAACGACGCTGAACAGCTACACACTGGGTGCCAATGTCGAGCATATGCTCTTCACCGGAGCCGGCAACTTCGTCGGCAACGGCAACGCGTTGAACAACATCATCACCGCCGGGGCCGGTAATGACAGCCTCAACGGTGGTGCTGGCAACGACACGCTGTTGGGTGGCAGCGGCAACGACGTCGTTGATGGCGCTGCAGGGGCTGACCGGATGGAAGGTGGAGTCGGCAACGATACCTTCCGCGTCGATTCAGCCGCGGACGCGGTGGTCGAGCTGGCGGGTAGCGGTGAGGACTCCGTACAGACGTCGCTGAACAGTTACACACTGGGCGCCGATGCCGAGCATCTGCTCTTCACCGGAGTCGGCAACTTCGTCGGCACCGGCAACGCGTCGAACAACGTCATGACCGCTGGGGTGGGTAATGACACCCTCAACGGTGCTGGCGGCAACGACACATTGTTGGGCGGCCTGGGCGACGACATCCTTGATGGTGGTGCGGGCAACGATAGTGTTGCGGGTGGTGCCGGCAACGACACGATGAATGCCGCCAGTGGCAACGATATCTTCGTGTTCGGCGCGGGCTTCGGCAATGACCGGATCCTCGGCTTCGATACCGACGCTGCGGGAGGGCAGGATCTGCTCAATATCGCCGCGCTCAACATCACGGCGGCGACCTTTGGCAGCAGTTTCAACGTCGTCGATCTCGGTGCGGATACGATGCTCAGCTTCGGAGCTGGCAACATCACCCTGGTAGGTGTGGGAGATCCAAACACCCTCTCGGCCACAGACTTCATTCTGGCCTCTTGAGGTCCTGATAAGGACTGTCGCAGGGAGCGTGAACCACGGAGGGGAGGGCAATGGATGCCCTCCCTTTCTCTTTTCACTCTCCGGGGTTTTGTCCGCAATACCATCCGTTATCGGGGGGGCCAGCAGCGTACTGGAACTCATCAAACAGGTTGGAACCGAGCGGCGAAATCAAAAAACAATGGAAAAAAGGAAACCCTGCCTTGAACATTTCAGCCATCTGCGTCTTGAGCAGCCTATTGGTTTCGATCGCGGCTTTTGCTACTGGGGTGACTCCACTCTTCGACCTGGACTTCACCAGGTCCGCCACGGAAACGCTGAAAAAACTGAATATCGACGACGCTGGTATTATCGCCGTCTCAAGTCCTGCCGCGTTTACCTTCTGCCGAAAAGGATCGCCAACGCTATGGAAGTATCAGGTGTTGGATCTGGAGCAACTGGCGGCGAACCAGACTGGCCAAAAGCGCACTTCGACGGATGATCAGCGTATTACCGTTGAGGAAATCGACAGCGCCGCCTGCGAGCAGGATCACCTTGCGCTATTGGTCAAACCGGCTATTACGCGTGGACTGGTCCTTGGCTTGATCACCCTGTTTCTGTTGCTAGGCATCCGACACACCTACCGGGCAATCCAGTATTGCCGTTATGACCAGTCCGGGTTTTCGAAATCCGGATTGCAGCGGTTGAGCGAATCCCGGTTACCGCATCATTCAACGGTAATGGCGTTGACCGCGTGGGGTGTAGCCGCGGCCATGGCATTTGTTTACTTCGGGTTTTGGGCATGATCACTGATAGCCCAATGTTGCTGCTCATTTCGGTCAATAAGTTGTCATTTACGGTCATTGAGGGATGACGGCACGACTCTTAGTCTGTCGAACATGACTGATGGGGGCCGCAGAGCTCCCGCACTTTCCGTGATCGCTCGATGTGGAGTTACCGATGACCGCCGCTCAATACCCGCACCTGTTGGCTCCGCTGGACCTGGGGTTCACCACGCTGCGCAATCGCACCCTGATGGGGTCGATGCACACTGGCCTTGAAGAGAAACCGGGTGGCTTCGAGCGCATGGCGGCGTACTTTGCCGAGCGTGCCCGTGGCGGTGTCGGCCTGATGGTCACCGGCGGTATCGGCCCGAATGACGAGGGTGGCGTGTATTCCGGCGCGGCCAAGCTGACGACCGAAGAAGAGGCGCTCAAGCACCGTATCGTCACCCGTGCCGTGCATGACGCGGGCGGCAAGATCTGCATGCAGATCCTCCATGCCGGTCGTTATGCCTACAGCCCGAAACAGGTTGCGCCAAGTGCGATCCAGGCACCGATCAACCCGTTCAAGCCCAGGGAACTGGACGAGGAAGGCATCGAGAAGCAGATCAGCGATTTCGTCACCTGCTCGGTACTGGCGCAAACCGCCGAGTACGACGGCGTGGAAATCATGGGTTCCGAAGGTTATTTCATTAACCAGTTCCTCGCCGCCCATACCAACCACCGTACCGACCGCTGGGGTGGCAGCTATGAAAACCGCATGCGCCTGCCGGTGGAGATCGTTCGTCGCGTGCGTGAAGCGGTAGGCCCGAACTTCATCATCATTTTCCGTCTGTCGATGCTCGACCTGGTTGAAGGCGGCAGCACCTGGGAAGAGATCGTTCAACTGGCCAAGGCCATCGAGCAGGCCGGCGCGACCATCATCAACACCGGTATCGGCTGGCACGAAGCGCGGATTCCGACCATCGCCACCAAAGTGCCGCGCGCGGCGTTCAGCAAGGTTACGGCCAAGTTGCGGGGTTCGGTCAATATTCCGCTGATCACCACCAACCGTATCAACACCCCGGAAGTCGCCGAGCAGATCCTGGCCGAGGGCGATGCCGACATGGTGTCCATGGCGCGGCCGTTCCTCGCCGACCCGGACTTCGTCAACAAAGCCGCTGAAGGTCGTGCCGATGAAATCAACACCTGCATCGGTTGCAACCAGGCCTGCCTCGACCACACGTTCGGCGGCAAGCTGACCAGTTGCCTGGTGAACCCGCGTGCCTGCCACGAAACCGAGCTCAACTATCTGCCCGTGCAGCAACTGAAGAAAATCGCCGTGGTCGGTGCCGGCCCTGCCGGTCTGTCCGCCGCAACCGTGGCCGCCGAGCGTGGCCATCAGGTGACGTTGTTCGATTCGGCCAGCGAAATCGGCGGTCAGTTCAACATTGCCAAGCGCGTTCCGGGCAAGGAAGAGTTCTACGAAACCATTCGCTACTTCAACCGCAAGTTGCAGACCACCAACGTCGAGGTGTGCCTGAACACCCGCGTCGACGTGGCCGGGCTGGTCGAGGGCGGCTACGACGAAATCATTCTGGCCACCGGCATTGCGCCGCGTGTGCCGGCCATTCCAGGGGTGGAAAACGCCAAGGTGCTGAGCTACCTGGACGTGATCCTGGAGCGCAAGCCGGTCGGCAAGCGAGTCGCGGTGATTGGTGCCGGTGGTATCGGTTTCGACGTTTCCGAGTTCCTTGTGCATGAAGGCGTCGCCACCAGTCAGGACCGCGCCGCGTTCTGGAAGGAATGGGGCATCGATACACACCTTGAGGCGCGCGGCGGTGTCGCCGGTATCAAGGCCGCGCCCCATGCGCCGGCCCGCGAGGTGTTCCTGCTGCAACGCAAGACGTCCAAGGTCGGCGACGGCCTGGGCAAGACCACCGGCTGGATTCATCGCGCGGGCCTTAAGAACAAACAGGTGCAGATGCTCAACAGCGTTGAATACCTGAAAATCGACGACGAAGGCCTGCACATTCGCATCGGCGAAACCGGCGAAGCTCAGGTGCTGCCAGTGGACAACATCGTGATTTGCGCCGGGCAGGATCCGCTGCGCGAGTTGCATGACGGCCTGGCGGCGGCGGGGCAGAGCGTGCACCTGATCGGCGGCGCGGATGTCGCGGCAGAGCTGGATGCCAAGCGGGCGATCAATCAGGGGTCGCGGTTGGCGGCGCAGTTGTAACAGACCGGTCAAGCGTGCCAATGGCCATCGCGAGCAAGCTCACTCCCACACTGAATCTGTGTCGTTCAGCAGATCGAAGGTAGGAGCGAGCCTGCTCGCGATGGCTGCCTTTGAGCGACTAGAATGTACTTTCTTTTTTAGCTCAATCAGGCGCCAATGCTTCTCCCACCCTCCACCTGGTTACCCCAGGCTCCCCTCGACCCCCTTCACCTCGACTGGCTCACTCAAGCCGGCATCGAAGTGGCGGTGCTGCATCTGGACCGGATCGACCCGCTGATCAGCGGCAACAAATGGTTCAAGCTCATCGAACACCTGAAAACCGCCGACCGTCTGGGTGCCGAAGGCATCATCAGTCTCGGTGGCGCGCACTCCAATCATCTTCATGCGTTGGCGGCGGCGGGCAAGCGATTGGGCTTTTCCACCGTCGGCCTGTTGCGCGGGCATCCTCAGCAAACCCCGACGGTCAAGGACTTGCAGGCGTTCGGCATGGAGTTGCACTGGCTGGGCTACGCAGGCTATCGAGCGAGGCATGAAGCGGGTTTCTGGCAACCCTGGAAAACCCGCTACCCGACATTGCATCCGGTGCCTGAAGGCGGAGGTGGATTACCTGGTGCTGAAGGTTGCATGCAATTGCGGGCCAGGGTTTGTACCCAATTGGCGGGCTTGGGCTGGAGTGACTATGACGGCTGGTGGCTGGCCTGCGGAACCGGCACGACCCTGGCCGGCCTGGTGCTGGCCGAAGCGGGGGATCATCCGGTATATGGTGCCCTGGCGGTGCCAGATGACCACGGGGTGGCGCAGCAGGTCGAGCGGATCGTGCAGGAAGCGGGGGTGGTCGATGCAGTGTATGAGCTGTTCGAGGCCAGTCGCGGCGGGTTTGCCAAGGTTGATCCGTTGCTGCTCGACTTTATTGAAAAGACGGAGCAGGTGGGAAATATTCCACTGGAGCCGCTGTATACCGGCAAGGCACTGCTGGCACTCAAGCACCAAGTGGAAGCGGGCAAGTTCGCCCGAGGCACGCGGCTGATCTTCGTCCACACTGGCGGCTTGCAGGGGTGGCGGGGATTCAATTCACAAACCTGAAAGTCACCGAAAACCAATGTGGGAGCGGTCAAGTTCAGGCGTCGCGGTTTACCCGCTTGGGCATCATCCGCAGCAATGTGTTATCGCCCACCACATAATGGTGATACAGCCCGGCCACGGCATGCAGGCCGATCAGCCAATAGCCGATAGTGCCGCCGAGCTCATGCCAGCCCTGGAGCTGTTTGGCCAGGTCCTTGTTTTCCGCTACCAGCATCGGCAGGTCGACACCGTAGAACATCACCTGATTGCCTTTGGCGCTGGTGACCAGCCACCCGAGAATCGGCGTGACGATCATGAAAATGTACAGCGCCCAGTGCATCAGCCTGGCCAGTGTCGTTTGCCAGTGCGGCGAGGCCGGGAAGATCTGCGGCGCCGGGCCGAGGCTGCGTGCGAACAATCGCAGCCAGACCAGAACGAATACGGTCAGGCCGAGCATGAAGTGTGATTCGACGATCAGCGTGCGCGCGCCACTGCCCTTGGGAAAGAACCCGCGAAACTCGATACAGGCGTAAACCAGCACCAGCAGGACCAGCATCAGCCAATGCAGCGCGATCGATACGGTGCTGTAGCGCGACTCAGAGTTTTTCCACGGCATGGGGTGTTCCTCAGAGGTCCGGTTTAAAGCCACCGTTCTTGTCCGACGGTGTGCGTTAACTGTAATCCTGTTTCACCGGATTTGCCTGAGGCGATTGGTCGCTGGATGCTCGGGTTCGGGTAAAGGCAGAGAAAAACCTTGTAGGAGCGAGCTTGCTCGCGATGGAGTGTCAGATACATTGATGTCGACTGACACACCATCGCGAGCAAGCTCGCTCCTACAGGAGGGGGGCGTTGCGGTATTTAGCTCGACTGTGGCATTTCGCCGTTGGCCAGGCGCTTGTTGATGTCGGCGATCACTTCCGGCAGATCGGTGATGGTGTCGATCATGTAGTGCGGGCGCGAACTTTCGAACATCCCATGGATGCGCTTGCGCTCGCTGTCCAGCTGATCGCTGCCCAGAGCGCGATAACCTTCGTAGTCCAGGCCCAGGGCGTTGCCCGAACAGATCAGCGCAACGGTCCACATGCCGGCGCGGCGGCCTTCGAGAATGCCCGGCACTGTGTCATCGATCTTCACGCACGCGGCGACATCGTCGATGCCCAGGGCGATGACGTTGGCCAGCGCCTGGGCGGGCCATGGGCGACCATTCGGGACTTCGTCGGTGGCGACCACGTGGTCGGCCACGTAACCGTTGGTGGCGGCCAGTTCGACCACCTTGTCCATGACCTGTTTCGGGTAACCGGAGCAGGAACCGATCTTGATCCCTTGCTGGCGAAGGTTGGCGATGGTCTCCAGTGCCCCGGGAATCAGCGCCGAGTGCTCGGCGATTTTTTCGATCTGCAGCGGCATGAAACGCTGGTAGATCGCAGTGACGTCATCGTCGGTCGGCGTGCGGCCGAACACTTTGCGATAACGCTCGGCAACTTCCGGCAGATCGCACAGGGTGCGGATGTGGTCCCACTTGCCCATGCCCATCGGGCCACGGGCCTCTTCGATGGACACCTGGACGTCGAACTCGGCGAAAGCCTCGACGAAAATCTGCGTCGGGGCGAAGGAGCCGAAGTCGACCACGGTGCCGGCCCAGTCGAGGATGGCGGCTTGCAGCTTGGTTGGGTTGGCGTAGTTCATGGCGTTTGGATTCCTGTGATATCGATCTATTCGGACATTCAGCTTTTCTGTGGGAGCGAGCTTGCTCGCGATAGCGGTCTTACATTCAACATGTGTGTCGACTGATCGGGCCTCATCGCGAGCAAGCTCGCTCCCACAGGGAATGTGGTGTGGTTTAGATGTCGAGCACTTCCATCTCGCGCAACACTTCGGCAATCGCCGCCACCGCTTCGCGCATTTGCGCCGGGTTGACATGGCCGATGCAGCCGACGCGGAAGGTTTCGACCTGGGTCAGTTTGCCGGGGTAGAGGATGTAGCCCTTGGCCTTGACCCGCTCGTAGAATTCTTTGAACGCGTAGCGCGGATCTTTCGGGGCGTGGAAGGTGGCGATGATCGGCGCCTGGATAGCCGCCGGCAGGAAGCTGCGCAGCCCCAGTTTGCCCATCTCTTCCATCAATGCCTGGCAGTTGGCGGCGTAGCGTTCGTGCCGCGCCGGCAAGCCGCCTTCTTCGTTGTATTGCAGCAGGGCTTCGTGCAGCGCCGCGACCACATGGGTCGGCGGGGTGAAGCGCCACTGGCCGGTCTTGGCCATGTAGGCGTGCTGGTCCTGCAAGTCCATCGCCAGCGAATGCGAGTTGCCGGCGGCGCTGGCCAGGGATTCTTTGCGAGCGAAGACAAAACCCATGCCCGGCACGCCCTCCAGGCATTTGCCCGAGGCGGCGATCAGTGCGTCGAACGGCACTTGCTGCGCATCCACGGGCAGGGCGCCGAAGGAGCTCATGGCGTCGATGATCAGGCGCTTGCCGTGTTGCGCCACTACTTGGGCGATCTCTGGCAGCGGATTGAGGATGCCGGTACTGGTTTCGCAGTGAATCAGGGCGACATGGGTAATGTCTTGATCGGCACGTAGCAGGCGGTCGACGTCGGCGGCGGTGGTCGGCTCATCTTCTGCGGTTTCGAAGGTACTGAAGGAGCGGCCCAGTACTTCGCAGATTTTCGCCAGGCGTTTGCCGTAGGCGCCGTTGATCAGGACCAGAATCTTGCCGTCCCGAGGCACCAGCGTGCCGATCGCTGCCTCGACCGCGAAGGTGCCGCTGCCTTGCAAAGGCACGCAGTGGTGGGTGGCAGTGCCGTTGATGATGGCCAGCAGTTGCTCGCAGAGGCTGGCGGTCAGTTGATTGAAGCGGTCATCCCATGAACCCCAGTCGATCATCATCGCCTGACGGGTGCGGGGCGACGTGGTCAACGGGCCGGGGGTGAGCAGGATGGGTTCGGCAGTACTCATTCTCGTGTCCTCGCAATCGATGGGATGAAGCTACGGGGCTTAAATTGCAATTTGCCGTGTTATCAATCAAATTGTTTATTGTTATGCCAGCCATCAGTGAGGGTTATTCATGAACCTGTTTCAGCTCCGCGCCTTCGATGCCGTGGCCCGGGAAGGCAGTTTTACCCGGGCGGCGGCGCGGCTGTTCATCAGCCAGCCGGCGGTCACCGGGCACATCAAGGCCCTGGAGGAGCACTACCAGATCACCCTGCTGCGCCGCACCGCCCGACGGGTGGAACTGACGGAGGAGGGCACCAAACTGGCGGCAATCACCCGGGCGATGTTCGGCCTGGCCGAAGAGGCGCAGGTGATGCTCGAAGCCAACCGGCAATTGCTGACCGGGCGTCTGGAGGTGGCGGCGGACGGCCCGCACATGGTCATGCCCATGCTTGCCAGCCTGCGGGCGCGCTATCCGGGGATCACGGTGAACCTGCGCCTGGGCAACGCCCAGGAAACCCTGGCGGCGCTACTGTCCGAACATGCCGACGTGGCGGTGCTGACCGAGGTCGAGCCGCGCAAGGGCCTGCATCTTCAGGCGCTGAACGAATCGCGGATTTGCGCACTGGTGCCCGACGGGCATCCTTGGGCGCAGAAGACTAAAGGCGTGCAGCTCAAGGAACTGGATCAGGTGATCATGGTGCTGCGCGAACCGAGTTCGATTACCCGGCGCACCTTCGATGAGGCTTGCGCCCAGGCCAGGGTCAATCCACGGGTGTTGCTGGAACTGGACAGCCGCGAAGCGGTGACCGAGGCGGTGGCCGCCGAACTGGGGGTGGGGGTGGTGTCGTCGGTGGAGGTCAGCCACGATCCACGGGTGGCGGCGGTACCGATCATTGGCGAGGGGTTGGTAAACCGGCACATGATTGGTTGTATGGAGCGGCGGCGGGACTTGCGCTTGATTCAGGCGTTTTTCGGGTTGGCGCCAGTCAGGTAGACCGAGTTGCCTGCATCGCGAGCAAGCTCGCTCCCACAAGGGATTTGCGTCGATCACAGATTATTCAGACGATACACCACCACTGTGGGAGCGAGCTTGCTCGCGATGGGGCCGGACCTGCCTACACAAGACTCTCGCGCACCATCTCAAGAAACGTCGCCACCACCCGCCGCGAACTCTGCTCGCGCAAGCACACCAGGGTTTCCGTCAGCCTGCGTTTGCAATCGATAATCGGCAGCGCACACACCCGCGAATCCGCACCAAACTCGGCAGCCGATACAACGCCCACGCCAATCCCCACCACCACCGCCTCTCGAGCTGCCTCGCGACCTTCAACCTGAATCGCCGGCCGAATGCGAAACCCGGCCCCCGCCATTTCCTCCTCCAGCGTCTGCCGGGTCACCGAACCGATTTCCCGCAATACCAGTGGCGTGTCGTCGAGGTCGGCGAGGGTGATGGATTCGCGGTCGGCCCACGGATGATTGCGCGACACGAACGCCACCATCGGGTCGTTGCGCAGGGGCAGTGAAATCAGGCGTTCATCGCTGACATCGCGGCCCAGCAATGCAAGGTCGGCCTGATAGTTGAACAGTCGAAACAGCGACTCATCGGTGTTGCCGGTTTCGATCTTCACGCTGATCCCGGGGTAGCGTTCACAGAATCGGGCAATCTGCGGCAGCACGTGCACCGGTGCATCCACCGCCAGAATCAGGCTGCCGGTCTGCAAGGCCTGGGATTCCTGAAGCAGTTCCTGGGCTTCCGCCTCGATCACAAAAAGCCGCTGGGTAACGCTCAACAGACGCTCGCCCAGATCGGTCAGGCGCACCGAGCGTTTGTTGCGGTGAAACAGCAAAACACCGTAGCGCTCTTCGAGCTTGCGCACCTGGTCGGAAATCGCCGGTTGCGTCAGAAACAGGCGTTCGGCGGCCTTGGTAAAGCTTCCATGGACCGCCACGGCGTGGAAAGCTTTGAGCTGGGCGTGGGACACCGACATGGGAATCTCCAGTAACAAGCTGAACTTATATTTGAAATACGATAAATCGATTTCACTTATTAATCAGTAATTGTTTTTATCCACCTCAGCCCCGCTGACTGGTCAGTCGAACAGCAGCGGGTGCCATGAGCCTGTGCGTGCAACTACAGGACTCATCTGACCGGTATCCGCCGTAGGGACAGGGCGATATCGCAGTGCTCAACAATAAAAACACAGGCGTTTTCTTCCAATTCTGCCGGCACACTCACACCCTGAGGTCAGAACCACAATGAACAAGCACATCGGCACCATCAAGCGTTGGCGCGTGCAGATCTTCGCGATCACCTGGCTCGCCTACGCCGCGTTCTATTTCACCCGCAAAGCATTCTCGGTCGCCAAGCTCGGTATTGGCGAAGACCCGACCTTCATGCTCGACAAAATGGCCATGGCCAACCTCGACGCCATCTACCTGACGGCTTACGCCGTCGGTCAGTTCACCTGGGGCATCCTCGCAGACCGTTTTGGCCCGCGAGTTGTGGTGCTCGGCGGGTTGCTGATTTCCGCCGCCGCGGCGCTGGTGATGGGCAACTTCGCAACGTTACCGATTTTCGCTACCTGCATGCTGATACAAGGCTTGGCGCAGTCCACCGGTTGGTCGGGGCTGTGCAAGAACCTCGGCAGCTTCTTTCCCTCCGAGCAACGCGGACGGGTATTGGGCCTGTGGAGTTCCTGCTACGCCTTTGGTGGCCTGGTAGCCTCGCCGTTTGCCGGTTGGTGGGCGTACACGCTCATCGGCAGCTGGCATGCGGCGTTCATTTCCAGTGCGGCGGTGGTTGGGCTGGTCGCCGTGCTGTTTTTTATTTTCCAACGCAACAAACCGGAAGACGTCGGCTTGCCGGCGGTGGAGCCGGAGCCTGAGCTGACCGCCGAACAAGCCGAGGCGCAAAGCAAAATCAGCATGTGGGAGCCTTTGAAGGAAATCCTGCGCAACCGCACGGTGCTGGTGCTGGGGTTGGCGTACTTCATGCTCAAGCCGGCGCGCTACGCGATTCTGCTGTGGGGGCCGGTGATCGTCTTCGAACAGATGCCTTCGGTGGGCAAGGTCGGCGCGGCGATCATTCCGACTGCGTTCGAGCTGGCCGGGTTGCTCGGGCCGATCCTGATTGGCCTGGCCTCGGACAAACTGTTCGGCGCCCGGCGCATGCCGGCCTGCGTGATCAGCCTGTTGGCGCTGACGGTGTCCCTGGCGTTTTTCATGGGCGCCCTGCATACCGGCAGCGTGCTGCTGGTGGTGGCGCTGCTGTTCGTCATGGGCCTGACCCTCTACGGACCGGACTCGATGATCAGCGGCGCGGCCGCCATCGACTTCGGCACCGCCAAGGCCGGCGCCACGGCAGCCGGCTTCGTCAACGGCTGCGGTTCGGTCGGGGCGATTCTCGGCGGGCTGCTGCCGGGCTACTTCGACACCGTTACCGTGTTCATCGTCTTCGCCGGCTGCGCCATGTTCTCGGCGCTGGTATTGATCCCGCACTGGAACAGCCGCCCCGGTGGCCTGGGCACTCACTTCGCCTACGTGCCCAATCAAGCGATGACCATCAAACCCCTGCGTACCTGAATCCTGTCCCTCGTCGCCTGCTGCACCTGCGGCAGGCCGGCGTGTGGGCCACTGACCGGAGATTGACCCCATGAGACCCTTTTGGCTGGACCAGGCCTTGAAGGCTGATGCATCCGAAACCTGTCCGCCACTGGAAGGCGACGCCCGCGCCGATGTCTGTATCGTCGGCGGTGGTTACACCGGGTTGTGGACCGCGATCATGCTCAAGGAGCAGAACCCCGAACTGGATGTGTTGCTGATCGAAGCGGACATCTGCGGTGCCGGGGCCAGTGGACGCAATGGCGGTTGTGCGTTGTCGTGGTCGGCCAAGTATTTCACCCTCGAACGTTTGTTCGGTGTCGAAGAAGCCGTGCGTCTGGTCAAGGAGTCCGAGCGCAGCATCCATGCCATCGGCGCCTTCTGCGAACAATATGGGGTGGACGCCGATTACCGCCTCGATGGCACCCTCTACACCGCGACCAATCGCGCTCAGGTCGGCTCGACCGACGCTGTGATCGCGGCGCTGGAGCGCAACGGCATCAACTCGTTCACCCAGCGGCCAGTGGCCGATGTGCAGCGCATGGCCGGTTCCAGCAAACACCTGGAGGGCTGGTTTTCCCCGGCCGCGGCCAGTGTGCAGCCGGGCAAACTGGTGCGTGGCTTGCGCCGGGTAGCCCTGCAACTGGGGGTGAGGATTCATGAAAACACCGCGATGACCGGGCTGGAGGAGGGCCGGCCGGCGGGCATTCAAACCCCCAAGGGCACCATTCGCGCCGACCGCGTGGTGCTGGCGATGAACGCCTGGATGGCCCGGGCGTTTCCGCAGTTCGAACGCAGCGTGGCGATCGTTTCCAGCGACATGCTGATCACCGAGCCTCGGCCGGATTTACTCGACGAAATCGGCCTGACCAGCGGCGTCACGGTGCTCGATTCGCGGATTTTCGTGCACTACTACCACAACACGCCTGACGGCCGGATCATGCTCGGCAAGGGCGGCAACACCTTTGCCTATGGCGGGCGCATGCTGCCGGTGTTCGATCAGCCATCGCCTTATGCCGGCCTGTTGCAGAGCAGTCTCGCGGATTTCTTCCCGGCGTTTGCCGGCGTCAAGGTCGAGGCGACCTGGAACGGTCCATCGGATCGATCGGTGACCGGGCTGCCGTTCTTCGGGCAGATGAGCGCCAGTGGCAATGTGTTTTACGGTTTCGGCTATTCCGGCAGCGGCGTCGGCCCCTGCCACATGGGCGGGCAGATTCTGGCGTCGATGGTTCAAGGCCTGGACAACCCCTGGACCCGTTCGCCGCTGGTCAATGGCCCTCTGGGTTTTTTCCCGCCGGAGCCGATTCGCTACATCGGCTCGCTGATGGTGCGCAACGCCATCCGCCGCAAGGAGCGCGCGGAGGATCACGGGCATCGGCCACGGCATCTGGACGTGCGTCTGGCGAAGTTCGCTGCTGCAGCCGGCAAGGCTGACAAGGGTTGAGCGTCAGGGTGCAGGGTCCGAGCGGGTGAGCAGCCAGTCGAACAGCAGGCGGGTATCGCCACGGGGCTCATGCGGGCGAGGGCGGTGAGGTTGTGGCCGAGGGCCCATGGCCGTACAAAGCACCGGGCGATCCGGGTCACTGTCGAGGAAAATCACCAGTACCTCGCTGCCAGCCACGGGCAAGCGGGCCGGATCGATCCAGTCCTCGGCGGTGGTCAGTGCCAGCGGTAGCCACAGGCCGTTGGACTCTTCTGCGGCTGGTTGCGCGGCGGGCCAGAGGTTCACCTGAACCCGGCCATCCTCGTCCACTGCCGCCGGTTGCCCGACCGGGCCGCACACGCGACCGGGCTGATACCCGGGGATATTCGGCCTGGGTTGTTTGAGCGCGGGCCTGAATACCGTCGACCAGGGAATGGCGCTGAATTGATTGCGGTAACCCGAGGCCGTGCCCGGTGTGTCGTCGAGCAGAATGGATGACTGACACCCCTGATGGCGGATTTCGGTAACCAGCCATTGATCATTGAAATTCGCCAGCGGGTGCTCGGCCACTTGCAGGATCCGGCCACTGCGTAATGCCCCCTGGCTACTTTGACCGTGGATCTGCTGGTGACGGCAGCGCAGGCGTTCCAGTTGTCGACGGCTGAGCTGGTCGCGATGTTGTTGCTCGCCAGCGGGACAGTGCCTCGCCGTGGCGAACGAGTGATTGGCTGCGCCTTCGCTGATGTCCGCTGCACCCGGATTCCTGGCGCCTGGACGCACAGGGGAGAGCGTGGCGTCATGGCGCTGGAACAGTTCGCTGATCACCGGTTCCTGGTGTTCGCCGGGGGCGCCGCCGCTCATCGACATGAGCAGTGGCTCCTGGGGAAAACTCAGACTGTCGTCGGCCAGCACCAGCACATGGCCGTCGCGTTGATGCTCGAAGTGATAGTGGATGCCTTCTTCCTCGCACAGCCGTTGCAGCAACGCCAGGTCGGATTCTTCGTACTGAATGCAAAAAGGTCGCAGGGGATAGTGCCTGGTTGCCAGTTCAAAGCGATAACTGCTGGCGGGCAACCCATGTTCCTCCAGCAATTGGCGCAGGATCATGGGCACGCTGGCGTGCTGGAAAATACGTCGGCATCGTTGCTGTTCCAGCACCTGGACACGAGGCACCAGCACCAGCTTGTAAGCGACCCGGTGCCCGCTTCGATGTTCACAACTGGCGCTGTCCAGCACGCCATGAATGCCTTGATCGTGGCCGAATTCGAGGAACGCCGGTTGGTGCAGCAATCGCTCAAGGATCAGGGCTGGTGCCAGCCCGATCACCTCGATGTCGAATCGATAGGGCTGGTTGAGAGCTTCATGACCACTGAACCGGACCACCTGGAAGTTCAGGTCGTCTTCGAGAAGCGTCAGGGTGGTGGGACTTTCCTTGTCGTTGTGCATCGAACGCGCTACCGCTGTGGAGTAGGGTGCAAAGCGTACGAAACCCCGGCGCATTGCGGGCACGGTAAAGCGACATTTCCGAATTGCCCTACAACCGCTGGTGAAGATGTCGATGCAAGTCGGGATTTTTTGGTCGATTGCCAACTTTAGGCCGTATAAACTTGTGCAAAGCGTCGGCCAATAGATGTCTCGGCGCCACAGATGCCACAGATAAGAGAGTGAGAAATGGGCGCACAGTGGAAGGTTAAACACAAAGAAGCGGCAGCCAATGCCAAGGGCAAGATCTTCGGCAAACTGGTGAAAGAAATCACCATTGCTGCGCGCAACGGCGCTGATACTGCTACCAACGCGCACTTGCGCCTGGTGGTTGAACAGGCCAAGAAAGCTTCGATGCCCAAGGAAACACTGGATCGTGCCATCAAGAAGGGCGCGGGCCTGCTGGGCGAAACCGTGCAATACCATCGCGTGACTTATGAAGGGTTCGCCCCGCATCAGGTGCCGTTGATCGTTGAGTGCGTGACCGACAACATCAATCGCACCGTCGCCGAGATCCGCGTGGCGTTCCGCAAGGGGCAGCTGGGGGCTTCCGGTTCGGTGGCCTGGGACTTCAACCACGTCGGCATGATCGAAGCGTCGCCGGACACCCCGGATGCCGATCCGGAAATGGCCGCCATCGAAGCCGGTGCACAGGATTTCGAGCCGGGTGAAGAGGGTGCAACCCTGTTCCTGACCGAACCGACCGACCTCGACGCGGTGCAGAAAGCCCTGCCGGAACAAGGCTTCACCGTGCTGTCGGCCAAACTGGGCTACCAGCCGAAAAACCCGGTCAGCGGCCTGAGCGATGAGCAGATGGCGGAAGTCGAAGCGTTCCTCGAAGGCCTCGATAACCACGACGACGTGCAGGACATGTTTGTCGGGTTGGCGGGTTAAGTCTTTGTGTCAATGACGGTCATGTTGTTTGACAGACCGTCATCGTCGGATCGCCGCCCGGAGCAAGCTCGCCCCCACAGGTTTAGCGCTACCCTGTGGGAGCGAGCTTGCTCGCGATTGACCGCACAGCGGTCACAGACTTTCCAATTGCCGCACGATTTCGCTGAACCCCGGCCGTACCAGCACTTGCGGCTGGCAGCAACGCTGTTGCAGATCTTCCAGTACCCCACGCTGTTCGTCGCTCAACCCCGAATTGACCCGCCCCAGCAGTTCGCCCAGCAACACCCCGAACGCCCGCACCTCGATCCGCTGCAAGGCGCGGCTTTCCAGGCTGTCGGAAATCCCGTGGAACGACGCCGCGCCAAAATCCCCCAGCAAGCAATCGCCCTGCTCATTCCACAGAATATTGTGCCCGTAGAGATCGCCATGGGTGATGCCGTGGTTGTGCAAGTGTTCGGCCACCGAGGCAATGCCCGAGGCAATGCGTAGCGCCACCGCCGCACTGAAACGCAAGCCTTCGGCATAAATGTCGCGGCTGCACGACGCCAGGCTCGGCAGGCTGGCGAGGTTGCGAAAACTCGGCGGGACCAACTGCATGACCAGCCCGGCGGTTTGTTGCGGGTGATCGACAATCCGCCCTTCGACGCGAATCAGATTCGGGTGCAGGCCCGCGGTGATGCAGGCGTTCATCTCGTGCAGCGGCGAGCCATCGCTGGTCATTTCACCCTTGTAGAGCTTCACCGCAACTGGCATGGCCGGTTGGTCGGTCGGTTGCCAGACAGCTTGATGAATCACTCCGGACGCCCCTTCGCCGAGTTTTTTCTCCAGGTGCAATGCCGACCAGTCAATGCGCGGTGTGGCATCGAGGGCGGCGGCATCGGCTTCGGTTTCCAGCGGATTACCGGCGTAGGCCAGCCAGGTCAGGCTTGGCAGCGTCAGCAGCCATTGCGGCAAGTCGGTGAACTGGTTGGCGGCGATGCGGATCAGCTCCAGTCGATGACAATTGTGCATCGACTCCGGCAACGCCTGCAGGCGGTTACCGGCAAGCATCAGCTTTTGCAGGTATGGCCGCTCTCCCAACGCGCTCGGCAGCGTCTCGATGCAATTGTCGGTCAGGATCAGCCAGCGCAGCAGTGGTGGCAGTGCCGCTGCGGGTACGTGGGCGATACGGTTGGCCTTGAAGCCGATCATCGTCAGTGCAGCGCATTGGCCAACACAGGCCGGCAACTCGGTGAAACGGTTATCGGAGCAGAACAGCACGCGCAAACGGGACAGGCGATGCAAGTCCTCTGGCAATGCGCTCAGAGCATTGCCGCTGAGGTTGAGCACTTCCAGCGAATCCGCCAGATCGAAGATCTCCCGGGGAAACTCGGTCAGGCCCTCGGCCAGATCCAGCCGCGTGATGCCCGACAACTCGCCGGCGCGCAATTGAGCAAGGGTATGCATGAACAGATTCGCCATTAACCTAGAGGAGGGCGCGGGGCCCTGGAAATGGGCGACATGATAGCGGGAAAGATGTGGGGCCGGGCTTGCTCGCGAAGAGGCCCCTCAATACAACAAAAAGATATCGATCAGACTGGTTCGCTGATTTCGACCAGTTGTCCCAATCGGCTGCGCGTGCGCGCCAGATCAATGGCATCGCCACCCAGGCTTTCGCGCAATGAGTGCTGCCCGAGCAACGTCAACTGCTTGTCCTGGTCGTACAGCACGTCGATGAGATTGATAAAACGCTGCTGGGCGGCAATCGTGCAATCGCCCAGCAGTGGCAGTTCATCGATGATCCAGCGGTCGAACTGGCGGCACAGCTCCAGATAATCCATCACCGCCGTGGGCTGATCGCACAAATCGGTGAAGGTAAAAGCGATGCCGCGCCCTTCGCAGAAACGTGCTCGCAAATGCCGGGTACCTACCGGCAACGAAACAGGCGGGGCATTGTGCCTGGGCAGGTTCAGCGATTGTCGTTGCGCCACGCTCGCCGGCCAGACGTAGTGACCTTGAGTGAACAACTGATGCGCATGGGTTCGGGCCTGGCTGCGGTAGTCGTGGGGCCCGCCGACCTCCATCACCTGCATGCGCGTATTGATCAAGTCGATCACCGGTTTGAAGCGGGCGTGGTACAGCGGATTGGGCAACAGGCCTTCGGGCGGATAATTGGAGGTGACCAGCAACAGGATGCCGCGCTGGAACAGTGCCTTGAACAACCGGGTGATGAGCATCGCATCGCCGATGTCGTGCACATGGAACTCATCGAAACACAGCACCCGGCAATCGCTGAGCAGTTCATCGAGGGTGATCGCCAGGGCGTCGGCCTGATCGCGGTGCTCGAACATGCCCTGGTGCAGTTGGGCGAAAAACTGATGGAAGTGCAGGCGTTGTTTTTGCGCGAGGGGAATGGCCCGGAAAAACCCGTCGAGCAGCCAGCTTTTGCCGCGCCCCACGGCACCATGCAGGTAAAGGCCGGGAAGGGGTTTCGCCGCAGTGCCCATCAGCATGCAGGCATGCCGGGCCATGCAGTCGATCACCCGCTGTTGGCTGTGACTGAGGGTGTAGCCCCGGGCATGGGCCTGATGGCGAAAGTAGTCGTGGATGACTTGGCCTGTCGCGGCGCTACCGGGCGCCGGTGCCTTGCCGAGAAGGCGACGCAACGTTTGCCAGCGCGATTTGATTCGCGAACGGCTGGGCGGTCGAACGGCCACTGGGATATCACCTCTGGTGTACGGGCAGGCTCTTTGTGCTGCGCCGCCATAGTGTAACCAGAGCAGGGAATCTGCTTCCAGCAGTGTCGGCAAATTCCGGGCCACCGTCACTGGGCTCTAAAGGAACACCGCAAACTCCCACAAAAAAAGCAGCTGGATGGCGATCAGAATTGAGTGGTCTGTTTGAGCATCCGCGCCGCCGGTGTATCCGCCGGGCTGACCATCGCATAGTTGTAGCCACTTCCCGACCAGTACTCGGCCTGCAACTCGCCATCACTGCGACTGCCCCTGGGCAGCAGGAAGTTTTTCGGCCCTGGCGGGCGCACGTAGAAACTGATTTTCTGCCCGCTCTGGTTCTCGTAGACCACCATCGCCGCCGGGCCTTGCTCGGTGCTCAGCAGGCGCCCGCTGACCGGTTTGAAACCGGCATCCGAAAGGTCGGGCAGGCGATTGGCCTG
Organism: Pseudomonas sp. PDM30; assembly: GCF_019218985.1. NCBI lineage: Bacteria > Pseudomonadati > Pseudomonadota > Gammaproteobacteria > Pseudomonadales > Pseudomonadaceae > Pseudomonas > Pseudomonas sp. PDM30. Next base: position 93,516 of record NZ_JAHUWM010000006.1, read on the forward strand.
TGTGAAGTAGCGGTCGAGCCAGCCTTGCATGTCACCGTCGTCGCCGACTTTGAAATCCGCCGGCAGGAGGCCTTGCTGGGCAATCAGGCGATACGCCTGCAGCGCATCGGTCATTGGAAGCTGGGGACTCGCCAGTGTCATCTCCCGCGCTTGCCAGCCGCTGAAACCGCCGACGCTGACGGCGATGAACAACATCGCGGCACTGGCCAGGTGTCTACGGGATTGGCGTTTAAGGCGCTGGCGTATAACCGCCGGATCCAGGTCCGGGTTCGCGGGTTGTTGCAAGGCACCACTCAGCGCTGCGCGCAGTGCCTGGGCATCCTGTTGCCAGGCGCGCACTTGCGCGGCCATCTGCGGGTTACCGGCCAGAAAAGTCTCCACCTGGCGTCGGTCGGCGTCGCTCAGTTGGTGGTCGACGTAGGCGTGCAGGTCACGCTCGCTGGGGGGCATGCTGATCATTTGAGTCTCCGCAGGGAAGGGCGGTTGATTTCGCCATCGCTGAGTTGGCGCAGGGCCTGGCGAGCCCGGGACAGGCGGGACATCACGGTGCCGGTGGGTACGTCGAGAATCTCGGCGACCTCTTTGTAACTCAAACCTTCCACCGACACCCAGAGCAGCAGCGCGCGCTGCTCGGTGGGCAGCCGGTCGAAGGCGTTGAGGGTCGATTGGGCAATCACGGTGCGCTCCACCGAGGGCTGGGCATCGTCACGCCCGGTGAAGAATTCGAGCATGCGCGCGTAGCGCCGGGAGCGACGGTGGGCATCGAGAAACTGCCGATAGAGAATCGAGAACAGCCAGGCGCGCAAGTCGCCCTCGGCGCGTTTGCCAGCCCAACTCGAGAGTGCCCGCTCCAGGCTCGCCTGCACCAGGTCGTCAGCGCTGCTGGTGTTGCGCGTCAACGACACGGCGAACCGTCGCAATCCTGGAATGATTTCCCTCAGTTGTTCGTCGATATCGTTCATGAAGTTCTGACTAGTCACTACGCTTGGGACTAGGAAGACGTCCGGTACCGGAGGTTATTCCACGTCAGAAAAAATAAACACCGCGCGTGGGAATAAACCTGCATGCGGTGCGTCTGCTTGATTCTTCTCACTTGTGGCCGATGGCCCTGGAGTCTTTCATGGTAGATCGATCATCACCGCCAACCCGGCCACCCTTGAGTGCGGCAAGCCTGACGTTGCGTCTGGCTGGCATTGCCGTGGTCGTTGCCGTCGTGGCTGGGGCGTTTGCCTACGTCAACGGCACCTTTGACCCACAGCGCCTGACCCCGAAGAAACTGATCAACGTGCTGGAAACCAACAACGGCGTGCATCCGGGTTTCCGTCGCAACCATTCCAAAGGCGTGTGCGTGATCGGGCATTTCGAGAGTAGCGGTGAGGCGCGCAGCTATTCCACCGCCCAGGTGTTCAACGAAGCTCGGACGCCGGTGGTCGGGCGTTTCGCCTTGCCGGCCGGCAACCCTTATGCTGCGGACAGTGCCGTGCCGATCCGCAGCATGGCCTTGCGCTTCACCCAGGCCAACGGCCAGCAGTGGCGCACGGGGATGAACAGCATGCCGGTGTTCCCGGTGGGCACGCCCGAGGCGTTCTATCAATTGCAGCAGGCGCAGTCGCCGGACCCGGCTACGGGCAAACCGAACCCGACCGCGGTTCCGGCGTTTTTCGGTGCGCATCCGGAAGCTGCACCCTTTCTGGCCTGGATCAAGACCGCCAAACCGTCAGCCAGTTACGTCACCGAGACATATAACAGCGTCAACGCGTTTTATCTGGTGAACGCTGCCGGACAACGCCAGGCTGTGCGTTGGAGCATGGTGCCGGTAGCACAGGATGCGTCGGGTGCCATGGCGCCCGAGGGCAGCGACTTTCTGGAGAAAGACCTGGTTCAGCGTATAGCCGCAGGACCGTTGCGTTGGCAGTTGAATATCATCCTGGCCAATCCCGGCGATCCCGTGAACGACGCCAGCAAAGCCTGGCCTGAAGGGCGCAAAGTGTTGAACGCAGGCACGCTGGTGCTGGAAAAAACCCAACCGCAACTCAATGGCGAATGCCGTGACATCAATTACGACCCGCTGGTTTTACCCGCCGGCATCGAAGGGTCCGACGACCCGTTGCTCGCCGCTCGTTCAGCCGGTTACGCCAATTCCTACCTGCGTCGCACCAGCGAAGTCAGCCAGTTGCCCGCCGCCAAACAGGAGGCCCAGCAATGAGCAGCCAACCCAACCACTTCGCTCCATTGGCGCGACTGCTGCACTGGCTGATGGCACTGATGATCATCGCCATGCTGTTTATCGGTGCCGGCATGGTCGCCTCGGTTTCCGAACGTCATGAATGGCTGATCAATCTACACAAACCTTTGGGTGTCGCGATCTTGCTGCTGGTGATCGTGCGGCTGGTGGTGCGGTTCTCCACCACGCAACCACCGCTGCCGGCGGATTTGCCGGGTTGGCAAGCGATAGCGGCCAAGGCCTCGCATGTATTGCTGTATGCCTTGATGCTGGTCTTGCCGCTGCTGGGCTGGGCGATGATTTCGGCGTCGGGCGAACCGGTGATGCTCAGCAGTTCGCTGCAATTACCGTCGATTGTGCCGGCCAATGCGCAGGTGTTTGCGTTCCTGCGCAAGGCGCATGGGTATCTGGCGTACCTGTTGTTTCTGACGGTGTTGCTGCATTTGGCGGCCGCGTTGTTTCACGGTTGGGTGCGGCGGGATGATGTGCTGGACAGCATGTTGCGGGGCAAGGATCGCGGTTGATTTCAAAGACTGCGAGCCGGTTTTTGCTGAAGGTGGCTCGTTGACCTGTCAACTTTGACAGTTTCGCTCCCCTGAAAAAGCACGTTCAATGTTCAAAGACTGCAGTGGCCTCGAACGGGGCCAGTCGAACAGCGTTGATCGTGTCATTCAGGGAGACGAGTCATGTTCAAGACTGCAGATGTGCGTTTTATGCGGAGTGTTTTTTCCGTTATTACGATTGTGTCATTGGCTGGGTTGGTTGGGGCCTGTGCGTATTCAACACCACCGGATCCTCGGGGGCCGAAAAGCTGGGTTGTGGCGAATGTTACGAGCAAGACGACGCAGGAGTTGTATTCGGATTGGATTGCTCCTGCTGTTTATGAGCGCTCGGGTTCAAAAGTGATTGGCAACTATACCGTCGAGAGCGGCAACTTGATCATGCCCGATAAATCGATTGGCTCGTTGGTCACTGTGCGTAACATCGATGGCAGTCTCACTGCCGTGATTGAAGAGAAGGGAAGAAGTGGTTTGGTGAGAATCAATAATGAAGGTCAAGGCACTTTTACGCCATATCTTCCTGAGGATTATTCACGTCCGGATACTGTAAGCAATAAGGGTGAAGTTGTTTCTAGTGATGCGGAGCATGCTACGGATGAGTCTTATGTCATTGATATGTTCATCGGTTATTCTCGCTCGGCTGCTGAAGCGGGAGGGGGGGATGTTGTCGCTAATGCGCTCGCGAAAGTCGAAAGTGTTAATCTTGCGTTGCGTAATTCGCTTGTCACCAACGTCACGTTAAAGTTGGTCGGTGTTCAAGTAGTCGAACAAAACTATCCGGTAACGACCGAAGTACTGACCAATGTAGATAAAATTTTCAAGGAGGGTGTTGATCGTAGTCGGCCCGATCTAATTTACGGTATGTTTTCTGGTCATCCCGATGATTCGGCTGTAGGTTGGGGCAATGTAAGAGGCAGAAAGGCAATTTCACATGTGAATGGCGAGGCCTTTCGACACGAGGTAGGACACAACGCAGGTGGCTCTCACTGTTACGGTGACGGGGGAACTCTTATCTCGTTTGCTCATGGCTATAACAATGGCAAGACCACGACAATTCAATGCGGGAATGAAAGCCCTTTCTATTCAAACCCTGCGATAAAGGATGCCGACGGTTTACCTCTCGGTAATTCTGTTACTGCCAACATGGCTCTTATGTGGCGCATGAGTGCCAAGCGGTTATCGTCCTACGCACCAACTGTTGAGTTAAGTGCTCCTTCTCAAGCTCGTGTTGTTACAACGAGCTATGACAGTATTACATTCAGATGGAATGAGGCACCTCGTGCGACAAAATATGAAATTTGGGGGCGGGATAATATCTTGCTGCCACCCAAGAAGTTTGCTGAGAGCAGCACTTTGGAGGCAGAGGTGACGGGTGTGCCAAGTGGGTTGCGGCCCTATCATGTAGTAGCCGTCTATGTTGATGGGGCGAAGTCACCTCCCAGTAATATAGTTTCCGCAAAACCTTATGACGCGGTGGTAAAAAATATCAAATAATTACTCTTTGGCGTTGGCGGCGTACCGACATGACCTCTTTCGAGGTCATGTTTTTAAGCCTGTGATTCAGCGCAGCGTATCAACCATATTCGCCACAGTCGTCAACACATCCTTCCCCAACTGCTTCGAGCGCTTGCCTGACCACCCCGTCAACGGGTTCGGATGATCATCGTGATCTTTGAACGGCATTTCCAGGGTCAGCGACAGGCAGTCGTACTTCTGCCCCACGCTGTTGCAGGCCAGCGTCATGTTGGCTTGACCCGGCTCGTCGCGGGTGTAGCCGTGTTTGGTCTGGAAATCCTTTGTAGTGTGTTTCAGGTGGTTGCGGAAGTTTTCTTCGAGTTTTTCGAGCCGTGGTGTGTAACCCGGATTGCCTTCGCAAGCAGCTGTGAACACATGAGGGATTTCCTCGTCACCATGGACGTCGAGGAACATATCGACGCCGTATTTTTCCATCTGCTGCTGTACGAACAGGACTTCCGGGCTGATTTCCTGGCTGGCGCTCTGCCAGGCGCGGTTCAGGTCCTGGCCCATGGCGTTGGTGCGCAGGTGTCCGTGGAAGGCGCCATCCGGGTTCATGTTCGGCACCAGGTACAGGTCGGCGCCGGCCAGCAGTTTGTTCAGCACCGGGTCGTCGTTCTTTTCCAGGCGCTCGATCACGCCTTCCATGAACCACTCGGCCATGTGCTCGCCCGGATGTTGCTGGGCAATCATCCACACCTTGCGCCGGCCTTCAGCCCCGGTGCCTTTGCGCAATAGCTGGATGTCGCGACCTTCGACACTCTTGCCGGTGGCCAGCAGTTCGGTGCCGGCCTTGGTCAGCGCCTGCTCGATCAGCCAGTCGTGGCGACCTCGGCTGTAGGGTTCGAAGTAGGCGAACCAGGCATGGGTCTGCTCGGCTTCGAGGCTGAAGCGCAGGCAGTCGCCTTCGAAAATGGTCGGTACGCGGAACCAGTTGACGTGGTCGTAGGACGCCACCGCCTGATAGCCGGCCCAGGCCTTGTTGTAGGAGGATTGGCTGGCATTGTTCAGGCGAAACCAGTGCTCCTGGCCGACATGCAGGCCGCTGGCCTTGAAGTGGAACCATTGGAAATGGTTGCTCTTGGTATCGGGGCGGATCGCCAGCAGGGGCTTGAGCGGGTCGCTGACATCGATTACCTGGATATTGCCGCTGTCGAAGTTGGCACTGATGTCGAAAGAAGATTTAGCCACGGCCATAATCGGGTCCTTGAATATGATTTTTATGGTGGCTACTTTACACGCAAGAGTGCGGTGAAACCGAGGGGAATTGCGGGGTGCGAGGGTGGGGGCGTCCTCCTTGACGCCGCCGCAGCTTAGAGACTATGCGATTGATTCTCAAGTGCTATCTGTCGCTGGTTTTAGCCAATGATGCCGGGCTTCTCTTGCCAACTGGAATTCTTTTGATATCATCCGCGCCATCGAATTTGCGGCACCCAAAGACTTCATTAGCCTGAAGCCAAAGCCAGAAAAACTGGCAAAAAAAAGACCCGGCAAAAAGCCGGGTCAAAAACCGTGATTAGCCTGATGAGGAGATAGTCCAGGAGACCGACCTAAGGTCACCTGGTCCATCGACTGATCTCGCGACCAGTTGATGCAATAATAATCATTCTCGTTTGCAAGTCAAACGTTTTTACCTGCGCGACAGGAAAATTCTTTCCTGCCCTCTCGATTTGCCTTCTCACCTCAACCGTTTTCATACTTCTCCAGCGATCGATCGACCATCGCCTTGGCCATGTCGATCATGTGCACCGTCGAAAATGCCAGGTCGCGGCTTGCGCCTTGCAGATGATTGGCGGACTCGTACGCGGTGGCGGCAGCACAGCGCAACAGGTCCAGGGCATGGACCAGCGCCTCTTCGCCGCTGATATTGCGGTTTACATCAAAAAAACGCGGCTCGGCCACTCCCTCCGAAACAGCTGGTTTCAAGTAATAGTCCAGCGCGCGTTGTGCCGCCGCTGAGTCCAGGGGCGAGGCAAAGGTGGTGTCGATGTGCATGTCCGGCAGGTCATTGGTGGGTTGGTTCATGGCGATGGCAAGCTCCGTGTTAGATTCAGATCCGTGAACCGATCCTAATACGAACTGTATTTGTGACGGCAATTTAAATACTACATTTTGTGTTTTGATGGCTGGAGTCGCCCACGTATCGTGCCGCACATGGATAAATGGATTGAATTGGTCAAGGCCAAGATGAGTGAACTCAAAATCACTCAAGAGATACTCGCCGAGCGCCTCGGGATGTCCCAGGGCGGCATTGGCCACTGGCTCAACAAACGTCGTGAACCCGGCATCGAAGACATGAACCGTGTGCTGCGGGCGCTGGGCCTTGAGTTTCTCGAAGTGGCGCTGGTGATCCGGGAGCCGCAGGCGTCAACGGACGACGAAATCCCCCTGACACAGAAGTACAACCCGTACTTTCGCTACCCGGTCAGTGACTGGCGCGAACCTGCCGAAGTGCGTGACGGCGAGGTTCCGGTATACGGAAAAGGGCACTTTGAACTGTCCGATTACCACGCCCGGGGGCCGGCATTCTGGTTGAGAGTGGCAGGCGATGCGATGACCGCACCCAATGGCATCAGCATCCCGGAAGGCATGCTGATCCTGGTGGACCCTGCGGTGGACGTCGAGCCTGGCAAACTGGTCATTGCCCAGTGGCCGGGCAGCAACGAAGCCACGTTCCGCAAGCTCATCGAAGAGGGCGGGCAGCGTTATCTGGTCCCGCTCAATCCGACGTATCCGAAAGCCTTGTACACCGAAGAGTGTCGAATCATCGGTGTAGTGGTTCAGGCAACAGCCAGGTTCTGATCAGATCGGTCGTCGCGATGCGTAGGACCGATCTCATTTCACGCTTCTTCCAGTTCGACCAGCGCACTGCCTTCGCTGACCATTTCGCCTTCCTGGCAATACAGCGCCTTGATCACCCCGGCGTGGGGCGCGCGGATGCTGTGCTCCATCTTCATCGCTTCCAGTACCACCAATTGCGCCCCGGCCTCGACCGATTGCCCGGCCTCTACCAGTACCCGGACGATGCTGCCGTTCATGGGAGCGGTCAGCCCGCCCTGATGGCTGTGGCTGGCCTCGACGGCGCTGATCGGGTCGTAAGACTCGATGCGGCGCAACTCGCCATCCCACTGCAAATACACATAGTCGCCACGGCGTATTGCGCGGTGCTGACGGCGTACGCCTTCGTGCTCGGTCAGCAGTTGCTCGCCCTTGAGACGTGCGCTGTGGGCATTGATGTCGCCCAGCGTCAGCGCACGGTCCTGACCTTCACAACTCAAGTGAAGAGTGATTTCTCTCGGCAAGCCGGCACGCAGCCCGTTAGGTGCAGCCCACGGCGAACTCGGGTCATCGGCGCGGGTTGCATGGGGCTGGCTCTGGGCAAACGCCTGGGCGGCGGCTTGCCAGAAATCATCGCTGAGTTCCGCTGGGGTCGGCAGCAACTGTTCCTGATAACGCGGAATGAAGCCGGTATCCAGTTCGGCAGCGGCAAATGCCGGGTGGCCTATGATGCGCCGCAGAAAATTGATGTTGGTCTTCAGCCCGCCGATGGCGAATTCGTCGAGCATGCTCAGCAGGCGCAAGCGCGCCTGTTCACGGTCTTCACCCCAGGCAATCAACTTGCCGAGCATCGGGTCGTAGAAAGGCGAAATTTCATCGCCTTCTTCAACGCCGCTGTCCACTCGACGCCCCGGCCCTTGGGCGGATTCGCGATACAGCTCCAGGCGACCGGTCGCCGGCAGGAAATCATTGCCCGGGTCTTCGGCATACAGCCGCACTTCGATCGCGTGCCCCACCAGCGGCACCTGGTCCTGAGTCATCGGCAACGCTTCGCCGCGTGCCACGCGAATCTGCCAAGCCACCAGGTCGAGGCCCGTGATGGCTTCGGTGACCGGGTGTTCGACCTGCAGGCGGGTGTTCATCTCCATGAAGAAGAACTCGCCGCGCGCATCCAGCAAAAACTCCACGGTGCCGGCACCGACGTAACCGATGGCCTGCGCCGAACGTACGGCGGCTTCACCCATGGCGCGCCGCAGCTCCGGACTCAGGCCTGGCGCCGGTGCTTCTTCGACGACTTTCTGATGACGACGTTGAATCGAGCAGTCGCGTTCGTTGAGGTACAGGCAGTTGCCGTGCTGGTCGGCGAAGACCTGGATTTCCACGTGGCGTGGCTTGAGCAGGTATTTCTCCACCAGCATCCGCGAGTCGCCGAACGACGATTGCGCCTCACGCTGGGCCGAGGCCAGGGCTTCGGCCAATTGGCTGACGTCCTCGACCACTTTCATGCCTTTGCCGCCGCCCCCGGCCGTGGCCTTGAGCAACACCGGGTAGCCGATGCGTTCGCAGGCGGCGCGGAAGGTTTCCAGGTCCTGGGCTTCGCCGTGATAACCGGGCACCAGTGGCACGCCAGCGGTTTCCATCAGGGCTTTGGCGGCGGACTTACTGCCCATGGCGTCGATGGCCGAGGCGGGCGGGCCAAGGAAAATCAGGCCGGCCGCTTCGATGGCGCGGGCGAACCCGGCGTTCTCCGACAGAAAGCCATATCCGGGATGAATCGCCTGGGCGCCGCTGGCCTTGGCGGCGGCGATCAGTTTGTCGCTCTGCAGATAGCTGTCGACGGCCTTGCTGCCACCGAGGTCAACCCGAATGTCGGCTTCGCGGCTGTGCCGGGCGTCACGGTCGGTGGCGCTGTGCACGGCCACGGTGGTCAGGCCCAGGGCCTTGGCGGTACGCATTACCCGGCAAGCGATTTCGCCACGGTTGGCCACCAGTAGGGTGGTGAGGACAGGTGCGCTCATCAACGGGGCTCCTTGGTGGTTTCGGCTTGCCAGCTCGGCGGACGTTTTTGCAGGAAGGCGCGCAGGCCTTCCTGGCCTTCGGGGCTGACGCGGATGCGGGCGATGGCGTTTTCGGTGTAGCGGCGCAATGCCGGGGTCAGTGAGCCGTCGCCGACTTCGCGCAACAGGTCCTTGCTGGCGCGCATCGCGGCCGGACTGTTGAGCAGCAGATTGTCGATCCATTGCTCGACTTTCTGTTCCAGCTCGGCACTTGCATAGCTCTCCGACAACAATCCGATTTCCCGTGCCCGTTGCCCGCCGAAGCGCTCAGCGGTCAAGGCATAGCGACGTGTAGCGCGCTCGCCAATGGCTTGCACCACGAACGGGCTGATTACCGCGGGTGCCAGGCCGATGCGCACTTCCGACAGGCAGAATTGCGCATCATCGGCACCGATGGCCATGTCGCAGCAACTGATCAAGCCCAACGCGCCGCCAAAGGCCGCGCCTTGCACGACGGCCAGGGTCGGAATCTTCAGTTTCGCCAGGTTGTACATCAATTCCGCCAGTTCCCGGGCGTCATCGAGGTTGGTGGCGTAATCGAGCTCGGCCGATTGCTGCATCCAGGCCAGGTCGGCGCCGGCGCTGAAATGCCTGCCGCGACCGCGCACGATCAGAAACCGCAGGCTGGCATCGCTGGCGACTTTGTCGAGGGCGAGTATCAGTTCGCGGATCATTTCGGCATTGAAGGCGTTGTTCTTTTCTTCACGGCTGAGCCACAGCGTGGCAAATCCACGGGGGTCGGTCAGCAGTTCGAGGGTGTTGAAGTCGCTCATATTGTCCGTCTCCACAACTCTATTCTGTAGGAGCGAGCTTGCTCGCGATGGTCTTGAGGGCGCCGCTGGGTGTCAGGCTTTCAGCGTTATCGTTGACGATCATCGCGAGCAAGCTCGCTCCTACAAAAAATCACATCCGGAACACGCCGAAGCGGCTCGGTTCGATTGGCGCGTTCAACGACGCGGACAAGGCCAGGGCCAGTACGTCGCGAGTCTGGGCCGGGTCGATGACACCGTCGTCCCACAGGCGCGCGCTGGAATAGTAGGGGTGACCCTGTTCTTCGTACTGGTCGAGGATCGGTTGCTTGATCTCGGCCTCCTGTTCGGCGCTGAAACCATGGCCACTGCGCTCGGCCTGTTCGCGCTTGACCTGCACCAGCACGCCGGCCGCCTGTTCGGCGCCCATCACGCCGATGCGCGCATTCGGCCACATCCACAAGAAGCGCGGATCGTAGGCGCGACCGCACATGCCGTAGTTACCAGCACCGAAACTGCCGCCGATGATCACGGTGAACTTCGGCACCTTGGCGCAGGCCACGGCGGTCACCAGTTTCGCGCCGTGCTTGGCGATGCCGCCAGCTTCGTACTTCTGCCCGACCATGAAACCGGTGATGTTCTGCAGGAACAGCAGCGGGATGCCGCGCTGGCACGCCAGTTCGATGAAGTGCGCGCCTTTCTGCGCCGCTTCAGCGAAGAGGATGCCGTTGTTGGCGAGGATCGCGATCGGGTAACCGTGCAGGTAAGCAAAACCGCAGACCAGCGTCGTCCCGAACAGCGCCTTGAACTCGTCGAACACCGATCCGTCCACCAGCCGCGCAATCACTTCGCGCACGTCAAACGGTTGCTTGGCGTCAGCCGGGACCACGCCGTACAACTCGTCACTGCTGTAGAGCGGGGCGATCGGCGTGCGTTGCTGAACCTCGCCTTGCTTGCGCCAGTTGAGGTTGGCGATGCTGCGGCGTGCCAGTGCCAGGGCGTGTTCATCGCTCTCGGCATAATGGTCGGCCACACCGGAAATCTTGCAGTGCACATCGGCCCCGCCGAGGTCCTCGGCACTGACCACTTCACCCGTCGCGGCTTTCACCAGTGGCGGACCGGCGAGGAAGATGGTCGCTTGTTCGCGGACCATGATTGCTTCGTCGGCCATCGCCGGTACATAGGCGCCGCCAGCGGTGCAGGAACCCATGACCACGGCAATCTGCGGGATGCCCATGGCGCTCATGTTGGCCTGATTGAAGAAGATTCGTCCGAAGTGCTCGCGGTCCGGGAACACTTCATCCTGACGTGGCAGGTTGGCGCCGCCGGAGTCCACCAGATAGATGCACGGCAGACGGTTCTGTTGGGCGATGGTCTGGGCGCGCAGGTGCTTTTTCACCGTCAGCGGGTAATACGAACCACCTTTGACCGTGGCGTCGTTGGCGACGATCATGCACTCGACGCCTTCCACACGGCCGATCCCGGCAATTACGCCAGCAGCGGGGACGTCTTCGCCATACACCTCGTACGCCGCCAGTTGGCTGATTTCCAGAAACGGTGAACCCGGATCCAGCAAGCGGTTGATGCGCTCGCGAGGCAGCAGTTTGCCCCGCGAGGTATGGCGTTCCTGAGCCTTCGGACCGCCACCTTGCGCCACTTGGGCGAGCAGGGTGTGCAACGCGTCGACCTGTTTGAGCATCGCCGCGCTATTAGCCGCGAATTCCGCTGAACGGGGGTTGAGCTGGGTATGCAGGGTAGCCATGTGCAGCTCCGTTTAGCGGGTTTCGTTGAACAGTTCGCGACCGATCAGCATGCGACGGATCTCACTGGTGCCCGCGCCGATTTCGTACAGCTTGGCGTCACGCAACAGACGGCCAGCCGGGAATTCATTGATGTAGCCGTTGCCACCGAGAATCTGGATCGCGTCGAGGGCCATTTGCGTGGCGCGTTCGGCGCTGTAGAGGATCACGCCGGCGGCGTCCTTGCGCGTGGTCTCGCCGCGTTCGCAAGCCTGGGCCACGGCATACAGATAGGCGCGGCTGGCGTTGAGTTGGGTGTACATGTCGGCGACCTTGCCCTGGATCAGCTGGAATTCGCCGATGCTTTGGCCGAACTGCTTGCGGTCGTGGATGTACGGCACGATCAGGTCCATGCACGCCTGCATGATCCCGGTCGGGCCGCCGGAGAGCACGACACGCTCGTAGTCGAGGCCGCTCATCAGCACTTTCACGCCGCCATTGAGCACGCCGAGGATATTTTCTTCCGGCACCTCGACGTCATCGAAAAACAGCTCGCAGGTGTTCGAACCGCGCATGCCGAGCTTGTCGAACTTGTTGCTGCGACTGAAGCCTTTCCAGTCGCGCTCAACGATGAAGGCGGTGATGCCGTGAGGGCCTTTTTCCAGGTCGGTCTTGGCATAGATCACGTAGGTGTTGGCGTCCGGACCGTTGGTGATCCAGGTCTTGCTGCCGTTGAGCACGTACTTGTCGCCGCGTTTATCGGCACGCAGTTTCATCGACACCACGTCGGACCCGGCATTCGGTTCGCTCATGGCCAAAGCGCCGATGTGCTCGCCGCTGATCAGCTTCGGCAGGTATTTGGATTTCTGCTCGTGGTTGCCGTTACGGTTGATCTGGTTGACGCACAGGTTGGAGTGCGCGCCGTAGGACAACGCCACCGAAGCCGAGCCACGGCTGATTTCTTCCATGGCCACCACGTGGGCCAGGTAACCCAGGCCGGCACCGCCGTACTCTTCCGGCACGGTAATGCCCAGCAGGCCCATGTCACCGAATTTGCGCCACAGGTCGGCGGGGAACAGGTTGTCGATGTCGATCTGAGCGGCGCGCGGGGCGATCTCCTTGGCGACGAAGGACTGAACCTGATCGCGCAGCATGTCGATGGTTTCACCGAGGGCAAAGTTCAGGGATGGATAGCTCATGGGTCACCTTTTGGCTTTTTTGTAGGGTGGGGAGGCCGTGATTGGGTTCTCACCTTTACGTTAACGTAAGCCTGTGACGAATGGCTGTCAATCACCCTTTACGTAAACGTCAACTTGGGTGATTCTGTAGGAGCGAGCTTGCTCGCGAAGGACGTCAACGATAACCCGTGTTGTCTGGATAAACGCGGTGCCTTGACGTTCTTCGCGAGCGAGCTCGCTCCTACAAAATAAAGACAATAGGGGTCGTCATGGATCAACCCAGTGCAAGCCCGCAACGCAGTTACACCCGTGGTTCCCAGGACAAAGCCTTGCTGGCGATGACCATCGGCCAGGCGTTCGACAACACGGTTGCGCAGTACCCGGACGGGGAGGCGCTGGTGGTGCGCCATCAACAGCTGCGTTATACCTGGCGGCAATTGGCCGAGGCCGCGGACCTGCACGCCAGGGCACTGCTGGCGCTGGGGCTGCAAGCCGGGGACCGCCTCGGCATCTGGGCGCCGAACTGTGCGCAGTGGTGCATCAGCCAAATTGCCACCGCGAAAATCGGCGTGATCCTGGTCAACATCAATCCGGCGTATCGCAGTTCCGAACTCGAATACGTGTTGAAGCAATCCGGCTGTCAATGGCTGGTGTGTGCCGGGGCCTTCAAGACCTCGAACTATCACGCCATGGTGCAGGGCCTGGTGCCGGAGCTGGCGGAGCAGTCCATCGGTAAATTGCTCAGCGAGCGGTTGCCGGAGTTGCGCGGCGTGATCAGCCTGGATGTGCAGCCGCCCAGCGGTTTCCTGCCCTGGTCGCAACTGACGGATCTGGCTGGCAGCGTGTCTCCTGAACAATTGCGCGAGCGTCAGGAAAGCCTGCATTTCGATCAGGCGGTGAACATCCAGTACACCTCTGGCACCACCGGTTTTCCCAAGGGCGCGACCCTCAGTCACTACAACATTCTCAACAACGGTTACATGGTTGGCGAAAGCCTGGGCTTGACGGTGGCCGATCGCCTGGTGATCCCGGTGCCGCTGTATCACTGCTTCGGCATGGTCATGGGCAATCTTGGCTGCATCACCCATGGCAGTACGATGATTTACCCGAACGACGCGTTCGATCCGTTGCTGACCCTGGGCACCGTGGCCGAAGAAAAGGCCACCGCGCTGTACGGCGTACCGACCATGTTCATCGCCATGCTCGATCAACCTCAGCGTGCCGGGTTCGACCTGTCGAGCCTGCGCACCGGGATCATGGCGGGCGCAACCTGTCCTATCGAGGTGATGCGCCGGGTCATCAGCGAAATGCACATGAGCGAAGTGCAGATTGCCTACGGCATGACGGAAACCAGTCCGGTGTCGTTGCAGACCGGTCCTTCAGACGACCTGGAACTGCGCGTGACCACCGTCGGCCGCACCCAGCCGCAACTGGAAAGCAAGATCATCGACGAAGCGGGCAACCTGGTGCCGCGTGGCACCATCGGTGAGCTATGCACCCGCGGTTACAGCGTGATGCTCGGCTATTGGAACAATCCTGAAGGCACGGCGGACGCCATCGATCAGGCTGGGTGGATGCATACCGGTGATCTGGCGAGCATGAACGACGAGGGTTACGTGTGCATTGCCGGGCGCAACAAGGACATGATCATCCGTGGTGGTGAGAATATTTACCCGCGGGAGCTGGAAGAATTTTTCTTCACTCATCCGGCCGTTGCGGACGTGCAGGTGATCGGCATTCCTTGCTCGCGCTACGGCGAAGAGATTGTCGCCTGGATCAAGTTCCACCCCGGCCACAGCGCCACCGAGCAAGAGCTGCAAACCTGGTGCAAGGAGCGCATCGCGCACTTCAAGACGCCGCGCTACTTCAAGTTCGTCGAGGAGTTTCCGATGACGGTGACTGGCAAGATCCAGAAATTCCGGATGCGCGAGATCAGTATCGAGGAGTTGCGCGAAAAGCAGGAGTGAAGAGGAAACCTGTGGGAGCGAGCTTGCTCGCGATGAGGGTGTGACATTCAACATTTGTGCTGACTGATCCACCGCCATCGCGAGCAAGCTCGCTCCCACAGTGTCTTGCAGAGTTTTCAGAATCGCAGACAGCACAAAGGGGAGCCGAAGCTCCCCTTTAATTTTTGTTGCGCGTGCTCTTTTTTTATTATTGAGGGTCGGTCTGTTTTTGTTTTTGGCAACCGTTGCCCTTTACCGCTGTTTTTGGCGATCCCCATTCGGGATCAAGAGCAAACGTATTTTTTTGAGCGCTGATCTACTTTCTCGCTGAGCGATCCAACTAGTTCGGGAGCTACCTGAAGGTAGTTTTATTATTCTCTGCCCGGTTGCGGGTAACTCCGAAAAGCACCCTGAAAAGCACATCTTCTCCAAAAAAATCTGTTAGCTGCGTCTCTGCCGTGTTGTTTTTGTTATGTCAGAGTCGTTACGTCTTGTTTTTATTAGGTTTGCCGCAATTTTTTTATTCTTGTTATGCGATAGATATAGCAGGAGGCGTGCCAACTTTATAAAAGCCTTTAAAATCAATGGTTTGAGAATTTGTAGGGTTTTGCGCCTCAGGCAAAACCCTACATTTTGTTTCCGTGTTACTCGCTTGTGCCCACGTTTGAGTCCGTGCGGTAACACCCGGACACACTCAGCGCACTCACTGTGCGCTGCGGGCCTTGGCCACGCGGGAGCCGGTAGGGCGACCCAACACCGTGCAAATCTGCTGGCCGGCGAGCATCAGGGCGTCGAGGTCGATTCCGGTGTCGATGCCCAGGCCGTTGAGCAGGTAAACCACGTCTTCGGTGGCGACGTTACCGCTGGCGCCCTTGGCGTAGGGGCAGCCGCCGAGACCTGCGATGGAGCTGTCGAACACCGAGATGCCCTCCAGCAAGCTGGCGTAGATGTTGGCCACAGCCTGACCGTAGGTGTCGTGGAAGTGCCCGGCGAGTTTCTCCCGGGGCACCTCCTTCGATACCACTTCAAACATCTTGCGGGTTGCGCCAGCGGTGCCGGTGCCGATGGTGTCCCCCAGCGAGACCTCATAGCAGCCCATGGCATACAGCTCGCGGGCGACCACGGCGACCTGCTCCGGGGCGACATGACCTTCATAGGGGCAGCCCAGCACGCAGGACACATACCCGCGCACAGTCACCCCATGTTGTCTGGCGGCGTCCATGATCGGCCCAAAACGCTCCAGGCTTTCGCTGATCGAGCAATTGATGTTGCGCCGGGAAAACGCTTCGGACGCCGCCGCGAATACGGCCACTTCCTTGACCCCGGCAGCGAGGGCATCTTCGAAACCGCGCAAGTTGGGGGCGAGCGCGCCGTAGACCACGCCCGGTTTGCGCTGGATCTGCGCGAAGACCTCGGCAGAGCCGGCCATCTGCGGCACCCACTTGGGCGAAACGAAACTGCCGACTTCGATATAGCCGAGCCCGGCTGCGGTCAGTGCGTCGACCAGTTGCACCTTATCGGTAACACTGATGGGTTGGGCTTCATTTTGCAGGCCGTCGCGTGGGCCGACTTCGACAATGCGTACGTGGGTGGGGAGGGGCATGGGGTTCGACCTGTGCTGATTGTTCGGAGAACCCTGTAGGAGCGAGCCTGCTCGCGATGGGCTCCCAGGCACCGTGTTTATCCAGCAAACACGGGTTATCGTTAACGACCATCGCGAGCAGGCTCGCTCCTACAAGGGGTCGGGTTTTACTGAATGACTTCCTGGCTTTTGAGCGTCTGCTCCAGCGCCTGCACGCAGCGCTCTTCGGCGGTATCGAGTTCCAGTTTCATCTGTTCGATGTCCAGCATTTGCTGTTCAAGCTGCTCCCGGCGTTCGCTGATTTTCGCCAGCATGCTGTGCAACTGTTTGGTGTTACCGCTGGACGGATCGTAGAGCTCGATCAGCTCGCGGCATTCAGCCAGGGAGAAACCGATGCGCTTGCCCCGCAGGATCAGCTTCAGGCTGACCTTGTCGCGGGGCGAGTAAATGCGTTCCTGGCCACGGCGCTCGGGGCTGAGCAGGCCTTGCTCTTCATAAAAGCGAATGGCACGGGTGGTGATGTCGAGCTCGCGGGCGAGATCGGAAATGCTGTAGGTCTGGCTGCTCATGGACGCGCTCGCAAAAGGTCATGGCGCTAAGCTAATGGCAGGTTGACGTTTACGTCAAGGGGTAGGTCTTTGCGGTGTGGAGAAGGGCCTCATCGCGAGCAAGCTCGCTCCCACAGGGATCTGTGTCGGACACAAGTATTGTGTTCACTGGATACCTACTGTGGGAGCGAGCTTGCTCGCGATGGGGGCACCTCGGTATCAAGCCCTACACCTTCTCGAGCTTTTTCTCCTGCGCCGTCACCTGCTGGCACAACTCGATCATCTGCTCGCGCATCCAACGGTTCGCCGGGTCCTGGTCAGTGCTTTCGTGCCAGTAGAGGTGGGTTTCCACCGGCGGTACATCGTTGACCGGCAGATAAAAGGCATGCAAATCGTTACGACGGGCGAAGCGTTCCGGTACGGTCATGACCATGTCGGTCTGCTGCAACACTTGTGAGGCCATCAGGTAATGCTGGGAGCGCAGGGCGATCTTGCGCTGGATGCCCATCTTGCCCAGCGCCAGGTCGACATAGCCGAGGCCGCTGCGACGACTGGAAATATGGATGTGGGTCAGGCTCAGGTAATCGTCCAGTGTGAGTTTTTCCTTGCCCGCCAGCGGATGCCCCTTGCGCATGGCGCACACGTAGCGGTCCTCCATCAACTTGACGTGACGCACCTGCGGGTCGGTGTTGAGTGGCGCATCCACCGCGAAGTCGAGGCGACCGGCGGCCAGTTCCTTGGTGGTTTCGCGACGTTTGGACAGGAAGCTTTCGATGATCACCGCCGGAGCCAGGCGGCGCAGGCGCTGGAACAGCGGCGGCAGGATCACCGCTTCGGTCAGGTCGGTCATGCTGATGCGATAGGTCTTGACCGCTTGCTGCGGGTTGAAAATGCGGCTTTCCTGCACCGACACGCGCAGCAGCGAGAGCGCGTTGCGCACCGGGCCGATGATGTTCTGTGCCATGGGCGTGGGCACCATGCCCTGGGCTGTGCGCACGAACAACGGGTCGTTGAAGGTCTCGCGCAACCGGGCCAGAGCGTTCGACACCGCTGGCTGGGTAATGCCCACAATCTGCCCGGCGCGGGTCAGGTTGGCTTCGGTGTAGATCGCGTCGAAGACGATGAAAAGGTTGAGATCGACCTTGCTCAGATTCATTACGCGGCTCTCTTATTGTGTGGGCGGGCTGACCGTGACGATCAGCCGATCATATATCGGTGATGAATGTTTATACACGCCGAGAATAGGCTAGGTAAATTATCAACGCTGTTCTAGCATCGATACATGACCTAAAACAACCTCCCCCAAGAAGGTATCTCGCTCATGGATTTCGCTTATTCGCCCAAGGTTCAGGAACTGCGTGAGCGCGTAACAGCGTTCATGGACACCTACGTCTATCCCGCCGAAGCCGTGTTCGAGCGCCAGGTCGCCGAGGGCGATCGCTGGCAGCCGACGGCGATCATGGAAGAACTGAAACTCAAGGCCAAGGCCGAAGGCCTGTGGAATTTGTTTCTGCCTGAGTCCGAACTGGGTGCCGGCCTGACCAACCTCGAATACGCGCCACTGGCGGAAATCATGGGCCGCTCGCTGCTGGGGCCAGAGCCGTTCAACTGCTCGGCACCGGACACCGGCAACATGGAAGTGCTGGTGCGCTACGCCAACGAAGAGCAGAAACAACGTTGGCTCGAACCGCTGCTGCGGGGCGAGATCCGCTCGGCGTTCGCCATGACCGAACCGGATGTCGCGTCCTCCGACGCCACCAACATGGCCGCCCGTGCCGAGCGCGATGGCGACGAGTGGGTGATCAACGGCAAGAAATGGTGGACCTCGGGTGCTTGCGACCCGCGCTGCAAAATCCTGATTTTCATGGGCCTGAGCAATCCGGATGCGCCACGTCACGCCCAGCACTCGATGATTCTGGTGCCGGTGGATGCGCCCGGTGTGAAGATCGTGCGTCCACTGCCGGTGTTCGGTTACGACGATGCACCTCATGGGCACGCCGAAGTGCATTTCGAAAACGTACGGGTGCCATACGAAAACGTCCTGCTGGGCGAAGGACGCGGCTTCGAAATTGCTCAAGGTCGCCTTGGCCCTGGCCGGATTCACCATTGCATGCGTTCGATCGGCATGGCCGAGCGCGCCCTGGAACTGATGTGCAAGCGCTCGGTGAACCGCACGGCGTTCGGCAAGCCTCTGGCACGCCTGGGCGGCAACATCGACAAGATCGCCGACTCGCGGATGGAAATCGACATGGCACGCCTGCTGACGTTGAAAGCGGCGTACATGATGGACACCGTCGGCAACAAAGTGGCGAAAAGCGAGATCGCGCAGATCAAGGTCGTCGCGCCAAACGTGGCATTGCGGGTGATCGACCGGGCGATCCAGATCCATGGCGGGGCAGGGGTTTCCAACGATTTCCCGCTGGCCTACATGTATGCAATGCAACGCACCCTGCGCCTGGCCGACGGCCCGGACGAAGTGCACCGTGCGGCAATCGGCAAGTTCGAAATCGGCAAATATGTGCCGAAGGAGATGATGCGTAGCGGGCAATAAGACCGCAAAAAAATTGTGGGCAGTGAGTATTTGTGGCGAGGGGGCTTGCCCCCGTTGGACCGCGAAGCGGGCCTGAATCCATTCACCGTGTTGGCTCTGATACAACGCGGTGGATGATTCACGACTGCTTCGCAGCCGAACGGGGCGGTGCGGCGTTCCGACAAGCCCCCTCGCCACATTTGTTCGCATTTCAATTCAATACACCCAAACCTCAACTCGCCGATTCTTGATCCTTCCCTCATCGGCGCTATTGGCCGCCACCGGCATTTCGGCACCGAATCCGCGAATCTCGCGAAACACCACGCCGCTCTTCACCAACTCCCGCCGTACCGCCATGGCCCGCAGCTTCGACAACAGATCGGCGCGCGCCGGGTCGCTCTTGGCATCGCCAAACCCCACCAGCGTCACTTGCCCAGCCGTTTTGTCGTGCTGCTTTATATAGTCGAGCACCCGCCACAGGTCTTGTCGGGCCTTGTTGTCCAGGGTGGCGCTGCCTTCCTCGAAACGGAAGTTCACCGACAACCGCTGAGCATGTCTGCTTAGCGCCTGATAACCCTCTGGCATCAACGCATTAGGGGTAACGGCCATGGCCTGGACGGTTTGGGCAATAAAACCGTTGGCGGCCACAATGGCCTGACCCTTAGTGCTTTGGGCAAACGCCACCAGGGCATTGGCCCAGGGATTTTTCCCGTTGGGTGGCAGATAGAAGAACAGCCGACGGGACAGCGGATAATCTTCCGTGGCAATCAGGCTGTTGAGCGGCGGCATGGCTTGCGATTGACCGTCGATAATGGCCACGGCTTTAGCCTGGCGCACGTAGGGCAAACCGATGAAACCGATGCCTTGCGGGTCGGCGCTGACCGCATCGGACAGTTGTTCGCTGGACTCGAAGCGCTTCGCCGCACTGCCGAGGGTTTTCCCGTGGCCGCTGAGGACCAGTTCCTTGAAGGTGTCGTAGGTCCCGGACTGATTATCCCGTGCATACAGATGAATCGGCCCGCCGCGAC
Source organism: Pseudomonas sp. PDM30 (assembly GCF_019218985.1). NCBI lineage: Bacteria > Pseudomonadati > Pseudomonadota > Gammaproteobacteria > Pseudomonadales > Pseudomonadaceae > Pseudomonas > Pseudomonas sp. PDM30. Next base: position 113,950 of record NZ_JAHUWM010000006.1, read on the forward strand.
CGCCAATGTCTTCCCAGCTCTTCACCTCGCCACTGAAAATGCGCGCCAGTTGCACGGTGTCGAGTTGGTTCAGCGGATTGTCCGGATGAAGGATGATCGCCAGGCCATCGATGGCAATGACCTGTTCGGCGCTCGGGCTTTTCAGGTCACCGAGCGATTGCAGGCTGGCCAGTTCGCTGTCCTTGATCGGGCGCGACGAGGCGGCCAGATCGGCGCTGGCTGCTTTGAGTGCAGTGAAACCGGTGCTGGAGCCATGGGCCGCTACCTCCACCACGACCCGACGGCCCTGAACGGTTTCGCCGACGATGCGCAGTTCGTTGGCGGTGTCCGGGGTTTCACGGCGGATCTTGCGCAGGCCCTGTTCACTCAACAGACCCTCTACCAGCGCCGGCCCCAATGCCGCACCGATGGTGTTGGAACCCTGAATCCGCAGCGCCGGGCCGTGTTCGGGTGTCGGCAAGTCGCCGGCCGAGGCCGCCTGCGGCAAGCCCGTGCACAGCATCAACAGGAACAACACGCGCAGCATCATGCCGGCACCATATATAGCCAAAGGAGGTGTCGGGAGATTAAGTCAGTAAGGTTTCCGAAAAATGACAAGTTGCAGTGGTGGTCCCCTGTGGGAGCGAGCTTGCTCGCGATGGGGCCTTTACATTCAATATCGATGTTGAATGTAAGACTGCTATCGCGAGCAAGCTCGCTCCCACAGGGGATTGTGGTTGGTCCTGAATCAGCTCAACTCAAGCCAGATCGGCGCATGGTCCGAAGGTTTTTCCATGCCTCGCAGTTCATAGTCCACACCGGCAGCCTTCACCCGTGGCAACAGGCCGTGGGAGGCGAGGATCAGGTCGATGCGCAGGCCACGCTTGGGCTCGTCTTCGAAGCCACGGCTGCGATAGTCGAACCAGCTGAAGGTGTCGGTCACGTCCGGGTTCAAGTGACGGAAACTGTCGACCAGGCCCCAGTTCTTCAGACGGGCCATCCACTCGCGCTCTTCCGGCAGGAAGCTGCACTTGCCGGTTTTCAGCCATCGCTTCATGTTGTCCGGGCCGATGCCGATGTCGCAGTCTTCCGGGGAAATGTTCACATCGCCCATCACCACCAGCGGCTGGTCGTTCTTGAACTGGCTTTCCAGCAATTGCTGCAAATCGCCGTAGAAACGCTGCTTGGCCGGGAACTTGGTCGGGTGGTCGCGGCTTTCGCCCTGTGGGAAATAACCGTTCATGATGGTCACCGGTACGCCGTTGGCGTCGGCGAAGGTGCCCCAGATGAAGCGTCGTTGGGCGTCTTCTTCGTCGGTGGCGAAACCTTTATGCAGGGCCAGCGGCTCCTGGCGCGAGAGCAGGGCGACGCCGTAATGGCCTTTTTGCCCGTGGAAGTACACGTGATAACCCAGGGCCTGCACCTCGGCCAGCGGGAACTGTTCGTCGTGGACCTTGGTTTCCTGCAAGCCGATCACATCGGGCTGGTGCTTTTCGATCAGCGCCGCCAGCTGATGGGGGCGGGCGCGCAGCCCGTTGATGTTGAAGGAGACGATCTTCATGGTCGGCAGTCCTGGCAAAAGGGCGATGCTAGCTGACATGTGGGAATCGGGCCAGAGTGGGGTGAGGGGATTCGGTTTTGCCTGTCAGATGTGTATGGGCAGTGATGGCCCTTTCGCGAGCAAGCTCGCTCCCACAAAAGCAAGGCTGGCGCATCACCTGTGGGAGCGGGCTTGCTCGCGAAGGCGATTTCATTGCCTACACTCATTTCGGAACTGTGTCAGCGCCAACAGGCTCGTAACAACAAGAGCGCAGCCACCCGAGCTGTGCCGGGGAGATCAACCGTCATGCCCGAAACCTCGACCGCCATCGCCGATATTCACATGCTCGACAGCGGCTACGGCCGCGAAGCGCGTTCGTTGCTGTACCAGGCTTATCGACACGAGCCGACCTTCGGCTATCTGTTCGAAGCCGAGCGCCCCGGCTACGAACAGCGGGTTCGCGCCACAGTGCGCGAGTTGGTGACCCAGCACTTTTTTCAGGACCTGCCGGCCATCGGCCTGCTGGTCAACGACCGCCTGATCGGTATCGCCCTGATCGCACCGCCGCAACGTCGCCTCGGCGTCACCGAAAGTTGGGCCTGGCGCCTGCGCATGGTGCTCAGCACAGGATTTCGCTGCACCCGTCGCTACCTCGAATATCACGATGCCGTGGAAGCCTGTCTACCGAACGACTCGGTGCACGTCCTGCCGTTGCTGGGGGTTCATCCGCAGTTCCAGGGAAAACATTTCGGTGAACAACTATTGCAAGCCGTGCACAACTGGTGCGCAGTGGATGAAAATTCACAGGGCGTGATCCTCGATACCGGGAACCCTCGCTACCTGGAGTTCTATAAGCGCCAGGGCTATCAGGAAATCGGTGAAGTTGCCGTAGGACCGATTCGCGAGCACGTGTTTTTTCACCCCAATCCCCAGGTGTTACATACTGCAACCGCTTGAACGGCGAACTTTCTTTGCATGTCAGGCTCTATCACGCTTCCATGTTCATGATCCATGCTCGTGATAGCATCCGCGCCTATGAAGTTTCCAGGAAGAATTACCAGCGGTGTGCTGATGCTGATGACCAGCTGCGCAGCGCTGGCACAAAGCGAATTGGATGTACGGATCAAACCGTCCAATGACGAGCTGAAAGCCAATATCGAAGGCTATATCGGCAGCCTCGGCGATCGCGATGAAGAAGCGTTGCTGCGCTTCAGCCGTGGCGCCGAAGAACAGGCGCGCAAGGCCGCCCAGGCCTTGGGCTATTATCAGCCGCACATCGACAGTGAAGTGAAGGGCGGCGAAAAGCCGCGCCTGGTGTTGACGGTCGACCCCGGCGAGCCGGTGCACTTGCGCAACGTCACGGTACGTGTCGACGGTCCGGCAGCCTCCCTCAAGGCCTTTCGAATTCCCAAAAGCGACGCGCTCAAGCCCGGCGCCGTGCTCAACCATGGGCATTACGAGGACGCCAAGCGCCTGATCCAGAATCAGGCTTCGCGTTATGGCTTTTTCAGCGGCCGTTTCACCCGTTCAAAACTGTCGGTCGACCCCCGTGCCGGCGTCGCCGATATCGAACTGATCTATGAAAGCGGTCCGCGCTATACCTTGGGCAAGGTCAGTTTCGAGGGCGATACGCCGTTCGATGACGAGTTGTTGCAACGCATGGTGCCGTTCAAGACCGGCACGCCGTATGACTCGGAGCTGATCGCCGAACTCAACCAGAACCTGCAATCGAGCGGCTACTTCGAAGGCGTGCGCGTGGACGCGGCACCCACGGCGTCCAGGGACGAGGCGATCCCGGTGGACGTCAAGCTCGAAACCCGCAAGCCGCGGACCATGGGCCTGGGCCTGGGTTTCTCCACCGACGTCGGCCCGCGGGCCAAGGCCAACTGGACCCGGCACTGGGTCAACGCGCAAGGGCACAGTTATGGCTGGGAAACCGAAGTCTCGGCACCTCGGCAAAACGTCGGGCTGTTCTACGACATTCCGCTGGACCCGCCACTGACCGACAAACTGCGTTTTGCCGGTGGCTACCAGAATGAAGAAATCGCCGATAAGGACAGCCACAGCAAGCTGCTGACCCTCGGCCCCGAGTGGCACAGCAAACTGCCCAGCGGCTGGCAACGGGTGGTGTCGCTGAAGTGGCAGCGCGAGGATTACCAACTGGGCGATGACTCGGGACTCAGTACCTTGCTGATGCCCGGTGTGAGCTATTCGTACCTCAAAAGCGACAACCGCATCGACCCGCACAACGGCTATCGCCTGCAATTCGAATCCAAAGTGGCCAAGGAAGGTCTGGGTTCCGACAGCAACCTGCTCTACGGCACGGCATTGGTCAAAGGCCTGACCACGGTGTTCGATAAACACCGCCTCCTCGGGCGGGTGCAGGTCGGCGGCAGTGCCACCAACGGTTTCAAATCGGTGCCGCCATCGCTGCGCTTCTTCGCCGGTGGCGACCAGAGCGTGCGTGGCTACGACTATCAGAGCCTGTCCCCGGAAAACTCCGACGGCGACCGCATTGGTGGCCGCTACATGGTCGCCGCCAGCGCGGAGTATCAGTATTCCATCGCCGAAAAATGGCGGATCGCGACCTTTGTCGATCAGGGCAACTCCTTCAACACACTCGAACTGCCGAACCTCAAGACCGGGGTCGGTATCGGCGTGCGCTGGGTATCGCCGGTGGGGCCGATCCGCCTCGACCTGGCCCACGCGCTGGACGACGATGGCGGTATTCGACTGCACTTTTCCATGGGGCCTGAGTTGTGAAGCGTGGTTTGAAAGCAACACTGCTGACGATGGCGGCGCTGCTGGCAGTGGTTGTCCTGACGCTGGCCACGGTGCTGGGCACGGCGACGGGCAGCCGCTGGGCATTGGGTTTCGTGCCGGGCTTGACCCTGGAAAACTTCCAGGGCCGGCTGGGCGGGCAGTGGAGTGCCGACCGGGTGCTGTGGCAGCAGGACAGCAACCGGGTTGAACTGAGCAAGGTGATTTTCGCCTGGTCGCCGTTGTGCCTGACCCGCATGACCCTGTGCATCGAGCAATTGCAGGCCGATCAGGTCAGCCTGACGTTCCCGCCGGGTGCCGAAGAGCCAGACAGCGGCCCGATCACGCTCCCGGAGCTGAAGTTACCGTTGGCCCTCGAACTGGGAGAGATCAAGGTCGGCAGCCTGTTGTTCAACGGCAGCGAAGAGCTCAAGGGCTTGCAACTGGCGGCGCACTGGACGACGGCCGGTTTGAAGATCGACGCGGTGTCGTTGCAGCGCGATGACCTGAGCCTGAACCTGTCCGGCCTGTTGCAGCCCTCCGGCAACTGGCCCCTCAGCGCCTCCGGCAAGTTGACCCTGTTGTCGACGCCTGAGCCGCTGGCGCTGGCGCTGAAGGTCGACGGCGACCTGCTCAAGACCCTGAACCTGAACGCCGACAGCAGCGGTTACCTCAACGGGCAACTGGCCGGCGAACTGCAACCGCTGGTGGAAAACCTGCCGGCCGAGGTGCGGATCACCGCCGACGGCTTCAAGCCCAGTGCCGATCTGCCGGACACCCTGCAACTCAATCAGCTTGAACTCACGGGGGCAGGCGACTTGAAGAACGGCTACGCGCTGCTCGGCAAAGCCACGCTGCCCGCTGAGCAAGGGCCCGTCACCCTGGCGCTGCAAGGCAAGGTCGACGCCAAGGGCGCGCAGATCGCCGCGCTGGACCTGACCGCCAACGACAAGCAAAGCCTCAAGCTCACCGGACAGCTGGATTGGAGCAAGGGCTTGAGCGCCGAGGCGAAGATCGACTGGCTGGATTTCCCGTGGCACAGGCTCTATCCGCTCATCGACGAACCGCAGGTAGCGCTTCGCACGTTCACCGGCGAAGTCTCTTACACCGACGGCAAGTACCTCGGGCATTTCGCCGCGGCGGCGGATGGTCCGGCCGGCGCCTTCACCCTGGCCAGCCCTTTCGCGGGCGATCTGACGAAAATCTACCTGCAACAGATTCAACTCCAGGCTGGGCAGGGCAAGGCTGAAGGGCACCTGAACCTGCAATTTGCCGACGGCATTGCCTGGGACACCGCGCTGGACCTGTCGGCGATCAACCCGGCGTACTGGGTCGCGGAGCTGCCGGGCACACTGGCCGGGCCGTTGCGCAGCACGGGTGAGATGAAGAACGAGGTGCTCAGCCTCAATGCCGACCTGGACCTCAAGGGCAAACTGCGCGGTCAGCCAGCAGTGATCCAGGCCAAGGCCGATGGCCATGGCGAGCAATGGAACCTCAATACCCTGCAAGTTCGCCTCGGCGACAACAGCATCAGCGGCAAAGGCAGCCTGCAACAGAAACTCGCCGGCCAGATCGATCTCAAGTTGCCGCGCCTGGCCCAGCTCTGGCCGCAACTGCGGGGCCAGCTCAATGGCCGCGTGGATGTCGCCGGCACACTCAAGGCGCCCCAAGGCAAGCTTGACCTGCAAGGTTCGCAACTGGCTTTCCAGGACAATCGCCTGCAAAGCCTGAACCTGGACGCCACGCTGGACAGTGCGCAACGGGCGAAAGTCGACCTCAAGGGCAGCGGCATCCGGGCCGGTGACACTTCACTGGGAACCCTGACCGCCAGCGGCCAGGGCGATATCAAGAACCAGAAGCTGAACCTCGATCTGCAAGGGCCGAAGCTGAAACTGGCGCTGGGTCTGGACGGTGCGCTGGACAAAGGCAATTGGCGCGGACGCCTGGCCAGCGGTGATATCCAGGCCGGTGGCCAGGACTGGAAGCTGCAAGGGCCGGCGAAACTCGAACGTCTGGCGGACGGCAAAATCACCTTTGGCGCCCATTGCTGGGCCTCCGGCCAGGCCAGCCTCTGCGGTGAAGACTCGCGCCTGATGCCCGAGCCGAAGCTGCGTTATCACCTCAAGCAATTCCCGATCGACAGCCTCGCGCAGTGGTTGCCGAAGGATTTCGCCTGGCAGGGCCGGCTCAACGCCGACCTGCAACTGGACCTGCCGGCCAGTGGCCCGAACGGCCAGGTCAGCGTCGATGCCGGCGGCGGCACGTTGCGCATCAAGGACAAGGATCAGTGGCTGGACTTCCCGTACCAGACCCTGAAACTCACCAGCAAACTCACGCCCAAGCGCATCGACACCGAGCTCAACTTCGTCGGTGGCAAACTCGGCGAACTGATGGTGCAGGCGCAGCTCAATCCGTTGCCGAAGAACAAACCGTTGAGCGGCTCGTTCCGCTTGAGCGGGCTGGACCTGTCGGTGGCGCGACCGTTCGTGCCGATGGTCGAAAAACTGACCGGGCGCTTGAATGGCAGCGGCACGATTTCCGGTGGGCTGCTGGCACCGCAAGTCAATGGCAGCCTGCAACTCAGCGACGGTCAGATCTCCGGGCCTGAATTGCCGATGGAGCTGAAAAATCTGCACCTCCAGGCGCTCATCGCCGGTGAAAGCGTGCAACTGAACGGTGGCTGGGACAGCGGCAAGGCCGGGCATGGCAGCCTGAACGGCAACGTCGCGTGGGGCCAGGCGCTGGTGGTGGATCTGGCGCTCAAGGGTTCGCAGTTGCCAGTCACCGTCGAGCCTTACGCCAAGCTGGAAGTCGCGCCTGACCTGAAAATCTCGATGAAGGGCGATGAGTTGGCCATCGCCGGCAAAGTGCTGGTGCCCAGGGGCGACATCACCATTCGCGAGTTGCCGCCATCGACGGTCAAGGTCTCCGATGACACGGTGATCGTCGGTCAGCAGACCGAGGAGGGCAAGCCGCCGCTGGCAATGAAAATGGACATCGAAGTGCTGGTCGGTGAGGACAAGCTGAGCTTTGCAGGATTTGGCCTGACCGCGAACGTGCAGGGGCATGTGCACATCGGCGACAACATGGACACCCGTGGCGAGCTGTGGCTCAACGATGGGCGATATCGCGCCTACGGCCAGCGGCTATCGGTGCGCCGGGCACGCTTGCTGTTTGCAGGTCCCATCGATCAGCCGTACCTGGACATCGAGGCCATTCGCAAGACCGACGACATCATCGCCGGCATTCGTTTGAGTGGCAGCGCCGAGCAGCCGACCACGCAGATCTTCTCCGAACCGGCCATGAGCCAGGAGCAGGCCCTGTCCTATCTGGTGCTCGGGCGTCCGCTGAGCAGCAATGGCGAAGACAACAACATGCTCGCCCAGGCGGCCCTCGGGTTGGGCTTGATGGGTAGCTCCGGGGTGACCAGCGGCATCGCCAAGAACCTGGGCATCCAGGACTTCCAGCTGGACACCCAGGGCAGTGGCGATGCCACCAGTGTGGTGGCCAGCGGCAATATTTCCGAGAAGCTCAGCCTGCGCTATGGCGTCGGCGTGTTCGAACCGGCCAACACCATTGCCCTGCGCTACAAACTGAGCAAGAGGGTCTACCTCGAAGCCGCCGGCGGCGTGGCCAGTTCGCTGGACATCTTCTACAAGCGGGATTTCTAGGCCTGCGTTTTCGTTAAAACCGAGTCGCCCCCATTGCGAGCAGGCTCGCTCCTACAAGGTCCAGTGCGATCCCTGTGGGAGCGAGCTTGCTCGCGATGGCGTCAGTGTGGCCGCAACAAATTCCGACGCCATTGATCAGCTATTTACTAAGCATGCTAACTATTGCGTTGACATTCGCTGCCTAGGCAGTAACATCTTGACATACATTCACTGCCTAGGCAGCTAATTGGTGGTCAGATGAAACATTTCTCCCCGGAAGATTTCCAGAATTGCCATCTCGGCCTGTTGCTCGGGCGTGCCGCGCTGCTCAAGGACCGGATCATCGACACCCACATGGAACCCCACGGCATCACCGCTGCGCAGTTCAAGGTGTTGATCATCATCGCCCAGTACGGCGTCGATTCGCCGGGCGAGTTATGCCGTCACCTGTCCCTGGACAGCGGCTCGATGACGCGCATGCTCGATCGTCTGGAACAGAAAGGTTTCCTTGCCCGCCAACGCTCCGAGGCAGATCGCCGCCAGGTGCAGCTTGTGCTCACGGAAGAAGGGCAGAAGCTCGCCGGGCGGTTGCCGCACATCGGCGCCGAAGCCATGAATGAACTGGCCGGTGCCATCACTCCGGAAGAACTGAAAACCCTGGAGTTGATCCTGAAGAAAATTTTGGTGGCAGCCGGTGACGCGATCACGCTGCTGCGGGTAGGTGACAAATGAGCAGTAACCCCTTGCGTACCGGCTTGAGCCTGGTGCTGTTGGCCATGAGCGTCGCCGGTTGCGCCAGTTACAGCGGCCTGAAAACCGAAGGCGTCAGCCTCGACGCGAAGACCCTCAAGGCCGGGCAATCCCTCAGCGGTGTGACGTTGTCCCCCGCGGCCTGGCCAAAAAGCGACTGGTGGAAAAGCCTCGGCGACCCACAACTCGATGGCCTGATCCGCGAGGCCCTGCGCGACAGCCCGGACATGCAGATCGCCGATGCCCGTGCCCATCAGGCCAGCGCTGCCGCTTCTGCAGCCGACGCTGCGAGGATGCCGACCCTGGATGCCAGCGCTGGTATCAGCCGCTCGCGCCTGGCCCGGGACCAGGACCCGCTCGGGCAGGGTGACGCTTACGCCACCGTTCGCAACATCAGCACCGGTTTCAACTACGACTTCGACCTGTGGGGCGGTCAACGCGATGCCTGGGAAGCGGCCCTCGGCCAGGCTCGCGCCGCCGAAGTCGACCAGCAGGCTGCGCAACTGACGCTGGCCGCCGATGTCGCCCGGGCCTATAGCGATCTCGGTCAGGCGCACATCGTCTACGACCTGTCCAACGAAGACCTCAAGCGCACCCGGCAAATGCTCGACCTCAGCCAGCGGCGCCTGACTGCCGGGATCGACAGCCAGTACCAGTTCCAGCAGACCGAAAGCCTGGAAGCCACTTCCCAGGCCAACCTGATCGACGCCGAAAAACGCTTGAACAGCGCGAAAATTGCCCTGGCCGTTCTGCTCGGCAAAGGCCCGGACCGCGGCAATGAAATTGCCCGACCCAACATTCTTCAGCCGAGTGCGGTAGCGCTACCTTCGGTGCTGCCGGCCGAGTTGCTGGGGCGTCGCCCGGACCTGGTGGCCGCGCGCTGGCGGGTCGAAGCGGCGAGCAAAAGCATCGACGCCGGCAAGACCCGGTTCTATCCCAACCTGAACCTCAGTGCCGCTGCCGGCGCCGAATCCTTGCTGGGCGATGCGATATTTGGTTCGGCCAGCCGCTTCTTCAACATTGCACCGACGATCTCTGTGCCGATCTTCGACGGTGGCCGCTTGCGCGCCGACCTCGATTCCCGCGACGCCGATTACGACCTCGCCGTGGCGCAGTACAACAAAAGCCTGGTCAAGGCGCTGGGGGATGTCAGCGACAGCGTCAACCAGCTGCGTGACATCGGCCGGCAGATCGCCGCCCAGCAGCACGCCACCGACATCGCCCAGGATTCCTACAACACCGTGGTCCAGCGTTACGGTTCCGGCATCGGCAACTACCTGGACGTGCTCAGCATCGAGCAGCAATTGCTCCAGGCCCAGCGCCAGTTGGCCAACCTGAATGCCGAGCAGATTGACCTGTCGATCCAATTGATGCAGGCGCTGGGCGGCGGTTTCCAGCCTGAGGCCATCGCCTCGGCCAACGCCACGTCAGCCACGCTGACCCACTAATTCAAGGTACTTGTCATGGCCACTGCCGATACAACTCAACCTCCTGAAAACACCCAGGGCAACCCCAATTCGGGCAAGCGCAAGTTCATGCTGCTGGTCCTGGCTGCCGTCGTCGTGCTCGGTTGCGCGGGTGTCTGGGCCTACCACGAATTCTACGGGCGCTGGAGCGAAAGCACCGACGACGCCTATGTGAACGGCAACGTGGTGGAAATCACGCCGCTGGTCACCGGCACCGTGGTCAGCATCGGCGCCGATGATGGCGATCTGGTGCACGAAGGCCAGGTGCTGGTGAACTTCGACCCGAACGACGCCGAAATCGGTCTGCAAAATGCCCAGGCCAATCTGGCGCGTACCGTGCGTCAGGTGCGTGGCTTGTATAGCGATGTGGACGGCATGAAGGCCCAGGTCAACGCCCAGAAAGCCGAAGTGCAAAAGGCCCAGGACAACTTCAGCCGCCGCAAGAACCTCGCCGCCGGCGGGGCGATTTCCCAGGAAGAGCTGTCCCACGCCCGCGACGACCTGACCTCGGCGCAAAACGCCCTGGCCAATGCCGAACAAAAGCTCAAGACCACCAGCGCGCTGGTCGATGACACCGTGGTTTCATCGCACCCGGACGTGATGGCCGCCGCCGCGCAACTGCGTCAGGCCTACCTGAACAACGCCCGCAGCACCTTGATTGCGCCGGTGACCGGTTACGTGGCCAAGCGTTCTGTACAACTTGGCCAGCGCGTGCAACCGGGTACCGCGTTGATGGCGGTGATTCCCCTGGATCAGCTGTGGATCGACGCCAACTTCAAGGAAACCCAGTTGCGTGACATGCGCATCGGCCAACCGGTGGAGATCGAGACAGATCTGTACGGCAGCAGCGTCAAATACAGCGGCACCATCGACAGCCTCGGCGCCGGGACCGGCAGTGCGTTTGCCTTGCTGCCAGCGCAAAACGCCACCGGCAACTGGATCAAGATCGTGCAGCGCGTGCCGGTGCGAGTCCACGTCAACGCCGAGGAGCTGGCCAAACATCCGCTGCGGGTCGGCCTGTCGACCATGGTCGATGTGGACCTGCACGACCAGAGCGGGCCGGTGCTGGCACAACAGCCGCCGCAGAAGGCTTCGTTCAGCACCAGCGTCTACGACCGTCAGCTGACCGAGGCCGACGCGATGATCACCCAGTTGATCCACGACAACAGCGCCGCGGTCAGCAAGACCGCGCAACGCTGATTCGCCAGTCCGTCATCAACCGGAAATTGTGGGAGCGAGCTGTGGCGAGGGGGCTTGCCCCCGTTGGGCTGCGAAGCAGTCCCAAAATTTCCGATGTATCGAAGATCTTGTGAGTGCTGCGCACTCAAACGGGGGCAAGCCCCCTCGCCACAGCTCGCTCCCACAGGGTTAGCGGCGCTAGCCGAGTTTCAAAGGATTTGCGATGAGCAATAACGCGTCTTTCACACCGCCCAGCCTGTTGCTCAGCACCATCGGCCTGTCGCTGGCGACCTTCATGCAAGTGCTCGACACCACCATCGCCAACGTGGCGTTGCCGACGATCTCCGGCAACCTGGGCGTGAGTTCGGAGCAGGGCACCTGGGTGATCACCTCGTTTGCGGTGAGCAACGCCATCGCCTTGCCGCTGACCGGTTGGCTCAGTCGGCGTTTCGGCGAAGTGAAGCTGTTTGTCTGGGCGACATTGCTGTTCGTGCTGGCTTCGTTCCTGTGCGGGATTTCCACCTCGATGCCGGAGCTGGTGGGCTTCCGGGTGCTGCAAGGGGTAGTGGCCGGGCCACTGTACCCGATGACCCAGACCCTGCTGATCGCGGTTTACCCCCCGGCGAAACGGGGGCTGGCGCTAGCGCTGCTGGCGATGGTCACGGTGGTCGCGCCGATTGCCGGGCCGATCCTCGGCGGCTGGATCACCGACAGCTACAGCTGGCCGTGGATTTTCTTCATCAACGTGCCGATCGGCCTGTTCGCGGCATGGGTGGTCACCCAGCAGATGAAAAAGCGCCCGGTGGTCACCAGCCGCCAACCGATGGATTACGTCGGTCTGATCGCGCTGATCATTGGCGTCGGGGCTCTGCAGATCGTGCTCGACAAGGGCAATGATGCCGACTGGTTCGAATCCAGCTTCATCGTGATCGGCTCGGTGATTTCGGTGGTGGCCCTGGCGTTCTTCGTGATCTGGGAAATGACCGACGAACACCCGGTGGTCAACCTGCGCCTGTTCGCCCATCGTAACTTCCGCTACGGCACCATCGTGCTGATCCTGGGCTATGCCGGGTTCTTCGGGATCAACCTGATTTTGCCGCAGTGGCTGCAAACGCGGCTGGGCTATACCGCGACCTGGGCCGGTTTTGCCGTGGCCCCGCTGGGGATCCTGCCGGTGCTGCTGGCGCCGTTTGTCGGCAAGTACGCACCGAAATTCGACATGCGCCTGCTGGCGGGCGGGGCGTTCCTGGCCATCGGCCTGAGCTGTTTCATGCGCGCAGGCTTCACCAATGAAGTGGACTTCCAGCACATCGCCATGGTGCAGCTGTTCATGGGGATCGGCGTAGCGCTGTTCTTCATGCCGACCCTGACCATCCTGCTTTCGGACCTGCCACCGAACCAGATTGCCGACGGTTCGGGGCTGGCGACGTTCTTGCGGACCTTGGGCGGCAGTTTCGCGGCGTCGTTGACCACCTGGATCTGGATTCGTCGGGCGGACCAGCACCACGCCTACCTGACCGAAAGCATCACCCCCTTCGATCCGGCGACCCGCGAAGCGCTGACCCACCTGGGCGGGGCAGGGGCCAAGGCCTATACGCAGCTGGACCAGATGGTGATCAGCCAGGCGTACATCATGTCCACGGTGGACTACTTCACCTTGCTGGGCTGGATGTTCGTGGGGTTGATACTGATTGTCTGGCTGGCGAAGCCGCCGTTTACGGCGAAGGCCGGGCCAGAGGCTTCCGCGGGGCACTGACAAACGCAGTGGAACCCATGTGGGAGCGAGCTTGCTCGCGATAGCGGTGGATCAGTCAACAAAGATGTTGGATGTTAATCCGCTATCGCGAGCAAGCTCGCTCCCACATGGATCTCCTACAGCCTTCAGTTCGCGGGTGCTGCCAGTTGCGGTGGCGGAGTGAAATCAAACGGCGCCAGCGCAAACCCTTGCTCATCCACCTGCAATGCCCACCCTTGACGATCCCAATCCCCCAGCACAATGCGCCGGGCCGCTTGCTCGCCAAGCTGCAACTTGTGAATCGCGGGGCGGTGGGTGTGCCCGTGGATCAAGGTCTTCACGCCGAATTCCTGCATGATCCGCGGAATCTCTTCGGGCGTGACATCGACGATGTCATTGGCCTTCATCCGCGTTTGCGCACGGCTTTCACTGCGCAGTTTGCGCGCCAGCTTGTGCCGGGTGCGCAGCGGCAGATGCCGCAGGATGAACAGGGTGATCGGGTTGCGCAGGTAGCGACGCAGCTTCATATAGGCTTCGTCGCGGGTACAGAGGCTGTCGCCGTGCATCAGCAGCACCGGCTCGCCGTTGAACTGCACGACACTCGGATCCTTCAACAAGGTGCAGCCGGCTGCTTTGCAGAAGGCCTTGCCCAACATGAAGTCGCGATTGCCGTGCATCAGGAAAATGGCCGTGCCGCTGTCGCTCAATTCGCGCAGGGCCTGGCAGATGGAACGCTGGAAGGGTGTCATGGCGTCGTCGCCAATCCACACCTCGAAGAAGTCGCCCAGAATGTACAACGCACTCGCCGAGCGGGCGCGTCCGGCGAGCAAATCCAGAAACGCCCGGGTAATGTCCGGGCGCTCCTCTTCCAGATGTAAATCTGAAATCAGCAATATCACTCAATGATCTCGGCTTTCTCGATGATCACGTCGTCTGCCGGTACGTCCTGGTGGCCGGACTTGGAAGTGGTGGCCACGCCTTTGATCTTGTCGACAACGTCGGTGCCGGCGGTCACTTTACCGAATACCGCGTAGCCCCAGCCCTGAACGTTCTTGCCGCTGTGGTTCAGGAAGCTGTTGTCCGCCACGTTGATGAAGAACTGTGCGGAAGCCGAATGCGGCTCCATGGTGCGGGCCATGGCGACGGTGTATTTGTCGTTGGAAAGACCGTTGTCGGCTTCGTTCTGGATGCTTGGGCGCTTGTCTTTCTTTTCTTTCATGCCTGGCTCGAAACCGCCGCCCTGGATCATGAAGTTACCGATGACACGGTGGAAAACGGTGTTTTCGTAGTGACCGGCTTTAACGTACTCAACGAAGTTGGCCACGGTGATCGGGGCTTTGTCGGCGTTCAGTTCGAGGACGATGTCACCGAAGTTGGTAGTCAGTTTGACTTGGGTCATGATCGTTACTCACTAGAGGAATTCGTGGTGTTGGAACATCTCGTCCCGCCACCGGTTCAGCCTTTTTGGCCAAGGTGCGCAGTTTAGCGTGCCAGACGCGAATTTCGAGGCTGTTTTTTCATTTGCGGCCTATTAAATGCGACGGTTTACAGAGTGCGCTCTGTCAGGTACTTGACGGCATCGGCTATGATAGCGGCTTTGTTTTGTCCGGCCTTCATTACGGCCACGCACTTGTACGTTCAAGGATCCTATGAGCAAGCCCACTGTCGACCCTACCTCGAATGCCAAGACCGGCCCTGCCGTGCCGGTCAACTTCCTGCGGCCGATCATCCAGGCAGACCTGGACTCGGGCAAGCACACGCAGATCGTCACCCGTTTTCCGCCTGAACCCAACGGCTACCTGCACATCGGCCACGCCAAGTCGATCTGTGTGAACTTCGGCCTGGCCCAGGAGTTCGGCGGCGTCACGCACCTGCGTTTCGACGACACCAACCCGGCCAAGGAAGACCAGGAATACATCGACGCGATCGAAAGCGACGTCAAATGGCTGGGCTTCGAATGGTCCGGCGAAGTGCGCTACGCCTCGCAGTATTTCGACCAGTTGCATGACTGGGCGGTGGAGTTGATCAAGTCCGGCAATGCCTACGTCGACGACCTGACCCCGGAACAAGCCAAGGAATACCGTGGCAGCCTGACCGAGCCGGGCAAGAACAGCCCGTTCCGCGACCGCAGCGTCGAAGAGAACCTGGACCTGTTCGCCCGCATGAAAGCCGGCGAGTTCAAGGACGGCGCACGGGTGCTGCGGGCCAAGATCGACATGGCCTCGCCGAACATGAACCTGCGTGACCCGATCATGTATCGCATCCGTCACGCGCACCACCACCAGACCGGTGACAAGTGGTGCATCTACCCCAACTACGACTTCACCCACGGTCAGTCGGACGCCATCGAAGGCATCACCCATTCGATCTGCACCCTGGAGTTCGAAAGCCACCGTCCGCTGTACGAGTGGTTCCTCGAGCACTTGCCGGTACCGGCCAACCCGCGCCAGTACGAGTTCAGCCGCCTGAACCTGAACTACACCATCACCAGCAAGCGCAAGCTCAAGCAGCTGGTCGATGAAAAGCACGTCAACGGCTGGGACGACCCGCGCATGTCCACGCTGTCGGGTTTCCGCCGCCGTGGCTACACGCCTAAATCGATCCGCAACTTCTGCGAAATGATCGGCACCAACCGTTCCGACGGCGTGGTCGACTTCGGCATGCTCGAATTCAGCATCCGCGACGACCTCGACCACAGCGCCCCGCGCGCCATGTGCGTGTTGCGTCCACTGAAAGTCGTGATCACCAACTACCCGGAAGGCCAGGTCGAGAACCTCGAACTGCCGTGCCACCCGAAAGAAGACATGGGCGTGCGCGCGTTGCCGTTCGCCCGTGAAATCTACATCGACCGTGACGACTTCATGGAAGAGCCGCCGAAGGGCTACAAGCGCCTGGAGCCGGCCGGTGAAGTGCGTCTGCGTGGCAGCTACGTGATCCGCGCCGACGAAGCGATCAAGGACGCCGATGGCAACATCGTCGAACTGCGTTGCTCCTACGATCCGGACACCCTGGGCAAGAACCCGGAAGGTCGCAAGGTCAAAGGCGTGATCCACTGGGTGCCGGCCGCTGCCAGCGTCGAGTGCGAAGTGCGTCTGTACGATCGTCTGTTCCGTTCTCCGAACCCGGAGAAGGCCGAAGACAGCGCCAGTTTCCTGGACAACATCAACCCTGATTCGCTGCAGGTACTCACCGGTTGTCGTGCCGAGCCTTCGCTGGGCAATGCACAGCCGGAAGACCGTTTCCAGTTCGAGCGCGAAGGTTACTTCGTCGCCGATCTCAAGGACTCGAAACCAGGTCAGCCGGTATTCAACCGTACCGTGACCCTGCGTGATTCGTGGGGCCAGTGATTTAGCGTCAAGGAATAAACGTGCTTACGATCTACAACACGCTCACCAAGAGCAAAGAAGTCTTCAAGCCACTCGATGGCAACAAGGTGCGCATGTACGTGTGCGGCATGACCGTGTACGACTATTGCCACCTGGGCCACGGCCGCAGCATGGTCGCGTTCGACCTGGTGACGCGCTGGTTGCGCTTCAGCGGCTACGACCTGACCTACGTGCGCAACATCACCGACATCGACGACAAGATCATCAATCGGGCCAACGAGAACGGCGAGTCGTTCGAAGCCTTGACCGAGCGCATGATCGCGGCGATGCACGAAGATGAAGCGCGCCTGAACATCAAGAAGCCGGACATGGAGCCGCGTGCCACGGATCACATCCCTGGCATGCACGCGATGATCCAGACCCTGATCGACAAGGGCTACGCCTACGCCCCGGGCAATGGCGACGTGTACTACCGCGTCGGCAAGTTCATGGGCTACGGCAAGCTGTCGCGCAAGAAGATCGAAGACCTGCGCATCGGCGCACGCATCGAAGTCGACGAATCCAAGCAGGACCCGCTGGACTTCGTATTGTGGAAAGCCGCCAAACCGGGCGAACCGAGCTGGGAATCACCGTGGGGCGCCGGGCGTCCGGGCTGGCACATCGAGTGCTCGGTGATGTCCACCTGCTGCCTGGGCGAGACCTTCGACATTCATGGCGGCGGCAGCGACCTTGAGTTCCCGCACCACGAAAACGAAATTGCCCAAAGCGAAGCGGCCACCGGCAAGACCTACGCCAACGCCTGGATGCATTGCGGCATGATCCGTATCAATGGCGAGAAGATGTCCAAGTCCTTGAACAACTTCTTCACCATTCGCGACGTGCTCGACAAGTACCACCCGGAAGTCGTGCGTTACCTGCTGGTGTCGAGCCACTACCGTAGCGCCATCAACTACTCGGAAGACAACCTCAAGGACGCCAAAGGCGCCCTGGAGCGTTTCTACCACGCGTTGAAAGGCCTGCCGAACGTGGTTCCGGCGGGCGGCGAAGCCTTCGTCGAGCGCTTCACCCAGGTGATGAACGACGACTTCGGTACGCCGGAAGCCTGCGCGGTGCTGTTCGAGATGGTTCGCGAGATCAACCGTCTGCGCGAGAGCGATCTGAACGCAGCGGCCGGTCTGGCAGCCCGTTTGAAAGAACTGGCCAGCGTGTTGGGTGTGTTGCAACTCGAAGCCGATGACTTCCTGCAGGCCGGCGCCGAAGGGCGCGTGGATGCCGCTGAAGTCGAGGCGCTGATTGCCGCGCGTCTGGCGGCACGCGCCGGCAAGGACTGGGCCGAATCCGACCGCATCCGCGACCAGCTCACCGCCATGGGCGTGGTGCTGGAGGACGGCAAGGGCGGCACGACCTGGCGTCTGGCTGACTGATTGCTTGATCCCGCTGTAAAACAAAACCCGCCTTGTGCGGGTTTTTGTTTTTGCGGTTGGACTCCAGGCTTGTGTTGACAGGGCAGACGCCACCGCGAGCAAGCTCGCTCCCACAGGTTCTGTGGTATGCGCAGATTTTGTGTTCGACACGGACACTGTGGGAGCGAGCTTGCTCGCGATGGTCTCAAGCCGAATATTACCGCTGCGATTCACTCGTCATTCAGTCTGGCGCAACCGCTTGTAAAGGGTATTGCGACTAACCCCCAACCGCCGCGCCAGATGGGAAATATTCCCCCCAACCGCCTGCAGCTGCCGATTCAACTCCTCGGCATCATCAAGATCAACCGCCAACGGCTCCTGCGACTCCACCGGTTCCATCTCCAGATCGACAAAAAAATCATCTGGCAAATGCTCCGGCCTTATCGGTTGTTCCTCGGCCATGGCCAACGCCACCTGCATCACGCTGCTGACCTGACGCAGGTTTCCCGGCCACGGATGGCGCTCGAACAGCTCCAATACCTCGCGGCTCAGTCCGGCCCATTGGCTTGGCTCGCGATGCTGTTCCCACAGGCGTTTGAACAACGCCTCTTTATCACTGCGCTCTCTTAACGGTGGCAGTTCCAGGGTCAGGCCGCCGATGCGGTAATACAGATCTTCACGAAACCGCCCCAGTTGTACCTGTTCGCGCAACGAGCGATTGGTCGCTGAAATGATGCGCAAGTCCACAGGAAACAACTCGCTGCTGCCCACGGGCTGCACGCAGCGCTCCTGCAACACCCGCAACAGTCGCGCCTGGGTTGGCAGTGGCATATCGCCGATTTCATCGAGGAACAGCGTGCCTTTGTCAGCCTTGCGGATCAGGCCGATGCTGCCTTTCTGGTTGGCGCCGGTGAACGCGCCTTTCTCGTAGCCGAACAGCTCTGACTCGACCAGTTCGGCGGGGATCGCTGCACAGTTCACCGCAATAAACGCCTGTTTGCTGCGAGAGCTGGCCTGATGCAGGGCTTTGACGAAAACTTCCTTGCCGACGCCAGTCTCGCCGTGGATTAACAGCGGAATGTCTTTTTCCAGCAACCGCTCGGCCTGGCGCACAGCTTTTTCCACGCGGCTGTCGCCGAAGTGCAGGGTGTTGAGGCTGATCGCGGCCGGTGTTGGCGCAGTCACGGCAGGTTCGGCGAACACTCGCGGCTGAATCGGAACCTGCTTGGGTCTTTTCAGCAGACACTGGAAGCGGTTGCGCCCGGAAGCCTGCAGCGAGAAGGGCAAGCCTTCGGGTTGATTCAGCAACTCCAGCAGCGAGACCTTGAACAGGCTTTCGACACTGACCCGCGACAGGCTGATGCCCAGCAGGTTGTCGGCCCGGCGGTTGGCCGACAGCACCTGGCCGGTTTCATCGAATATCAGCAATCCGGCCCACTGACTGTCGAGGTTGTTCAGCCCGGTGTTGAACGTCAGCTGAAAATGCTGGCCATGGAACAGGTTGAGGATCAACCGGTTTTCCACGGTCTGGCTCATCATCTTGACCATGCCCAGCGTGTGGGAGGGCGGCAGGTAGCTGTCGCTGGACACGTCCAGCACCGCGATCACCTTGCGCTCGGTATCGAATATCGGCGCGGCGGAACCGGTCATGAAGCGGTTGGCCTTGAGGAAATGTTCGTCGTGCTCGATGTGCACCGCTTGCTCGCAGGCCAGGGCGGTGCCAATGGCGTTGGTGCCGGTGCAGCGTTCCATCCAGCTGGCGCCGGCGCTGAAACCCCGGGCCAGTTTCGGTTCGATAAAGCGCTGGGTGCCCCACGACGTGAGCACCTGGCCCTGATGGTCGGCGAGCATGATCAGGCAATTGGAGTTGCTCAGGATGTTCTCGTAGTAGGGCAGCACTTCCTGATGGGTGGTTTGCACCAGTGAATGCTGGCTCTCCAGCAATTGCGCGATGCCTGCGGCCGGCAATTGGTCGAATGCCGGCGTGCTCTGATGACTGAGGCCGAACGCGCGGCAACGGGACCAGGAGTCCTGGATGATGGCGTCGTGGGACAACGGCGATGCGGGTGCGGCCATGGCAGTCGATCTCTGAGCAAGCTTTTATTGTTGTTATTCAATTACACATGGCGCCCTGTGTAGGAGCGAGCATGCTCGCGATGGACGTGAGGTCGCCTCGTTCCTTCAGGCAGCCCTCGTCACGTTGACCTCCATCGCGAGCAAGCTCACTCCTACAAGGGCCGGAATACGGTCTGTAGAGTGTTGTTCACTAATGTTCATTGTCAACCGTTGAAGTGTTCAGTTGTTCAGTCGCGGTTGTTCATTTGTGTTCAGCAATGAACGTGACTCTGTAGTCATTTTCAGGAATTTCAAACTGAATCAATCGTTTGCAATTTCTGGCACAAATGTCGCTATACAGCTCCGGTCGCTTGACTCCAATAAGAAAAAGGCCGAGCCATGTCACTCACCCTGGAACACGTCAGCCGCACCGTCGAGGGCCAGACCTGGATCGACGATGCCAACCTGAGTTTTGAACCCGGTTCCTTCAACGTTTTGCTGGGTCGCACCTTGTCCGGCAAAACCAGCCTGATGCGCCTGATGGCCGGTCTGGACAAGCCCGACAGCGGCCGCATCCTGATGAACGGCGTCGACGTCACCCAACGGCCCGTGCGCTTGCGCAATGTGTCGATGGTCTATCAGCAGTTCATCAACTACCCGACCATGACAGTGTTCGACAACATCGCCTCGCCGCTGCGTCAGGCCGGTGTTTCCAGCGAGCAAATTCAGAGCAAGGTGCTGGAAACCGCGAAGATGCTGCGCATCGAGAGGTTTCTCAAACGCTATCCGCTGGAGCTTTCCGGTGGTCAGCAACAACGCACGGCCATGGCCCGGGCGCTGGTCAAGGATGCCGAGCTGATCCTGTTCGACGAGCCGCTGGTCAACCTCGACTACAAGTTGCGCGAAGAACTGCGCCAGGAAATGCGCGAGCTGTTCAAGGCGCGCCACACCATCGCGATCTACGCCACCACCGAGCCCAACGAGGCCCTGGCCCTGGGCGGCACCACCACCATTCTTCACGAAGGCCGGGTGATCCAGAGCGGCCAGTCTTCGTCGGTCTATCATCAGCCGCAAACGGTGCTGGCGGCGGAGCTGTTCTCCGAGCCGCCGATCAACCTGATGCCGGGGCGCATTGCCGGCAACGAAGTGAGTTTCGCCAATTTCGTGCACTTCCCGCTGAATGTCGATCTGCGCCCGGTAGGCGAGGGCGAGTTCCGTTTCGGCGTGCGACCCAGCCATATCTCGCTGGTGCCGAGCAACGACGATGACCTCGAATTGGCGGTGACTGTCGAAGTCGCGGAAATCAGTGGCTCGGAAACCTTTCTGCACGTGCGCAACGAGCATTTCCTGCTGGTGCTGCACTTGCCCGGCGTTCACGAATACGACGTCGATGCGCCGATCCGCATCTACATCCCGACCCATAAACTGTTTGTGTTCGATACGCAGGGGCGGCTGGTCCAGGCGCCGGGCCGGCGTGTCACGAGGGTTGCCTGATGGCCGAAATCCGTTTGCAGAACCTCGCCCACAGCTACACCAAGACTCCGGCGGGGCCGGAGGACTACGCGATCCGCGAGATGGACCACATCTGGGAGCAGGGTGGCGCCTACGCGTTGCTTGGCCCTTCGGGCTGTGGCAAATCGACCTTGCTCAACATCATTTCCGGGCTGCTCAGCCCGTCCCAGGGCCATGTGCTGTTCGACGGTAAAGCGGTCAACAACCTGACCCCGGAGAAGCGCAACATCGCCCAGGTTTTCCAGTTCCCGGTGGTCTACGACACCATGACGGTGTTTGACAACCTGGCCTTTCCGCTGCGCAATCAGGGCATGGCCGAGGCCCGGGTGCATAGCAAGGTGCAGGAAATCGCCGAAGTTCTCGACCTGCAGAACCTGTTGAGCAAAAAGGCCCGCAACCTCACCGCCGACGAAAAACAGAAAGTCTCCATGGGGCGTGGGCTGGTGCGCGACGACGTGTCGGCGATTCTGTTCGATGAGCCGCTGACGGTGATCGACCCGCACCTCAAGTGGAAACTGCGGCGCAAGCTCAAGCAGATCCACGAACAGTTCAACATCACCATGGTCTACGTCACCCACGATCAGCTGGAGGCCTCGACCTTCGCCGACAAGATTGCGGTGATGTACGGCGGGCAGATCGTGCAGTTCGGTACGCCAAGGGAGTTGTTCGAGCGCCCGAGCCACACCTTTGTCGGCTACTTCATTGGCAGCCCCGGGATGAACCTGATCGAGGTGCAGCCGCAACCGGGTGGCGTCGGTTTCGCCTCGACTCACCTGCCGCTGTCCGAGGCGATGCAGCAGCGTATTGCTGAATCGGAGTGGAAAACCCTGAAGGTCGGCATTCGCCCGGAGTTCGTCCATGTGTGGGACGAAGCCTTTGATGACGCTCTGCGGGCACAGGTCGTACACGTCGAAGACCTGGGCACCTACAAGATCATGACCCTCAACCTCGATGGCGTCCCCCTGAAAGTGCGCCTGGCCGAAGACAAGCCGGTGCCGCAAGGCACGGCGTACATCAGTTTTCCGGCACAGTGGCTGATGGTCTACGCCGATGAATTCCTGCTCGAAGCCAATGCCAACCAAGAGGCGCAGCCATGAACAAGGTGCAGAACAACAAGGCCTGGTGGCTGGTGCTGCCGGTGTTCCTGCTGGTGGCGTTCAGTGCGGTGATCCCGATGATGACCGTGGTCAACTATTCGGTGCAGGACATCTTCGACCAGTCCAGCCGCTACTTCGTCGGCGCCGATTGGTACAAGCAGGTGCTGCTCGATCCGCGCCTGCACGACTCGTTGCTGCGTCAGTTCATCTACTCGGCCTGCGTGCTGTTGATCGAAATCCCGCTGGGGATTGCGATTGCCCTGACCATGCCGACCAAGGGGCGCTGGTCGTCGGTGGTGCTGATCATCCTGGCGATTCCGTTGCTGATCCCGTGGAACGTGGTCGGCACCATCTGGCAGATCTTCGGCCGGGCCGACATCGGTCTGCTGGGGGCGAGCCTCAAGACCATGGGCATCAGCTACAACTATGCGGCGAACACCATGGACGCCTGGGTCACCGTACTGGTGATGGACGTCTGGCACTGGACCTCGCTGGTGGCGCTGTTGTGCTTCTCCGGCCTGCGGGCGATTCCGGATGTGTATTACCAGGCGGCGCGGATCGACCGTGCCTCGGCCTGGGCGGTGTTCCGGCATATCCAGTTGCCCAAGCTCAAGAGTGTGCTGCTGATCGCGGTGATGCTGCGCTTCATGGACAGTTTCATGATCTACACCGAGCCCTTCGTGCTTACGGGTGGCGGTCCGGGCAATTCCACGACCTTCTTGAGCCAGACCCTGACGCAAATGGCGATCGGGCAGTTCGACCTGGGGCCGGCCGCCGCATTCTCGCTGGTGTACTTCCTGATCATCCTGTTGGTGTCCTGGCTGTTCTACACCGCCATGACTCACTCCGACGCCAACCGCTGAGGCCATCATGAGCAAGAGAAAGCTGATTCCACTGCTGATCTACATCCTGTTCCTGCTGGTGCCGATCTACTGGCTGCTGAACATGTCCTTCAAGAGCAACAGCGAAATCCTCGGTGGCCTGACGTTGTTTCCGCAGGATTTCACCCTGGCGAACTACAAGGTGATCTTCACCGATCCAAGCTGGTACACCGGCTACATCAACTCGGCGTACTACGTGAGCCTGAACACGATCATTTCCCTGACCGTGGCCTTGCCGGCAGCCTATGCGTTCTCGCGCTACCGCTTCCTCGGTGACAAGCACCTGTTCTTCTGGCTGCTGACCAACCGCATGGCGCCACCGGCGGTGTTCCTGTTGCCGTTCTTCCAGCTGTATTCCTCGATCGGGCTGTTCGATACCCACATCGCCGTGGCCCTGGCCCATTGCCTGTTCAACGTGCCGCTGGCGGTGTGGATTCTCGAAGGCTTCATGTCCGGCGTGCCCAAGGAGATCGACGAAACCGCCTACATCGACGGCTACAGTTTCCCCAAGTTCTTCGTGAAGATTTTCATCCCGCTGATCGGCTCCGGCATCGGCGTCACGGCGTTCTTCTGCTTCATGTTTTCCTGGGTCGAACTGCTGCTGGCGCGAACCCTCACTTCGGTGAACGCCAAACCGATCGCAGCGGTGATGACCCGCACGGTCTCGGCATCCGGTATCGACTGGGGCGTGCTGGCGGCGGCGGGGGTGTTGACCATCCTGCCGGGCATGCTGGTGATCTGGTTTGTTCGCAACCACGTGGCCAAGGGCTTTGCCCTGGGTCGGGTATGAGGAACTGATGATGGAATGGATGAGTTGGACCGTCCCCACGGCGGCGTTCTTCGGTGTCATTGCCTTGATCCTGGTGGGCATGACCACCTGGGAATTGCGTTCGCCGAGCGTGCTCAGGCGAGGTTTTCTGCCGATTGCAACCACCCGTGGCGATCGGTTGTTTATCGGTCTTCTCGGCAGCGCCTACCTGCATCTGCTGGTAATCGGCGTCACCGACTGGAGCATCTGGGTCGCCTTCGCGATGTCCCTGGTGTGGCTGTTGGCTGTGATGCGTTGGGGCTAGTCGAATCGCTCGGCAATGTTGCTCCGAAACTCAATAAGGAGGTCTCTATGTTCGACAAAAACAATAAGCTGCGACATAGCATTTCATTGGCAGCCATGCTGGCACTCAGCGGTTTGAGCGCATCTGCCTGGGCCGATGCCTATGAAGACGCGGCGAAGAAATGGATCGGCAGTGAATTCAAGCCGTCCACCCTGACGGCCGATCAACAACTCGAAGAGCTGAAGTGGTTCATCAAGGCGGCGGAGCCGTTTCGCGGGATGAGCATCAAAGTGGTGTCGGAAACCATCGCCACCCACGAGTATGAGTCCAAGGTGCTGGCCAAGGCCTTCACCGAGATCACCGGGATCAAGCTGACCCACGACCTGCTGCAGGAAGGCGACGTGGTGGAAAAGCTGCAGACCCAGATGCAGTCGGACAAGAACATCTATGACGGCTGGGTCAACGACTCGGACCTGATCGGTACACACTTCCGTTACGGCAAGACCGAATCGATCACCGACCTGATGGCCAACGAGGGCAAGAACTTCACCTCGCCGACCCTAGACATCAAGGACTTCATCGGCATCTCCTTCACCACCGCGCCGGACGGCAAGATCTATCAATTGCCCGACCAGCAGTTCGCCAACCTGTACTGGTTCCGCGCCGACTGGTTCGAGCGTGCGGACCTGAAGGCCAAGTTCAAGGAAAAGTACGGCTACGAGTTGGGCGTACCGGTGAACTGGTCGGCCTATGAAGACATCGCCAAATTCTTCAGCGAAGACGTCAAGGAAATCGACGGCAAGCGCGTTTACGGGCACATGGATTACGGCAAGAAAGACCCGTCGCTGGGTTGGCGTTTCACCGATGCCTGGTTCTCCATGGCAGGCGCTGGCGATAAAGGCATACCTAACGGCTTGCCGGTGGACGAGTGGGGGATCCGCGTCGAGGATTGTCATCCGGTCGGCTCCAGCGTGACCCGCGGTGGCGACACCAACGGCCCGGCAGCAGTGTATGCGACCACCAAGTACGTTGACTGGATGAAGAAGTACGCGCCACCGGAAGCGGCGGGCATGACTTTCTCCGAATCAGGTCCCGTGCCATCCCAGGGCAACATTGCCCAGCAGATCTTCTGGTACACCGCATTTACCGCCGACATGACCAAGCCTGGCCTTCCGGTGATGAACGCCGACGGCACGCCGAAATGGCGCATGGCGCCTTCGCCGAAAGGTCCATATTGGGAAGAGGGCATGAAGCTCGGTTATCAGGACGCCGGCTCCTGGACATTCATGAAGTCCACGCCTGAGAAACAAAAACTGGCGGCCTGGCTGTACGCGCAGTTCGTGACCTCGAAAACCGTTTCGCTGAAGAAAACCATCGTCGGCCTGACCCCGATCCGCGAATCGGACATCAACTCCCAGGCCATGACCGACCTGGCGCCGAAACTCGGTGGCCTGGTGGAGTTCTACCGCAGCCCGGCCCGCGTGCAATGGACCCCGACCGGGACCAACGTGCCTGATTATCCTCGCCTCGCGCAGTTGTGGTGGAGCCACATCGCCGAAGCCGCCAGCGGCGAGAAAACCCCGCAAGAGGCGCTGGATGGCCTGGCCAAGGATCAGGACGCAATCATGACCCGTCTGGAACGCTCGAAGGCACAAGCCACCTGCGCCCCGAAAATGAACCCCGAACGCGATGCGCAATACTGGTTCGACCAACCGGGCGCACCGAAGCCGAAACTGGCGAACGAAAAGCCTAAGGGTGAAACCGTGAGCTACGCCGAACTGCTGAAATCGTGGGAGGCGGCGCGCAAGTAAAGCACTGGAGTTGTGAAAGGCGAACGGCACCGGGAGGTGCCGTTTTTTATAGTTGCTTGTGTCACCGCATTCGCCGGCAAGTTGGCTTGTTGGGTCGCCGCATCGCAGCGAAAACGTCGTTGAAACGATGTCGATAGTTCAGATCACCGCGCCACCCTCGGTTCGTGCAAGCCGGTCAGATCTCAATTGAGAGCTCGCCACCCTCGGCATATGTGCAACAAGCTAATGCGAAACCCGCCTCCAGTTCCGTAGTGCTGAGCGAGAAGTCAGGCGCTCTTTTGCATGCCCCGGAAATAACCTTGATCCTGCAACTGCCACAGATGCCTGAGCGACACTGACTGCGGATGGGTACCTGGTTGGCTTCCAACGCATCAAGCAGCGTTTGTCCACTACTGACCTGGAAATGGTGGTCCTGCTGATTTGATCGAGCACAGACAGTGGTCAGCGGGCTGTGTTCGGCTGCCGGTCCTGATTGTTCCATGCTGCTGAACGCTTCGATGTAACAGGGGATGTTGTTGTTCAGCTCCTTGACCAATACCTGCTGGGCGACGGAAAAGCCATGGCTGCCGCAAATGACTGCCGCGTCGACGGGAACTGAATCCGGTAAGGAAAGTTTAACCAGCCGTCCTCCGGTAAAGTGGTGAGAGTGTGTATCGATTGATTCTCGAGTAATAAAAAAACGAACGTTGAACCAGTTCGATCGAAACGCTAAGGCGAGGAGTTCCGCGAGGAAAGGTATGCTCGCAATCGTAGGTGAACTAACCAGCAGCGTTACTCTGGGAATGGGTTTATCTTTGCTTTCAAGCTCGACAAGGCTACGGATCAGCGCGATCGGCAATGTGATGCCGATACCGCCTGCCAGCATCAAGACATGCCGGTAGGCGATAATACTGTCCGAAGTGATGTTGCCACCAACGTTGGAAAAACAAAGGAGTGATCCGCAGCCGACGTTCGAATACAAAGTGTCCGATACTCCATTGTTGCCGGTGCGCTTGACCGTGATTTCAATTTGATTGATATCTCGCACCGCCGTGATCGAGTAATTACGTTGTTGTGCCGTGCCAGAGCGGTCTGGGTGATTGATCGCAATATATCGTCCCGGCTTTAATTCATTGGGTTCAATGCATTGGGGCAATCGCAGCAGGTAAGTCTTCGTGTTGGTTGCTGCATCTGAGATTTTCTCGCAACTCAAGAACGTAAGCCGCTCCATGGTCGTCCCCTTCATGGTAAAGAGATAAGTACGTTTTTTAATGAGTTGTTCAAGAAGTGCCAGCTGATATCAGTGGGTTTCTTCGAGACCTATTCTGCTCAGTAATTTGTCGACCGATTCGGTGTAAACGTTGACTTCGCCAAGTGTCGCCGTGTCGTGGATGATGTCCGCATAGCGAGGCAGGCGAGCATGAGAAAAAGCCATTTCCCACGCCCCCATTTCATTGTTTGCAAACATTGATACGGTTTTTTTAATAATGGCCTTTAAATGCGTTTTTTCATGTTGAGATAGCGTCGATATCAGATCTGCCGCTACATAACTGAATACACTGGAATGACTCCATTCATCCATCGCATGGGTCTTGGTGACTTGATGGCAAATGCTTTGAACGGAACTGTCTTCGGCCAGCGTTTTAAGATAGTCCGTAATCAGCGTTTCACTGGCGCAGGCGATACCGAAGCGAGTGAGTCTGCGCTCCCATTCGGCAGAACAGGACGATAGCACCCAATTCTTCCATTTGATCAGGTTGAAGTCGGTGAAATTCAGGTGTGCAAGATCTCTGTGGTGATAAATGTAGTTGCATGCGGTGACCGATATCTTGGTGTGCAGTGCTTCGTCAAGCAGTGCTTCGGAGATGGACTCCTGAAGCAATGCTCGATTCCTGGTTGCGCTGGGTGGCGTTTTGATGATGTCTTCGCAGGCTGGCGTGACGATGTCGCATTCGATATAAATGGTTTTCAGGTTGTAGATGATCCATGCATAGGAAAGGCATGTTGATTTCATTTCGGGAGAGGCTTCGATCCAGGCAGGGTGATTTCTGAAGGGAAGCAAGCTCTCGCAAAAGTCGTTTTTGCCGGGATCGAAGGCTAGCTCGGAATAAGTAGGTTGTTTGTTATTGACTGCGGCTCGGGTGCTCCAAAGCACCGAAAGTTTTTCGAGCATCTGTGCAACCGAGTAAGTTTGAATGTCGTGAGTGTTCATGATAGTTACCTTTTGTTCTAAATAGTCGGCCCGATGAGCTTTGTTAGAGTGGCAGGTCGAGCCAGTTTGAAATGATTTTCGGGGCAACGGTTTTCAATGACTTACCGTGTAAAGCTACCTGTCGACGCAAGTCGCGAGGGTCAATTGAGGCCATGTTCAATTCGGCTGCGTGACCGATCAGCCATTGTTCAAAGCGGTCAGGATCAATTTCCAGGTGGAACTGCAGACCCAGTATGTTTTTGCCGACACTAAACGCCTGATTGGCACAGAGTTTACTGCTCGCCAAGTGATGAGCCCCTTTGGGGATGTCGAATTGATCTCCGTGCCAATGCAATACGGCGACATCGTCGTTCAATAGATCAAGGCAGGAAGGGGGGGCGTCATTACTCAACTGTAAAGGGCTGAAGCCAATCTCCAAGTGCCCCATTGGATAAACGGAGGCTCCCAACACCCTCGCTATCAGCTGGGCACCAAGACAGATTCCCAACGTTTTCTTGTTGCTTTGCAAACGTGCGTTGATAAGTGCAATTTCATTTTCTATGAATGGGTATTTTTTTTCATCATAAGCACCGATCGGCCCTCCCAATATCACCATCAGATCAGGCGTTATGGGATCAACTGCCCGCAGCTCTTCCGAAGAGGCATCAATAATATGAATATTATAGTTGCGTTGAATCAACGGCTGTTCAAGTGTGCCAAGATCTTCAAAGTTTAAGTGTCGAATCACGAGTGCGTTTTTCATTGTGGCCCGTTTCTTGTAGTTGATCTGGGCGATAAATTAAACTCGGTACTCAGGTGTTGTCGAACGGCAAAATGTAAGAATTATGCAATAACATTTTTGTTTGTTTGGGTTTTTATCCGTCGCCGGCCTCAATTCACTATGAATGCGAGGACTTTCTGACTCAGTCTTTAGGGGACGTGATGCAAACGCCGAATAAAGATTGAATATATGTGACAAGAACTGACGTTCACATGGGAAGCATCCCTTCGGAAACCTGAATCAATAGCTGCTTGCAATGCTTGGTTCTTGCTGTCGGCGATTTCTGATGGGACAT
The DNA here is from genome assembly GCF_019218985.1 of Pseudomonas sp. PDM30. Lineage (NCBI taxonomy): Bacteria > Pseudomonadati > Pseudomonadota > Gammaproteobacteria > Pseudomonadales > Pseudomonadaceae > Pseudomonas > Pseudomonas sp. PDM30. The sequence goes on from NZ_JAHUWM010000006.1 coordinate 143,392, forward strand.
ACAGATATTCTCCGGCAATAGGGTGGGCATCGATCTTAAAAAAACCAAACGCAAAAACGCCACTCGGAGGTGCCGATTTGTTTGGCCAGTGCCCCCGGATCGCCCCCGGAGCAGGCTCGCGAACAGGCCATCCGCTGCGCTGACATAAATGTCGGCAGCGTTCTCAATGAGCTTTCTGGCTTTACCCGAAAGCTGCGGATCATCACTGAGTGTCCAGAGTAAATTACGCGTGTCGAGTAGAAGCCTCATTCGTGAGTGCCTTCAAAAACATCAAGCATTTCAACTGGTAGTGGCGCGTCAAAATCTTCTGGAAGCACCAATTTGCCTTTCATCGTTCCGATTCGCTGCCCGACATTACCTTTGCGTTCGGCAGCAAAGGCATCGAAACCCTCTACGATTTCGGAAAAAATCTCACGTTTTATTGTTAGTTCTCGCATTGGTTTATCAATCTAGAAGTCATTCAAGATAGAACCAAGTGCTCAATGCTGGATGTAGGACGAGGCGGGTAATCCCGCATGAGCTTTCGGGGATTGTCGGAGGAGGGGAGCGCGCCGGTAACATATCCTACAAACGCAAAAACGGCACCCGAAGGTGCTGTTTTTGTTTGTTACCGAGAACGCTTAAGCGATCAACCCGCCAGGCCCGACTGTTGAACCAGGTTCAGCAGCGGTTGTGGGTACAGGCCGAGGAAGAAAGCCAGTACCGCGATGGCCAGCAGCATCACGCCGCCTGCCTTCTGTTCCCAGTGCAATTGAGCGTCGACGCGGCGCAGGTTTGGCTCGATCAGGTACAGGGTGACCATCACTCGCAGGTAGTAGAACACGCCGATGGCACTGCCCAGTACCAGCGAACCGACCAGCCACCACTGATGGGACTCGACGCCGGTGGCGATGATGTAGAACTTGCCGATGAAGCCCGCGGTCAGCGGGATACCGGCCAGGGACAGCATCATCACGGTCAGCACAGCGGTCAGGTACGGACGGCGCCAGAACAGGCCACGGTATTCGTACAGGGCGTCTGCGTCACGGCCTTTGTATGGCGAGGACATCAGGGTGATCACACCGAAAGCACCGAGGCTGGTGATCACGTAGGTGACCAGGTACACGCCGATGGCTTCCACGGCCAGGCCCTTGCTCGCCACCAGGGCGATCAGCAGGTAGCCGAAGTGGGCGATGGACGAGTAACCCAGCAGACGCTTGAGGTTGCTCTGGGTCAGGGCCAGCAGGTTACCGAACAGGATCGACGCGATGGCGATGATGGTCAGCACGTTGCTCAGGACGCCGCTGCTTGCAGCAGGGGAGATCTGGAACAGGCGCACCATGACCGCGAACACCGCCACTTTGGCAGCGGTCGCCAGGAACGCGGCAACCGGCGCCGGGGCCCCTTCGTAAACGTCCGGAGTCCAGAGGTGGAAGGGTACCAGCGACAGCTTGAACGCCAGGCCGATCAGCATCATGCCCAGGCCCAGTTGTGCCAGCGAGCTTGGCAGACCGGTAGCCGCCAGCGCCTGACCGATGCCGACGAAGCTCAGGGAACCCGAGTCTGCGTACAGCAGTGCCATGCCGAACAACAGGAACGCGGAGCCGGCAGCCGACAGCACCATGTACTTGATACCGGCTTCCAGCGAACGCTTGTTGAAGAAGGCATAGGCCACCAGACCATAAACCGGCACCGACAGCAGTTCCAGACCGACGAACAACCCGGCCAGGTGCTGTGCGCTGACCAGCACCAGGCCACCGGCGGCGGACATCAGGATCAGCAGGTACAGTTCTTCACGGTTGCCCGGGTAACCCGTGCCGCCATCGCCGAGGTAGGCGTGGGCGAGGGTGACACAAGCGAGGGTGGCGACCAGGATCAGCGCCATGTACAAGCAAGCGAAGCTATCGATTTGCAGCAGTGGGGTCACAGCCAGTGGCGCGACCTTCAAGGCTGGCAGGATCGACAGCAACGCCAGGTTCAGACCCGCCACCGACAGCAGGAAGGTCTGGGAGTGGTTGCGGCGCCAGGCAATTGCCAGCATCACCACGATGATCGTGGCGCTGGTAATCAACAGCGGCGCTAGCGCGATAAAGTGTTGAGTCGTGAATTCCATAGCGCTCTTACCGGGCCGAAGCGAGTTGAGTGAAGGCGGTGCCGAGCCACTGCTGCACGCCATGCATCGTAGCGGCAGAGGTATCGAGGAACGGTTGTGGATAGACGCCGATGTAAATCAGCAGCGCTGCCAGACCGGCCACCATGATCAGTTCGCGACCATCCATGCCATGCAGTACCGCGTCCGATTTGGCCGGGCCGAAGTAGGCACGATGGATCATGATCAGCGAGTAGACCGAACCGAACACCAGGCCGGACGTCGCGATGATGGTGACCCATGGAGCGATCGGGAAGGTGCCGATCAGGATCAGGAACTCACCGACGAAGTTGCCGGTACCCGGCAAGCCCAGCGACGCAGCGGCGAAGAACAGGCTGAGAGCTGGCAGGTAGGCGATCTTCGACCACAGGCCACCCATTTCACGCATGTCGCGGGTGTGGGTGCGTTCGTACAACTGGCCACTCAGGATAAAGAGTGCCGCCGCCGACAGACCGTGGGCGAGCATCTGCATCACCGCGCCCTGCAGCGCCAGTTGGCTGCCGGAGTAGATGCCGATCAGAACGAAGCCCATGTGGGAAACGGACGAGAAGGCAATCAGACGCTTGATGTCGGTTTGCGCGAACGCCAGGAACGCACCGTAGAAAATCCCGATCAGACCCAGGGCCATTGCAAACGGCGCGAACTCGGCCGAAGCATTCGGGAACAGCGGCAGGGCGAAACGCAGCAGACCGTAGGCCGCGGTTTTCAGCAAGATACCGGCGAGGTCGACGGAACCTGCAGTCGGCGCCTGGGCGTGAGCGTCAGGCAACCAGGAGTGGAACGGCACGACTGGCAGCTTCACCGCGAAGGCGATGAAGAAGCCGAGCATCAGGATGTACTCGGTGGTCGTCGACATCTTGGTTTTCAACAGGTCGGCGTAGTTGAAGGTAATCACGCCGGTGTCGTTGAAGTTGACCAGTACCAGACCCAGGATCGCCACCAGCATGATCAGGCCGGAAGCCTGAGTGAAGATGAAGAACTTGGTCGCCGCGTAGATCCGGGTTTTCTTGCCGTCCGAAGAACTATGACCCCAGAGCGCGATGAGGAAGTACATCGGCACCAGCATCATTTCCCAGAAGAAGAAGAACATGAACAGGTCGAGGGCGAGGAACACGCCGACGACACCGCCCAGGATCCACATCAGGTTCAGGTGGAAGAAGCCCACGTGACGCTGGATCTCTTTCCACGAGCAGAGTACCGAGAGGACACCCAGCAGACCGGTCAGCATGATCATCAACAGCGACAGGCCGTCGAGGGCCAGGTGCACGTTGATGCCGAAGCGCTGGATCCAGACGTGCTTGAACTCAAGCGCCCAGGTCGGGTCGGCGCCAGGCGCCGGGGCAAATGAATAATCACCGTTGGCCCACAGCCAGAGGCCGAGGGAGAGCAACAGGGACATGGTGATCAGCGCAATCCAGCGGGGGAGGGTGGCGCCGAAACGCTCACCCATCCAGCACAGCAGGCCGCCGATGAAGGGGATCAGGATTAGCCAAGGCAGAATCATGACGGGCTCAATTCCTTTCGCAAGTTCGCAAGGTTCATATCAGACCGCTACCAGCACGACGGCGCCGATAACCAGCACGGCACCAGCAGCCATCGAGGCGGCATACCAACGCAGTTGACCGGTCTCGGTACGGCTCAGGGCGGTGTGACCGCCTTTGGCCATTCGCGGGATCAGACCGATGGTCTGGTCCAGCGGGTCTTTGCGCAGGATGTGGATGATCGCCAGGTACGGCTTGACGAACAGTTTGTCGTAGATCCAGTCGAAGCCCCAGGCAGCGAACCACCAGGCCGAGAGGATACGGCCGATGCCGCTGTTGGCGATGGCGGTGACGAAGCGACGCTTGCCGAGGAACAGCAATGCGGCCAGCAGGATACCGGCCAGGGCAATGGCGCCCGAGGCGATTTCCAGGCTGTGCTTGGCTTCGCCGCCGGCATGGCCGACGCTTTGCGGCAGTACGCCGTGCAGCGGTGGAACGATCATCGCGCCGACGAAGGTCGACAGTACGATCAGCACCGACAGTGGCAACCAGTGAGCGATGCCGTGACCGGCGTGGGCTTCGGTCTTCGCTTCACCGTGGAACGCGATGAAGATCAGGCGGAAGGTGTACAACGAAGTCATGAATGCGCCGACCAGACCTGCGTAGAGCAGACCGTTGTTGCCGCTGGCGAACGCTTCCCAGAGGATTTCGTCCTTGGAGTAGAAGCCTGCGGTTACCAGTGGCAGGGCCGCCAGGGCCGCGCCGCCGACGATGAAACTGGCGTAGGCCAGTGGCAGCTTTTTCCACAGACCGCCCATCTTGAAGATGTTCTGCTCGTGGTGGCAGGCAACGATCACCGAACCGGACGCAAGGAACAGCAGGGCCTTGAAGAAGGCGTGGGTCATCAGGTGGAAGATCGCGCCATCCCAGGCACCGACGCCCAGGGCCAGGAACATGTAGCCGATCTGGCTCATGGTCGAGTAGGCGAGGATACGCTTGATGTCGGTCTGGACCAGGGCTGCGAAGCCAGCCAGGACCAGGGTCACACCGCCGACGATGCCCACCAGGTGCAGGATTTCCGGCGCCAGGGTGAACAGGCCGTGGGTACGGGCGATCAGGTAGACACCGGCGGTCACCATGGTTGCGGCGTGGATCAGTGCCGAAACCGGGGTAGGACCGGCCATCGCATCCGCCAGCCAGGTTTGCAGCGGCAGTTGCGCGGATTTACCGACAGCACCACCGAGCAGCATCAGGGTGGCCATGACCATCCAGAAGTCGCCGGACTGGAATTTCTGCGGAGCCAGCACCAGCAGTTCCTGAACGTTCAGCGTGCCCAGTTGGGCAAACAGAATGAACAGGCCGATGGCCATGAACACGTCACCGATACGGGTCACGATAAAGGCTTTGAGTGCGGCGTTACCGTTGTTGCGGTTGCTGTAGTAGAAACCGATCAACAGGTAGGAGCACAGGCCCACGCCTTCCCAGCCGAAGTACAGGAACAACAGGTTATCGCCCAGCACCAGGAACAGCATGCTGGCGATAAACAGGTTGGTGTAGGCGAAGAAGCGCGAGTAACCGGCTTCACCGCGCATGTACCAGGACGCGAACAGGTGGATCAGGAAACCCACGCCGACCACCACACCGAGCATGGTCAGCGACAGGCCGTCCAGGTACAGGGCGAAGTTCGGCGTGAAGCCTTCCACCGCCATCCACTGCCACAACACCTGGGTGTAGTGACCGCCTTCAGGTGGTGCGACATTGAATTGCCAGATCACGTAAGCCGCGACGATGGCGGACAAGCCGACGGAACCGACGCCGATCAGCGCCGAAAGGTTTTCCGAGAGACGGCCGCGAGAAAACGCCAGCAGCAGGAAACCGATGAGAGGGAACAGGAAAGTCAGATAGAGAAGATTCATCCGCGCATCTCACTGGCAGCGTCGATATCGAGCGTGTGGAAGCGGCGATACAGTTGCAGCAGGATCGCCAGGCCGATACTGGCCTCGGCGGCTGCCAGGCTGATCACCAGGATGAACATGATCTGTCCATCCGGCTGTGCCCAGCGGCTACCGGCAACGATGAACGCCAACGCGGAGGCATTCATCATGACCTCCAGGCTCATCAGCACGAAAAGGATGTTGCGGCGGACCATCAGGCCGACCAGACCGAGGCAGAACAGGATGCCGGCGACCGCCAGACCATGCTCCATGGGGATAGCAGGCATCGTCATTGCTCCTTGGCTTCGTTGCGGCCCAAGTGGAACGCCGTGACGGCTGCGGCGAGCAGCAGCATCGAGGCGAGTTCGACCACCAGCAGGTACGGACCGAACAGGCTGATGCCCACGGCCTTGGCGTCTACGGTGGTGTGGCCAATGGCTTCACCGGTCTGGTGGGAGAACAGCACGTACAGCAGTTCCACCAGCAGCAGCGCGGCGAGAAGGACCGGGCCGCCCCAGATACCGGGCTTGAGCCAGACGCGCTCTTGCTGAACCGAGGCCGGGCCAAGGTTCAGCATCATCACCACAAACACGAACAGCACCATGATGGCGCCAGCGTAGGCGATCACTTCCAGGACGCCGGCGAACGGCGCGCCGAGGGCGAAGAAGGTCATCGCCACGGCAATCAGCGAAATGATCAGGTAGAGCAGGGCGTGCACAGGGTTGGTGTTGGTGATCACGCGAAGCGTGGACACCACAGCGATACCCGATGCGAAATAGAAAGCGAATTCCATCTTTCTTCCTTAAGGCAGCAAGCTCTTCACGTTGATCGGCTGGGCTTCGTTCTGCGCGGAGCCTTTCGGCTTCCCGGCAATCGCCATACCTGCAACACGATAGAAGTTGTAATCAGGGTTTTTGCCGGGGCCGGAGATCAGCAGATCTTCTTTCTCGTAAACCAGGTCCTGACGTTTGAACTCGGCCATTTCGAAATCCGGTGTCAGCTGGATCGCGGTGGTCGGGCAGGCTTCCTCGCAGAGGCCGCAAAAAATGCAGCGCGAGAAGTTGATGCGGAAGAAGTCCGGGTACCAGCGACCGTCTTCGGTTTCAGCTTTCTGCAGCGAGATGCAACCGACCGGGCACGCCACGGCGCACAGGTTACAGGCTACACAACGCTCTTCGCCGTCGGGGTCGCGGGTCAGGACGATACGACCACGGTAGCGCGGCGGCAGGTAGACCGGTTCTTCCGGGTACTGCAGCGTGTCGCGCTTGCGGAAGGCGTGGCCGAAAATCATCACCAGGCTGCGAAGCTGTGTGAAGAAGCCATGCACGATGTCAAATATGTACTTCATGATTCTCTATCCTCACTGAGCCGCGACGGCGGGCGTGTTGAGCAACACGATCGCAGCGGTCACCAGCATGTTGACGAGGGTCAGCGGCAGGCAGAACTTCCAGCTGAAATCCATCACCTGGTCATACCGTGGGCGCGGAATCGAAGCGCGCAACAGGATGAACATCATGATGAAGAACGCGGTTTTCAGTGCGAACCAGATGAACGGGATCTGCGGCAGGATGCCGAACGGACCGTGCCAGCCACCGAAGAACAAGGTCACCAGCAGCGCCGAGATCAGCACGATGCCGATGTACTCGCCGACGAAGAACATGCCCCATTTCATGCCGGCGTATTCAATGTGGTAACCGTCTGCCAGTTCCTGTTCCGCTTCCGGCTGGTCGAACGGGTGACGGTGAGTCACGGCCACGCCAGCGATGAAGAAGGTCAGGAAGCCGAAGATCTGCGGAATGATGAACCACAGGTTCTGCGCTTGATATTCAACGATGTCGCGCATGTTGAACGAGCCGACCTGGATCACGATGCCCATCAGCGACAGGCCCATGAACACTTCGTACGACACGGTCTGCGCCGAGGCGCGCAAGCTGCCCAGCAGGGCGAACTTGTTGTTGCTCGACCAGCCGGCGAACAGCACCGCGTAGACCGACAGGCCAGCCATGGCGAAGAAGAACAGGATACCGATGTTGATGTCCGCCACGCCCCAGGTCGGGGTGATCGGGATGATCGCGAAGGCAATCAGCAGGGCGCTCATGGCGACTACCGGTGCCAGGGTGAAGATCATCTTGTCGGCGAATGGAGGCGTCCAGTCTTCCTTGAAGAACATCTTGATCATGTCGGCGGCGATCTGGAACGCGCCGAACGGACCGACGCGGTTCGGACCGTAACGGTCCTGCCAGAGGGCGAGCAGACGACGCTCGACCCAGCTCAGCAGGGCACCGCAAACCACCACGGCGAGCAGAATCACCACGGCCTTGAGGACCGTGATGATGATGTCGATCACTTCAGGAGTGAACCAGGTCATTGAGCTGCCTCCTGCAGACCGTCAACGGATTTGCCAAAGATCGCTGGCGGAATGCCGGCGATGCCCGCAGGCAGTGCCACCAGACCGGCGCCCAGCTCTTCGTTGATGCGCAGCGGCAGACGCAGGGTCTGGCCAGCGACATTCAAGCTCAGCATCGCGCCGTCATTGACACCCAGGCGGTCGGCTTCGGACTTGGCCAGCGACACGTAGGCGGCCGGGATGCGTTCCTGAACCGGCGCGGCTTTCGAAGAGTTCTCTTCGCTGCCGAACAGGTGGAAGAACGGCACGACTTGCCAGGTGCCTTGTGCCGGGTTGAACGCGCGCGGAACACTGGCGAACCAGTTCAGCGAGTCACCGCTGCTTTCGATCAGGCGGGTGCCCGGGTCGCCAGCGCGGATGTGACCACCGACTTCGTCCTGGAACTTGTTCCAGGCCTGCGGCGAGTTCCAACCCGGAGACCAGGCGAATGGCACTTGCTGACGCGGTTCGACCGAGCCCGAGTAACCTTCCATCGAGAAGTTGAACGCGGTGTCGTTGTCTTGCGGGGCACGCGGTTCGTGCACGTTGATGTCAGCGCGCATGGCGGTACGACCGGAGTAACGCAGCGGTTCGCGGGCCAGTTTCATGCCCTTGATGCGGAACGCGGCGGACGGTGCGGCATCGACGATGCGATTCAGGATCGAAGTGCTGGAAGCGACGGCGGCGGTGGCGTGGTCCAGTTGGGTCCAGTCGATCGGCTGGTTCAGCAGGGTCGCGCGCAGGGCATGCAGCCAGCGCCAGCCTTCGTGAACCAGGATGCTCGCGTCCATGTACTTCGGATCGAAGACCTGGAAGAAGCGCTGGGCGCGGCCTTCCTGGCTGACCAGGGTGCCGTCGCCTTCAGCGAAGCTGGCGGCTGGCAGAACCAGGTGCGCGCGATCGCTGGTGGCAGTCTTCTGATGGTCGGCGACGATCAGCACTTTGGCGGCGGTCAGGGCGGCATCGACCTTGGCCTTGTCGGTACGGGTATACAGATCGTTTTCGAGCACGACGATGGCGTCGGCACGGCCATCGATCACGGCTTGCAGCGCGGCGTCGACCGATTCGCCACCGAGCATGGCCAGGCCGAGGCTGTTGGCCTCTGGCACGATCAGGCTGATGGAACCGTTCTTCTCGCGCAGCTTCAACGCTTTGGCGATGTTCGCAGCAGCTTCGATCAACGCCTTGGAACCCAACGAGGTACCGGCAATGATCAATGGACGCTTGGCAGCGAGCAGGGCGTCGGCAATGCGCTTGGCCAGTTCGAGTGCTTCAGCATCCAGGCCTTCAACGGCTGGAGCGCTGGCGTCGAGGGCGTGAGCCACGGCGAAACCGATGCGGGCCAGGTCGTCTGGAGCAGCGTGAACGCATTCTTCAGCGATGTCGTCGAGCTTGGTTTCAGCCAGGCTGGCGATGAACAGCGGGTTCAGCGCGTGCTGGCCGATGTTTTTCACCGCGGCGTCGAGCCAAGGCTGGACACGCATGGCGTCGGCCATGTCTTCGGCCTTGCCCTTGACCGATTGACGCAGGGACAGCGCCATGCGCGCAGCAGTCTGGGTCAGGTCTTCACCGAGGACGAACACGGCGTCGTGGTCTTCGATGTCGCGCATGTTCGGTACTGGCAGCGGGCTGTCTTTGAGCACTTGCAGGACCAGACGGATACGCTCCAGCTCGGCAGCTTCGATACCGGAGTAGAAGTGCTCGGCACCGACCAGTTCGCGCAACGCGTAGTTGCTTTCGAGGCTGGCGCGGGGCGAACCGATACCGACGATGTTGCGACCGCGCAGCAGGTCCGCGGCTTTATCCAGCGCTTCGTCGAGGCTCAGCTTGGTGCCGCCCGCCAACTGCGGCTGGCGTGGGCGGTCTTCGCGGTTGACGTAGCCATAGCCGAAACGGCCACGGTCGCACAGGAAGTACTGGTTCACCGAACCGTTGAAACGGTTTTCGATACGACGCAGTTCGCCGTAACGCTCGCCCGGGGAGATGTTGCAACCGCTGGAGCAGCCATGGCAGATGCTCGGCGAGAACTGCATGTCCCACTTGCGGTTGTAGCGCTCGGAGTGAGTCTTGTCGGTGAACACACCGGTCGGGCAGACCTCGGTGAGGTTGCCGGAGAACTCGCTTTCCAGGGTGCCGTCTTCAACGCGACCGAAGTACACGTTGTCGTGGGCGCCAAACACACCGAGATCGGTGCCGCCGGCGTAGTCCTTATAGAAGCGCACGCAGCGGTAGCAAGCGATGCAGCGGTTCATTTCGTGGGAAATGAACGGGCCCAGTTGCTGGTTCTGGTGGGTACGCTTGGTGAAGCGGTAACGGCGCTCGTTGTGGCCGGTCATTACCGTCATGTCTTGCAGGTGGCAGTGACCGCCTTCTTCACAGACCGGGCAGTCGTGAGGGTGGTTGGTCATCAGCCATTCGACAACACTGGCGCGGAAGGCCTTGGATTCTTCATCTTCGATGGAGATCCAGGTGTTGTCGGTGGCAGGGGTCATGCAGGACATCACGATACGACCACGGGTGTCGTTCTCGTCGGTGTATTGCTTGACCGCGCACTGGCGGCAAGCGCCAACGCTGCCGAGGGCAGGGTGCCAGCAGAAATACGGAATATCGAGGCCCAGAGACAGACATGCCTGTAACAGGTTGTCTGCCCCATCGACTTCGAGCGCTTTGCCGTCTACGTGGATAGTGGCCATGGTTCAAAGTTCTTCGTTGGCCCGGTGTCAGCGGGCGTGGCTAATGGAATCTTGTTATCCGTGTGAATCAACACAGCCGTTAAAGGCGTCATCACACGAAAAGCGAAGGGCACGGACCCTTCGCTTTTTTAAGCGTTTACGCGCCGACTACGATCGGCCTTGCCAGAGGCGGGACGGCGGCGCTGACTGGTGCGATACCGGCTTCGAACTCATGGCGGAAGTATTTGATTGCGCTGCCCAACGGTTCCACGGCGCCCGGTGCGTGAGCACAGAAGGTCTTGCCTGGGCCGAGGAAACCGACCAGACCCAGCAGGGTCTCGATGTCGCCTGGCTGGCCTTCACCGTTCTCGATGGCCATCAGGAGCTTGACGCTCCATGGCAAGCCATCGCGGCAAGGGGTGCAGAAGCCGCAGGATTCGCGGGCGAAGAACTGCTCCATGTTGCGCAGCAGGGACACCATGTTGACGCTGTCGTCCACCGCCATGGCCAGGCCGGTACCCATGCGGGTGCCCACTTTGGCGATGCCGCCGGCGTACATTTGTGCGTCCAGGTGTTCCGGCAACAGGAAACCGGTACCGGCGCCGCCAGGCTGCCAGGCCTTGAGCTTGTAACCGTCGCGCATGCCGCCGGCGTAGTCTTCGAACAGCTCGCGACCGGTGACGCCGAACGGCAGTTCCCACAGGCCCGGGTTCTTGACCTTGCCGGAGAAGCCCATGAGCTTGGTGCCCATGTCTTCGCTGCCTTCGCGAGCCAACGATTTGTACCAGTCCACGCCGTCGGCAATGATCGCCGGCACGTTGCACAGGGTTTCGACGTTATTCACGCAAGTCGGCTTGCCCCACACGCCAACGGCGGCAGGGAAGGGCGGCTTGGAGCGCGGGTTGGCGCGACGGCCTTCGAGGGAGTTGATCAGTGCGGTTTCTTCACCGCAGATATAACGCCCGGCGCCGGTGTGAACGAACAGCTCGAAATCAAAACCCGAACCCAGGATGTTCTTGCCCAGCAGGCCGGCTGCCTTGGCTTCTTCCACGGCACGGTTCAAGTGCTTGGCGGCGGTGGTGTATTCGCCACGCAGGAAGATGTAGCCACGGTAGGTTTTCAGTGCGCGGGCACTGATCAGCATGCCTTCGATCAGCAGATGGGGCAGTTGCTCCATCAGCATGCGGTCTTTCCAGGTGTTGGGCTCCATTTCATCCGCGTTGCACAGCAGGTAGCGGATGTTGATGGATTCGTCCTTTGGCATCAGGCCCCACTTCACGCCAGTGGGGAAGCCTGCACCGCCGCGGCCTTTGAGGCCGGAGTCTTTCACGGTCTGGACGATGTCGTCCTGGGCCATGTCGGCGAAGGCCTTGCGCGCAGCGGCGTAACCGTTCTTGGCCTGGTACTCGTCGAGCCATACGGCTTCGCCGTCATCACGCAGGCGCCAGGTGAGCGGGTGAGTCTCGGCCGAACGCTTGATGCGGTTGGCCGGACCGAAGGAAGTCAGGGTCATACGTAGCCCTCGAGCAATTTGGCAACGCCTGCAGGCTGCACATCACCGAAAGTGTCGTCGTCGATCATCAACGCCGGCGCCTTGTCGCAGTTGCCGAGGCAGCAGACCGGCAGCAGGGTGAAACGACCGTCGGCGGTGGTCTGACCCAGGCCGATGCCGAGCTTGCTCTGGATTTCGCTGACCACGGACTCGTGGCCGCCGATGTAGCAGACCATGCTGTCGCAGACGCGGATGATGTGACGGCCCACTGGCTGACGGAAGATCTGGCTGTAGAACGTCGCCACGCCTTCAACGTCGCTGGCCGGGATGCCGAGGATCTCGCCGATGGCGTACAGGGCGCCGTCCGGCACCCAGCCACGTTCCTTCTGGACGATCTTCAAGGCTTCGATCGACGCCGCGCGCGGGTCTTCGTAGTGATGCAGCTCGTGCTCGATGGCCGAGCGCTCGGTTTCACTCAAGGTGAAACGGTCTGTCTGGATAAGCGTGCTGTTCATGCTTAGCGGTCCACGTCGGCCATAACGAAATCGATACTACCCAGGTACGCAATCAAGTCCGCGACCATGCTGCCTTTGATCACCGAAGGGATCTGCTGCAAGTGCGGGAAGCTTGGGGTACGAATCCGGGTGCGGTAGCTCATGGTGCCGCCATCGCTCGTCAGGTAATAACTGTTGATGCCCTTGGTCGCTTCGATCATCTGGAAGGATTCGTTGGCCGGCATGACCGGGCCCCACGAAACCTGCAGGAAGTGCGTGATCAAGGTTTCGATGTGCTGCAGGGTGCGCTCTTTCGGCGGCGGCGTGGTCAGCGGGTGATCCGCCTTGTACGGGCCTTCCGGCATGTTGCGCAGGCACTGGTCGATGATCCTGATGCTCTGGCGCATCTCCTCGACACGCACGATGCAGCGGTCGTAGGCATCGCCGTTGGCGGCCAGCGGCACTTCGAATTCGAAGTTCTCGTAGCCCGAGTACGGGCGTGCTTTACGCAAGTCGAAATCGCAACCGGTCGAACGCAGGCCGGCACCGGTGACGCCCCATTCCAGGGCCTCTTTGGTGTTGTAGTCGGCGACGCCGATGGTCCGGCCACGCAGGATGCTGTTGTCCAGTGCGGCTTTCTGGTATTCGTCCAGACGCTTGGGCATCCACTCGACGAAATCCTTGACCAGTTTTTCCCAACCCCGCGGCAGGTCGTGGGCGACGCCACCGATGCGGTACCAGGCCGGGTGCAGACGGAAACCGGTAATGGCTTCGATCACCGTGTACGCGCGCTGGCGGTCGGTGAAGGTGAAGAACACCGGGGTCATGGCGCCGACGTCCTGGATGTAAGTACCCAGGAACAGCAGGTGGCTGGTGATCCGGAAGAACTCGGCCATCATGATGCGGATGACGTCGACCTTCTCCGGCACCTTGATGCCGGCCAGCTTCTCGACCGAGAGCACGTAGGGCAGGTTGTTCATCACGCCGCCGAGGTAGTCGATACGGTCGGTGTACGGGATGAAGCTGTGCCAGGACTGACGCTCGGCCATCTTCTCGGCACCACGGTGGTGGTAACCGACGTCCGGTACGCAGTCTACGATCTCTTCACCGTCCAGCTGCAGGATGATGCGGAACGCACCGTGCGCGGACGGGTGGTTCGGGCCGAGGTTGAGGAACATGTAGTCCTCGTTCGGGCCGGAACGCTTCATGCCCCAGTCTTCCGGCTTGAAGCGCGCGGACTCTTCCTCGAGCTGTTGCTTGGCCAGGTTCAGGGTGAACGGGTCGAACTCGGTGGCACGGGCCGGAAAGTCCTTGCGCAGCGGGTGACCTTCCCAGGTCGGCGGCATCATGATGCGCGACAGGTGAGGGTGACCTTTGAAGTCGATGCCGAACATGTCCCAGACTTCACGCTCGTACCAGTTGGCGTTCGGCCAGATGCTGGTGACGGTCGGCAAGCTGAGGTCGCCCTCGGACAAGGCAACCTTGATCATTACGTCACTATTACGTTCGATCGACATCAAGTGATAGAACACGGAGAAGTCGACGCCGTTCGGCAGCCCTTGACGCTTGGTGCGCAGACGCTCGTCCACGCCGTGCAGGTCATAGAGCATGACGTACGGCTTGGGCAGGTTACGCAGGAAGGTCAGGACTTCGACGAGTTTGGCGCGGGCAACCCAAAGCACCGGCATGCCGGTGCGGGTCGGCTGGGCGGTGAACGCCTCCGGGCCAAAACGGTTGTTCAGTTCGACGACCACATCCTGGTCGTCTGCCTTGTAAGGCGGGATGTACAGAGCACTGCCTGTAGTCATGGTTATTTATCGCTTTCGGTCAACGTAAAGAATGAAGCCAGGTTCTCGTTCTATTTAAGAAGCAGATCTGGATCAGACTTCGTCGGGGCTGCGCAGGTTGGTGACTGCGATTCGCTGTTCGCGGCGCTTTTCCTTCTCGGAAGGCATCTCGGCGCGATAGACGCCTTGATCACCAACGACCCAGGAAAGCGGGCGACGCTCCTGTCCAATCGACTCCTGCAACAGCATCAAGCCTTGCAGGAAAGCCTCAGGGCGGGGCGGGCAGCCAGGCACGTAGACGTCCACGGGCAGGAACTTGTCCACCCCTTGAACGACGGAGTAGATGTCGTACATGCCACCGGAGTTGGCGCACGAACCCATGGAGATGACCCATTTAGGCTCGAGCATTTGCTCGTAGAGACGCTGAATGATCGGCGCCATCTTGATGAAGCAGGTACCGGCGATAACCATGAAATCCGCCTGACGCGGCGATGCCCGGATAACCTCGGCGCCAAAGCGCGCGATGTCGTGGGGCGCCGTGAAGGCGGTGGTCATTTCCACGTAGCAGCACGAAAGACCGAAGTTATACGGCCACAGGGAGTTCTTGCGCCCCCAGTTGATCGTGCCGTTAAGCACGTCTTCGAGCTTGCCCATGAAAATGTTTTTGTGGACTTGATCTTCTAACGGATCGGAAACGGTTTCCCGCTGGCCAATCGGATACTGCTCGTTAGGAGCATCGGGGTCGATCCTGGTGAGATTGTATTGCATTGCCAAAGCCTCATTGTTTCAGCTTCGCTTGCCGCTTGCGCCGAGCTTCCGGAGCCCAGTCAAGGGCGCCCACTCGGAATAGGTAGACAAGGCCTGCCAACAGAATTGCTATGAAAACGAGAGCTTCGACGAATCCGGTCCAGCCGCTTTCGCGGACGGACACAGACCATGCAAAGAGAAAGAGGGCTTCGATATCGAAGATCACGAACAACATCGCGACCAGATAGAATTTGGCTGAGAGCCGCAAGCGGGCGCCACCTGTAGGTAGCATGCCGGACTCGAACGGTTCGTTTTTGCTGCGGCCCCAGGCTTTTGACCCAAGGAGGCTGGAGACGCCCAGCATGAAGGCACAGAGGCCGACGACGCCTAGAAGGAAAATGGCAAAGCCCCAGTTGTGGGCCATGAGTCCTGTCGCTTCGGGCATGCTGGTAATCCTTAACAGAGAGCAAAGGTCTCTGAGCTTGAAAAGAAACAAAAGCAGTGACGATATGTCGCAGCAATCAATCCCGCTGATTTTATGGCTAAACACCCGGCAAGTAAAATTCCTATAGCGAAATTATTTATAGGAATAAGGACATAGCGCGCTTCAAAAGCCCCGCAGGCCTTGCGCCTTGGGCATTAGCCGGCATTTCGTCAATTATGTTTTGTAGGGAATGTAACGAACATAGTTGGTGCTAAATGATAATCAATATTGTTTGGCTTGGTTTTTAAACTGCTTATCCTTCGGATACTCCGGAAGTTGTCTTATATGGGCGTTACAGCAAGTAGCGGCGGAGAGCGTTTTAGCGGATTTTTCTGACGGTCGTAGCGCTCTGGATCAATGTTTTTCCAGGTCACCACCATCCCCTGTAGGAGCGAGCCTGCTCGCGATGGTGGTCAACGATGACGCTGGGGGCCTGAAACCCAGCGGCGTCCTCAGGTTCATCGCGAGCAGGCTCGCTCCTACAGAGGGGCGCTCATTGAATCGCAGGCAAAAAAACGCCCCGAACCAGTCGGGGCGTCAGAGGTGCAGCGCTGCGGTTAGCTTTCTATTCGGTCCGCAGCGGCTGATGTCTCAGGCGAAGCAGATCAGTGGAACTGTTCTTCTTCAGTCGAACCGGTCAGTGCGGTTACCGAGGACGAGCCACCCTGGATCACGGTGGTCATGTCGTCGAAGTAGCCGGTGCCCACTTCCTGCTGGTGCGCCACGAAGGTGTAACCCTTGGATGCGTCAGCGAATTCCTGCTCTTGCAGCTTCACGTAGGCAGTCATGTCGTTGCGGGCGTAGTCGTGCGCCAGGTTGAACATGCTGTGCCACATGTTGTGAATGCCGGCCAGGGTGATGAACTGGTGCTTGTAACCCATGGCGGACAGTTCGCGCTGGAACTTGGCGATGGTCGCGTCGTCCAGGTTTTTCTTCCAGTTGAAGGAAGGCGAGCAGTTGTACGACAGCAGTTGGTCCGGGTATTCCTTCTTGATCGCTTCAGCGAAGCGACGAGCCTCGTCCAGATCCGGCTTGGCGGTTTCGCACCAGATCAGGTCGGCGTACGGAGCGTAGGCCAGGCCACGGGCGATGGCTTGATCCAGGCCGGCGCGCACTTTGTAGAAACCTTCCTGGGTACGTTCGCCAGTCACGAATGGCTGGTCGTACGGGTCGCAGTCGGACGTCAGCAGGTCAGCGGCGTTAGCGTCGGTACGGGCCAGGATGATGGTCGGAGTACCGGCAACGTCAGCAGCCAGACGGGCAGCGGTCAGCTTCTGTACGGCTTCCTGGGTAGGAACCAGTACCTTGCCGCCCATGTGGCCGCATTTTTTTACGGAAGCCAGTTGGTCTTCGAAGTGAACGCCGGCGGCGCCTGCTTCGATCATGCTCTTCATCAGCTCGTAAGCGTTCAGTACGCCGCCGAAACCGGCTTCGGCGTCAGCCACGATTGGCGCGAAGTAGTCGATGTAACCGTCGTCGCCCGGGTTCTTGCCGGCTTTCCACTGGATCTGGTCGGCACGACGGAACGAGTTGTTGATGCGCTTGACCACGGTTGGAACCGAGTCCACCGGGTACAGCGACTGGTCTGGGTACATCGATTCGGCGGAGTTGTTGTCCGCAGCCACTTGCCAGCCAGACAGGTAGATCGCCTGGATGCCGGCCTTGACTTGTTGTACAGCCTGGCCGCCGGTCAGGGCGCCCATGCAGTTGACGAAATCTTTCTCAGGACGGAAGGCTGGCTTGGCACCCTGGGTCACCAGGTTCCACAGCTTCTCGGCGCCCATTTTTGCAAAGGTGTGCTCAGGTTGAACCGAGCCACGCAGGCGGACGACGTCAGCAGCGGAGTAAGTGCGTGTCACGCCTTTCCAGCGCGGGTTTTCAGCCCAGTCTTTTTCGAGGGCTGCAATTTGCTGTTCGCGTGTCAGTGCCATGGGAGATAAACCTCGTCGCGTCTTTATGAAAAGTTGTTCTGCGGTGGAAAATTCCTGCGCTCGCTGACCAGAAGCTTAAGCGGTCAAGTCGGATTCGGCGGGGAGGGCGACGGGATGAACGATCGGCTCGAGGGGAAGTGAGCAGGTAAAGGCGAACTGCGGGCGCATTCGGGCGTCGTGGGCCTTGGTGCGAACATCAGTGTGGTGCCGGGTTACCTATTACGCTTCCGTCCCTCGGGACAACTTCGTTCCAGTCGACAACCTCGTCAAACACACCTTGTGGGCGGTACAGACACGAAGCGGTTCGCGGGGTAGGTGCGAACATCGCCTCGAAGGCCCTTGCCAGGGCCTCTGATTAGCGGGAGCGAGGCCATCATGCCTTCGCTTTTTTGGCTCGTCAAACGTTTTGTAGTGCTTTTTTTCAGGCACTACATCTTTGGTCTAATACGACTCGTCAGTCAGTTTTTGGTGCTTTAGTCCAAGGTGTCGACTTTCACCCGCAAAGTCATGTCGTTGCGGCTCTGAGTCGAATAGCTGCGGGTCAGGCCCTGTTTGTCGGCCTGGGTCTGGCCGTTGACCCCGGCCAGCAGGATCCACTCGCCGAGGTGGCCGGTGACGGTTGTGTCGGTGCTTTGTATGTTCACTACATCGGGACGTTCCTGGCTCATGCGGTCACGGTTGGTACTGATCGACAGGTGAACGATGTCGCCGGTGACGTTTGCGGTGACGTAGAAGCCCTGAGTGACGTTGCGGTATTCGGTCTGGCTGCGCAGGTCGCCATAGGAATCGGTCTGCGAACTGGTCAGCGGCACGCTCTGGCCGACCTGGATCAGCGCCGGTGTGCCTTCGCTGGCCTGCACCTGCTGAATGCCGCCGTCACGACTGTCGGTGGTGTAGTTGATGATGCGGGTCTGGCTTGGCTTGGCGCCGTTCACCGAATGACCCTGGTCGCCCTGGAAGTTGTTGTCGCTGGTGTCGACGGTGATCAGCAGGCGCTTGTGTGCGGTGTCGAGTTGGGAAATAAGGGCTTTAAGTTCGTCGATCTTGCGTTGATCGGCGTTGACGATCAATTGATTGCCGTAGGCGCTGACCTGTCCGTCCTTGCCGACGAAATCCTGCGCCACCGGCAGCAGGTCGGCACTGGTGTGGTATTTGAGGGGGATGATTTCTGTGGCAGCCAGCACCGAAAAACTGCAGCCGAGCAGTAGGGTGGTGAGCAGGGTGCGTAGGGACATGTCCGTTATCTCCGCGTTCTAAAGGCTTGATATTGCCACTTTGTCGGCCCGGGGTTTGTAGGAGCGAGCTTGCTCGCGATGGGCGTGAACGATAATGCTGGAAGTCTGACACCCCCGCGGCGTTCTCAAGACCATCGCGAGCAGGCTCGCTCCTACAGTTTGTCGGCCTGGGGTGGGGTAAGTTGAATCGTAGACAGCAAAACGCCCCGGTATCCGAAGATAGCGGGGCGTTTTGTGGTGTTCCTCAGGCCGCCATCGCGAGCAAGCTTGCTCCCACAGGGATCGATGGTGTTGCTGAAATCTTCAGCAACTCACAAATCCAATGTGGGAGCGAGCTTGCTCGCGATGGCGGCACCTGGGCCTTATGCCGAATGGCGAACCATGTCCACGTGCGGAATCCCGGCTTCCAGGAACTCCTCACTGACCATGTGAAAGCCCAGCCGCTCATAGAACGCCGTGGCTTGTACCTGGGCGCTGAGCATCTGCTGCTTCAGCCCGCGCTCTTCGGCTTCACCAATCACTGCGTGCATCAGCGCATCGCCGACTTTCAGGCCGCGCCAGTCCTTGAGTACCGATACCCGGCCGACGTGACCGTCAGGCAGCAGGCGGGCGGTGCCAATCGGAAAGTCGCCTTCGAGGGCGAGGAAATGCACGGCCGTTACATCGTCGGCATCCCATTCCAGCTCGGGCGGAACGGATTGCTCGGCGACGAACACCGTCTCACGAATGCGCCGGATCTCGGCGTTGTCCTTTTGCCAGTCTGCGACACGTACGTGAATCTTATTCATCGGCAAACCCCAGGCTTCCTTGCTTGACCAGTTCGCACAGCAGTCCGCGACCCTCTTCGTCGCTCAGCCAGTCGCCAAGGTTGTCGGCGTGCAGCGCGTCGGCGGCGCAGATCATCTTCAACAATTCGCGGAGTTTGCCCGGCAGGTAACGGCTCTGGCCGCTGGCGAACAGCAGCAGGTCGTCATCGACTTCAGACCACGCCAGGCGTGCGCTCGGGTTACGAATCAGGATCGCGCCTTGTTCCAGGGCGGACATGAAGTCCTCTTCTTCGACGTCTTCCGGGCCCACCACCAGTTCCGGGTAGCGTGGCTCGGTCATGAACTGGCCGAACCAGGTCAGCAGCAGGCGCTCGTCGCTCATGTGCTCGGCCAGCAGGCCTTTGAGGCGGTCGAGTGCGTCGCGCTGGATCTGGTGAGGGTCGGCGGCCGGCAAGGCGTCGGCGTCGGTGTAGCGTTCTTCGTCCGACAGGAACTGGCTGAGGAAGTCGGTGAAGTGGGTCAGCACTTCAGCGGCGCTCGGTGCGCGGAAACCGACCGAGTAGGTCATGCATTCATCAACGGCAACGCCGCAATGGGCCAGGCGCGGTGGCAGGTAGAGCATGTCGCCCGGTTCCAGCACCCATTCATCGGTGGCTTCGAATTCGGAGAGGATGCGCAGGTCGGCGTGGGCCAGCATCGGGCTCTCGGTGTTGCACATCTGGCCGATCTTCCAGTTGCGCTTGCCGTGGCCTTGCAGCAGGAACACGTCGTAGTTGTCGAAGTGCGGACCAACGCTGCCACCCGGTGCGGCGTAGCTGATCATCACGTCGTCGATGCGCCAGCTCGGCAGAAAGCGGAAGTTTTCCAGCAGTTCGCTGACTTCCGGGACGAACTGATCCACGGCTTGAACCAGCAGGGTCCAGTCAGTTTCAGGCAGCTTGCTGAATTCATCTTCGGCGAACGGGCCGCGACGCAGTTCCCACGGGCGCTCGCCATTCTCGATGATCAGTCGCGATTCGACTTCTTCTTCCAGCGCCAGGCCGGCCAGTTCGTCGGCGTCGATCGGGCTTTCGAAATCAGGAATGGCCTGACGGATCAGCAGCGGCTTTTTCTGCCAGTAGTCGCGCAGGAATTCCCGTGCCGTGATGCCGCCCAGAAGTTGAAGAGGAATATCAGGATTCATGTGTAACCTATTGAAAGAATGCACTTTTCAGACGGGAATAAAAACGCCCGGCGCGGCCGGGCGTCTTATAAAGGGTCTAGCGGTCGATCAGATGCGTTTGGCTTGTTCTACAGCGTTGCCGATGTAGTTCGCCGGGGTGAGCAATTTCAGCTCGGCCTTGGCGGCGGCTGGCATGTCCAAGCCGTCGATGAAAGTCTGCAGCGCTTCCGGGCTGATGCCCTTGCCGCGGGTCAGTTCTTTCAGCTTTTCGTACGGGTTTTCGATGTTGTAGCGACGCATCACGGTCTGGATCGGCTCGGCCAATACTTCCCAGCAGGCGTCCAGGTCGGCGGCAATCTTCTGCTCGTTGAGCTCAAGCTTGCTGATGCCCTTGAGGCTGGCTTCGTACGCGATCACGCTGTGGGCGAAGCCGACACCGAGGTTGCGCAGTACGGTGGAGTCGGTCAGGTCGCGCTGCCAGCGGGAGATCGGCAGTTTGCTCGCCAGGTGCTGGAACAGTGCGTTGGCGATACCCAGGTTGCCTTCGGAGTTTTCGAAGTCGATCGGGTTGACCTTGTGCGGCATGGTCGACGAACCGATTTCGCCAGCGATGGTGCGCTGTTTGAAATAACCCAGGGAGATGTAGCCCCAGATGTCGCGGTCGAAGTCGATCAGGATGGTGTTGAAGCGGGCGATCGCGTCGAACAGCTCGGCAATGTAGTCGTGCGGTTCGATCTGCGTGGTGTACGGGTTGAAGCCCAGGCCCAGCTCGTCTTCGATGAAGGCGCGGGCGTTGGCTTCCCAGTCGATCTCAGGGTAGGCCGACAGGTGGGCGTTGTAGTTGCCGACAGCGCCGTTGATCTTGCCCAGCAGCGGAACGGCAGCGACTTGAGCGATCTGGCGCTCCAGGCGGTAAACCACGTTCGCCAGCTCTTTGCCCAGGGTGGTCGGCGAGGCCGGCTGACCGTGGGTGCGCGACAGCATCGGCACGTCGGCGAAACGGATGGCCAGTTCGCGGATGGCGTTGGCAGTCTGGCGCATCAGCGGCAGCATCACTTCATCACGGCCTTCGCGCAGCATCAGGGCGTGGGACAGGTTGTTGATGTCCTCGCTGGTGCAGGCAAAGTGGATGAATTCACTGACCTTGGCCAGCTCCGGCAGCTTGGCCGCTTGCTCTTTGAGCAGGTACTCGATGGCCTTGACGTCGTGGTTGGTGGTGCGCTCGATCTCTTTGACGCGCTCGGCGTGCTCCAGAGAGAAGTTTTCCGCCAGGGTGTTGAGCACAGCGTTGGCTTCGGCGGAGAACGCCGGCACTTCACTGATGGCAGGGTGAGCGGCCAGGCGCTGGAGCCAGCGCACTTCAACCAGAACGCGGGCACGGATCAGGCCGTACTCGCTGAAAATTGGGCGCAGGGCCTGGGTTTTGCCGGCGTAGCGGCCGTCAACAGGGGAAACCGCAGTGAGCGAAGAAAGCTGCATGGGGTGTTCTCGGACAGTCGGGCAACGAAATGGGGCGCGTATCATACATGAAAAAATCCGCCGGTCCGTCGCCAACTGACCGGCGTATTACGCGTATTGCTGAGTTCGGTTCTGTCGATGCGGGTTATTCGTTACGCATCAAGGGGTAAAGCTCTTTGAGCAATTTGCGGCGGCTGATCACCAGTTGCCAGCGATGACCGCCCAATTGCCGCCACAGGCGTGCTGAGCGAATGCCGGCCAGCAGCAGGGCGCGAATTTTCGAGGCGTTGCTCGGTTGTTGCAGGTTGCGCATGTCGCCGTGCACCTGAATGCGCTGGCGCAGTGTGCTCAGGGTGTCCTGATACAGCGCGCCGCAGGCGGCGATCACGTTTTCGTGGGTCGGGCCGAAGTGTTCGACCTGGGACTGAATCTGCGGCAGGCGTTTGCCGATCACGTCGAGCATGTCCCCACGTTTGGCCAACTGACGCTCAAGGCCGAGCATCGCCAGGGCATAACGCAGGGGCTCGCGCTGCAGGGCGCTTGGGTCGCGTTCGAGGGCGCCGATCAGTGCGCGGTAGCCTTCGCGCAGGTTGATGTCGTCGCCACCATAGACTTCCAGCGTGTCCTTGGGGTCGCGGATCAGCAGGCTACCGAGCATGCAGCTCAGGCCGGCTTCGTTGGTCTGGCCGGTCTTGGCGATCCTGTCCACCAGCACCGCGGCGAGAAACACCCCGCCCAGTGCCGTCAGTTGCTCCTGAATCGGGTTCATAGGGCCTGGCCCTTGCTCGTCCACGGCTCGGCTACTTCAATCACGCCGCCGCCGAGGCAGATTTCACCGTCATAGAACACCACGGACTGGCCCGGAGTGACCGCGCGTTGCGGATCATCGAAGGTCGCGCGATAACCGGTGGCGGTTTTTTCCAGGGTGCAGGGCTGGTCGCTCTGGCGATAACGCACCTTGGCGGTCAGTTTGCGCGGCTCGGTCAAATCGATCGGGTTGACCCAATAGATGTCCGAGGCGAGCAGGGCGCGGGAGAACAAGTAAGGGTGATCATTGCCCTGGCCAACGATCAGTTCGTTGTGTTCCAGGTCTTTGATCAGCACATACCACGGCTCGTCACCGGCGTCTTTCAGGCCGCCGATGCCCAGGCCCTGACGCTGGCCGATGGTGTGGTACATCAGGCCGTGGTGACGACCGATGACTTCGCCTTCGGTGGTCTTGATCTCGCCTGGCTGGGCCGGCAGGTATTGCTTGAGGAAGTCGCTGAAGCGGCGTTCGCCGATAAAGCAGATCCCGGTGGAATCCTTTTTCTTCGCGGTCGCCAGCTCGTACTTCTCGGCAATGGCGCGCACTTGCGGTTTTTCCAGCTCGCCGACCGGGAACAGGGTCTTGGCGATCTGTTCGCCACCGACGGCGTGCAGGAAGTAGCTCTGGTCCTTGTTCGGGTCCAGGCCCTTGAGCAGTTCGGTGCGACCATCGATGTCGCGGCGACGCACGTAGTGGCCGGTGGCGATCAGGTCGGCGCCAAGCATCATGGCGTAGTCGAGGAACGCCTTGAACTTGATTTCGCGGTTGCACAGGATGTCCGGGTTCGGCGTGCGTCCGGCCTTGTATTCCGCCAGGAAATGCTCGAACACGTTGTCCCAGTACTCGGCGGCGAAGTTGGCGGTGTGCAGCTTGATGCCAATCTTGTCGCACACGGCCTGGGCGTCCGCCAGGTCATCCATGGCGGTGCAGTATTCCGTTCCATCGTCTTCTTCCCAGTTCTTCATGAACAGGCCTTCCACCTCATAACCCTGCTCGATCAGCAGGAGGGCGGAAACGGAAGAGTCCACGCCGCCGGACATGCCGACAATGACGCGCTTCTTTTGTGTGTCAGAAGGGGCTGGATCACGCATAGGGATTCAATGAGTGTCTTGAAAAAGGACGCGATTCTAGCAGGCTCGGGCCCGCAAGGCTAAAGAGAAGGACGGATCAATTCGAGGCCGAAGTGTTGGCCTGCCAGATAGTCGTCGATGCAGCGGATGATCAGCTCGCTGCGCCAGTTGTCGCGCTGCTCGATTAATTCCTCACGGGTCAACCACTTGGCGCCGACGATGCCGTCATCCAGTTGATAATCCGCGTGGTGTTTCAGTGGTTTGGCGATGAAGCAGACCCGCTGGTAGGTCACGCCATTGCTCGGGGCGGTGTAGAGGTAAATGCCCAGTACGCCGGTCGGTTCGACGTCCCAGCCGGTTTCCTCGAGGGTTTCGCGCACGGCGGCTTCGGTCAGGGTTTCGTTCGGGTCCAGATGGCCGGCGGGCTGATTGAGCACCACGCGTCCGTGCTTGAGTTCCTCGACCATCAGGAAGCGGCCGTTGTCTTCGACGATGGTGGCGACGGTGATGTGGGGTTTCCAGTCCATAAAACTTCCTCAGTTTTGAATGTTGAAACACTATCCCTGTGGGAGCGAGCTTGCTCGCGATGGCGGCGAGTCAGTCACCAGAGGTGTTGGATGATATACCGCTATCGCGAGCAAGCTCGCTCCCACAGGGGTTGTGTGTTTATTCGGTATTGTGTGAGGTCCGGAAAACACAAACCCCGGCACAGGGCCGGGGTTTGTGATGTTCCCTTACAACCTTAAACCAGCGCAGCAACAGCCGCGTTGAAGGTTGCGCTTGGGCGCATGGCCTTGCTGATCAGCTCGGCGTCGGCGTGGTAGTAACCGCCGATGTCCACTGGCTTGCCCTGAACGGCGTTGAGTTCGGCAACGATGGTCGCCTCGTTTTCGGTCAGGGTCTTGGCCAGGGTCGCGAACTGCGCTTGCAGTGCAGCGTCTTCGGTCTGGGCAGCCAGGGCCTGAGCCCAGTACAGCGCCAGATAGAAGTGGCTGCCGCGGTTGTCGATATTGCCGACTTTGCGCGATGGCGACTTGTTGTTGTCCAGGAACTGGCCGGTGGCCTGGTCCAGGGTCTTGGCCAGAACCAGCGCCTTGGGGTTGTTGTAGGTCACGCCCAGGTGTTCCAGGGACGCGGCCAGGGCCAGGAATTCACCCAGCGAATCCCAGCGCAGGAAGTTTTCTTCCAGCAGTTGCTGAACGTGCTTCGGAGCCGAACCGCCGGCGCCGGTTTCGAACAGGCCACCGCCGTTCATCAGCGGCACGATCGACAGCATCTTGGCGCTGGTGCCCAGTTCCATGATCGGGAACAGGTCGGTCAGGTAGTCGCGCAGTACGTTGCCGGTTACCGAGATGGTGTCCTTGCCGGCGCGGGTACGCTGCAGGGTGGACTTCATCGCGTCGACCGGGGCCATGATCTGGATGTCCAGGCCGGCAGTGTCGTGGTCCTTCAGGTAAGCCTGAACTTTCTCGATCACTACGCCGTCGTGGGCGCGCATCGGGTCCAGCCAGAAGATCGCCGGGGTGCTGCTGGCGCGAGCACGGTTGACGGCCAGTTTGACCCAGTCCTGGATCGGCGCGTCTTTGGTCTGGCACATGCGGAAGATGTCGCCGGCTTCAACAGCCTGTTCCATCAGCAGGTTGCCCTTGCTGTCGGTGACGCGAACAACGCCGTCAGCCTTGATCTGGAAAGTCTTGTCGTGAGAGCCGTACTCTTCGGCTTTCTTCGCCATCAGGCCAACGTTCGGCACGCTGCCCATGGTGGTCGGATCGAACGCACCGTTGGCTTTGCAATCTTCGATCACGGCCTGGTAAATGGTGGCGTAGCAACGGTCCGGGATCACGGCTTTGGTGTCGTGCAACTGGCCGTCGGTGCCCCACATCTTGCCGGAGTCACGGATCATTGCCGGCATCGAGGCGTCGACGATCACGTCGCTCGGCACGTGCAGGTTGGTGATGCCTTTGTCGGAGTTGACCATCGCCAGGGAAGGGCGAACGGCGTAGACCGCCTGGATGTCAGCTTCGATCTGCGCTTGCTGCTCGGCAGGCAAAGCCTTGATACGAGCGTACAGGTCGCCGATGCCGTTGTTCAGGTTGAAGCCGATCTGTGCCAGCACGTCAGCGTGCTTGGCCAGTGCGTCTTTATAGAACTCGGCAACGATCTGGCCGAACATGATCGGGTCGGAGACCTTCATCATGGTGGCTTTCAAGTGAACCGACAGCAGCACGCCTTGTGCCTTGGCGTCTTCGATTTCAGCCGCGATGAAGCTGCGCAGGGCGTTTTTGCTCAGTACCGCGCAATCGAGGATCTCACCGGCTTGTACGTTGGTCTTTTCTTTCAGGGCGGTAGCGGTGCCGTCTTGGGCGATCAGTTCGATTTTCACGGCATCAGCGGCGTCGATCAGGGCGGCTTTTTCGCTGCCGTAGAAATCGCCGGTGCTCATGTGCGCGATGTGGGACTTGGAGTCCTTGGCCCACGCGCCCATTTTGTGCGGGTGCTTGCGTGCGTAGTTCTTGACCGACAACGGCGCGCGGCGGTCGGAGTTGCCTTCGCGCAGGACCGGGTTCACGGCGCTGCCCTTGATCTTGTCGTAACGCGCCTTGGCTTCTTTGTCGGCGTCGCAGGTGACAGTCTCAGGGTAGTCCGGCAGTGCGAAGCCTTGAGCTTGCAGCTCTTTGATCGCGGCTTGCAGTTGCGGAACCGAGGCGCTGATGTTCGGCAATTTGATGATGTTGGCTTCAGGCGTAACGGCCAGGGCGCCCAGTTCGGCGAGGTGGTCGGCTACGGCTTTGTCACCCAGTTGCTCGGGGAAGCTGGCCAGGATGCGCCCTGCAAGAGAGATATCGCGGGTTTCAACGGCGATATCAGCCGAGGCGGTGAACGCCTCTACGATAGGCAACAGTGAATAGGTGGCGAGGGCAGGAGCTTCGTCGGTGAAGGTATAGATGATCTTCGAGCGGGTGGGCATATTCGGATTAACTCTCTCTTCTTTGCTAAAGCGTGCGCAGAAACTCGAGGGCGCCGGGTAAGCGCGTTCGTTCAAAGTCATCCATGAGCCGAATATCGAGGTTTCGTTGCTGTGATGTTGGGTGCATCAGTAGGGCGTCAAGTAGCCGGACTGCGATAACAGGCCGGCTTGCCGGGCGGAAAGTCTCATCGTAGAGCACTTCAGCCGTCGTGACCCTGTGGTCAGCGGGCGGCATTATACATAGGTAGCTGGCAATCTGCCGATGGTTCATATGCAACGAATGTCGTCCATTGGTCTAAAGGTCGCAGGGGCGAGCAGGGCGTAAGGTCACTCGTCGTGCTTGTTTTTGGCGCTTTTCCCTTTGCTTTCAGGCTTGTAGCGCGCGAGTTGCAAGGCTTTGCGCCAGATCGATGGAACATAGGGTTTGCGCGCCGATTCAACTGGGTTACGCTCGAACCAAGCCAGATGTTCAATCCAATCAATGGAGTTCAGCATGGGTTACAAGAAGATTCAGGTTCCAGCCGTCGGCGACAAAATCACCGTCAATGCAGACCATTCTCTCAATGTTCCTAATAACCCGATCATCCCCTTCATCGAAGGTGACGGCATTGGTGTCGACATCAGCCCGGTCATGATCAAGGTTGTCGATGCTGCTGTTAAGAAGGCCTACGGTGGCGAACGCAAGATTTCCTGGATGGAGGTGTACGCCGGGGAGAAAGCGACTCAGGTTTACGATCAGGACACCTGGCTGCCTCAGGAAACCCTGGATGCGGTCAAGGATTACGTGGTTTCCATCAAGGGCCCGCTGACCACCCCGGTCGGTGGCGGCATCCGTTCCCTGAACGTGGCCCTGCGTCAGCAGCTCGACCTGTACGTCTGCCTGCGCCCGGTGCGTTGGTTCGAAGGCGTGCCTAGCCCGGTCAAGAAGCCAGGCGATGTCGACATGACCATCTTCCGCGAGAACTCCGAAGACATCTACGCGGGCATCGAGTGGAAGGCCGGTACGCCGGAAGCCACCAAGGTCATCAAGTTCCTGAAAGAAGAAATGGGCGTTACCAAGATCCGTTTTGACGAGAACTGCGGTATCGGCGTCAAGCCGGTGTCCCTGCAGGGCACCAAGCGTCTGGCGCGCAAGGCCCTGCAATATGTGGTCGACAACGATCGCGATTCGCTGACCATTGTGCACAAAGGCAACATCATGAAGTTCACCGAGGGTGCCTTCAAGGAATGGGCCTACGAAGTGGCGGCTGAAGAGTTCGGCGCAACCCTGCTCGACGGCGGTCCGTGGATGCAGTTCAAGAACCCGAAAACCGGCAAGAACGTCGTCGTCAAGGATGCCATCGCCGATGCCATGCTCCAGCAGATCCTGCTGCGCCCGGCCGAGTACGATGTGATCGCGACCCTGAACCTGAACGGCGACTACCTCTCCGACGCCCTGGCGGCGGAAGTGGGCGGTATCGGTATTGCGCCGGGTGCCAACCTGTCCGACACCGTCGCCATGTTCGAAGCCACGCACGGTACGGCGCCGAAGTACGCCGGCAAGGACCAGGTCAACCCGGGGTCGTTGATCCTGTCGGCTGAAATGATGCTGCGCCACATGGGCTGGACCGAAGCGGCCGACCTGATCATCAAGGGCACCAACGGCGCGATTTCCGCCAAGACCGTGACCTATGACTTCGAGCGTCTGATGGAAGGCGCCAAACTGGTGTCGTCTTCCGGCTTCGGTGATGCGCTGATCTCGCACATGTAACAAAACGCAGGCACACAAAAACCGCCTGATTCAAGTAGATGAGTCAGGCGGTTTTTTTATGGCGCTATGACGGTGTGGACTTACACTGTAACGGTCTGTTGCGGGGCGGATGCCGTCGCTTTCGAAGCGCCCACCGGGCTGCCGATGTTGACCGCGTGCAGGCCTTTGGGGCCCTGGATGATGTCGAATACGACAGCTTGCCCGGCTTTCAGGGTTTTATAACCTTCCATCTGGATGGCGGAGTAGTGGGCAAACAGGTCTTCTGTCTTGCCGTCCTCATTGATGAAACCGTAACCCTTGGCATTGTTGAACCATTTGACCTTGCCGCTGACCTTGCCGCCTGACATACCCAACTCCCTCTGCAACAGACTCCATCACTGGAGTATCATCCAGTACATCCGCAGTCGAATCTGTAAATAAGATTGACTCCGCGGACCTTTTTTACCCACTGTGGGCTCTATTGGTTGTAACACCGTTTTGCCGATAGTCAAGCTGACCCGGCAGTCGGAGTTGAAATCGCTGATAGCCGCCCCCACCACTGTATTTGAACAACTGACGAACCTTTCTTTCCATGCATGCAATCAGCCAGATTCGACTAACATTCAATCAGGATCGCCCGACTCTCCAGAAGGATCGCCCGGAGGAACACGACGACGATTCCGCAGGCATTGCTGTTCAGGAGGCCAAGCCTGCTTTACAGGCGCCGCCGATGTACAAGGTGGTTTTGTTCAATGATGACTACACACCGATGGATTTCGTCGTCGAAGTGCTCGAGGTGTTTTTTAACCTGAATCGCGAGCTGGCGACCAAGGTCATGCTGGCCGTCCACACAGAAGGACGGGCAGTATGTGGAGTGTTTACCCGCGACATCGCCGAGACCAAGGCCATGCAGGTCAACCAGTACGCCAGGGAAAGCCAGCATCCGCTACTCTGTGAAATCGAGAAGGACGGTTAATCGCCGGACACTTGGGTATGAGGTGAAGCTATGTTAAACCGCGAGCTCGAAGTCACCCTCAATCTTGCCTTCAAGGAAGCTCGTTCGAAGCGTCATGAGTTCATGACCGTCGAGCACCTCTTGCTGGCCCTATTGGACAATGAGGCTGCCGCCACCGTTCTGCGTGCGTGCGGCGCAAACCTCGACAAACTCAAGCATGACCTGCAGGAGTTCATCGACTCCACCACGCCATTGATCCCCGTGCATGACGAGGATCGCGAAACCCAGCCAACCCTGGGCTTCCAGCGTGTACTGCAACGTGCTGTGTTTCACGTACAGAGCTCGGGCAAACGCGAAGTGACTGGCGCCAACGTGCTGGTCGCGATCTTCAGTGAGCAAGAGAGTCAGGCGGTGTTCCTGCTGAAACAGCAGAGCGTTGCCCGTATAGATGTCGTCAACTACATCGCCCATGGCATTTCCAAAGTGCCGGGGCATGGCGATCACTCTGAAGGTGAGCAAGATATGCAGGACGACGAGGGCGGTGAGTCTTCTTCCTCAGGCAATCCCCTGGATGCTTATGCCAGCAACCTCAACGAACTCGCGCGCCAGGGTCGCATCGATCCGCTGGTGGGGCGTGAGCTGGAAGTCGAGCGCGTTGCGCAGATCCTGGCGCGTCGGCGCAAAAACAATCCGCTGCTGGTGGGCGAGGCGGGCGTGGGTAAAACCGCGATTGCCGAAGGCTTGGCCAAGCGCATTGTCGACGACCAGGTGCCGGATCTGCTGGCAAACAGTGTTGTTTATTCCCTCGATCTTGGCGCTCTGCTCGCGGGCACCAAGTATCGTGGCGATTTCGAGAAGCGCTTCAAGGCGTTGCTCAATGAACTGAAAAAACGTCCGCAGGCAATCCTGTTCATCGACGAGATCCACACCATCATTGGTGCGGGTGCCGCGTCCGGTGGCGTCATGGATGCCTCGAACCTGCTCAAGCCGCTGCTGTCCTCGGGTGATATCCGTTGCATCGGTTCAACCACCTTCCAGGAATTCCGCGGCATCTTCGAGAAGGATCGTGCCTTGGCCCGACGCTTCCAGAAGGTCGATGTGTCGGAGCCTTCGGTGGAAGACACCATTGGCATTCTGCGCGGCCTGAAGGGGCGTTTCGAAAGCCATCACAATATCGAATACAGTGATGAGGCCCTGCGCGCGGCTGCCGAACTGGCCTCGCGTTACATCAACGACCGTCATATGCCGGACAAGGCTATCGATGTCATCGACGAGGCGGGTGCCTATCAGCGCCTGCAACCGGTCGAGAAGCGTGTGAAGCGCATCGAAGTGCCGCAAGTCGAGGACATCGTCGCGAAAATCGCGCGGATTCCGCCAAAACACGTCACCAGTTCCGACAAGGAGCTGCTGCGTAACCTGGAACGTGACCTGAAGTTGACCGTGTTCGGTCAGGATGCCGCGATCGATTCGCTGGCAACCGCGATCAAGCTGTCCCGTGCCGGTCTCAAATCCCCTGACAAGCCTGTCGGTTCGTTCCTGTTCGCAGGGCCTACCGGTGTCGGTAAAACCGAAGCGGCGCGTCAGTTGGCCAAGGCCTTGGGTGTCGAGCTGATTCGTTTCGACATGTCCGAATACATGGAGCGCCACACCGTATCGCGTCTGATCGGTGCGCCTCCTGGTTATGTCGGATTCGATCAGGGCGGTCTGCTCACCGAAGCCATCACCAAGCAGCCACACTGCGTGTTGTTGCTCGATGAAATCGAGAAGGCGCATCCGGAAGTCTTCAACCTGCTGTTGCAGGTCATGGACCACGGTACGTTGACCGATAACAACGGGCGCAAGGCGGATTTCCGTAACGTAATCGTCATCATGACGACCAACGCCGGTGCCGAGACCGCAGCCCGCGCTTCTATCGGTTTCACCTATCAGGATCACTCGTCCGATGCGATGGAAGTGATCAAGAAGAGCTTCACGCCGGAATTCCGCAACCGTCTGGACACCATCATCCAGTTTGGTCGCCTCAGTCATGAGGTTATCAAGAGCGTGGTGGACAAGTTCCTTACCGAGCTTCAGGCGCAACTGGAAGACAAGCGTGTGTTGCTGGAAGTCACCGATGCAGCCCGCAACTGGCTGGCCGAAGGTGGCTACGACGCGGCGATGGGTGCTCGCCCAATGGCTCGCCTGATCCAGGACAAGATCAAGCGTCCGCTGGCGGAGGAGATTCTCTTTGGCGAACTGGCCGAGCATGGCGGTGTGGTACACATCGACATCAAGGACGGGGAGCTGACTTTCGAGTTCGAGACCACGGCCGAGATGGCCTGACGTTAAACCGCAATAAAGCAAAAAGGCGCCGGTTGGCGCCTTTTTGTTGTCTGCGAAATACACATCAAAGCCTGTGGGAGCGAGCTTGCTCGCGATGGCGGCGGGACAGATTGCGCATTTACTGAATGTGCCGCACTCATTGCGAGCAAGCTCGCTCCCACAGGGGGGCATTAAATCGCAGGCAAACAAAAACGCCCGGCATAAGCCGGGCGTTTTGTATTGACTTGCTTAGCGAGTGAGCCCTATCTCTGTAGGAGCGAGCTTGCTCGCGATGTTCGTCAATGATGATGCGGGGACTCTGACTTGACGCGGTACCGTCAGGTTTTTCGCGAGCAAGCTCGCTCCAACCTTATCGAGCGCGGTAAGTGATGCGCCCTTTGCTCAAGTCATAAGGAGTCAGCTCTACGCGCACTTTGTCGCCGGTAAGAATACGGATGTAGTTCTTGCGCATCTTGCCGGAGATGTGCGCGGTTACGACGTGCCCATTTTCCAACTCCACACGAAACATGGTGTTGGGCAGGGTGTCGACGACAGTGCCTTCCATTTCGAAGCTGTCTTCTTTCGACATGCAGTAAAGCCCTCGGTGTCCAATGAATGGCCCGGTGCAACTGCGCCAGGCAAAAGCGGCGTGCATTGTGCCCGAAAAATGGGGTTTAAGCCAAGGGGTTTAGGGGCGGCTCTAGTTTAGAACCACCCAGCGCTGATTAATCAGCAACTCAATAGGGCGATATTGAGTCTTGTAGTTCATTTTTTTGCAGTTTTTGATCCAGTAGCCGAGGTAGACCGCATCCAGCCCCAGCCGCCTGGCCTCGGCGATTTGCCACAGGATCGCATAGCGCCCAAGGCTGCGGCGTTCTTCGGCCGGTTCGTAGAAGGTGTAGACCGCCGAAAGACCGTTCGGCAGTAAATCGGTGACGGCGACGGCCAGCAGCCGGCCATTCAGGCGAAATTCATAAAATCTTGAAAACGGCAGGTCCCGCACCAGGAATGTCGAAAACTGGTCGCGACTCGGCGGGTACATGTCGCCATCGGCGTGACGCTGTTCGATATAGCGCTGGTAAAGGTCGAAGTATTCTTCGTTGAAGCCGGGCTTGGCTGGACGTACCTGCAAATCCACGTTGCGCTTGAAGATGCGTTTCTGTTGCCGGTTGGGCGTGAACTGCCCTACGGGAATGCGCGCCGGAACGCAGGCATTGCAATTCTGGCAATGCGGCCGGTAGAGATGATCGCCACTGCGACGAAACCCCATCTCCGACAGGTCTGCATAGACATGCACATCCATGGGCTGGCTAGGGTCGAGGAACAGGGTTGTGGCCTGCTCCTCCGGCAGATAACTGCAAGAGTGCGGCTGAGTGGCATAGAACTTCAATCGCGCCAACTCGGTCATGATCAACCCTCGGGATAATGCTTTTGAATAAGTGTAAGCCACCTGCGCAAAAGTCGCTCAGCAAACCCAGCTAGCGCGATTGGGCTGGTCCAGATGCCTGGCCAGATAGTTGGCAAATTCATGGCGGGGTATCGCCCGGGCTCCGAGACTGTGCAGGTGATCGGTGGGCATCTGGCAATCGATCAGTACAAAACCCGAGTCTTTCAGATGCCGCACCAGTGTGGCAAAGCCGAATTTCGAGGCGTTGTCAGCGAGGCTGAACATGGACTCGCCGAAAAACAGCTGGCCCATCGCCAGGCCGTAGAGCCCGCCCACCAGTTCGTCCCCGTCCCACACTTCCACCGAGTGCGCGTGGCCACGCCTGTGCAGTTCGATGTAGGCGTCCTGCATGGCCTCGGTGATCCAGGTGCCGTCGGCGTAATCCCGGGGCGCGGCACAGGCGCGGATGACGGCGGCGAAGTCCTGGTCAAAGGTCACTTGATAGCGTTGCTGGCGTAGCAGTTTGTTCAGGCTGCGCGAGACGTGCAATTCGTCGGGAAACAGCACCGTACGCGGGTCCGGAGACCACCAGAGGATTGGCTGGCCCTCGGAAAACCAAGGGAAGCAGCCGTGGCGATAAGCCGAGATCAGCCGATCGGCGGACAGATCACCACCGGCAGCCAGCAGCCCGTTGGGGTCGCGCATGGCCTTTTCCAGTGGAGGGAAATGCAAGGTATTGCGTTGTAACCAAGTCAGCATGGCATCCGGGCTTGCAGAAGGGGAGGGCAGTGGCGGGTGTTGGCC
This sequence comes from Pseudomonas sp. PDM30, assembly GCF_019218985.1. Classification (NCBI taxonomy): domain Bacteria; kingdom Pseudomonadati; phylum Pseudomonadota; class Gammaproteobacteria; order Pseudomonadales; family Pseudomonadaceae; genus Pseudomonas; species Pseudomonas sp. PDM30. Next base: position 177,572 of record NZ_JAHUWM010000006.1, read on the forward strand.
CGCCATAAAGTTTGCCTTCAAACGGTTGGAATGTCGTCCAGGTATTTTTCAGCGTCCAGCGCCGCCATGCAACCGGCACCGGCAGATGTAACGGCCTGGCGATAAACGTGGTCGGCCACGTCACCGGCGGCAAACACACCTGCAATCGCCGTAGCGGTGGCATCGCCTTCGCTGCCACCCTTGACCAGCAGATACCCGTCGCGCATTTCCAGCTGGCCTGTGAACAGGTCGGTGTTGGGTTTATGGCCGATGGCGATAAACACCCCGGCCAGCGACAGCTCCCGGGTTTCACCCGTGTGACTGTCCCGCAGGCGGGCACCGGTCACGCCGCTGGTATCGCCGAGCACTTCGTCCAGGTTTTGGTTCCAGTGCAGGCGAACATTGCCGTTGGCGGCCTTTTCAAAGAGTTTGTCCTGGAGGATTTTTTCCGAGCGCAGTTTGTCGCGCCGATGGATCAGGTGCACTTCTTTGGCGATGTTCGACAGGTACAAGGCTTCCTCGACCGCCGTGTTGCCGCCGCCGACCACAGCAACCACTTGATTGCGATAGAAAAATCCATCACAGGTCGCGCACGCCGAAACTCCTTTGCCGGCGAACGCTTCTTCCGACGGCAGGCCCAGGTATTGCGCGGAGGCGCCGGTGGCAATTATCAAGGCGTCGCAGGTGTAGGTGCCGCCATCGCCGATCAGCTCGAACGGTCGTTGTTGCAACTTGGCGGTATGGATGTGGTCGTAAACGATCTCGGTGGCAAAGCGTTCGGCGTGTTTTTGCATGCGATCCATCAGCACCGGTCCGGTCAGGCCTTCAACGTCGCCTGGCCAGTTATCCACTTCGACGGTGGTGGTGAGCTGGCCGCCTGCCTGGATGCCAGTAATGACAACCGGCTTGAGGTTGGCGCGGGCGGCATAAACTGCCGCGCTGTAACCGGCAGGGCCGGAGCCCAGGATAATCAGGCGGGAATGCTTCGCTTCGCTCATAAAAAACACCTCATAAGCCTTTGTCACCAAAGAGAATGCATGCTCAAATTGAATGGCATGTCATGTGCTGTTGACTATGCTGCATCCAAGGGTCTCAAGCATGGCGTCGTGCGCACAAACCCGTACAATGCCCTGCGTGTTACATATATTCAGTGTGCGCCGTGTTTATAGAAACAGGGGTGCAGTGTTAAAAGTAGTCCCGGTTACACGTGTTAACTTTATTACCTGCCTGGATTGGGCAGTTTTTTCGCGGTTTTTATAGACATTCACCAGATGGACGCGCCATTGGCGCAGGAAAAGAAGCGTTTTGAAGAAATCCACCGCAGCACCCAAACCAGCCGTCGTGCCGCTCTGGCGCCAGCACTTGCACTACCGACTCAAGGAAGGTGCGCTGATCGCCATCGGTGCCTTGTGCCTGTTCCTGATGATGGCCTTGTTGACCTATGGCAAGGATGATCCGGGCTGGAGTCATAACAGCAAGATCGACGACGTGCAGAACTTCGGCGGGCCAGCGGGCTCCTACAGCGCCGATATCCTGTTCATGGTGCTGGGTTACTTCGCCTACATCTTCCCGTTGCTGCTGGCAATCAAGGCGTACCAGATCTTCCGCCAGCGTCACGAGCCGTGGCAGTGGAGCGGGTGGCTGTTCTCCTGGCGCCTGATCGGCCTGGTGTTCCTGGTGCTGTCGGGCGCTGCTCTGGCCCATATCCATTTTCATGCCGCGACCGGTCTGCCGGCCGGTGCGGGCGGTGCGCTGGGGGAAAGCCTCGGCGAACTGGCCAGGAACGCCCTGAATATCCAGGGCAGCACGCTGTTGTTCATTGCGTTATTCCTGTTCGGCCTGACTGTGTTTACCGACCTGTCGTGGTTCAAGGTGATGGACATCACCGGCAAGATCACCCTCGACCTGTTCGAACTGTTCCAGGGCGCCGCCAATCGCTGGTGGGCGGCCCGTACCGAGCGCAAACAGCTGGTTGCCCAGTTGCGTGAAGTCGACGACCGTATGGATGAAGTGGTTGCGCCGACCGTCACCGACAAACGCGAGCAGGCCAAGGTCAAGGAACGCCTGATCGAACGTGAGCAAGCCCTGAGCAAGCACATGTCCGAGCGCGAGAAGCAGGTGCCGCCGGTGATTGCGCCCGCGCCGCCAAAGCCCGCCGCACCGAGCAAACGCGTCGAGAAAGAGAAGCAGGCGCCGCTGTTCGTCGACAGCGCCGTGGAAGGCACCTTGCCGCCGATTTCGATTCTCGACCCGGCGGAAAAGAAACAACTCAATTACTCGCCTGAATCCCTGGCTGCGGTCGGCCACTTGCTGGAAATCAAGCTCAAGGAATTCGGCGTTGAAGTCGCAGTGGATTCGATCCACCCGGGCCCGGTGATCACTCGTTACGAAATCCAGCCGGCGGCCGGGGTAAAAGTCAGCCGAATCTCCAACCTGGCCAAAGACCTGGCCCGTTCCCTGGCCGTGACCAGCGTGCGCGTGGTGGAAGTGATTCCGGGCAAGACCACGGTCGGTATCGAGATTCCCAACGAAGATCGGCAGATCGTGCGTTTCTCCGAGGTGTTGTCGACTCCGGAGTACGACAACTTCAAATCCCCGGTCACCCTGGCCCTGGGCCATGACATCGGCGGCAAGCCGGTCATCACCGACCTTGCGAAAATGCCGCACTTGCTGGTGGCCGGTACCACCGGTTCCGGTAAGTCGGTGGGTGTGAACGCGATGATCCTGTCGATCCTGTTCAAGTCTGGCCCGGAAGACGCCAAGCTGATCATGATCGACCCGAAAATGCTGGAACTGTCGATCTACGAAGGCATTCCGCACCTGCTGTGCCCGGTTGTCACCGACATGAAAGACGCCGCCAACGCCCTGCGCTGGAGCGTTGCCGAGATGGAACGCCGCTACAAGCTGATGGCCAAGATGGGCGTGCGAAACCTGTCGGGCTTCAACGCCAAGGTCAAGGAAGCCCAGGACGCCGGCGAGCCGTTGAGTGATCCGCTGTACAAGCGTGAAAGCATCCACGACGAAGCGCCACTGCTGCAGAAGCTGCCGACCATCGTGGTCGTAGTCGACGAATTCGCCGACATGATGATGATCGTCGGCAAGAAGGTTGAAGAACTGATCGCCCGTATCGCGCAAAAGGCTCGTGCGGCCGGTATCCACTTGATCCTTGCGACCCAGCGTCCGTCGGTGGATGTGATCACCGGTCTGATCAAGGCCAACATCCCGACCCGCATGGCGTTCCAGGTATCGAGCAAGATCGACTCGCGGACCATCATCGACCAGGGCGGCGCCGAACAACTGCTGGGCCACGGTGACATGCTCTACATGCCGCCGGGTACCAGCCTGCCGATTCGTGTTCACGGTGCTTTCGTGTCCGACGATGAGGTTCACCGCGTGGTGGAAGCCTGGAAGCTGCGGGGTGCGCCGGAATACAACGACGACATCCTCAATGGCGTCGAAGAGGCGGGCAGCGGCTTTGAAGGCAGCAGCGGTGGCGGCGACGGTGACGATCCCGAGGCCGACGCGCTGTACGACGAAGCGGTCCAGTTCGTGCTGGAAAGCCGTCGTGCCTCCATTTCCGCGGTTCAGCGCAAGCTGAAGATCGGCTACAACCGCGCTGCGCGCATGATCGAAGCCATGGAAATGGCCGGGGTCGTGACGTCCATGAACACCAACGGTTCGCGTGAAGTCCTGGCCCCGGGGCCGGTGCGCGACTGACCCGAGTATGAAAGGGGGGCGCCTTTGCGCCGCCCGCACTCCCACGAATGTTATGAGGACTCCCATGCGTCTGATCCGCATGCTGTTGCTGCCGGTACTGGCCTTGACCACGCTCCAGGCTAACGCCGATGACAAGGACGTGGCGCGCCTGACCCAACTGCTGGAAAAATCCCAGACCCTGACCGCACGTTTCTCGCAACTGACCCTTGATGGCACAGGCACCCAATTGCAGGAAACCGCCGGCGAGATGTCCCTGCAGCGTCCGGGCCTGTTCTACTGGCACACCGATGCGCCGGCCGAACAGACCATGATCTCCGATGGCAAGAAAGTCACCTTGTGGGACCCGGACCTGGAACAGGCCACCATCAAGAACCTCGACCAGCGCCTGACCCAGACCCCGGCCTTGCTGTTGTCCGGTGACGTGTCGAAGATCAGCCAGAGCTTCGACATCAGTGCCAAGGAAGCCGGTGGCGTGATTGACTTCACCTTGAAGCCGAAGACCAAGGACACCCTGTTCGACAGCCTGCGCCTGTCGTTCCGCAATGGCCTGGTCAATGATATGCAACTGATCGACAGCGTCGGCCAGCGCACCAATATCCTGTTCACCGGGGTGAAGGCGAACGAGCCGATCCCTGCGTCCAAATTCAAGTTCGACATCCCCAAGGGTGCCGATGTAATCCAGGAATAAACGGCTGATGCAAAACCTGTGGGAGCGAGCTTTTGTGGCGAGGGGGCTTGCCCCCGTTGGGTCGCGAAGCGGCCCTAAAACCTGCTACTGCGGTATATCAGACATGCCGTGTGTAATGGTTTTGCGACTGCTCCGCAGCCGAACGGGGGCAAGCCCCCTCGCCACAGGATGTTTGACAGGCTTGAGTACCACGTAATAACCCGAGGTTTTAAACGTACGTCATGGATCTGTTTCGCAGCACCCCCATCGCCCAGCCCTTGGCCGCCCGCCTGCGTGCGGCCAATCTGGACGAGTACGTCGGTCAGGAGCACGTGCTCGCTCGCGGCAAGCCCCTGCGCGAGGCGCTGGAGCAGGGTGCCCTGCATTCGATGATTTTCTGGGGGCCGCCGGGCGTGGGCAAAACCACCCTGGCGCGATTGCTCGCGGAAGTCTCGGACGCGCACTTCGAAACGGTCTCGGCAGTGCTGGCCGGGGTCAAGGAGATCCGTCAGGCGGTGGAAATCGCCAAGCAACAGGCCGCGCAGTACGGCCGCCGCACCATTCTGTTCGTCGACGAAGTGCATCGATTCAACAAGTCCCAGCAGGATGCGTTCCTGCCCTATGTCGAAGACGGTACGCTGATTTTCATCGGCGCAACCACGGAAAATCCCTCGTTCGAACTCAACAACGCCTTGTTGTCGCGGGCGCGGGTCTATGTGCTGAAAAGCCTCGACGAAGCGGCTCTGCGCAAACTGGTGCACCGTGCGCTGACCGAAGAGCGGGGATTAGGCAAGCGTAACCTGACCCTCAGCGACGAAGGCTTCCAGATGCTGCTGTCGGCCGCCGATGGCGATGGTCGGCGCCTGCTCAACCTGCTGGAAAACGCCTCGGACCTGGCGGAAGACAACGGCGAAATCGGCACCGACCTGCTGCAAAGCCTGCTCGGCGATACCCGCCGGCGGTTCGACAAGGGCGGCGAAGCGTTCTACGACCAGATTTCCGCGCTGCATAAATCGGTGCGAGGCTCCAACCCCGACGGCGCCTTGTACTGGTTCGCACGGATGATCGACGGCGGTTGCGACCCCTTGTACCTGGCCCGGCGTGTGGTGCGCATGGCTAGCGAAGACATTGGCAATGCCGACCCCCGCGCCCTGAGCCTGTGCCTGGCGGCCTGGGAAGTGCAGGAGCGCCTCGGCAGCCCCGAAGGCGAGCTGGCGGTGGCCCAGGCCATCACCTATCTGGCCTGCGCGCCAAAGAGCAACGCGGTGTATATGGGCTTCAAGACGGCATTGCGCGCCGCCGCCGAGCACGGTTCGCTGGAAGTGCCGCTGCACCTGCGCAACGCGCCGACCAAGCTTATGAAACAATTGGGCTACGGCGATGAATACCGTTATGCCCACGATGAGCCGGATGCCTATGCCGCTGGCGAAGACTATTTCCCGGAAGAACTCGACCCGATCCCGTTCTATCAGCCCGTGCCCCGTGGCCTGGAGTTGAAGATCGGCGAAAAACTCAATCACCTGGCGAAACTCGACCGTTTAAGCCCAAGGCAGCGGAGAAAATAGTGCTTCCCTTGATCGTTGCGGTTTCCGTCGGCGGGATGGCCGGCACGTTGTTGCGCTTCGTCACGGGCAACTGGATCAACGCGAATTGGCCGCGGCACTTCTATACCGCGACGCTGGCCGTTAATATCGTGGGCTGTTTGCTGATCGGCGTTCTATACGGTCTGTTTTTGATACGCCCGGAGGTGCCCATCGAGGTGCGTGCCGGGTTGATCGTTGGCTTCCTCGGGGGGCTGACGACTTTTTCATCCTTTTCACTGGATACGGTGCGCCTGCTGGAAAGCGGGCAAGTGCCGCTAGCCCTGGGCTATGCGGCGCTCAGCGTATTCGGCGGGCTGCTTGCCACCTGGGCCGGCCTGTCCTTGACCAAACTTTGATAAACGAGAAACCGACATGCTCGATTCCAAACTGTTACGTAGCAACCTTCAGGACGTAGCGGACCGCCTGGCATCCCGTGGCTATACCCTGGATGTTGCGCGCATCGAAGCGCTGGAAGAACAGCGCAAGACCGTCCAGACCCGCACCGAAGCACTGCAGGCTGAACGTAATGCGCGCTCCAAATCCATCGGTCAGGCCAAGCAGCGCGGCGAAGACATCGCGCCGCTGATGGCGGACGTCGAGCGCATGGCGGGCGAATTGAGCGCGGGTAAAGTCGAACTGGACGCGATCCAGACCGATCTGGACTCGATCCTGCTGGGTATCCCCAACCTGCCGCACGAATCGGTACCGGTCGGCGAAGACGAAGACGGCAACGTCGAAGTGCGCCGCTGGGGCACCCCGACTGCCTTCGATTTCCCGGTTCAGGACCACGTCGCCCTGGGCGAGAAGTTCGGCTGGCTGGACTTCGAAACCGCCGCCAAGCTGTCCGGCGCCCGTTTCGCCCTGCTGCGTGGCCCGATTGCCCGTCTGCACCGCGCCCTGGCGCAGTTCATGATCAACCTGCACGTCACCGAGCACGGCTACGAAGAGGCCTACACGCCTTATCTGGTCCAGGCCCCGGCGCTGCAAGGCACCGGCCAGCTGCCGAAGTTCGAAGAAGACCTGTTCAAGATCGCGCGCGAAGGCGAAGCCGACCTGTACCTGATCCCGACCGCTGAAGTGTCGCTGACCAACATCGTCGCCGGCGAAATCGTCGATTCGAAACTGCTGCCGATCAAGTTCGTCGCCCACACGCCGTGCTTCCGCAGCGAAGCCGGTGCATCGGGTCGTGACACCCGCGGCATGATCCGCCAGCACCAGTTCGACAAGGTTGAAATGGTGCAGATCGTCGAGCCATCGAAATCCATGGAAGCGCTGGAAGGCCTGACCGCCAACGCCGAGAAAGTCCTGCAATTGCTGGAACTGCCTTACCGCACTCTGGCGCTGTGCACCGGCGACATGGGCTTCAGCGCGGTCAAGACCTACGACCTGGAAGTGTGGATCCCGAGCCAGGACAAGTACCGCGAAATCTCGTCGTGCTCCAACTGCGGCGACTTCCAGGCCCGCCGCATGCAAGCGCGTTTCCGCAACCCGGAAACCGGCAAGCCGGAACTGGTACACACCCTGAACGGCTCCGGCCTGGCGGTGGGCCGTACCCTGGTCGCGGTGCTCGAGAACTATCAGCAGGCCGACGGTTCGATCCGTGTGCCTGAAGTCCTCAAGCCCTACATGGGTGGCCTTGAGGTCATCGGCTAAATGAACTATCTGCCGCTGTTTCACAACCTTCGCGGCAGTCGTGTGTTGGTCGTCGGCGGGGGGGAGATTGCCTTGCGCAAATCCCGCCTGCTGGCCGATGCCGGTGCGCTGCTGCGGGTGGTTGCACCTGAAATCGAAGCGCAATTGCGCGAGCTGGTTACCGGCAGCGGTGGCGAGTGCCTGTTGCGTGGCTACGCCGAGGCGGATCTGGACGGTTGCGGGCTGATCATTGCCGCCACCGACGACGAAACGCTGAACGCACAAGTTTCCGCCGATGCCCATCGGCGTTGCGTGCCGGTCAATGTGGTGGACGCGCCGGCCCTGTGCAGCGTGATCTTCCCGGCCATCGTCGACCGTTCTCCCTTGATCATTGCTGTGTCCAGCGGCGGCGATGCGCCGGTGCTGGCGCGTTTGATTCGCGCCAAGATCGAAACCTGGATTCCTTCCACCTACGGTCAATTGGCCGGGCTGGCTGCGCGATTCCGTCATCAGGTCAAAGGCCTGTTTCCGGATGTGCAGCAGCGTCGGGCGTTCTGGGAAGATGTTTTCCAGGGCCCGGTTGCCGATCGGCAACTGGCCGGGCAGGGCGGTGAAGCCGAGCGGTTGCTCCAGGCGAAAATCGATGGTGAGGCGCCAGTGGCGACCGGTGAAGTCTATCTGGTGGGTGCAGGGCCAGGTGATCCCGACCTGCTGACGTTCAAGGCATTGCGTCTGATGCAGCAAGCCGACGTGGTGCTGTACGATCGTTTGGTGGCACCGGCGATTCTCGAACTGTGCCGTCGCGACGCCGAGCGGGTTTACGTCGGCAAGCGCCGATCCGATCACGCGGTGCCGCAGGATCAGATCAACCAGCAATTGGTGGATCTGGCCAAGAAAGGCAAGCGTGTGGTGCGATTGAAGGGCGGCGATCCGTTCATCTTCGGTCGTGGTGGCGAGGAGATCGAAGAACTGGCGGCCCATGGCATCCCGTTCCAGGTCGTGCCGGGGATCACGGCAGCCAGCGGTTGCGCGGCCTATGCCGGGATTCCGCTGACCCACCGCGATTATGCGCAGTCGGTGCGTTTCATCACCGGCCACCTCAAGGACGGCTCCAGCGATTTGCCATGGGCCGATCTGGTCGCCCCGGCGCAAACCCTGGTGTTCTACATGGGGCTGGTGGGCTTGCCGATCATCTGCGAACAGTTGATCAAGCATGGTCGCGCCGCCGATACCCCGGCGGCACTGATCCAGCAGGGCACCACGGTCAACCAGCGGGTGTTTACCGGTACCCTGGCGGACCTGCCACGACTGGTGGCAGAGCATGAAGTGCATGCGCCGACCTTGGTGATCGTGGGTGAAGTGGTGCAACTGCGCGAGAAACTGGCGTGGTTCGAAGGGGCTCAGGGGCAGGTCTGAGACCGAGTTGCCCTCATCGCGAGCAAGCTCGCTCCCACAGGGGATTTGTGAGCGACACAAATCAATTGTGGGAGCGAGCTTGCTCGCGATGGGGCCTTCAAAACCTGCACAAATCTCAAGCTCTGCGCCAAACCCCTTTCCCACTCAACCGCTCCCGATCATGGGTCGCGGTGAAGTACTGGGCTGGGCCTTTCGGCACCACACCCGTCGGGTTGATGGTGCGGTGGCTGGCGTAGTAGTGATTCTTGATGTGTTCAAAATCCACCGTCTCGGCAATCCCCGGCCACTGGTAAATCTCCCGCAGCCAGTTCGACAGGTTCGGATAATCCGCAATCCGCCGCAGGTTGCACTTGAAGTGCCCGTAGTACACCGCGTCGAAGCGAATCAGCGTGGTGAACAGGCGGATGTCCGCTTCGGTCAGGTACTCGCCCGCCAGATAGCGGTTGGCGCCCAGCAGCAGCTCCAGTCGGTCCAGCTCGGCAAACACCTCATCGAAGGCTTGTTCATAAGCCTGTTGCGAGGTAGCAAACCCGGCGCGGTACACGCCATTGTTCACCGCCGGGTAAATCCGCTCGTTCAACGCATCGATTTCTCCCCGCAGCGGCGCCGGGTAGAAGTCCAGGTCGTTACCGGTCAGATCGTCGAAGGCGCCATTGAACATGCGGATGATTTCCGATGATTCATTGTTGACGATACGCTTTTGCTGTTTGTCCCACAGCACCGGCACGGTGACGCGACCGGTGTAGTCGGCGGTGTCGGCGGTGTAGCGCTGGTGCATGAATTCGAAATGGTCGAGCTTGTCGCCGGTCGACCCCAGGTGCTGGTCGAAGGTCCAGCCGTTTTCCAGCATCAACCAACTGACCACCGAAACGTCGATCAGGTTTTCGAGGCCTTTGAGTTTGCGCAGGATCAGTGTGCGATGAGCCCACGGACAGGCCAGGGACACGTACAGGTGATAGCGCCCGGGCTCAGCCGCGAAACCGCCGACGCCGGTCGGTCCCGGCTTGCCGTCAGCGGTCAACCAGTTGCGACGCTGCGCCTGTTCGCGCTGGAACGCGCCGTCCTTGCTGCTCTCGTACCACTTGTCCTGCCAGCGGCCATCCACTAACAAACCCATGTTCAAAACTCCCGAAACCCATAATCGATGGAGTCGAGTCTATTCCGATGAGTTCGAACAAAAAGCGCAAAGATCGGGCGCGAATGATCGATTAAATCGATTTGTCCCGCGCAGCCCAGTACTTTTCAGCGGTTTCGAAGGCCTGTTCGCGGGTCTGGCCGAGGCCACGCAGGGCCAAGGCCATGGTCGAGATCAGGGCCATTTGCGGGTAGCTGTCGACCACGTCGCCACGCCAGACCGCTTTCAAATGCTCAGGATCAAGCGAGGCAGGTTTGACGTGACGCTGCGCCGACAACTGCGGCCATTCCTCGTCCCAGCTCTCGCCCCCGGTGGTGCCGTACAGGTGACTGTCGGCGTCCGGGTTGATCTCGATCTCGCCGCCATCGCCCTTGATCACAATGGCGGTATCACCGAGCAATCCACTGGCGTCGCGATGCACGGCCTGATAACCCGGGTGGAAAATGCTCTGCAGGCCACAACGGGCGCCCAGTGGGTTGAGGATCCGCGCCAGCGAGTGGATCGGCGAGCGCAGGCCCAGGGTGTTGCGCAGATCGATCATGCGTTGCAGCTGTGGCGCCCAGTCCATCAATGGCATGAAGGCCAGGCCGCCGTTATCCAGCGCCGAACCCACCTGTTGCCAGTTACGGCACAACGGGATGTTCAATTCGCCCAGCAGTTGCTCGCTGTACAAGCGTCCGGCCGTGTGGGCGCCGCCGCCGTGCATGAAAATCCGCACGCCATTTTGCGCCAGGCACTTGGCCGCCAGCAGATACCACGGCAAGTGCCGCTTCTTGCCGGCATAGGTCGGCCAATCCAGATCCACTGCCATTGCCGGAGGATTCAGGCGTTCGCGCAAGGCTTCGGTGAAGCCCGCCATCTCCTCGAAACTTTCTTCCTTGTGCCGCAACAGCATCAGGAAGGCGCCGAGCTGGGTTTCCTCGACCTTTTCATCGAGCACCATGCCCATGGCTTCGCGGGCCTCGACCCGGGTCAGGTCACGGGCGCCGCGCTTGCCTTTGCCAAGGATCCTTACGAACTGGGCGAACGGATGCTCGGCGGGCGTTTCGAGTGTCAGTGCTGGGTAATCGGTCATAAGCAATTCGTCGGTTTGGGCAGGCCCGCCAGTTTCGCGGCGAGTTTGGCGGGAGTGCCTTTGAACAGTCGGTTCAGGTGCAGGCTGTTGCCTTTTTCCGGGCCGAGTTTCAGGGCGGTGTACTTGATCAACGGGCGGGTGGCCGGTGACAGCTGGAATTCGGCGTAGAAACTGCGCAGCAGTTCGAGGACTTCCCAGTGTTCGGGCGTCAACTCGATGTCTTCGGCAGCCGCCAGGGCACTGGCCACATCGGCGGACCAGTCACTCAGTTCGACCAGGAAACCGTCCTTGTCCAGTTCGATGGCGCGGGGGCCGACCGTCAATGCCTTCATAGCCAACTGTTGACCTTGTCGTAGTGAATCGACAGCTCGACGAAGGCCGGGTAATCGATGGCACTGGCCCAGTCTGGAACCGCAAGCGCACGGGCCTGGGCATCTTCGACCAGCACGAACAGCTTCAGGCCACGTGCGCTGAGCGCAGTGAACGGCGCGGTGCCTGGTTGCAACGCATAGGTGGCATCACCGGACAACAGCAACCCGTCGTTGGCGCCGATCACGCGCAGGCAACTGGTCAGGCGTTCGTCGCCGAACGGGGAATGAGACAACACATGCAAAGTCGACATCAGAGGGTGATCACCTGGTCGTAACGGTCAATGAGGGCGGTGATTTCGTGGGCGGCCAATACCTGGGCTTCTTCCAGCGACAGGCCGCTGGGGTCCAGGCCACGCCGGGTGATGCTGTCGCCGCAGGCGAACAGTTCCTCGACACCGAACATCGGCAGGGCTTGCAGGTTGGCGCTCAGGTCTTTCTGTTGCAGGGCCTTGGCGTTCTGACCGGCGGCCAGCTGGAACACGCCGTCATCGAGAAACAACAGGCCGATCGGCAGATCGAAAGCGCCCCCGGCCAGCACGATATCCAGCGCTTCCCGCGCGCCTGGGCCGGACCATGGCGACTGGCGGCTGATGATCAATATGGATTTGGCCATGTCATGCGCCTCCGAAACAGATCAGACGGTCGGCATCTTGCGCCGCGTCATGCAGTTGGCCGAGGCCGGACAATTCCCACGGTGCGCCGACGGCTACAGCCTCACGCTGATAGCGCCTGGCTTCTTCCTCGTTCAACACGCCACGACGCAGCGCGGCGGCGATGCACACCACGCCATCAAGTTGATGGTCGCTGACAAAGGCGTGCCATTGCTTGGGCAAGTCCAGTTCATCCTGGGGCGTGACCACGCTGGCGGATGCGTTGTAGACGCCGTCCTGATAGAAAAACAGCCGGACAATCTCGTGCCCGCCGGCCAGCGCGGCCTGGGCGAACAGCAGGGCTCGGCGCGAGGAGGGCGCATGGGCGGCGGAAAATACGGCGATGGCGAACTTCATGACGGACTCGATCAGCGAAACTGCCGCCATGATAATGCTTTATCGGCGGGGCGGCTAAAGTGATGTTGTCTGGGCGGGCCTCATCGCGAGCAAGCTCGCTCCCACAGTGGACGTGTGGTGGTTGCTGATTTTGTGTCCGACGCAAATCCCTTGTGGGAGCGAGCTTGCTCGCGATGAGGCCCGCATGGGTGCCGCCAAACTCAGCGCGGCATATACCCCAACTGCCAACGCCGCGGGATCTTCAACGACAGCACCCCGAGCCCGGCAGCCAGCAGGCCACTGGCAAACAACGCCTTGAGCCCAAGATGATGTTCCAGCACGGCACCGAGTACCGCGCCGGCGAACATGCCGGTCCAGGGGATCAACTGCACCCGCCAGCCGCTACGGCGCTCACCGAGCATCCAGCGGCCCAGCCCGCGGCCGAAACGCGACAGGGCACCGGTAACGTAGGTCAGGCCCACCGGCAGGCCATTCACTTCTTCCACCGCGGCGTTGAGCATGCCCATGGCGATGATCGCCGCCAGCAGGGCTGGCAGTTGCTCGTCATACGACCAGGCCGCGGCGGCGCACAGCAGGGCGGCAATGCACAGTAACAAGGGCAGGGTCCGGCGCCTGCCCAGGCGGCTGACGATAATGCCCAGCGCGTTGCCGACGATGAAGGTGGCGATGAGGATCACCAGGCGCAGGGTCAACCCAAGGTCGCCAGTACTGATGGCGACCGCCATCCGGGTGGTATTGCCGCTCATGAACGAGACGAAGTCGCCGCTGGCCATGAAACCGATGGCGTCGGTCATGCCGGCGAGTACCGAGAGCATGGCCACCAGGCTCAAGCCTATGCGCCCGCGCCATTTCTGTGTGTGCAAATGACCTGGGCTGGCGTGGGTCCTGGCGGTGTTGGGCAGCATCGGCGATGGCCTCCATGAACAGTGTTTACGGTTTTATCCCATTCAACTCGCAATATTCCAGCCAGTCCATGCCGGCCATTTCCGCCACTTCCCGGTGCACTTCAAGGCGCTGCGCTTCGTAGTCCCGGGGCGTGGCGGCAGTTAACTGCAACGTCAGTTCCCAGGCGAACAACTGCTGGCGTTCAGCTTCAGCTTCAAATGCTTCGTGCAGCCGTTCTTCGCGATACTGTGCCGCCGTTTCACCCTTGGCCTGGGCCAACAGCGGGTTGAGGTGGTCGAGTTCTTCGCGCAACTCGGGGCGCGCATCAAGAAACCGCTTCAGTGCCTGCTCATGTTGCTGCTCGGTTGCCGCCATGGTCGCTCCTTGGATGGTCTTACGAAGACTGCTTCTTACTGGCCTTGGCCGCTGCCGCCAGGCATTCGAGGGCAAACTGTTCGGTGTAGGTCATCTGGATCGGCGTGGTTTCGCCTTTGACGGTTCTTTCGCCGTCGAGGATGTAACGAATCCGCTTGTCGGTGACGCCGATTCGCTTGGCAATCCAGGAAGGCGTCTGACCGATCTGGCTGATCAGCTTGTCGGCATATTCAGTGCTCGGTTTGTAGAACTCGGCATTAGGTGTCATCAGGGTTCCAGTCATGGGTGCGATGGGGCGTTATTGGCGCGACAGGGTGCGCGAATCGTTGCGCGCTGTCGCGGTGTAAATGCAGTAAAGCAGAACGATACGGCCCGCCGGGGTGATAAAGTCCGCTTTTTCCTGATGAGTGAATGCAATGCGAATTCTGATGGTGGCGCTGGCCGTGACGTTGCTGGCCGGATGCGCAGGCTCGGCGATGAACGACGCCCGCACCAAGGCCCCGTACAAGACCCTGAACTCGGAAAAACCGGGCAAAGACGTCGCCCAGTGCGTGCAGTTTTCCTGGCAGGACGAGGCCGTGTTCGGCGTCGATGCCGCTGCCTATCTGCAACCAGGGGAGAAGGGCGGCACGACGGTTTACACCCGTTCGGCGGAGTCTTTCGTCGACGTGACCACCGATGCCTCGGGCACGGTGTTGAGCTACTACGCACAGAAGGACGATTTCGTGGCCAAGCGCCGCTTGGCGGCGTTGGCGACTTGCCTCTGATCTGACGCTGTACCCCCTGTAGGAGCGAGCTTGCTCGCGATGGTCGTCAACGAAAACGCTGGATGCCTGACACCCCGCGGCGTTCCGATTTTTTTCGCGAGCAAGCTCGCTCCTACAGGGGGGGGCGGTATGGATCAGTAGCTCAAGCGTTTCTGGAAGAAGAAGTGCTTGTGGCCCGGCGGGTAATCGGCAATGTGCCCGATCTCGGTGTAACCGCATTTCTTGTAGAACCCAGGTGCCTGGAATTCGAAGGTGTCGAGCCACAGCCCGACGCAGCGCCGTTCCCGCGCCAGGTCTTCGGCCATCTGCATCAGTTTCGAACCCAGGCCCTGTCCCCGGGCCTGTTCCGGCACCACCAGCAAGTCGATGTACAGCCACTGGTAAAACAATCGGCCATGCAGGCCGCCGAGGATCTCGTCGTTGTCGTCGCGCACCAGCAAGGCGATGTGCTCGGGCACGTTGCCTTCGGCTTTCGAGCTGTTGTACGCGCGCAAGGGTTTGAGAATGGCTTGGCGTTGTTCTTCCGTGGGGTTTTGCGACAGTTCGATACGCAGGTTCATGGCTATATCCTTATGGCAGTGAAACCGCAGCCTAGCGTGGTCGCCGCGAATGTTCCATCGGCACAAAGCAGGTGGAACCGTCACCTGCGCGCAGATGTCACTCATTAGTACGCGTCATTCCAGAGTGCGACCGATGAGGACACGCCGTGAATATTTTCGAAGCCCTGCGCGAAAGCCATGAACGCCAACGTACTTACGCCAAAGCCCTGATCCACACCAGCGGCGACAGCCCCGAACGCGTCGAGGCCTACAAACAACTCAAGTCAGAACTGCAAGCTCACGCCACGGCCGAAGAGCGGCATTTCTACATCCCGTTGATGGAGCTCGACAACGGTGTCGACCTCAGCCGTCATGGCATCGCCGAACATCACGAAATGGACGAAATGATGGAGGAACTGGACGACACCGAGATGTCCAGCCCGGCCTGGCTGGTGACCGCAAAGAAACTCTCGGAGAAAGTGCATCACCACCTCGAGGAAGAAGAGCAGAAGTTCTTCCAGATGGCCGGCAAGCTGCTCAACGACAAACAGAAAGAGTCATTGGCCGGACAATACGAGAAGGAGTACAAGGCGCAGCTTGCCTGAGGGGGCAAAGGCTGTGCGTTTTCACTTAACATGTGGACCCTCAGACAAATAACAGGACGCGTTGTCATGTCGAACACAGCCGAGCGGGTCAACATCCTTGAGTCTCAGGTATTGTCCCACGACTGGTACCTGCTCAAGAAAATCACCTTCGATTACCAACGCAACAACGGCGAGTGGCAACGCCAGGTCCGGGAGGTCTACGACCGTGGCAATGGCGCGGCGATTCTCCTGTACAACCGCGAAAAGAAAACCGTGGTACTGACCCGGCAATTTCGCCTGCCGGTATTCGTCAACGGTCACGATGGGCTGTTGATCGAAGTGGCGGCGGGGCTGCTGGAAGGCGCGGCACCTGAAGACCGCATCCGCGATGAAGCGGAGGAGGAAACAGGTTACCGCGTGCACCATGTGCAGAAGGTGTTCGAGGCGTACATGAGCCCCGGTTCGGTGACGGAAAAACTGCACTTCTTCATTGCCGAATACGACGCGAAGTCGAAAGTCAGCGACGGTGGCGGGCTGGAGGCGGAAACCGAAGAGCTGGAAGTGCTGGAGTGGACGTTCGAGGACGCGCTCGAAGCGTTTTACCGTGGCGAAATCTGCGACGCCAAGACCATCATGCTGTTGCAGTATGCGGCGATGAAAAACCTGTTCGCCCCAACCTGACCCTGTGGCGGAAGGGCTTTTGTGGCGAGGGGGCTTGCCCCCGTTCGGCTGCGAAGCAGTCGTAAAAAAACGGAGAACGCGACCTTCCTGGAATTCAGGGGTGTATGGATTTGGGACCGCTGCGCAGTCCAACGGGGGCAAGCCCCCTCGCCACAAAGATGCAGTGCGTCCCTAAAACAAATCATCCATGCGACTGGCGCCTGACCACTCGCAGCCCTCCAGGGTCAGCAACAACGCCTTCGCCTCAAGCCCACCGGCAAACCCGGTGAGCTTGCCCGACGCGCCAATCACCCGATGACAGGGCGCCACGATCGAAATCGGGTTCTTGCCATTCGCCGCACCCACCGCCCTGACCGCTGCCGGGTTACCGATCTGTTCGGCGATCTGGCTGTAGCTGCGCGTCTCGCCGAACGGGATGGTCAGCAGCGCCGCCCAGACCTTCTTCTGAAATTCCGTGCCGGCAAAATCCAGATCCAGTTCGAAGCGATCGCGGGTGCCGGAAAAATATTCGCGTAGCTGCGCAGCCGTGCGCACCAGGATCGGATTGTCCGGCGCTTCGCTCATCGGTCCCAGGCACACCCGCCCGGGTTTGTCGTTTTCCCAGAGGATGGCTGCCAGTCGTGAACCGTTCGCGACCAGCTTCAACTGGCCCACGGGGGAGGCCACGGTGGTGCAGGTATAGGTCATGCCAGGGCTCGCGCAAAATTGCTGAACAGGCGTTAAGGATACTGCCTCGGCGGGGAGGCGCAATACGTAATCCCGACCATACTTGCCTACTGCTTTCGAAACGTTCCCCCTGTTTAATAACAAGAAGAGACTGACTCATGAAGTACGAACCTTTTGCCAAATCGCTGATTGCGACCTCATTGGCGCTCAGCTGCCTGACTGCTCACGCCGCCTCCGTGGCCCCGGCTACCGGGGAAAACGGCATGGTGGTCACGGCCCAGCACCTGGCCAGCCATGTGGGCGTGGATGTGCTCAAGAACGGCGGCAATGCCGTGGATGCGGCGGTCGCGGTCGGCTATGCGCTGGCAGTGGTGTACCCCGCGGCAGGCAACCTTGGCGGCGGTGGTTTCATGACCATTCAACTGGCGGACGGGCGCAAGACCTTCCTCGACTTCCGTGAAAAAGCCCCGCTGGCCGCAACCGCCAACATGTACCTGGACAAGGAGGGCAACGTCGTTCCCGATCTGAGTACCCGTGGTCATCTGGCCGTGGGCGTGCCGGGCACCGTTTCGGGCATGGAACTGGCGCTGTCCAAGTACGGCACCAAGCCGCGCAAGGAAATCATCGCCCCGGCCATCAAACTGGCCGAAGACGGTTTCGTGCTGGAGCAGGGGGATGTCGATCTGCTGGACTACGCCACCGACATGTTCAAGAAGGACATCAAGGATTCCGGCTCGATCTTCTTGAGCAACGGCGAGCCGATGCAGGTCGGCCAGAAACTGGTGCAAAAGGACCTGAGCAAGACCTTGCGGGAGATCTCCGACAAAGGCGCCGACGGTTTCTATAAAGGCTGGGTGGCCGACGCCATCGTCACCTCCAGCCAGGCCAACAAGGGCATCATCACCCAGGCCGACCTCGACAAATACAAGACCCGTGAACTGGCGCCCATCGAGTGCGACTACCGTGGCTACCACGTGGTTTCCGCACCGCCACCGAGCTCCGGCGGCGTGGTGATCTGCGAGATCATGAACATCCTCGAAGGCTACCCGATGAAGGAACTGGGCTACCACTCGGCCCAGGGCATGCACTATCAGATCGAGGCAATGCGCCACGCCTATGTGGACCGCAACAGTTACCTGGGCGACCCGGATTTCGTGAAGAACCCGATTGCCCACCTGCTGGATAAAAACTACGCGACCAAGCTGCGCGAGGCGATCAAACCACAAAAAGCCGCGGTATCCAGTGAACTCAAGCCCGGCGTAGCGCCCCATGAAGGCAGCAACACCACCCATTACTCCATCGTCGACAAGTGGGGCAACGCAGTGTCGGTGACCTACACCCTCAACGACTGGTTCGGAGCGGGCGTGATGGCGAGCAAGACCGGGGTCATCCTCAACGATGAAATGGACGACTTCACCTCGAAGATCGGCGTACCGAACATGTACGGCCTGGTGCAGGGCGAGGCCAACGCCATCGCGCCCGGCAAAGCGCCGCTGTCATCCATGAGCCCGACCATCGTCACCAAGGACGGCAAAGTGGTGATGGTGGTCGGCACTCCGGGCGGCAGCCGCATCATCACCGCGACATTGCTGACCATGCTCAACGTGATCGACTACGGCATGAACATCCAGGAGGCGGTGGATGCGCCGCGTTTCCACCAACAGTGGCTGCCGGAGGAGACCAACCTGGAAACCTTCACCACCAGCCCGGACACGGTGAAAATCCTCGAGAGCTGGGGCCACAAGTTCGCCGGTCCCCAGGATGCCAACCACCTGGCGGCGATCCTGGTCGGCGCGCCATCCCTGGGTGGCAAACCGGTAGGCAATAACCGTTTCTATGGGGCGAACGACCCACGGCGTAACACCGGGTTGTCGCTGGGTTATTGAGGGTTGTGTCCGGAGGGGGACGGGCTTATGTTCGTCCCCTGATCCCTCGACATATCAAGGAAGGAAATCATGACCACTGCGTTGTTAATCATCGACGTCCAACAGGCTTTGTGTTCCGGGGAGTACGAGTGCTTCGAGATTGGACGGGTCATCAACACCATCAATGACCTGTCTGCCCGGGCGCGCAAGGCCGGCGTTCCGGTGGTGCTGATCCAGCATGAAGAAGCGGGCAGTCCGCTGGCGCATGACGCTGCCGGCTGGCAACTGGCGGAAGGGCTGCAAACCTCGCCAAAGGACCACCGCGTGCGCAAGACCACCGGGGATTCGTTCTATCAGACCAACCTGCAACAGTTGGTGCCGGTACAGGACTTCGAACGCCTGGTCATCTGCGGCCTGCAGACCGACTATTGCGTCAACGCCACCGTGCGCCAGGCCCTGAAGCTGGGCTACGACGTGGTGCTGGCGGCAGACGCACATTCCACCGTCGACAACGGCAACCTGACCGCCGAAGACATCATTTCCGAGCACAACAAGGACCTGGCGCACCTGACCGGTTCCGTGGCGCGGATCGACGTGGTTCCGGCCAAGGATATCCACTTCTGAAACCACCGCATTTCCCCTGTGGGAGCGAGCTTGCTCGCGATGGCGTCATTACAGCCAGCATCGGGTTGACTGACCCACCGCTCCCACAGGACCTACACCGCTCCGAAAATCTCGATCAGCTCGTTCAGGAACGCACTCACCAGGTCCCGCTGCCGCGCCGAATGCCGCACCGCCGCATGAAAGCTCACCTCATAGCGCAGCAGATCCGGGTTCAGCGGGTGCAACTGCCCCAGCTGTTCATGCCGGGTCGCGTAGTGCTGCGGCAGAAACCCCAGGTGCTGGCCAGACAGAATCAGCAGGGCCGCGCCGTCCATGCTGTCGGTGAGCACGGTCAGGCGTTCGATGGAGGTGGGGGCCGGCATTTCCGGCAACGGATGGCTCGGCCAGACCCAGTCAAACCCGCTGACATCTTCCCGGGTCAGCGCGCCAACCTGCTCGAACAGTGGATGCGAGGGCGCGCAGTAGGCAATCTGGGTTTCCGGGAACAGCGGGAAATAATCGATGCTGGGCAAGCGGTGCCAGAAGTAACCGATGGCCAGGTCGATATGGCCATTGATGATTTTTTCTTCCAGCAGCGACGACGACAGCTCGGTGAAGTGGAAGTACAGCCCCTCGTGCCGCGCCCGCAAACGGGCAATGGCCTGGCCGATTTTCCTGTTCGCCACCGGGTCGATTTGCCCTAGCAAACCGATGTTGATACTGCCCGAGACTTTGCGATTGATGTGCTGCACTTCCACCCGGAAGCCCTCGGCCGCCGCCAGCAAGCGCCGGGCTGCCTCGATGAATTGAGTACCTTTGGGCGTTACCGAAAACCCGCCACGTCCGCGTTCGCACAGGCGGAAACCGACCCGCGCTTCCAGCGTTGCCAGTTGCGCGCTGATCGTGGGTTGCGTGGTGTTGAGAGCGGTTTGTGCCGCCGAGATGCCGCCCGCTTCGACGACGGTCAGAAATACCCGGATCAGACGCAGATCCAGCTCCGTTACAGTTCCCAGCATGGGGGCTCCCGATTCTCGCTTACATAGATACCGATCTATGTGAACAGTGTGCCTGCGATATTTTACTGCCAGAACTCACGCCCTACATTGCCGTGAAACCAGCGTCATCGTCAGCTTTTTCTGGAGTTTCACCTGAACTGGACGTCGTAGCGAGCGCTGTACCCACAAAAACAACAAACAACAGCATAGGAACAATCGTATGTCAGGTTCCCCAGTGTCTGCGCACGCCACCGAGGCGAGCGGCGGGTTGGCCATCGAAGGCCACTCCATCGATTACATTCCGGAAAACGAACGTCACGCCAAACTCGGCAGCCAGGGCCCATTCTGGTTCCTCGGCAATTTCCACTTCTTCACCATCTCCATCGGCTTTGTCGGCCCGAGCCTCGGCTTGTCGGCGCTGTGGACCATGCTCGCCGGTGCCCTGGGCATCATGTTCGGCACCATTTTCATGGCGTTCCACGGCTCCCAGGGCCCGGAAATGGGCCTGCCGCAGATGATCCAGTCCCGTGCGCAGTTCGGTTATCGCGGGGTGATCCTGGCATTGATGGCGACGATGTTTGTGTTCGTCGGTTTCAACGTGGTGAACATCTCGCTGATCATGAACGGCCTTGAACATGTGTTCGGCATCGACCCGACCATCGTGGCCGTGGCCGTGGTGCTGATCGGCGCGCTGTTGTCGATCTACGGCCACGACCTGATGCACAAGGCCTTCAAGTGGGCCTTGCTGGCGACCTTGCCGCTGTACGCACTGGTGACCATCGCCCTGATGTTCGGTGCCGGTCAGGAAGGCGTCATGCCGGCGACTGATCTGGGCTTCAACTGGGTGGCCTTCGCCACGTTGTTCGCCATCGGTGCCAGCTACAACATTTCCTATGCGCCCTACGTGTCCGACTATTCCCGTTACCTGCCGAAAAACACCAGCCGGACGAAACTGATTGCGGCGGTGTTCATCGGCGCCTCGTTGTCGGGCAGCTGGATGATCGGCCTCGGTGCCTGGCTGGCGCAGCAATTGAAAGCGGCGGATGCGCTGGTGGCGTTGAATCAAGTCGGCTCGTCGATGATTCCGGGGCTGGGCAATCTGCTGGTGATCGTTTCGGTGGCGGGCTTCCTGCCGATCATCGCGCTCAACACCTACAGCGCCATGCTGACGCTGCTGACCGGCGTCGACTCGATCAAAAAAATCACCCCGACACCCCGCGCCCGTGTGCTGTCGATCAGTGTGATCAGCGTCATCCTGTTGACCTGCGTGCTGTCGATCAAAGGTGACGGCATCGCTCTGCTGAACACCTTCCTGGTGTTGCTGCTGTACTTCCTCGTGCCGTGGACCGCCGTCAACCTGGTGGACTACTTCTTCGTGCGCAAGGGCCGTTATGCGATCCCGCATTTCTTCACGCCAAAAGGCATCTACGGCGCCTGGCAATTTCGCGGCATCGTTTCGTACCTGATCGGCTTCGCCGCGATGGTGCCGTTCTTCTACATCTTCAACGCAGCGGCCAACAAGGAAGTGTTCGTTGGTCCGCTGGCGCGGATGCTTGAAGGCGTGGACATCGCCTGGCTGGTGGGTCTTGTGGTGTCGGGGCTGACCTACTACCTGCTCAGTCGCTCGATTGATCTGGCCGCCGAACGCCGGGTGATCGACGCGCTGAGCGAAAGCGACATCGTCGCCATGACCCATTTATCTGCGGAGACAGTGCGTTGAACAACGCTAAAAACACAGTGGTCGCCTGCTGCCAACTGGCACCGAAAATAGGCGACCTGGCCTACAACCGCACGCTCACCGAACGCGCGATTCGCCAGGCAGCCTTTCAGGGCGCGCAAGTCGTCGTGCTGCCCGAACTGGTGCAGAGCGGCTATCTGTTTGCCGACCGCTTTGAGGCGCTGGGCCTGGCGGAAACCGTTGATGGTTCGACCTTGCAACTGTGGCAGGCCCTGGCCCGTGAGCTGAACCTGGTGATCGTCGGCGGCTTCTGCGAGCGCCTGCCCGCTGATGAATTGGCCAACAGCGCGGCGATGATCGACGCCAACGGCCTGCGCGCGGTGTACCGCAAAGCGCATCTGTGGGATGCCGAGAAGGACATCTTCACGGCCGGCGATGCGCCACCGCCGGTGGTCGAAACGCTGCATGGACGGCTCGGCATGCTGATTTGCTACGACCTAGAGTTCCCCGAGTGGGTGCGTCTTGCGGCGTTGGCCGGGGCCGATCTGTTGTGCGCGCCGGTCAACTGGCCCGACGGTCCGCGGCCGCAGACCGAGCGCCCGGCCGAAGTGCTGCGGGTGCAGGCCAATGCCTCGGTGAACCGCATGTTCATCGCCGCCTGCGATCGCTATGGCCATGAGCGTGGAGTCGCTTGGGTCCAGGGCTCGGTCATCGTCGATGCCGACGGCTACCCGTTGGCCGGGCCGGCGGAGCAGGGTGGCGAGCAGATGTTGCTGGCCACGCTGAACCTCGCCGAGGCGCGCAACAAGCGCATCAGTGCGCGCAATGACCTGCATCAGGACCGCAGACCACAGCTGTACGGGTTGCACAGCACTTAGTAACCGATGATGTCATTGCGTGCTGGACGCTCGTCACGGGCCTATGGCATCGTCGAAACCAAAGGCCATGCAGTGAACGGGAACGCAATGATGGGGGAGGGAAATAAAGTCGAGGGCGACGCAACGATGGTCACGCTCAAGGCGTTCAATCATTGCGTATTGCACCTGGGCCGGCTGGCGCGGGAGAGCGGGGCGTCGCGGTTCATCGCCGATGGCCTGCAGGCATTCGGTCAGCTGGTGCCCTTCGCATCTGCCTGGTGGGGCGAAATGTCTGCACCAGGTCCTGAGGTGCCCATGCAAAGCTGGATGCATGGCAGCATCAATCTTCCTGAATCCTTTGCCGCCGAATGGCATCCGGTGGCGGCCAACGATCAATTCTCCTACGCCACGCTCAATCGTCCCGGTGAGGTGGTATGCGACACGGGTTTCAACGACCCTTGCGAGGCGGTCAATGATTTCGCCCGGCGCTTCGACCTCTATCACTTGATGAGCATCACCTACGAATTGCCCGAAAGCGGCCTGATGTTTTTCGTCTGCCTCTACCGGGGGCAGGATGAACAGGCGTTCGAGGAGAACGAAGCCGAGCTGTTTTTGGCGTTCTGCGATCACCTGTTCCAGCTGTGGCGGTTTCAGGTGCAGGACATGATTCGCTTCGACAGCGAAAACGGCGCGAGTGATTTTGGCGTCGCGCGCATGGACGGCAGTCTGCTCTATGTGGGGGCCAGGTTGTGCGTCGCCATCCAGCGCGAACTGCCCGGATGGAGCGGTTCCACGCTGCCACCGGAGGTAATCGCGCAATTGTCCAAAGCCCCCTGCGTGATTCGTCTGGGCCGCTGCGCCCTGACCCTGAGCCCCAACGCCGAACACGTCATCCTGTCCCTCGAAGCACCGTCGGGCGGGGACGGCCTGGCACCTCGGGAGCGCACGGCGGCGATGCTGTTCGCCGCGGGCCACTCCTACAAGGAAATCGCCAGAATGCTCGCCCTGAGCCCCGCGACCGTGCGCACCTATTTGCGTAACTGCTACTTGCAGCTCGGTGTGAAAAGCAAGGTGGAACTGGGCTCCGTCCTGCGTTCACCGGGTGCGCTGACGGAGTCCGTGCGCCGGGACTGATCCCCGCCGTTTCAATTATTTGCCTTACCCCTCCTCATTTGCAGAGGTCCATTCGCGCGCCGCGCCCTATAGGGTAGGCCCTGTCTATACAAGGGCTTGCGCAGTCGCTTCGGGCCGCTTCAAAACAATAAGAACAGGGGTGAGGCATTTGAGACTTTCCAGGTTGTTCATCGCCGTTGCATCGACAACGGCGTTTTCCTGCGTGGCGTTGGGCGCGGCGCCCGCCGACACGGTCATGCGCAATGGCTACGTCTACACCGTCGATGGCCAGAATTCCGTGCAGCAGGCCATCGCCATTTCAGGTGGCAAGATCGTCTACGTCGGCAGCGATGCCGGGGTCGACGGCTACATCGGCAAGCAGACACAACTGATCGACCTGGCCGGACGCATGCTGATGCCGGGCTTCGTCGATGCACACATGCACCCCGGGGATGGCGGTCGAGCCATGACCTTGTGCGACCTGAAATACCAGACTATGACCCGCGCGCAGTTTCAGGCAAGCATTCAGGCCTGCCTCGATGCCGAAAAGGACAAGGGCCCGGACGTCTGGCTCGAAGTGGGCAGCTGGGACCGCATGGGCATGACCGGGCTCGACGGCGATGCCGACAAATCGACCCTGGACGCGCTCAAGACCCAGCGTCCGATCCAGGTGCGCTCCACCGATTTCCACACCGTGCTGACCAACTCCCGCGGCCTGGAACTGGCCGGGATCAACAAGAACACCGCCGACCCCGAGGACGGCAAATACCGACGCGACAGCGCCGGCAACCCGAACGGTATTTGTGAAGACGGCGCCGCCGAATCGTTGGCCGCCGTGGTGCCGCCGGCGACCGACGCGGAAAAACTCAATCAGATGCGAGCAGCCCTCGACGCCATGCGCCAGCAAGGCATCACCAGTTTCTTCGATGCGCTGGCGGGGCCGGAAAACGGCAAGGCCTTCACCCGCCTGCAACAGTCCGGCGAACTGACCGCCCGGGCCTTGCTGGCGATCAAGCTGGACCCGGCCGCCGCGGCCGCCGACCCGGTGAAAACCATCGCCGAGGCCAAGGCCCTGGCCAGCACCTACGACCAGGGCGACGTGAAGGTCGCGCCGGGCGTGAGCATGCGCCACGTCAAACTGTTCTTGGACGGCATCATCAATGCCCCGGCGGACACCGGCGCCATGTTGACCCCGTACCTGCACAACAGCGGCACCGACAAGGCGCCGCAGTGGACGCCGGGCAAGAACCTGGGCGAGCTGTACTTCCCGCCGCAGGTGCTCAATCCGCTGGTGCTGCAAGCGGTCAAGGCCGGTCTCGATCCGCACCTGCACGCCACCGGCGAGCGTGCGGTGCGCGATGCACTGGACAGCGTTGCCTACGTGCGTCAGCAACTGCCCGGTCAAGACTTCCGCCCGGCCATCGCTCACGCCGAGTCAGTCGACCCTGCCGATTACGCACGTTTCAAGGCTCTGGACGTCACGGCCACCATGTCGTTCCAGTGGGCGCAGCAGGCCCCGTCCACGGTCGACGGTACCAGCGATCACCTCGGTGCCGCGCGATTTGCGCGCATGGAACCCTCGGGCAGCATCGCCCATGCCGGCGGTCGCGTGGCCTTTGGCAGCGATTGGCCGGTCGATCCGCTGGATGAATTCCTTGCGCTGAAAGTCGGTGTCACCCGTTCCGGCGACCCGAGCAATCCGCACAGCTATGGCCCCAAATATGCCGGGCGACTCAACGCCGATCCGGCGCTGTCGCGAGCCGAGGTGCTGCGCAGCATCACCCTCAGTTCCGCCGAACAGCTGAAGCTGGACGCGGTGCTGGGCTCGGTCGAAGTCGGCAAGTTCGCTGACCTGATCGTGCTCGACAAGAACTTCATGCAGGTGCCCGAGGAGGAACTGGGCCGCAATGACGTGCTGCTGACGTTGGTTGGCGGCAAGGTCGTGTGGGCCAAGGCGCCGTTCCTGGGACTGGCGCCACAGGTTGTTTCCCAAGTTGTCACTTCTCGATCCGTCCAATAAAAACTAGAGAGCGTTCCGATGCGATTTATTCCAAACCTGTTGGCCGCCGCGCTGGCATTGTCCTCGGTACAAGCGATGGCCGCCGCTGACCTGGTGTTGTTCAACGGCAAGGTCTTTACCGCCGAACCCGGCCAGGCGCTGGTGCAGGCTGTTGCGGTGCAAGACGGCAAGATTCTGAAAGTGGGCAGCGATGCCGAAATCAATGCCCTGGCCGATACCAAGACCCAGCGCATCGACTTGGCGGGCAAAGTGTTGATGCCGGGCATGATCGACACCCACAGCCACCCGGTGGTGGGCGCTTTCGACAGCATGAAAGCCAACCTGCTGGACGAGGTCAAACCCTTGCCGGAACTGGAGCAATGGTTGATCGAGGAAGACAAGGCTGGACGCGCACGCGCCGGCGATGTGATCAGCGTGGCCGGGGTCAGTTCGGCTTACTGGGAGAAAAGCCGTGAACTGGGCAAGGTGTTCAACCAGGGACGCTGGGCGGATCAACCGATTGTCTTCAGTGGCATCGACGGGCACACCGGTTGGGCCAACAACGCGATGCTCAAACGCCTGGACATCGACACGGCGCTGGTCAAGAGCCTGCCGGAAAAGGAACGCGGTTACATCGGCCATGAAGCGGACTTCACTCCTAACGGCTACTTTGCCGAATCCCGCTGGGACGTGGTGCGCAACGGGATTCCGGCGCCCACCCCGGAGGCCATGCTCAAGGCCGCTCGCGAGGCGGTGAAGATCAACAATCAATTCGGCGTCACCGCCTGGATGGACGCGGCGGCGAACGGCGGCAGTGAGGATTCGCTGTTCGATTTCCATGCCACCGCCGAAAGTGTCGGCGTGCTGCCGCTGTACAAGGAACTGGCGCAGAACGGCGAACTCAGTGCCCACGTCGCCGCGTTGATGGTCACCAACCCGAAGAGCAAACCCGCCGACCTGGAGGTGATCGCCACGGTAATGAAACAGTTCGAGGGCGTGCCTAACCTGACGTTCCCCGGCGTCAAGGTGTTTGTCGACGGCATTCTCGAATTCCCGGGGCAAACAGCGGCGGTCGTCGTGCCGTACAAGAACAGCCACAAGGACGGTCAGCTGCTGACCGACCCGGCGCACTTTGGCGAACTGGTGGTGGCAGCGGAAAAACGCGGCTGGATCGTGCACATGCATGCCGTCGGCGACCGCGCGGTGCGTGAAGCGCTCAATGGCGTGGCGTATGCGCGCAAACTCAGCCCGACACCTGTGCCCCACAGCATCGCGCACCTGCAACTGGTCAACCCCAAGGAGTTTGCGCGCTTCAAGCAACTGGGCGTGATTGCCTCGATGCAACTGCTGTGGGCCACCGGCGAGTCCTACACCGTCGAACTGGTCAAACCTTACATCAGCGCCTTTGCCTACGGTTACCAGTATCCCGCGCGGTCCTTGCATAACGCCGGCGCGACGATTGCCGGTGGCAGCGACTGGCCGGTGTCGAGCGCCAATCCGTTCAATGCCATTGCCCAGGCCAGCACGCGCAAAGGTCCGTTGGGCGTACTCAATGCCAAGGAAAGCATCGACCGCCAGACCATGTTCTACGCCTACACCATCAACGCGGCGAAAACCCTGCGCCTGGATCAGCAGATCGGTTCGCTGGCTCCGGGCAAGCAGGCCGACCTGATCATCCTCGACCGCGACGTGTTCAAGGTCAGCGATGACGACCTGTTCGAAACCAAAGTCCTGAACACCTTCTTCGCCGGCAAACAGGTCTACGCCCCCGCGTCCTGACCTGCGTACACCCAGCACACGCAAAAAACCGCCAGCCCCTCGTAGCGCGAGGGGCCTGGCATCGCCATGCCTGAAATTCCCGTACGCCATAACAACAAGAGAATTGTATGAACGCACTTTCAGCATTGACCCTCGCGACACTGGCATTGATCCCCCTGACCAGCCAGGCCCTGACCCTCAACGATGATTTCAGCCTGGACATGACCCTGGGCGTCGTCAGCGATTACCGCACCCGGGGCATCTCGCAGACCTTGGGCGATCCGGCAGTGCAGGGCGGCGCAACGCTGTTGCACAGCAGCGGCCTGTACATCGGAGCCTGGACCTCCAACGTCGATTTCGGCGGCGGCTTCGATACCCGCCAGGAGCTTGAGTACTACGCCGGTTATTACTGGCAGGCGACGGATGCCATCAGCCTGGATCTGGGCTACATCAAGTACGACTACCCGAAAAATTCCGACTTCAACCTCAGCGAGGTCTACGCCGTCCTCGACCTGTACGGCGTGAAGCTGGGTGCCTATTACTCCAAGGACACGCCGAACTTCTTCGGCGAGGACCAGGACACCCTTTACACCTACCTGGGCTACAAAATCGAATTGCCGGCCGAAGTCGGCCTGGACCTGCGCTTTGGGCGCAACGATGTGAATGACCCCGCGTTCTGGTCCGCCAATGGCGATAGCCGTGAGTCTTACTACGAGTGGGAAGCCAAGCTGACCCGCGACTTCGTCGGCGTCACCTGGGGCCTGAGCTATATCGACACGGACTTGTCGAAAAGCGAGTGCGCCAGTTGGTACGGCTATGACGACCTGTGCTCGGCCACGGTCGTTGCCAGTGCCACCAAGACCTTCTAAGTTCAGCCCCGACAACAAAAACAGTTCCTCAAAGGAAACACCCTCATGAGTGCGCAACGCAGTCCCCTGATCGAGACCCGCTCGATCGATTTCATTCCCGAGGCTGAGCGACACGGCAGTCTCTATAGCCAGTTCACCCTGTGGCTCGGCGCCAACCTGCAGATCACCGCCATCGTCACCGGCGCCCTGGCCGTGGTGCTGGGCGGCGATGTGTTCTGGTCGCTGATCGGCCTGTTGATCGGGCAAGTGTTGGGCGGTGCCGTGGTGGCGCTGCACGCGGCGCAGGGGCCGAAGCTCGGGCTGCCGCAGATGATCTCCAGCCGAGTGCAGTTCGGGGTGTATGGCGCGGCGATCCCGATTGTCCTGGTGTGCCTGATGTACCTGGGGTTCAGCGCCACCGGCGCGGTGCTGTCGGGGCAGGCGATCGCGCAGTTGATCAGTGTCAGCGACAGCACCGGCATCCTGATTTTCGCCGCCTGCATCGCGTTCCTGACGATCTTCGGTTATCGGGTGATTCACCTGGTCGGGCGGGTGGCCAGCGTGCTGGGCATCATCGCGTTCGCCTACCTGTTCACCCGGTTGATGACCCTCAACGACATCGGCCTGCTGCTCGACAATCGTCATTTTGGCTGGAGCACCTTCCTGCTGGCGGTGTCGCTCTCGGCATCCTGGCAGATCGCCTTCGGCCCCTACGTGGCGGACTACTCACGTTACCTGCCGAGCAAGACCTCATCGTGGAAAACCTTCGCCGCCGTGGGCCTCGGCACCGTGCTGGGGGCTCAGACTTCGATGGTGTTGGGGGTGTTCGCCGCCGCACTGGCCGGGGCGAATTTCCGTGGGCACGAAGTGGCGACCATTGTCGGCCTGGGCAGTAGCGGTGTGATCGCGTCCTTGCTGTACCTGAGCATTGTGTTCGGCAAGGTCACGGTGTCCACCCTCAACGCTTATGGCAGTTTCATGTGCATCGCCACCATCATCAGCGGCTTTCGTCGTCGCCTGGAAATCACCGCCCGCCAGCGCATGCTGTTTGTGCTGCTGATCGTCGCGGCGTCCACCGCGCTGGCATTGCTGGGGCAGTACTCGTTCCTCAACTCGTTCAAGTACTTCATCCTGTTTTTGCTGACGTTCTTCACCCCGTGGAGTGCGATCAACCTGGTGGATTACTACTTCATCAACAAGGAACGTTACGACATCCCGGCACTGTCCGACCCGGCAGGGCGCTACGGTCGCTGGAACGTGCTGGGGATCAGCGTGTACGTGATCGGCGTATTGATCCAGTTGCCCTTTGTCGACACCCATTTCTACTCCGGGCCGATGGTTGCGCAGCTGGGCGGCGTGGATATTTCCTGGATCGTCGGGCTGCTGGTGCCGGGTGTGATCTATTACGCGCTGGCCAAGCCGTCGATGAGTGGCGTGGTGGTTGAGCGGGGTTAATTCCCGCATTTGTGGCGAGAGGGCTTTTGTGGCGAGGGGGCTTGCCCCCGTTGGACTGCGTAGCAGTCCCTTTTTTGGGTGCACTTCGTGCCCCAACGGGGCGATGCGGCGTTCCGACAAGCCCCCTCGCCACAGGGTTCAGCGTTTACTCGCGTTCGGGAAGTTCCCAGCGCAGGCGCAACTGTTCGTACTGCGCTTCGGGCAGTTGCACCAGCATCGGGGATTTTCCCGGGTCCAGCCAGTTGAGCAACCGCGCGATATCCACCGGGGCCATGGCGGTGCAGCCGCGAGTCGGTGCGGTGGGTCCGCGCCAGATGTGGAAGAAAATGCATGATCCGGCAGCGGGAGTGGCCAGGGTGTTGTGCCGGATGAAAATGCCCTGGCGATACAAGTCATCGCTGCGGCGCATGCGTTCGGAACTGTTCCAGTCTCTTGCAATGACCGAGCTGTCGACCAGCTCGTTGTAGCGAGCCGACTGGCTGTCGTCCACGCATTCGATGGTCGCTGTCAGCGCCAGGTAGGGCAGGCGGGTATTGGCCGAAGGCTCGTAGCCAAACGCCGTGCCCAGGCTGAACATCCCGGCCGGCGCCTTGCCGTCGCCTTCCTTTTTGATCGGCCCTTCAGGTCGCCCGGGGTTGAGTTGGCCCTTGCCCCAGCCCATGCCATTCTTGCCGAGCACCACTGTAAAGGGCGCTTCGAATTTCTGGAAGGTCTGCCCGTGCCGTTCATAGCGCTGGGCAGTACCCTGGATGTCATCCCAGCCTTTACTGGTGACCACGATCAGTTGGTCACTGCCGTCGAGTCCCTGGGCCATGGCGGCCAGCGGAAAAAACACCACCAACAGGGTCTTGAGGAGAGTGTTCATGGTGCGAGCGGCGTGATGGGGAAGTTCATGACGTCCGGCTTCGGCGGATTCCCGCTGTACGTGAAGTGCCACCACTCGGCCGAATAACCCACAAAGCCTTCCTTGGCCATGGCACTGGTCAGCCGCTGGCGATTGGCCTTGGCCGTGGCGTTGATCAGCGCCGAGTCGGTGTGCGCCCGCTCATCGAAGCAATCGAAACCGGTGCCCATGTCGAGGGCTCCATCGCGCCAGCGCTGGCCATAAGGGGCGGTGCAATCCACGGGCGCGGCCGAAGGTGTCCAGGTGTCGGCGGGAAGGGCGTCGGGGCCGGTCAGGGTCAGGTCGACGGTGTTGCCTCGGGAGTGATTGGACACCCGGGCCACATAACCCAGGCGCCAGAAGTCCTGCTTGTCGACCCGTGGATAGAACTCGGTCTTGAGCGGGTCGCCGGGTTCGCTGGCGAAGCGTCCCATGTCCGCCACCGCGCGGGTCGGGCGATAGCAGTCGAATACCTTCAAGCCGTAGCCTTCGGCTTTCAGTGAGTTTTGCACTCGGGTTAACGCCTTCGCCGCATCCTGCGACAGCAGGCACTCCGCCGCCTGGTAGCCGTCGAGCGGGTGCCCGGTGAAGTTGTGCGCGCTGGCGTAGCGGATGTCCTGCGAGATGCCCGGGTCGACGCTGCGCACATACACCATGTGTCCGGGTTTCGACTCGTCGGCCATGCACGGCGTGGCAAGGCTCAGGCACAGCAACAACAGACAGGGTGAACGCGACATCGGGAACGGCTCCATGCATGACCAGTCATTCCATCATGGCTTGAAACCGTCCGTACCTCCATGAAGTTGTTGATCGGCGTGATAGGACGAACGCACCAGCGGCCCGGACGCCACGTTCTTGAAGCCCATGCGCGTGCCTTCTTCGGCGAACCAGGCAAAGGTGTCCGGGTGCACGAAGCGCTGCACCGGCAAGTGACTGCGGGACGGTTGCAGATACTGACCGAGGGTCAGCATGTCGATGTCGTGCTCGCGCATGCGCTGCATGACTTCGATGACTTCTTCGTCGGTCTCGCCCAGACCCAGCATCAGGCCGGACTTGGTCGGAATGTGCGGCATCATCTGCTTGAATTTCTGCAGCAGGTCCAGTGACCACTCGAAGTCCGAACCCGGCCGCGCGGCCTTGTACAGGCGCGGTACGGTTTCCAGGTTGTGGTTGAACACATCCGGTGGCTCATGGGCGGTGATCGCCAGGGCCACGTCCATGCGTCCACGATAATCCGGCACCAGGGTTTCCAGTTGAATGCCGGGCGACAGCTTGCGGATCTCGCGCAGGCAATCGACAAAGTGTTGGGCGCCGCCGTCGCGCAAATCGTCGCGGTCCACCGAGGTGATCACCACGTACTTCAGGCGCAGCTCGGCGATGGCCACGGCCAGGTTCATCGGCTCGTTGGCGTCCAGCGGCTTGGGCCGGCCATGGCCGACATCGCAGAACGGACAGCGACGGGTGCAGATGTCGCCCATGATCATGAAGGTCGCCGTGCCACCGGAGAAGCACTCGCCCAGGTTCGGGCAGGACGCCTCTTCGCAGACGCTGTGCAGCTTGTGTTTGCGCAACAGTTGCTTGATGCGGTCGACCTCGGGAGAGATCGGCATGCGCACGCGAATCCAGTCGGGTTTGCGCGGGAATTCATCCGTGGGAATGATTTTCACCGGAATCCGCGCAACCTTTTGCGCACCGCGCAGTTTGGTGCCGACCTCTACTTTGGCTGGACCTTTTTGCGCCGCTTCAGCAATGACAGTCATGGTTTTTCCTTGTGCAGACAGCTAATCAGGCAGGGCACGGAACCTGTGGGAGCGAGCTTGCTCGCGATGGCGGACTTTCATTCAACATCAATGCTGAATGTATTGGCCTCATCGCGAGCAAGCTCGCTCCCACAGGGTTTTTGTGTGGTGTGATCAGTCGCGGTAGACCGGGAAGTCCGCACATAGGGCGGCAGCCTGCCGTGCGACATTGGCCTCAATATCGGCATCGCCAAGGTGATCGAGGATGTCGCAGATCCAGCCGGCCAGGGCAATGCTCTGCGCCTCCTTGAAGCCACGGCTGGTGATCGCCGGGGTACCGATGCGCAGGCCGGAGGTCACGAACGGCGATTGCGGATCGTTGGGCACGGCGTTCTTGTTCACGGTGATGCCGGCGCGACCGAGGGCGGCGTCGGCGTCCTTGCCGGTCAGGCCCTGGCGGATCAGGCTGACCAGGAACAGATGGTTGTCGGTGCCGCCGGACACCACGTCATAACCACGCTCGATAAACACCTGCGCCATGGCCTGGGCGTTGCGGATCACTTGCGCCTGATAGGTCTTGAATGCCGGCTCCAGCGCTTCCTTGAAGCACACGGCCTTGGCGGCGATCACGTGCATCAGCGGGCCACCCTGACCACCTGGGAACACCGCGGCGTTGAGCTTCTTTTCCAGTTCCGGATTGGCTTTGGCCAGAATCAGACCGCCACGGGGGCCGCGCAGGGTCTTGTGGGTGGTGGTGGTGACCACGTCGGCGTAGGGCAGGGGATTGGGGTACAGACCGGTCGCCACCAGGCCGGCGACGTGGGCCATGTCGACGAAAAAGTACGCGCCGACCTTGTCCGCGATCTGGCGGAAGCGCGGGAAGTCCAGGGTCTTCGAATAAGCCGAGAACCCGGCGATGATCATCTTCGGCTTGTGTTCGACCGCCAGGCGCTCGACTTCGTCGTAATCGATCAGGCCCGTGGTGGTGTCGATGCCGTATTGCACGGCGTTGTACAGCTTGCCGGAAAAGCTCACCTTGGCGCCGTGGGTCAGGTGACCGCCGTGGGCCAGGCTCATGCCGAGCACGGTGTCGCCGGCTTGCAGCAGGGCCAGATAAACCGCCGCGTTGGCCTGGCTGCCGGAGTGCGGCTGGACGTTGGCATAATCGGCGCCGAACAGCTGCCTGGCGCGGTCGATGGCCAATTGCTCGACCACATCGACGTGCTCGCAACCGCCGTAATAGCGCTTGCCCGGATAGCCTTCGGCGTACTTGTTGGTCAGGCCGCTGCCCTGGGCTTGCATCACCCGCTGGCTGGTGTAGTTCTCCGAGGCGATCAGTTCGATGTGGTGTTCCTG
This sequence comes from Pseudomonas sp. PDM30, assembly GCF_019218985.1. Taxonomy (NCBI): domain Bacteria; kingdom Pseudomonadati; phylum Pseudomonadota; class Gammaproteobacteria; order Pseudomonadales; family Pseudomonadaceae; genus Pseudomonas; species Pseudomonas sp. PDM30. The sequence continues at coordinate 211,800 of NZ_JAHUWM010000006.1, forward strand.
CCGCGCATCCTCGGCGTTCATCGCCGCCAGCAGTTCGTCGTCGTAGCCTTTGATCTGGTCGTGCTTGCTGAACATGGTGTGGTCCTTTTTCGGATTCGGGAAATGCGTAGGGGGCTTCAAGCGTCGGCGTGTTCTGCGGTCAGGCGTTCATAGGCGTCTTGATCCAGTAGATCGCTCAACGCCTGGACATCGACCGGTTTGAAGCGAAAGAACCAGCCTTCGCCCAATGGGTCTTCGTTGACCAGTTCCGGGGTGTTCTCCAGTGTCGCGTTGATCTCGACCACTTCACCGTCCAGCGGCATGCCGATACTGCTGGCGGCTTTCACCGATTCCAGCACCGACACTTCAGCGCCTGCATCGAAGGCGCCCAGCTCAGGCACCTGAACGAATACCACATCCCCCAGCGCCTGCTGGGCAAAGGCCGTGATGCCGACGGTGACCAGGCCATTGCTCTCAAGGCGCAGCCATTCGTGATCGACGGTAAAACGCAATTCGCTCATCTCAACTCCTTATTGTTTTAAGGCTCGTGGCGGGGCGACGAGCGGGGTTGGAGGAGTGATAGCAAGGGTGGTGCCAATGTTTTTTATTTGTTTTAAATCAATGGCTTGAGTTGTTTATGTAATGTTTGTGACATCTCGCTCGTATTGAATTCAATACAAGCAGGTATGGCCTTGGAGGCAAGCGCCGTGATTGCAGGCGTGGAAGGGATTGTCTTGATTTCGCTACGCTGTATCGATTTACAGACGAAGAATTCAGCAACACCACTGATCCCCTGTGGGAGCGAGCTTGCTCGCGATTGCGGTGTGACAGGCAAAATTGATATCGACTGGCACGGCCTCATCGCGAGCAAGCTCGCTCCCACAGGGGAATGTGTTGTCGGTGACAATGTGTTCCGACAGATCACTCAGGGCTTGGCGGGAATCCCGTACTTGCGCAGGCGAATCGCGATGGCGCTATGGGACGTCTGCAATCGTGCAGCGAGCAACCTACTGGACGGGTAGCTGCGATAAAGCTGTTCCAGCAGGTTCTTTTCAAAATCACCCACAGCCTCTTCCAGGCTGCCGACTTCGCCGTCATTTTGCCGTTCAACGGCGGTGCGGGCGATGTCGAGGTCGTCGATGTCCACCAGCGGATTTTCGCAAATCGCCGCCGCGCGAAAGATCACGTTCTGCAATTGCCGCACATTGCCCGGCCAGCGGTTGCCGAGCAGGGCGCTGAAGGTGCTCGGTGCCAAACGACACGCCGGCCGCTGGATCTGCGCGCAGGCCTGTTGCATGAAGTGATTGGCCATCAGCAGGATGTCGTGACCGCGCTCGCGCAGTGGTGGCACTTGCAGGTTGAGCACGTTGAGGCGGTAGAACAGGTCTTCGCGAAAACGCCCTTCGGCAACCATTTTTTCCAGGTCGCGGTGGGTCGCGCTGAGCACCCGCACATTGACCCGGACCTCTTTATCGCCACCGACCCGACGGAAGCAGCCATCGCTCAAAAAACGCAGCAACTTGGCTTGCAAGTACGGCGACATTTCCCCGACTTCATCGAGGAACACGGTGCCCTGATCGGCCAGTTCCAGCAGGCCGAGCTTGCCGCCCCGTTGCGCACCGGTGAAGGCGCCGGGGGCGTAGCCGAACAGCTCGCTCTCGGCCAGGCTCTCCGGCAGTGCCGCGCAGTTCAGGGCCAGAAACGGCGCATCGTGCCGTGGGCTGATGGCGTGGCAGGCGCGGGCCACCAGCTCCTTGCCGGTGCCGGTTTCACCCTGGATCAACAGCGGCGCATCGAGGGCCGCCACCCGTTGGGCACGAGCCTTGAGCGCGCGAATCGGCGGTGATTCACCCAGCAGTGCATCGAAGCCTTCGGCATGGTCATGGTGCAGCGCCGACAGGCGTTCGCCGATGCGATTGGGTTGATACAGGGTGAGCAGGGCGCCGGCGTCGGTGATCGGCATCGCGTCCAGGAGCAAGGTCTGGCCACCGAGGCTGACCTCGTGCATTGGCAGGCGGAAATGGTGAGCGATCAAGGTGCGTTGCAAACCGGCATCATCGAACAGCGCGGTCAGCGATTCACCGGCCGGTTCGCGCCCGCACAGAGCGATCAGCGCCGGGTTGGCCAGCAGCACATGACCTCGGTCATCCACCGCCAGCACCGGGTCGGAACTGGCTGCCAGCAACGCGTCCAGTTGCAGACGCCGGCGTTGCCCCGGAAGGATGTCGACCATGGTCACCGCTTGCACGCCGCGCACACAGAAAAGCGCCTCGCGCAACTCCTCCAGCACCTCGGCGCCGAGGGTTGGCGCATCGATGTAGACGTTCGGCGGCACCATCTCCACGGCGTCCAGATTGAAACTGCGTCCACCGAGCAGGGCCAGCACTTCCTGGGTGATTCCGACGCGGTCGATGAAGGTGACGTGGATGCGCATGACGGGCCTGCAAGGTTGGCGAACCGAATCAGTATGCCCGGCAAATTTTCAATTTGGCGAGTGTCACATCACGGTTTGGCGGTTTTGCGGGCGCTGGCGGCCAGGTCTTCCAGGAACGCCTGGAGGATCGGCGGTGGTGCCGTGCCGCGACGGGTGATCACGTCGAACGGTGATTTCAGGCGCAGGCTCGCGGGTGCCAGTTGATGCATCTCGCCACTCTTCACCCACTGGCTGGCGAAGTGCTCGGGCAGGAAGCCCACATAGGCGCCGGAAATGATCAGGATCGCCGTGGCTTCGATGTTGTCCACGGTGGCGGCCGCCTTGCTGACGCCCAGGTGTTCGAGGTCGTATTGCTGCATGTAGCCGCGCACGACGATGCGCCCCGCAGCGACTTCTTCGAGCAGCTCCTCACCTTCGGCGAGGCTGCCGTACAACGGGTGACGCCGCCCGCAATACAAGCCCAGGGCTTCCTGGTACAGCGGTGATTGCAGCAGGCCCGGCACATGGATCGGGAAGTGCCCGATGGCCAGGTGCAGGCGACCGTCGAGCACCCGTTCTTCGAGTTCCGCCGGGGTGCCGACGTACACGTTCAGGTGCACGTCATGCCCGCGGGAGACGAAGCGCTGTGTGGTGCGCGGAATCGGCGAGTCGGGGTCGGTAATCGTGGTGTCGATGATCCCCAGGTTGAGCTTGCCGCTGATGTGTTGCTTGAGCACGTCGGCGTCCATGCAGAAGTTTTCCACCGCCGACAGCAGGCGCTGGGTTGCTTCATGAATCGCCACCCCTTGTTCGGTCAGGCGAAAGCCGCTGCGCCCACGCTGGCAGAGTTTCACCCCAAGACGGGTTTCCAGGTGGGTCATCTGTTCGCTGATGGTCGACTGTCCGGCATTCAACGCGGCCTGCGCGGCCGAGAAACCGCCACAGCGGACAATCGTGGCAAACACCCTGAGCAGTTTCAGGTCGACGTCGTGCAGCTGGATCATCTTGGACCTCCGGCATGTGGATGCATCGGGAATGCCGATATGAGTATCTGATGTTTAGCATTTTTTCCACGAAAACCTGCGCCCATAGTCTTTCCAACGGCGGTCGCCTTGCAGTCCGTCAAGCCGATAACAAGAAGTGGAGAGGCTAGAAATGTCGAACAACGGTTATGAATCCGGTCGCCTGAACCTGCCATTCGTGGGTCATTGCACCTTTGGCAAATCCCCGGTGTGCACCGATTGGGATGCACTGGATGCCGACGTCGCGGTGCTCGGCGTGCCCAACGACATGGGCACCCAGTGGCGCTCCGGCGCACGCTTCGGACCACGCGGGATTCGCGAAGCATCGACGCTGTTTTCCTTCGGCCACGCCGGCGCCTACGATCATGAAGATGACGTGATGTACCTCACCGCATCGGACGTGCGCATGGTTGACGTCGGTGATGCCGACATCGTCCACACCGACATGGCTACCAGCAACAAGAACACCGAATACGCCGTGCGCAAGATCCTCGACGCTGGTGTCATGCCGGTTGTTCTCGGCGGCGACCATTCGGTGCACGCACCAGTTATCAAGGCCTTCGAGGGCCGTGGCCCGATCCACATCATTCACTTCGATGCGCACCTGGACTTCGTCGACGAGCGCCACGGCGTGCGCTACGGCCACGGCAACCCGCTACGCCGTGCCTCGGAAATGAACCACATTGTCGGCATGACCCAAATGGGCATTCGCAACGTGTCGTCGTCCAACCGTGATGACTACGAAGCGGCCCACGAAGCCGGCTCGAAAATCCTCTCGGTGCGCGATGTGCGTCGTCTCGGCGTCGAAGGTGTGCTGGCGCTGATCCCGCAGAACATCAACTACTACATCACCATCGACATTGACGGTTTCGACCCGTCCATCGCCCCCGGCACCGGCACCCCGAGCCACGGCGGCTTTCTCTACTACGAAGTGCTGGAAATCATCCAGGCCCTGGCCAAGCGCAGCAAGGGCAACATCGTCGGCATGGACCTGGTGGAAGTGGCTCCGGTGTACGACCCGACCGGCATGACCTCGATCCTCGCCGCGCAACTGCTGCTCAACAGCATCGGTTTCATCTTCCACGAGCGAGGCAAGGTGCGGGCCGCCGCCGAAAGCGAAACCGCATCAGCCTGATCATCGAAACCAGTGACCCGGCAGGCCCTGACTGCCGGGCAGAGAGAACAAAAATGGACACGATCGTCAAAAGTTACCTGCAAAAATTCGGCGTCAGCGAAGCCACCCAGACCTTCCTCTGCAAGGTCCAGAAAATGTTCATCGGCGGCGCCTGGGTCGAGGCCAGCGACGGCCAGACTTCCGATGTGATCGAACCCTCGACCGAAGGCCTGATCACCCGCATTCCCATGGGCACCACCGATGACCTGGACCGCGCCGTGCAAGCCGCCCGCGCCCAGTTCGACGGCGGCGCCTGGCGCCAGGCCAAGCCCGCGGAACGTGAGCGCATGATGCAGCGCCTGGCCGACCTGATCGAGCAGAACGCTACTGAGCTGGCGCAAATCGAATCGATCGACATGGGCAAATCGGTTGCCTTCGCCAAGGACGTTGACATCCAGGGCACCGTCGATACCCTGCGTTACTTCGCCGGCTGGGCCACCAAGTTGCACGGGCGTACCGTCGAACCTTCGCTGCCGGGTAATTACCTGGCCTATACCCGCAAGGAAGCGGTGGGTGTCGTCGGCGCCATCGTGCCGTGGAATTTCCCGCTGCAAACCATGGCCTGGAAACTCGGCGCGGCGCTGGCCACCGGTTGCACCGTGGTGGTCAAGCCCGCCGAACTGACTTCGTTGTCGGCCCTGCGTTTCGCTGAACTGGTGCAGGAAGCGGGCATCCCTGACGGCGTGATCAACATCGTCACCGGGCGCGGTAGCGTGGTCGGCGCGGCCATGGCCACCCATCCCGGCATCGACAAACTGACCTTCACCGGATCGACCCCGGTCGGCCAGACTGTCGGCCGCGCAGCGCTGGATGACATGAAGCGGCTGACCCTCGAACTCGGTGGTAAATCACCGGTCATCGTCTGTGCCGACGCCGACATCCCGGCCGCCGCCCAAGCGGTCGCCAACGGCGTGTTTTTCAACTCCGGGCAGGTATGCGACGCCGGTACACGGGCCTATATTCATAGCAGTGTCTACGACGAATTCCTGCGTGAGCTGATCGCCTACACACGCACCCTGAAAATGGCCCCGGGCCTGGACCCGGACTGCTTCATCGGCCCGCTGGTCTCGGCCCTGCAAAAGCAGCGCGTGACCGAGTACATCGAAACCGGCAAGGCCGAAGGCGCCGAACTGGTCTACGGCGGTCAACCGGTCGATGGCCCTGGCTTCTTCGTCGAGCCGACCATTTTCGCCCACTGCCGTAATGACATGCGCATTGTCCAGGAAGAAATCTTCGGTCCGGTGCTGGTCACCGCACCGTTCGACGATGAAGAGCAGGCACTGGCCCTGGCCAACGACTCGCCTTACGGCCTGGCTGCCGCACTGTATTCCAACGACCTCGGGAAAGTGCACAGCCTGATCCCGCGCCTCAAGGCCGGTTCGGTCTACGTCAACGCCCACGGCACCCTCGATCCGTCGATGCCGTTCGGTGGCTACAAGCAGTCCGGATTCGGCAAGGACCTGGGCGCCGAGCAGCTCGACTACCTGCTCGAAACCAAGGCGGTGTGGATCACGCTGCCTTGAGTCAGGGCTGACTCAATTCCTGTGGGAGCGAGCTTGCTCGCGATGACGGTTGCACATTCGACATCTGTGTTGCCTGACCCTCCGCTATCGCGAGCAAGCTCGCTCCCACAGGTTTTCGGTTCCAGCAACAACGCCAGGTAGGCACGGGCAACACTGAACCTGTGGCGAGGGAGCTTGCTCCCGCTGGACTGCGCAGCAGTCCCATTTTCAGGGCCACAGGGGAGTCGTTCACCCGAAAGAACGCGGTTATCTCGTCATGATCTTCCAACAATAAGAGTCCATCATGAACACTAACGCCAAGTCCGCCCCGAGCGTGTCCAGCCTCGATGAAAAATCCGTCGTCGAGGGGCATTCGATCGACTTCATCCCCGAGAACGAGCGCACCGACAAACTGTCGAGCCAGGGCCCGTTCTGGTTTCTCGGCAATTTCACCTTCTTCACCATGACCATCGGCTTCGTTGGCCCGAGCGTCGGCCTGACCGCGCTCTGGACCACGCTCGCCGGTACGCTGGGCATCATGTTCGGCACGCTGTTCATGGCGTTCCACGGCTCGCAAGGCCCGCACCTTGGCCTGCCGCAGATGATCCAGTCCCGCGCGCAGTTCGGTTATCGCGGGGTGATCCTGGTGCTGCTGGCGACGCTGTTCGTGTTCGCCGGCTTCAACATCGTCAACCTGGTGCTGATGATGCAGGGGCTGCACACGCTGTTCGGGTTCAACCCCGCGGTGATCGCGGTGGCGGTGACCATACCGGCGGCGGTGCTGGCGATTCTCGGCCATGACTGGATGCATCGCAGCTTCAAATGGGCGTTGTTCCTGTCTCTGCCGCTGTATGGCCTTGTCACCGTGGCGGTGTTGATGGGTTGGGTGCCGGACGCGGTAATGCCGGCGCTGGCGGCGGGCGAAGTGGCCCGGGAGCCGCTGGGTTTCAACTGGACCGGTTTCATCGCGCAGTTTGCGGCGGCCGCCAGCTACAACATCGCCTATGCGCCTTATGTGTCGGACTACTCGCGCTACCTGCCGAAGAATACTTCCAGCGGCAAGCTGATCGCCGTGGTGTTCCTTGGGGCGTCGCTGTCCGGTGCGTGGATGATTTCCGTGGGTGGCTGGCTGGCCGATCACCTGCACACCACTGACGTGCTGGTGGCCCTCGGGCAAGTCGGCAACACCGTGTCGCCGCTGGTGGGCACGGCGGTGGTGGTCGTCACCATCCTGGCGTTCCTGCCGGTGATCGCGATGAACATCTACAGCGCCAAGCTGACTACGCTGACCTGCGTCGACTCGATCAAGCACATCGAGCCAACCCGCAAGGCGCGCATCCTGGCCATCGGCTTCGTGATCCTGCTGCAACTGGGCGTGGCCCTGAGCATCCAGAGTTCCGGCAAAGGCCTGTCGGTACTGGGGATCTACCTGGTGGTGATGCTGTACTTCCTGGTGCCCTGGACCTCGGTCAACCTCACCGACTACTTCTTCGTGCGCAAGGGCCGCTACGCCATCCCGCACTTCTTCATGCCCCACGGCAACATTTACGGCAGCTGGGGGCTGCGCGGTATCGCCGCCTATGCCATCGGTTTTATCTCGATGATCCCGTTCTTCTACATCTTCGACGGCGTTGAACAGCGCGAGGTGTATGTCGGTCCGCTCGCCAAGGCGCTGGGCAGCATCGACATCGCCTGGCTGGTCGGGCTGATCGTATCGGGCCTGGCGTACTACTGGCTGAGCCGCTCGATCGACCTCAAGCGCGAAGAAGCGGTGATCCAGCAGATTGAGAAAAACTCCCCGCAATACACCACCGGCGACACGCTGACCCACAAACAGCAGCCTATGCCGGTATTCACTGAATCAACGGTCGGGAGATAGTCATGACCACGCAAAAAATGGCTACGCAAAAATACGACTACATCATCATTGGCGCAGGCTCGGCAGGTTGTGTGTTGGCCAACCGCCTGAGCGAAGACCCGACCACCTCGGTGCTGGTCCTGGAATTCGGCGGCAGTGACAAGAGCGTAGTGATCCAGATGCCGAGCGCATTCTCGATCCCGATGAACACCAAGAAGTACAACTGGCGCTACGAAACCGAGCCGGAGACCCACCTCAACGGCCGGCGCATTCACTGCCCACGGGGCAAGGTGCTGGGCGGCTCGTCGTCGATCAATGGCCTTGTGTACATCCGTGGCCATGCACTGGACTTTGACGAGTGGGAATCCCTGGGTGCCGAAGGCTGGGGCTATCGCAACTGCCTGCCGTACTTCAAGCGCGCCGAGAGCTACGAGTCGGGTGGTGATAGCTATCGCGGGCAAACCGGGCCGCTGCACACCACCAACGGCAACCATATGAAAAACCCGCTGTACGGTGCCTGGGTCGAAGCCGGCGCGGAAGCGGGCTACATCAAGACCGAAGACTGCAACGGCTACATGCAGGAAGGATTCGGCGCCATGCACATGACTGTGAAGAACGGCGTGCGCTGCTCCACGGCCAACGCCTATCTGCGCCCGGCCATGGGCCGTCCGAACCTGACGGTGATCACCCATGCGATGACGCGCCAGGTCATCCTCGAAGGCAAGCGTGCGGTGGGGGTCATGTATGACCACGGCGGCCAGACCCACCAGGTGTATTGCAACCGCGAAGTGCTGATCTCGTCCGGGCCGATCGGTTCGCCGCACTTGCTGCAACGCTCGGGCATCGGCCCGGCGGACGTCCTGCGCAAGGCCGGGATCGGCGTACGTCATGACCTGCCGGGGGTAGGGGAGAACCTGCAGGATCACGCCGAGGTGTACATCCAGTTCGGTTGCAAGGAGCCGGTGACCCTCAACAGCAAGATGGACCCGCTGAGCAAGCTGATGATCGGTCTGCGCTGGCTGCTGTTCAAGGACGGCCTGGGCGCAACCAACCATTTCGAGGCCGGTGGTTTCATTCGCTCCGAGAAGGGCCTGCGCTGGCCGGACATCCAGTTCCACTTTTTGCCGGCGGCGATGCGCTACGACGGCAACAAACCGATCAAGGGCCACGGCTTCATGGTGCTGACCGGGCCGAACAAACCGAAAAGCCGTGGTTATGTGCGCGTGCGCTCGGCCGATCCGTACGAGCATCCGGAAATCCGCTTCAACTATCTGGAGCGGGAAGAGGACCGTGAAGGTTTCCGCCGCTGCATTCGCCTGACCCGCGAGATCATTGGCCAGAAAGCGATGGACCGCTTCCGCGACGGCGAAATCGCCCCGGGCGCGCAAGTGACCAGCGATGAAGACCTCGACGCCTTCGTGCGTGACAACCTGGAAAGCACCTACCATCCGTGCGGTTCGTGCCGCATGGGCGAGGACGACATGGCGGTGGTCGATTCCGAGTTGCGCGTGCGTGGTATCGCCGGTCTGCGGGTGATCGATTCGTCGGTGTTCCCGACTGAGCCGAACGGCAACCTCAATGCGCCGACCATCATGCTCGCCGAGCGGGCATCCGACCTGGTGCGTGGCGTGCAGATGTTGCCGTCGGCGGATGTGCCGGTGGGGCTGGTCGAGGGCTGGGAAAGCAGCCAGCGTACTTCGCTGCCGGGGCGTAATGTGCGGGTCTGACCGCAACCTGCAAACCAATGTGGAAATCTAATGTGGGAGCGAGCTTGCTCGCGATGGCGGAGTGTCAGGCAGCGTCAATGTCGACTGATCCACCGCCATCGCGAGCAAGCTCGCTCCCACAGTGGACGGCGGAGCTTTCAGAAAGTTTTACCTCGCAGTTCCGTTGTCATTGCTAGTCTGTAATTCCTTGAGATCGCAATGGAGCACCCTCATGGCTATTCAGGCCCTGCGCGCCGACGCATCGCACATCGACCAGATCGCCCCTTTGTTTGACGCCTACCGGATGTTCTACCAGCAGCCGTCGAATCTTTCGCAATCGCGCGCCTTTATCGCCGAGCGCCTCGCCCGGGATGAATCGGTGATTTTTCTTGCCCGGGACAGCGATGGTGAAAACCTCGGCTTCGTCCAGCTGTTCCCGACCTTTTCCTCGATCGACGCCCATCGCACCTGGCTGCTCGGTGACCTGTTCACCACGCCCGCCGCCCGGGGCAAAGGCGTCGGCACCGTGCTGATGAACACAGCCCGGGATTTTGCGAAGCTGGCCGGTGGCAAAGGCATGACCCTGGAAACCGCCACCGACAACTTCACCGCCCAGCGCCTGTATGAATCCCTGGGCTGGGTGCGCGACCCCGGTTACTACACCTATTGCCTGGATCTGCAAAAAGGCTGACTCAGCGCGCCTGCTCGCCAAACACCGGCCGCATGAACGATCGCTCATAGCTGAGGATGAATTTCTTTTCCTCGGCGTACTTGAAGGCTGCGATGCACTCTGGATCGTTCATCGACTGCTGCCGGTAATGTTCGTACTCGGCCAGGCTGGGGAAGGTGAACAGCGCCAGGGCGATATTGTTGGCACCCTCCGATGGCAAAAAGTAGCCGTGGTGCTGGCCGCCGAACTTTTCCACCAGGGGAATCCACAACTTGCCGTAGTGCTCGAACGCTTCGAGCTGGTAGGGATCGAGCACGTATTTCAAGTAGCAAGTGACCATTTTTTCGTTCCTTGATCAGGTTTTGAGGGCAGTCGCCACTGTAATGAACAGTGGGCGTGCGGCACAGCCGCTTGTTCGACATTGACCGGTAATTTTGCGCCAAAGGCAGCTGCTGGCGCCGCAGCACTATTGGTTCAATCAATAGTCACCATCAAGAATCGCAAGTTCTGTTTTGTGCGCAAAGGCGGAAAATTGCCTGCATTGAACACGCTGCTCAAGGAACCTGCGCGATGAAAATCTTGACCCGACTGGCTGTAATTGCCCTGTTGCTGGGCAGTGTTGCGTCCACCGCATCGGCCTTTGCCGAAGACGCACGCGCCTGCCATCTGCCGCCGATCACCGGCGGTCACAGCAGGCTGCAATACGGTCAGACGGTCGGGGTGCTCTACAGCGACAACACTGTGGAAAACCTGCAATACCTTGAGCAATACCACTCGGTGGCCGTCAACGGTGCGAAGAACGCACTGGATACGCGGATTCGCCAGGCGTTCGTCAACAGTTCCGATCCGGACCTGGCCATCGACTGGCTGATGGGTTCGTTGCACCACACTTTTCTGTCGGTGACGGTCTACGAAAATCTCGATGCCCTGGTGCAGGCCCATCCCGATGTGGTGGTGATGCTCGATACCCACAACCAGTTGCTGACCCAGCGTAACGACCGGGTCGAGGCGCGTTTCGCCGCGCGGTTCTACGACGCCAACCTGCAGTACATCGGCAAGGCCGAAGGCGCGGTGGAAAAACAACTGCCGTCGGTGTGGGTGCATGGCAAGACCGCGCCCGAGATCGCCGCGCAAATCGAACAGCAACGCGACCTGCAACTGACCGCGCTGAAACAGTTCGATGCGTCGTTGAAGGCGCTGGTAACCGCCGGATTGACCGCAACAACAAACTAAAAAACCCGACGTCCATTGAGCGGCGGGCAACCCGATCCACCGTGGATTTCTATTCAGGACCTGATTCATGCGCACTGTTTTTGCCCCGACCCTGGCCTTCGCTTCGCTGCTGCTGGCCGGTTGTGCCACGCCGAACGATCCGACCATGACCTTGCAGACCAGCAAGTCACCGGAGGAGTACACCCATTGCGTGGTGCCGAAGTTGCAGCACGATGCGCTCAACCCAACGGTGTCGCAGACCCAGCGCAGCTACCGGATCGTCATATCAAGCAAAGTGTCGGCGGACAACGTGCTTGAAACCTATAAAGCCTCGAACGGCGGCAAGGTATTCCTGTACGAGCGCAAGCTGCTGGCGTCGACCTTCGTGCCGTCGACGTTCGAGCGTGCGGCGCAGGAGTGTTTGTAAGGGCAATTTCAGGCAAAAAAAAGCTGCCGGGACTGGCAGCGGAAAGTTAAAGCACGCATTGGATGGACTGAGTATGGCGCTCGGTCCATGACGATTCGATGACAACTTCATGGCCATCCATCAGGATGCCGAAAATCCTGCCACTGTTGTGGTGTGGCTCAGAACTCCAGGCCTGTCATCCGGGTGTCATCGAAGCAATGGCAAGATCCTCGCAATCCGTCTTGAGTGACCGGCGGCCGTCAGTCCGCCGGCAGATGAATGTGCAAGGAACCCCGTATGAAAGACGCCCCGCTGTTTGCCGCCATCGACCTGGGCTCCAATGCGTTTCGCCTGATGATTGGCCAGTCGGTGAGACGGAACCAGCAGATGGTCATCCAGGAAGTGAAAACCCTGCGTGAACCGGTGCGTCTGGCCGAGGGCCTGCAGGGCGGGGCGCTCGATGAATTGGCGCTGGACCGTGGCTGGCAGGCGTTGGCGCGATTCGGCAAGAAACTGCGCGGCTTCGAGGCCGGGCGCGTGCGGGCGGTGGCCACCAGCGCGGTGCGCGAGGCGGACAATGCGCCGCTGTTCCTGGCCAGTGCCGAGCGGCACCTGGGCTTTCGCATCGACGTCATTTCCGGTCACGAAGAGGCGCAACTGGTCTACGCCGGCGTCGCCCACACCTTGCCGGCGCAAACCACGCGGCTGGTGGTGGATATCGGCGGTGGCTCCACGGAAATGATCATCGGCCGTGGCGACCAGTTGCTGGTCACCGAGAGCATTGCCATCGGCAGCGGCACCTTCGGTGCGCATTACTTCCACGGCGGGCGGATCGTGGCCGAAGCGCTGCTGGAGGCCGAACGCGCAGCCACCGTGCAATTCGAACGCATTGCCCGCCGCTATCGCGCCATGGGTTGGCAGCAGGCGATCGGTTCTTCAGGGACGGCGCGGATGCTGGCCAAGGTGCTCAAGGCCAATGGCCTCAATGATGACGGCCAAGGCGGCATCACCTACGGTGGCCTGTTGCGCCTGTCGTTGCGCCTGCTGGAAGTCAAACATGTGAAACACCTCAAGTTGGCCGGTTTGCCCATCCACCGCCTGAGCATTCTGCCCGGCGGTCTGGTGGTGATGCTGGCGGCATTCAAGGTGTTCGGGATCACGCACATGATTGCGTCGGAACCGGGTCTGCGGTTCGGCGTTCTGCATGGATTGATGAGCAAACACTAAAAACCTGCCAGCCGAGGTAAACCCATGACCGACCCCCGTCGCGTGCTGTTCGTCTGCGCCCGAAACGATGTCCGCTCACCCATGGCTGAAGCCCTGCTTCGCCACACCGATCCTGCCGATTTCCAGGCCTTCAGCGCCGGGCTTGAGGCCAGCGAGATCGACCCGCGCACATTCGAATCCCTCGATCACATCGGTGTCGATGCCAGCGGCTTGCGCAGCAAGTCCCTCGAAGATTTCGAAGGTCAGGAATTCGACTACGTCATCACCCTGTGCGACAAGTCTTGCGAAGAGGCCTCACGCATGCCGTTTACCGGTGAAGTGATGGTCTGGAGCTTCGAAGACCCGACCACCAGCGAAAGACACGACCCGTTCCGCCATACCCTCCAGGAAATCGGCGACCGCATCAAAATGTTCGTCACCGTGAAAACCCGCCCCGTGCCCCAGGCGCCGTCAGTCAGTGATTCCTGACAAGCCTCGAACACCGTCTACCCTCATCGGTCACAACCATCATGATGAGCGCAGGCCCCCTGTGGGAGCGGGCTTGCTCGCGAAGAGGCCTTCACATTCAACATCGTAGGTGGCTGGACTACTGCTTTCGCGAGCAAGCCCGCTCCCACAGGGATTGCGTCCATTTGACCACTTGGGATATCCCCGGCCCGCATGTTCCAATATCCATCCGGCAACACCCGACTGGAAACGGAACATGAAGAAACTCGCAGCACTGACCCTCGCCTCGGCGCTCATCGCGGGCCTGTTCAGCACACCCACCCTTGCTGCGGGCGATGTCCAGGCCGGGGAGAAAGTGTACAAGCGCCTCTGCAGCGGCTGCCATCAGATCGGTGAATCGGCTCGCGCCTTCTTTGGCCCGCAACTCAATGGCGTGATCGGTCGCCATTCCGCCGTCACCACGGACTACGTGTATTCCGACGCGATGAAATCCGCCAACCTGGTCTGGGACCGCGAAACCCTGATCGCCTACCTCGAAGCGCCGAAGAAAGTCGTCCCCGGCACCCGCATGATTTTCTGGGGCCTCAGTGACCCGGAAAAAATCGAAGACCTGCTGGCCTACTTGCAAACCTTCCCGGTGCAATGATCACACCGTGGTCTGCTGCTCGGCCGCCAGGTTGTCAACCAGCCACTGGGTGAAGGTCCGCGCCATCGTGATGTTCTCGCTGTCACGGTGGGTCAGCAGCGCCCAGTTCGGGCCGCGGATGGTTTGCTCCACCATCGGTTGCAACAGCCCGGTGGCCCGTGCCTGCCGACTCAGCAACTGGCTCACCAGCGCAATGCCCAGGCCGGTACAGGCCGCGTCCAGCAGCAAACCCGGATCGGAAAAATTCAGCCCCTGATCCATCTGCCCCACATCTATGCCCGATTCCACCGCCCAGTGGCTCCAGTCCATTTCCCGCTCGCCATGCAAGGTGGTGCGCTGTTCCACGGGCACGGCCAACAGGCTCGGGTGACACGCCGGGTAGAGGCGGTCGGCGTGCAGCACCTTGAAACTGCATTCGGCCTGGGAACTGATGTCGTCGCGCACCGCCAGGTCGATGGTCTGGCTGGCCATGTCCGGCACTTCATCGGTGCTGAAAATCCACAGATCGACCTGCGGATGCTGTCGGCGGAAATCCCCCAACCGTGGCAACAACCAGTGCCGGGCAAACGCCGGGGTGGTGTTGAGTACCAGTTGATTGGGCTTCTGGTATTGCCCCAAGCGGCGAATGCCCACCGCCAGTTGCTGCAACAACGCCTGGGTGGTGCTCAGCAGATCGTGCCCGGCATCGGTCAGGCTGACGCTGCGCCCGCTGCGATGGAACAACGGTTGTTCCAGGTAGGCCTCAAGGCTGCGGATCTGCTGGCTGATCGCCGATTGGGTGAGGTGCAACTCGTCGGCAGCCTTGTGAAAACTGCCCAGCCGGGCGGCGGCTTCGAAGCCGCGCAAGGTGCTCAGGGGCGGCCAGTGTTTGAGCATATCGATAAGCTCCTCTAATCAGTTGCCTGCAAAATCCATCGTTTGTTTGCCTGTTTTTCCAGCCGTAGCATGCATGCCAAGACCGCCAAGGCCGTTTTCATTGAACACAATGACTTAACTCAGAGGTGCTTGTCATGCAGCAGAACGTAATTCAAAACAGCGGTTGGACGATGCCGGCCGAGTGGGTCACTCACGCCGCCACCTGGATGGTCTGGCCGCACAACAAGACCCTGTGGGAGTCAGGCTGGCGGGTGACACTGCCACAGGTTCAAGAAGATTTCGCCCGGGTGGCCAACGCCATCGCCCGCTTCGAACCGGTGAAACTGGTGGTCGATCCTTCAGCTATCGCCAGTGCCAAAGCCTTGTGCGGACCGAACATCGAGTTGATCGAACTGGCGGTCAACGACAGCTGGTGCCGCGACTCCGGCCCGAGCTTCGTCTGCCACCCGCAGCAAGGCCTGGCCGGTGTGAGCTGGCGCTTCAATGCGTGGGGCGGCAAGTCGGCCCACGATCTGGACGAAAGCCTGGCCCGCCGTGCGCTCAATCATTTGGGACTGGAGTGCTTCGGCACGGCGTTGAGCAACGAGGGTGGCGCGATTCATGTGGACGGCGAGGGCACGCTGATCACCACCGAATCGGTGTTGCTCAACCCCAATCGCAACCCGGGCGTGAGCAAGGCCGAGATCGAAGAGATCTTCACCCGCCTGCTGGGTGTGAAGAAAACCATCTGGCTGCCGGGCGATCCCGACTATGTGACCGGCGACATGACCGACGGCCACGTCGATGGCGTGTGCGCCTTTGCCCGTCCCGGCGTGTTGCTGGTGGACGCCACCCACGACAAGCAATCGGTGTACGCCGAAGTGGCCCGGGAGAACCGCCGCGCCCTTGAACTGGCCACCGACGCCCAGGGCCGCCAGTTCGAACTGATCGAACTGTTCGAAGCCACCGATGCGGTGGACACCGAGGCCGAAGTGTTCTGCGCCTCCTACACCAATTTCTATATCACCAACGGCGCGATCATCATGCCGGCCTACGGCATCGATGCCGACAAGGTCGCTGCCGAAGTGCTGGCGCAGGCGTTCCCCGGTCGTGAAGTGGTGCCGGTGCGGATCAACCATCTGGCCCATGGCGGTGGCGGCGTGCATTGCATCACCCAGCAACAGCCGGCCTGGCCGGTGCGGGGTTGATGCCATGACACTGCTGACCATCGCCACCACCCAGATGCCCTGCACCTGGGACCTGAAACACAACCTCGACCAGGCCGAGCAACTGGTCCGCGAAGCGGCGGCCAAGGGCGCGCAGGTCATCCTGTTGCAGGAGCTGTTCGCCACGCCGTATTTCTGCATCGAGCAACACCACAAACACCTGGCACTGGCCGAGGAGTATCGCGACAGCCACGTGCTCCAGCGCTTCGCCGCATTGGCGAAAGAGTTGGGCGTGGTGCTGCCGCTGAGCTGGTATGAGAAGGCCGGCAACGCCTACTTCAACTCACTGAGCGTGGCCGACGCCGACGGGCGCCTGTTGGGTGTGTACCGCAAGACCCACATCCCCAACGCCATCGGCTATCAGGAGAAAGAATACTTCAGCCCCGGCGACAGCGGTTTCCGGGTCTGGGACACCGCGTTAGGGCGCATCGGCCTGGGCATCTGCTGGGATCAGTGGTTCCCCGAAACCGCTCGCTGCCTGGCGTTGATGGGGGCCGAAGTGCTGCTGTTCCCGACGGCCATCGGCTCCGAACCGGGTTGTGCCACTCTCGATTCCCGGGATCACTGGCAGATGACCATGCGCGGCCACGCCGCCGCCAACCTGCTGCCGGTGGTGGCGGCCAACCGGGTCGGCCGGGAAGCGGCGACCACCGACCCGACTCTGCAAATGAGCTTCTATGGCTCGTCGTTCATCTGCAACCACAAGGGCAAGTTGCTCGCCGAAGCCGACCGCGACAGCACCGGCGTGCTGGTCCACAGCCTGGACCTGGCGGCCATGCGCGAGGACCGCCTGACCTGGGGTATCTACCGCGATCGCCGTCCGGAAATGTACGGCGCCTTGTTGACCCAGGACGGTCGTCAGATCCATTCACGCTGGGCAACCCAAGGGGTGTGACATGAACACGATCGACAAGCTGTGCCTGGCCATGGGGCTGGCGCTGAGCTGTGCGGTGCCTGCGTTGCACGCCGAAGAGAAAACCCTGCGGCTGTACAACTGGGCCGACTATTTCGCCGAGGACACCTTGAGCAAGTTCACCGCCGAAACCGGGATCAAAGTGATCTACGACGTGATGGACGGCAGTGAAACCCTGGAAGCGAAAATGCTCGCTGGCGGCAGCGGCTACGACCTGATCTTCCCCGGTGACACCGTGGCCGAACGCCTGATGCGCGCCGGCAGTTTGCAGCCCTTGGATCAGTCAAAACTTACTGCTCTGAACGACGTCGAGCCGGGGTTGCAGAAATTGCGCTCGCACTATGAGCAGTCGCGCCAGGCCACGGTCCCGTACACCTGGGGCACCATCGGCCTGACCTACAACGCCGGGCAGATCGCCCAGCGTGCGCCGGATGCGCCGGTCGACAGCCTGGACATGCTGTTCAAACCGGAACTGGCGGCGAAATTCGCCGACTGCGGCATCTCGATGATCGACTCGCCGGACGAAGTGCTGGCCGTGGTGCTCAATTACCTGGGCCGCGACCCGCGGAGCGCCAAACCGGCGGACCTGGCGGCGGCCAGTGACTTGCTGATGAAACTGCGGCCGTACATTCGCAAATTCCAGTCGCAACCGGTGACCGACCTGGTCAACGGCAACCTGTGCATGTCCCTCGGCTACAGCGGCGACATGACCCAGGCGCAACGCACGTCTGATAGTGCCGGCAAGAAAACCGCCTTCCACTACCGCATCCCCCGCGAAGGCACCACGGTGTGGATGGACACCATGGCCATTCCCGTCGACGCCCGGCATCCGGAGTACGCCTACGCGTTCATCAACTTCGTGATGCGCCCGCAGAACATGGCAGCTATCAGCAACTTCACCGGCTACCCGACTTCCAACGCCAAGGCACGCCCGGATGTCGATGCCGCGATGCGCAACAATCCGGACATTTACCTCGATGATGCCACCTACGCGCGGCTGATTCCCGGTAAGGACATTCCCCAGGCCGACATGCGGGCACGCATGCGCACCTGGACCAAGTTCAAGACCGCTACAGTCAAATGATCATCGGCCGGCCCGAGGGCCGGCCAAACCTCGATTTCAGGAAAACACATGCCGACACGTCGAACATTCATCAAGCAGGTATCGGTCGCTGCCGGACTGGGCGCGCTGGCGTCCATGGGATTGGGCTTTGCCTCCCTGCCGGTGCGAGCGGCCGGTAAAGGCAACTGGTACATGCCCGATGAAGGGGACAAACACCAGCGGGCCTTCATCGCCTTCGGGGCACAGGCCGCGATCTGGGAGGACTTCACGCCCCACGTGCAAGACGCCCTTGGCCGGATCGCCCGCAGCATTGCCGAACACGAGCCGGTCACCGTGTTCTGTCGCCAGAGCGAACGGCGCCTGGCCGAAGCCAAATGCGGCAGCCACAACACCACCTTCGTGATCACCGAACTGGATGACATCTGGATGCGCGACATCGGCGCCAATTTTGTCGTCGATGGCAACGGCGACCTCGGCGCCGTGGACTTCAACTTCAACGGCTGGGGCAACAAACAGCAGCATGCGGACGATGCGCAACTGGCCGCCCTGGTCGCCGAAAACGCCAAGGCGGATTACCAACAAAGCGAACTGGTGGGCGAGGGCGGTGGCATAGAAGTGGATGGCCACGGCACCGGGATCATGACCGAGAGCAGCTGGATCAACCGCAACCGCAATCCCGACTGGAGCAAGGCCGAGGTCGAGGCAGAACTTAAAGAGCGGCTGGGGCTGCGCAAAATCATCTGGCTGCCGGGCATCAAGGGCAAGGACATCACCGACGCCCACGTCGATTTCTATGCGCGCTTCGTCAAGCCCGGCGTGGTCATCGCCAACCTCGACAACGACCCCGAGTCCTACGACTACAAGGTCACTCGCGCCCATCTGCAGATCCTGGAAAACGCCACGGATGCCGATGGCCGCAAGTTGCAGGTGCATACCGTGTCGCCGCCGCTCAACCCGCGCAACAGCCGGTTCAGCAACGACAACCCGGACTTCGCCGCGGGCTACATCAACTACTTCGTGATCAACGGCGCGATCATCGCTCCGCAATTCGGCGACGAAGAAGCCGATGCCAAGGCCTTCGACCTGCTGTCCGAACTCTACCCGCAGCGCAAGGTGGTGCAACTCGACATCGACGCGATCTCCGCGGGCGGTGGCGGCATTCACTGCGTGACCAGTCACCAGCCGATGGTGTGATGACTTCCGGTTTTACACAAAACCTGTAGGAGCGAGCTTGCTCGCGATGGACTCAAGAGCGCCGCGTTTAGCCAGCAAGCACGCGTTTTCGTTGACGACCATCGCGAGCAGGCTCGCTCCTACAGGGGGGGCGGGATCAGGACATCAGGCCTTGCTGGCCTTCAGGTAAGCCCCCAACCGTCGCCCCATTTCCTCACCCAGCGCCTGCAAGCCACTGAGCGGCCGTACCATCACTTCAAACTCGACAATCTTGCCTTGTTCGTTGAAGCGGATCATGTCGATGCCCTTCAGCTCTTTCTCGCCGACCCTGGCGCTGAATTCGAGAATCACGCTCAAGCCATCCGCGGTCGTCAGCTCACGGTGATAGGCAAAATCCTCGAACACGTCCATGACCGTATTGAGGATCATCGACACCACCGGCGCTCCCGGATACGGCGTGTGCGCCATCGGCGAACGGAACACCGCCTGCGGATCGAGCATTTCGGGCAAACCGCTCAAGTCGCGGTTGTCGAGCATCGCGTGCCACTGCTTCAGGGACGCTGCGACATTGGGGTTCAGTTTCAGCTCAGACATCTTCAACTCCTGTTTTTATTGTTGTGGTGCGAAAGCGTTGGTCGATCACCCAGGCGGCATCGTCAGCCCATTGACGGTAGAGCAGCGGCCCCGGATGAAAGCCATCGCTGGCCATCAGGCCCGGTTCGGGCGCCAGCGGGGTGGTCAGCATCGTACATTGATCCAGGCGTGCGGCCAGATCCGCAAGATGTGCATTGAACCGCCGCGCCCTGAAACCCAGAAACCAGCGCAGCGGCTGGGGCAGTGCGGGGAACAAATGCATCGGCGGAAGCGGCGACACCACGATCTGCCTCACCGCGTATTTGTCGCACAGCAGCGCCATCAAACGCCGTTGCCGAGCGAGCCACTGATCCAGGGTGAGAGAGCTGGTGACATCGTTGACGCCAATCGACAACAGCGCCACATCGAACGGCTCGGGGGCGTGCTGTTCGAGCAGCTCCAGCAACCCTTGTGAATCCAGCCCCGAGTGCGCCCAGAGTTTCCACGACAACTGGTAATCATCGGCCAGGCGCGCGACCAGCCGACCACTGAGGGCTTCACCTTGAGTCGCCGCACCCACCCCCGCTGCGGCGCTGTCGCCGACAATCAACAAGCGCAGCACGTCACCGCTGCCGGCCTTGCCCTGGCGGTCACCTTCGGCCTCCGGCAACTTGGGCGTCACCCGCCGCGTATACAGGCCCTGCGCCAGCAACAACGGGCCGAGCAGGATTTTGGCGAGGGTTTCAATGTGGCTCATTTGACGTTATCGCCCTGCAATACACAGCTCCCCGGTCGCACGAATCATCGCCTGGCCATGCAAATAATCCTTGATCAGCGCGGAACGTTCGGTGGCCAGCCATTGCGGGCAGTTCGGGTCGTTGCGGTAGGGCAGGAACGCGGCGTACTGCGTGAGCAGCAGGTTCTGCAGGTTGTCGAGCTTGGGCCGGATGTCGTTGCCCAGGTCTGGCCGTGGCGTGTCCGGTGCCTTGTGCGCCGCTTGCCATTGTGCGAGCCGGCCGTATTGCACCAGTTTGCTGGCTTCAATCTGGGCGGCGATCAGGTCGGCGACATCGTCGGGGTCAAGCTTGCGCTCGGACGCCTGCTTCCTGGCGTTGGCGATGACTTGCGCTTCCCGGGTGTTGTCCTGGACCGGTTTGCCGCTGTCCCACTTGGTCAGCGCCACCAGTTCGCTGATGTTCAACCGCTCATTCATCGTCGCCAGCAAGGGCTGCAAGGCATCTGGCGCCGGGGGTGTCATGCCGGCTTGGGCGCTGCCAGCGAGCAAGCCGAGCAGGGCGCAGGCCAGCCAGTGCGGCAGGCGCAGGGAATGGGGCATGGGCAGAACCTCCTTGGACGCGAAAATCACTCCGGCTTGTGTATCACAAGTGCGGCCAGGGAACGACAGGTTGCGAAAGATTCAGGCCAGCAGCCGTTCAATCTGCGCCAGCTCCCAGGTGCTGAGCAAACTCACCGGGTCGGTGCCGAAGCGCTGCCCGTTGTCGAACACATATTCTCGGCCATCGGGGCTTTGGCCGTGCAGGCAGTGGCGCAGGTGACCGGCGTCGACGTCGAGCGTCAGGCGCCAGCCGTCGATGTCGACCTGTACATGGTCAGGCTCGCAGGCGTCGTCGACTCGCTTGAAGGTGCAAATGCCTTGAGCGGCATCGCGCAACGGCTGGTAAACCTCGCGGGCGGTGAGGGCGGGCACAGGTGTCTCCGGGGCGGAATCGGGGAGGCACAGGATAGATCATCAGCCTGCAAAAAAACCGGAAACGCCAAACAACCTTGTGGGAGCGAGCTTGCTCGCAATTAGGCCGGCACATCCAACATCAATGGCGCCTGACACACCGCCATCGCGAGCAAGCTCGCTCCCACAGGGGAATGCAGCCACCCGCAAAGCTCGGAAACGCCAAACAACCTTGTGGGAGCGAGCTTGCTCGCGATTAGGCCGGCACATCCAACATCGATGGCGCCTGACACGCCACCATCGCGAGCAAGCTCGCTCCCACAGGTTAATCAGCACTCGCCTATTTCCTGTCCAACGCCGCCTCCGCCGCGGCAATTTCAGCCTGGCGCTTGACGATCATGTCGCCCACCGGTGGCCCCTGGAAGCGCCGGGCTTCAAAACCGAACCAGACGATGGCCGTCAGGATCAGGAAACCGATGGTGATGTACAGCGCCCAATCGTTCGGTGGCTGGATGCCGATGACGAAAATGATGATCATCGCCAGGATCGAGAGGATGGCGAACACCGAGTACCAGAAACGCCCCATGTTCCACGGCCCCATGGTCGGCCACTTCGACGTCCCAAAGGTAAACAGGCCGAGCGCGATGGGAATGGCGAAGGAGAAGAACAGGAAGATCACCGTGCAGGACACCACGATGGTATAGACCGGCGTTGTCCCGATCGAGATCACCGACGATCCCCAGACGAACAACACCGCTAGGGTGGCACCGGTCCAGATCGCTGCCACCGGGCTGCGATGGGTCGATGAGACCGAGGACAGCGCTTTTGAGCAGGGCAGGCCTCCGTCCCGGGAGAACGCGAAGATCATCCGTGAAACCGAGGTGACGGTGGCCAGCCCGCAGAGCACCTGCGAAATGAAGATCGCCACGAAAAGCACCAGTTTCAGTGTCGGGTCGACCTGGGTGTTCATGGCCCAGAAAAACACGTTCCAGCCTTGCTTGGCCGCCTCGTCCATGTTCGGCAGCATCAGCACGAACGCGCTGAGCATCAGCCAGCCGAACAGCAACGACCAGACCACCGACATGACCATGCCGCGCGGCACCGACATGGCCGCGTTGCGGGTTTCCTCGGAGGTATGCGCAGAGGCGTCATAGCCGGTGATGGTGTAGATCGGCAACAACAGGCCGAGCATGAACACCCAGCCGTTGGAGACCAGCGGCCAGACGCTGCCACCCGCTTCGCCGGAATAGTTGCCGAAGGTCCACAGCCGTGCGAATTCATAGCTGGGTGCCGATATCAGGCAGACGATGGTCAGGGCCAGCGCCGTGGCGAAGATCAGGTAACCTGAGAAGTCAGTGAGTTTGGCGGTCAGGCCGATACCCAAGTGGTTGCACAAGGCCTGCAGGCCGGTGAGGATTGCCAGGAAAATCACCCTGACCGTGGTCGTGTCCTCCATGCCCAGTGCCGGCCCGAAGGCACCGAAAAAGAAGTAATAGGTACCGACGTTGATCGCGCCCAGCACGGTGACCAGCCCCAGCAGGTTGAACCACGCGGTCAGCCAGCCGGTGAAGCGGTTACCGAGGATCGAGCCCCAGTGGTACAGGCCGCCAGCGGTGGGGTAGGCCGAGGAAATCTGCGCCATGGCCATGGCGAATACCCCGGAGATCAGGCAACCGATTGGCCAGCCGATCCCGATGGATGCCCCGCCCGCGCCCGAGGTGCCCTGGGCCAGGGAGTTGATGCCACCCGAGAGGATGCAGATGATCGAAAAGGAAATGGCGAAGTTGGAGAAAACCCCCATTCGTCGTGAGAGTTGCTGGGCATAGCCCATGCTGTGCAGCACCTTGACGTCATCGTCGTGCGTTTCGGTGCCCGGCTGGCTTGCTGGGTTCATGATGTGTGCCCCTTTTCAGGTTTTGGACAGGCCGAACTGAGCCGCCGTAGGCTCGACCTTGGTTTTCTGTAGGAGCGAGCTTGCTCGCGATGAACGTCAACGATGACGCGGGGAGCCTGACACCCCGCGTCATCCTCAAGTCCATTGCGAGCAGGCACGCTCCTACAGACGGCCGTGAAGTGCCGCGTCGAAAATCTTTGCCACGCCGTCCCGGGTCAATGGCAGCGGGTTGCCGCCAGCGGAAGGGTCGACAATCGCCATGTCGGCGATCAGGTCGGCCTGCCGGTCATCAACGCCCAGTTCAACCAGGGTATGGGGCACGCCGATGTCCTTGCGCAGCTTGAGGACGAAGGCCAGGAAACTGTCGAACCCCGGGGAGGGCAGGCGCAGGTACGCCGCCAGGCGGGTGATGCGCTCCTCGATGGCCGAGCGATTGAAGTGCAGGACATAGGGCATGAAGGTGGCATTGGTCATGCCGTGATGGGTGTCATACAACGCACCCACCGGATGGGAGAGCGCATGCATCCCGCCCAGGCCTTTCTGGAATGCCGTGGCGCCCATGGCCGCCGCCGCGAGCATTTGTGCGCGGGCCTCAAGGTCCGACGGCGTGTGTACCGCCTTCACCAGTGAGTTGGCCACCAGGCGCATGCCCTCCACGGCAATGCCATCGGCCAGGGGGTGAAAGCCGGGGGCGCAGTACGCTTCCAGGCAATGGGACAGCGCGTCCATGCCGGTGCCTGCGGTGATTTTGGCGGGCATGCCGACGGTGAGGGCCGGATCGCTGATCACCACGCGGGGCATCATTTTCGGGTGGAAGATGATGCGTTTGGTGTGGGTGCGCTCGTCGATGATCACCGCCGCACGGCCGACTTCGGAACCGGTTCCCGCCGTGGTCGGCACGGCAATGACCGGGGCGATGCGGCTGTCGTCGGCGCGGGTCCAGTAGTCGCCGATGTCTTCGAAGTCCCAGACCGGACGGGTCTGGCCGCTCATGAAGGCAATGAGCTTGCCCATGTCCAGGCCACTGCCGCCGCCGAACGCGATCACGCCATCGTGCTGGCCGGCACGCCAGGCATCGAGCCCGCCAGCCAGGTTGGCTTCCACCGGATTGGGCTTGAGGTCACAAAACAGCGCCACGCCAAGACCGGCGGCGCGCAATGCGTCCAGTGCCGCCGTGGTGATCGGTGCGCGCGCCAGGCCGCTGTCGGTCACAAGTAAAGGTCGCTGGATACCCTGGCTGCGACAGACCTCGGCCAGTTCGGCGATGCGCCCGACACCGAAACGAACGCTCGTGGGGTAGTTCCAGTTTCCTGTCAGGTTCATGGTCTACACCTCGTGACGCAGATGAAAGGATTTGGCCCGGGTCAGGTGCTCGTAGCCCAGTGGCGACAGGGTGACGCCGCGACCGCTGTTCTTCACGCCGGTCCAGGCCAATGCCGGGTCCAGATAGTCGCAGCGGTTCATGAACACCGTGCCAGTGGCGATCTCGTTGCCCAGGCGTTCGGCCGCTGCAAGATCCCGGGTCCAGATGGAAGCGCTGAGCCCGAACTCACTGTCATTCATCAAGGCGATGGCTTCTTCATCGCTGGCCACCGGCATGATGCCGACCACCGGGCCAAAGCTTTCGTCGCGCATGACCGACATTTGATGGTTCACGTCCACCAGCACTTGCGGTGCCAGGTAGGCGCTGCCCGGCACGTCGGCGGGAAAGGACTTCGGATCGATCAGCGCTTTGGCGCCCTGGGCCAGCGCATCGGCAATCTGGCCGCGAACGAAGAATGCGGCGCCCGGTGTCACCAGCGGACCGAGGGTGGTGGCTTCATCCAGTGGGTTGCCCAGCACGTACTGGCGGGTCAGTTCGGCGAAGCGCTCGACAAACACCGGGTAGATTTTCTGGTCGACGTAGATGCGTTCCACGGCGCAGCAACTCTGCCCGGAATTGAAGAAACTGCCGTCCACCAGATTTTCCACCGCCTGTTCAAGGTTCGCGTCTGCCCGGACATAGGCCGGGTCTTTTCCGCCGAGCTCCAGGCCCATACCGAGAAATTGTCCGCTGGCGACGCTTTCCATGACTTTTCCAGCCTCCACGGAACCGGTGAA
The DNA here is from genome assembly GCF_019218985.1 of Pseudomonas sp. PDM30. Taxonomy (NCBI): domain Bacteria; kingdom Pseudomonadati; phylum Pseudomonadota; class Gammaproteobacteria; order Pseudomonadales; family Pseudomonadaceae; genus Pseudomonas; species Pseudomonas sp. PDM30. The sequence goes on from NZ_JAHUWM010000006.1 coordinate 237,546, forward strand.
GTTCACTTGCTGCACGCGCCCGCAAGCAATGATCGCCCCGGTCGACACATGGTCGAGCAGCAGATTCTGGAACAACCCCTCGGGCAGTTTTGCGCGACGCATGGCCTCGGCGAAGCGCTCGCCCACCAGCAGCGTTTGCGACGCATGCTTGAGGATCACGCTGTTGCCGGCCATCAGCGCCGGGATAATCGTGTTCACCGCCGTCAGATAGGGGTAATTCCACGGAGCGACCACCAGCACCGTGCCCAGCGGCTCGCGTTTGATATAGCGGCGAAATCCCGCGACAGGCTCGGGCTCTACCCGGTCAAGGACCTGCGGTGCGATAGCGATCATGTGTCGGGCGCGTTCGGCGAAACCGCGCAGTTCGCCGGCGCCATAACGCACCGGGCGGCCCATTTGCCAGGCCAGCTCCGGCACGATGTCGGCCTGCATCGACAGCATTGCGTCCACCGCGGCAGTGCAAAACGCCGCGCGTTCGCTCAGTGAGCGGCGTTGCCATGCCGCCTGTGCGCTGGCAGCGGCCGTCAGCGCCTGCTCGATCTGCGCCGCATCGGCCACCGCGCGTTCGGCGTACACCCGGCCATCGACCGGGGAGATCAATTGAACCTTCGCAGTCATGATGTTCTCAATAGCGCTCGAAGCCGCGCTGCAATTCCCAGTCGGTGATTCGCCGGTCGTACTCTTTCTGCTCCCACTCGGCGGTGTGCACGTAATGGTCGACCACCTCGTCGCCGAACGCCTTGCGCAACATGCCGGAGGCCTTGAGTGCGGCGCTCGCTTCGCGCAGGGTCTTGGACACTTCCGGCAAATGCTCGTCCAGGTAGGCGTCACCTTCGAACGGCGGTGCGAGGTCGAGCTTCTCGTCGATACCGGCCAGGCCCGCCGCGATCAATGCGGCGAAGGCCAGATAGGGGTTGAGGTCGGCTCCACCGATGCGGCATTCGATGCGGATGGCCTTGCTGCCTTCGGCACACAGGCGAAAGCCGGCGGTGCGATTGTCGCGGCTCCAGACCGCCCGCGTCGGCGCAAAAGTGCCAGCCTGGAAGCGCTTGTAGGAGTTGATGTAGGGCGCGAGAAAACAGGTGATGTCGTTGGCGTACTTGAGCTGGCCGGCGACCCAGGCCCGCATCAGTTTCGACATGCCGAACTCGGCTTTCGCGTCGAAGAACAGCGGCTTCTTGGCGTTCTTGTCCCACAACGAATTATGGATGTGACTGCTGGAGCCGGCAGCGTCGTAGCGCCACTTGGCCATGAAGGTGATCGCCTTGCCCTGCAATTGCGCGATCTCTTTGCAGGCGTGCTTGATGATGACGTGGTGGTCGGCCATGGTCAGGGCATCGGCGTAGCGGATGTTGATCTCTTCCTGGCCGGGGCCCCATTCCCCCTTGGAGTTTTCCACGGGAATGCCCGAGGCCTGCAAGTGCTTGCGAATCGCCCGCAGCACCGGCTCTTCGCGGGTGGTCTGGAGGATGTTGTAGTCCTCGATGTAATGGCCGGCGGTTTTCGGTTTGTGATAGTTGCGCTTGTGGATCGCCTCGTAACTCTCATCGAACAGATAGAACTCGAGCTCCGAGGCAAACATGCCGGTGTAGCCACGCTCGCGCAGGCGCTCGACCTGTTTTTTCAGAATCGCCCTTGGGCTGTGGGGCAGGTCCTGGCGATGGTGATGATCGAGCACGTCGCACAGCACCAGCGCCGTGCACTCAAGCCAGGGCACGCGCCGCAGGGTGGACATGTCGGGCTTGAGCACGAAATCGCCGTAACCCTTGCTCCAACTGGCCGCGGCGTAACCCGGCACCGGCTCCATGTCGATGTCATCGGCCAGCAGATAGTTGCAGCAGTGGGTTTCTTCGTGGCCGCTGTCGATGAAAAACTCGACCTGGAATCGCTTGCCGACCAGGCGTCCCTGCATGTCGACCATGCAGACCAGTACGGTATCGATTTCGCCGGCAGCCGCGGCGCGCTTGAGTGCATCAAAGCTGAGGAGGGGCTCTGTCATCACGGCAATCCTGCGTGAAAGGTTTGGGCCAGTCTGGGATAGCTGTTGCAGACGCTCTCCAGAAAAACCCAAAACCTGCAGAACCGAGCATCATGAGCAACGAGTTGATCAAAGCTTAGCCTACGTTGTAGGAGCGAGCTTGCTCGCGATGAACTTGAAGACACCGCGTTTAATCAGAAAACCCGCGTCATCGTTGACGACCATCGCGAGCAAGCTCGCTCCTACAGGGTGGGCGTCTTCACTCCGGTAGCCCGGCCAGCCGCAGTCCATCGACGAAACGGGCGAAATCCTCAGGCCGTTGAATGGGCAGCCAGTCCTTGAGGGTGCACAGACGCAAAGAAGGATCCAGCTTTTGCAGACGCTGCATCGCCAGATTCGCTTTTTCCATTCGACCGCCGAGCGCATCACTGGCCGCCACCAGCGCCGCCGCGACCAGCAGACTGGGCAGGTTGCCCAGGGCCTTTTCCGCCCACTGCGCAGCAGCATCGAAGTGCCCGGCGAAGAAATGCGCGAGCGCCATCCCCACCTGCATTCTGAACATTTCCGGATCCAGCGGACTCAAGCGAACGGCATGGTTCAAATGCTCGATGGCGGCGTCTGTTTCACCGTGCAGTGCCCGCAGGATACCGCCCAGAAACCAGGCGGGGGCGAGGTTGGGATTGAGCAGGCGCGCCCTGTCGAGCAGCGCAATGCCGCCGTCGACTTCGCCGGCGAGATGAGCAAGCGCATGTCCGCCCCGGGTCAACGCGACGGCATCGTCGCGGCCTAGGGTCACCGCCAGACGTGCCAGGCGTATGCCCTCGGCGATTTCTGCGGGTCGATCGCTCATCCAGCCATTGAGCTTGCGCCAGAAGTGGCACCAGGCGGCCATGCCATAGGCCGAAGCGAATTCCGCATCGAGTTCGATGGCCTGGTAGAACATCGGCAGCGCCTGCTCGATGGCTTCCCGGCTGCCGCTGTGCAGTTTTGCCATGGCCCGCAGGTAGTAGTCGTAGGCGTCCAGGCTTTCCGTCGGCTTGCGCTTGGCGCGTTCGATTTCTGCCCGCTCCAGTTGCGGCGCGATGGCACCGACGACGCTTTCGGTGATTTGGTCCTGCAGCTCGAAGAGGTCGTCGAGCAGGCCTTCGAAGCGCTCCGCCCAGATATGCGTCCCGCTTGTCGCGTCGATCAGTTGCCCGGTAATGCGCAGCCGGTTCCCGCACTTGCGCACGCTGCCTTCGAGCACATAGCGCACGCCCAGTTCCTGGCCGACGCCCTGTGCGTCCACGACCTGGCCCTTGTAGGTGAAGCTCGAATTGCGCGCAATGACGAACAGCCAGCGGATACGCGACAGGGCCGCGATGATGTCCTCCACGACGCCATCGGCGAAATACTCTTGCTCCGGATCGCCGCTCAGGTTCTGGAAGGGCAGGACGGTGATCGAGGGTTTGTCCGGCAGGACGAGCGTAGGGGAGAGGATTTGTTTCGGGGCAGCGCTTGCGCGTTCGTCGATGTCAGGCTGTGGTGTTTGCCCGCTCAAGTCGCCGTTGATCCGACCAACGAAGCGGTAGCCCTTGCGGGGGACGGTGCGCACCAGGCGCTGCTCCTCACCGGTATCACCAATGGCCTTGCGCACCGCATTGATGTGGCTGGTGATCGTCGATTCCGAAACGATCCGGTCGCCCCACACCGCCTTGAGCAACTCGTCCTTGCTGACGACGCGGTCGGGATTGTTGACGAACAGCAGCAACAGATCGAAAACCTGCGGTCCGACGGCCACGATTTGCCCGCGCAGGGTCAGCTCCCGGCGCTCCTGATCGAGTACGTAGTCTTCAAACGTGAATGGCAAATTGAGCATCCCCTGGCGAAGCGCCCTCAACTCCGTGTCCCAGGCGGCTGGCGGTTGGTAACTGAGGCAGATGATACGGCAGCTCGACACCCGCTGCACCGTCTGCGGCAAGGGGGGCTGGACGAACGTCAATGGCTTTGGACATAAATCCAAGCACTCGCCAAGGCAAACCCAAGCCCGGCGCAAGGACTTGCCTGGTGCGCGCAGGCACTCTTTCTACACCGACGCAATGGTTGCAGTCGACAAGTGGAGAAAAGTCATGAAGATCGTCGTCATCGGAGGCTCCGGCCTCATCGGATCGAAACTTGTGAACACCCTGCGCGAGCGCGGCCATGATGCGCTCGCCGCCAGCCCCAGCACGGGCGTGAACAGCATCACCCGCGAAGGCCTGGCCGAAGCGATGGATGGTGCTGATGTGGTGGTCGACGTGGCGAACGCGCCGTCGTGGGAAGACCAGGCCGTTCTCGATTTCTTTGAAACGTCGAGCCGTAACCTGCTGGCCGCCGAAGCCGCTGCCGGGGTTCGTCATCACGTAGCCTTGTCGATTGTCGGCAGCGAACGGCTTCCCGATACCGGCTATTTCCGGGCCAAGGTCGCGCAGGAAGCCCTTATCAAGGCATCCGGCGTTCCTTACACCATTCTACGTGCCACGCAGTTCTCCGAGTTTGCCGGCGGCATTGTCCAGTCGTTCGCCGTTGGCGAGGAAATTCATGCTTCGCCGGCGCTGATCCAGCCGATAGCGTCCGACGACGTGGTAGCGGCGCTGGCCGATGTCGTGCTGGCAGCACCGGTCAATGGCACCGTTGAAGTCGGCGGCCCGGAAACCATGCCGATCGACGAACTGGCCAGGCGTTATCTGCGGGCGACCCAGGACAACCGCAAGGTCGTGCCGGATGTACATGCCCGTTACTTCGGCGCCGTGCTCGACGATCAATCGCTGGTCGCCGGCAAGAACGCACGCCTGGGGGCGATCCGCTTCGACGACTGGCTGGCCCGGTCGATGGCGCAGTAACGGATCGCACCCGCACATTTCCCTACGAATCCAGGAGAAATCCCATGGTTACCCGATTGCTAATGGCCGCTGTCTTCGCGGCGCTCTCGATCAGCGCCGCATCAGCCGCCGAGCCGCCCCCCGGCAAGGTGACGGTGGTGTTCGACCGTCCCATTCCCAACATCCCTGGCAAGAGCATGAGGGGCGTGGTCGTCGAGTATGGGCCGGGTGCCGCATCGCCGGCCCACACCCATCCGAAAACGGCCTTCATCTATGCAACGGTCCTGGAGGGTTCGTTTCGCATCCAGGTCAAAGGCGAGCCGGAAAAGATCTACAACGTCGGCGAAAACTTCGTAGAGGAACCGGGCTCCGTGCACCTGGTCAGCGCCAACGCCAGTGACACCCAACCTGCACGCCTGTTGGCGGTGTTCGTCCTCGACACCGAGGAAAAGGTACTCGTGACACCGATCAAACAGTGAGCCGATCACGCGCTCATGAAGGCTCGACCGCCGGGCGGCAGACCCTGTCGCCCAGTGGCTGAGTCAGTTCTTGGCACTGAACAGGAAATGAAAAAATGAACTCGCTCCTGGACAAGGCCGCCATTGCCACCAGCGCAAGTAGCGGCACGCCTGTGGTCGTGGTACGGCGAAGCAAGCGCAAGACCATCGGCCTGTTGCTGTGCGTCGCGGCTTTGATGGTCGTGGCGGTTTGGGGAGCCGTGGCGTTTTCAAGTGGCGTGACCTCGACCGACAACGCGTATGTCCGCGGGGATGTCACCTCGCTGGCCGCCAAGGTCGCCGGCTATGTCACGGCGGTCGAGGTCCGGGACAACCAGGCCGTGCGTGCCGGTGATGTGCTGTTTCGAATCGATGACCGCGACTACCGCGCCAAACTTGCGCAAGCCGAGGCCAATGTCAGCGCCGTCCAGGCGCGCCTGACCCATGTCGACGCACAGATCCAGCTCCAGCATGCGCTGATCAGGCAGGCCGAAGCGCAAAGGCGCTCGGCCACCGCCGACATGAGCCTGGCGGCCAAGACCCACGACCGCAGCCGCAAACTGATCGTCAGCAATGCGGTCAGCCAGGCCCTGGTCGATGAAACCGGCACCGCGCAATCCAGAGCCGCGGCCTCGGTTTCGGCCGCTTCGGCAACGGTCGAGGCGCAACAGCAGCGCATCACGGTGTTTGTAACCGAGCGCGAGGCTGCCGTGGCCGCTGTGAGCCAGGCAGAGGCCGCACGTGACCTCGCCCGGATCGATCTCGAGCACACCGTGGTACACGCACCTGTGGATGGCGTGGTCGGTAACCGTCAGGTTCGCCTCGGTCGTTTCGTCACACCGGGCGTTTCCCTGCTCGATATCGTGCCGGTCAATGATGTATGGGTCGTGGCGAACTTCAAGGAAACCCAGCTCGAACAGATTCGCCCCGGTCAGCCGGTGCGCGTCACGGTCGATGGTTACCCCGATGCGGCACTCGATGGCGTGGTCGACAGCTTTGCACCAGGCAGTGGCTCGGCGTTCAGCCTGCTGCCGCCCGACAACGCCACCGGGAACTTTGTGCGTGTCGTGCAGCGCGTTCCGGTGAAGATCCGCCTGGCTGAAAACCCCCTGCCGGGGCGCATCGTGCCGGGCCTGTCCGCGCGGGTGGAAGTTGCACAAGGGGCCGGCTCATGAGCAGCGTTGCCTGCGCCACGCCGAGCAGCGCCAGGACAACGAACGGCGTCCTGCTCATGGTGGGCATCGTGCTGGCGACGTTGACGGAAGCGATCGCCAGCACCGTGCTGGCCCTCGGCCGCGGCGACATCATCGGCGACACCTATGCCACGCCTGACGAGTTCGCCTGGCTGGATGTCGGCTACATCGCGTTCAAGCTGATCGGGTTCATGCTCGCCCCTTGGCTGATGCAGCGATTTTCTGCGCGCAACGTGATCATCGGCGCCACCCTGGTCATGGGCCTGGCGTGCTGCGTGGCTGCCGTTACCGCCTGGCTGGAACTGCTGATCGCATTACGCATCCTGCAAGGCTTCGCGGGAGGTGCTTTGCTGGTGGCGGGCCAGGCGATCATCTTTCGCGGCTATCGGCGCGCGCTTCAGCCGATCCTGCAAGCCCTGTTCGCCATGGCGGCGGTGGTCGCGTCGGCGACCCTCGCGCCAGCCCTGCAAGGGTGGTTGATCGACAGCCAGTCCTGGACCTGGATTTTCTTCAGCGTGGTGCCGCTGGCCCTGGCGGCGACCGGCCTCTTGCTCATCGCCGACCACCCCATGCCCGCCAGGGTCCGGCAACATTCGTTCGACTGGCTCGGGTTCTCGCTGCTCTCTGCGGCCCTGTTCTGTTTCACCTACGTGCTCAGCCAGGGCAGCCGCTGGGACTGGTTCGAGGAACCGCGCATCCTGGCACTGACGGTGATCGGTGCCGCCGCGCTGCAGGCCTTTCTCGGTCAACAGGTGTTGGCCAACGGCCAGGGGTTGCTCGATTTCAGCCTGTTCAAAACAAGCGATTTCACCTTTGCCTTTATCGTCAGTTTCGTCGCCGGTGCCGCCCTGTTCGGCAGCGCCTACCTGATCCCGGCGTTCGCCCTGTCGGTACTCGCGTTCACACCGACCGATGCCGGCCTGCTCCTGTTGCCCAGTGGCGTTTTTTTTGTCGGTTCGCTGCTCATCGCCGCCTATCTGTTCAGCGTGCGTCGCGTGCCGCCGGTGGCGACCGTGCCGTTGGGTATCCTGCTGATCATGGGGGCGATGTGGATGCTGTCCGGCTCCAACAGCGAAAGCGGTACCGACGACATGATGGCGGCCATCCTGTTGCGCGGCCTGGGCCTTGGCTTCCTGTTTCTGTCGATCACGCTGATCGCTTTCAGCCACCTCAACAGCCGCAACCTGGCCAGCGGCATCGGCCTGTTCAACACAGGGCGCCAGTTGGGAGGCTTGATGGGCGTCGCCGGGCTGCAGACCTTGATTGACCATCAGGTTGTCAGCAATGGCGTGGTCCTCGGCGCCAACGTCACCCCAGGGGGACACGCGGTCATCGAACGGCTGATGACCACAACCGCGATGCTGGCAGGGAAGGGCATGGATCAGGTGGCCGCTGGCCGGGCAGCCACGAGCTTGCTGGGCAAAGCGGTATCAGGTCAGGCCACGGTGATTGCTTTCGATACGGCGTTCTTCGCCGTGGCCCTGCTGTTCGTCTTTGCCGCGCCCATACTGGTCGGCATCAAGATTGGCCTCTCGCGATCCGCGAAAGTGCATGACCTACAAACGAATTGATAACCCGCACGAAAAAGCCCGGCTGTTGAAGCCTGATGCTGTTCAGTTAAATGAGAACGATCCCCTGCAGGAGCGAGCTTGCTCGCGATGGTCGTTAACGATGCCGCGTGTTTACAGGCTAAACGCAGCGCTCTTGAGTCCATCGCGAGCAAGCTCGCTCCTACAGTGAGTGGATCATTCTCGCTTGATTGAGCAGCATCAGGCTGTTGAGGCCGGGCTTTTCGTTGAGTCTTGCGGTAAAGCACTGCATTCAGACAGCGCGGCTTTCGATCAGACGGTCGGAACCACCTTCGGCAACACGTTTTTCCAGCAGGCGATCCGAGCCACCTTCAGCCACACGGCTTTCAATCAGACGATCCGAGCCGCCTTCGGCGACCACAGGTTGAGCAGAGTTTGCGGCGAAAGCGTTAACTGCGAAAACCGAGAAAGCGATGCTGAGGAGGGTCTGGCGTTTCATGATGGTGTGCTCCGGGGTGCTTATGGGTTGGTATGGAGCAGATGTTACGCCGGGGAATTTTCAAGAGAACTTCATTGAAATGATGGTGACTATCGATGCGCTCAATGGATCGCAGATCCCTGTGGGAGCGAGCTTGCTCGCGATGGCAATTTCACGTTCAACATATGTGTCGATTGACACACAGCAATCGCGAGCAAGCTCGCTCCCACAGGTATTCATGTGCCTGACAACGGGGCTCAAGCCTCACTGATCTGACTGACACTGGTGATCTGCCCATTCCAGACCATCTCGTAATGCGCCGTCTGCACAATCGACGAAACCGGCCTCGGCGTCATCAACGCCCAGCAATGACTGCCCGGCATCCGCACCGAGTGATAACGCAAACCGGGGCAACCGGCATCGCGCACTGCCTGCCCCAATACACGGGAATGGCTGTAGTCGTCCGGCGCATACATCGGATCGCTCATCGGCAGGGCCGCGGCGTCCTTCATCCCGCCATCGCCAAATGCACAGGCCAATCCACGAAACACAAAGCGCTCATAGTTCAGGCTCGGCACCCTCGACCAATACAGCGCCTGGTGATGTCGCACCTCGGCCAGCGCCGCGTCCATCGACTCCGCCAGGTACAACACCCCAAAACGGCCATCGCTGAAACGCGAGCCCGCCGGGTTGACGTGGGTAAACGGCGCAATGGCGTAGGAGCAACCCGGAATGCCGAACGGGATCTCGCTGCGCGCAATCAACTCCAGCTGACCCACCTCATTTTTCAACCGCGGATTGGTCAGCGCCTGAATCTCGAACAACACCTCGAACTCAGCCGCATCCGCCACATCATCAAACAACGCAATGGGCGGAAACTTCGAATTGACCAGGCGATAAGCCTGCAACGACTGACCGGCAAACACCGCCAACTCACTCGCCATCACCATTGCGCACCTCGCAGCATGTCGATGCGGCGGAAGGTTTCGTACAGCGAAATCATGTCGCCCTGGGCCATGATCTCCAGCGGCGAACGCCCGTTGAAAAACTCGTTGTCATTGGCCATCGAGGCAAAGCCGTACACGTTATCCGGGTTGTCGAACACCAGCCGCAACGTCGCGTGAATGTTCAACACAAAACTGATGCGCTGCATCTGGTCCGCATCCAGCGCCACCGCCCAGTCCGGGTCTCGCTGCCGGGCGCGGGTGTAGGTGCTGCGGGAAATACGCAGGATGCGACAGGCCTGATCGCTGTTGGCCTTCCACTTTTCCAGAATGCTCACGGCGGCACGCAGGCCGGTGACGCATTGGTTTTTGCTGAAGGATTGGGGTTGCAGGGGGACGGCCATGATCAATACCTATCTTGAGTCCATAGACTCAAAGATATGTTTGTTGAGTCTGTAGAGCAAATCGGTTCGACCAACGGAAAACTTCTCCCGTCGAACATCACTGATGAAACGTCCGCCCCAACGCATCCAGCCGAGTCGCAATGGGCGGCAAGCGCCGACTGCTCAGCGCCAGTGTCTCCACATCATCCGCCGTGTTTTGCGCAATGCTCTGCACCGACTGCAAGCGCCCGACAATCTCGAAACTTGCCGAGGACTGTTCGCGGGTCGTCGTGACGATCCGCCCATTGAGCTCATCGATCTGCGAGATGTCGCTGCCGACGGCCTGCAACATCGCTGCCGCCACTTGACTGTCCTCGACGCAGCGCACTACACCTTCGCGGCTGTCCTGCATGGCCTCCACGGCTTTGCGGCTGCCTTGCTGCAAGGCTTCGATGATGGTGCGGATTTCCTTGGTGGACACTGCCGTGCGTTGCGCCAGGCTGCGCACCTCATCGGCCACCACCGCAAAGCCCCGGCCTTGCTCGCCGGCGCGCGCCGCTTCAATCGCCGCGTTGAGCGCCAGCAAGTTGGTCTGCTCGGCAATGCTGCTGATCACCTCCAGCACCGTACCGATCTGCTGCGCCTGCCCGGCCAGTACCTGCACGGTCTGGTTGGTGCCTTCCAGGCGTGAGGCCAGTTGAGTGATTTCCTGCCGCGCACGGTTCACGCTTTCCTGGCCGCGAGTGACTTGCGCGCTGGCCTGGCCGGCATGGACAACGGCATGCTCGACATGCACCACGATGTGCTCCATCGCATCGCCCATGCGCTGCATCGACCCGGTCATCTGCGCGATTTCCGTCAACTGATGCTTGGCGCCTTTCTCCAGCGTGTTGCTGGCCTTGGCCAACTCCTGGCCCAACTGACCCAAACCCTGAGAGTCACGCACCACGCCGTCCACCAAGGCGGTGATCTGCGTCAAAAACTGATCGAAGCGCTGGGCCAGCGACACATGCACCCGAGCCTTGTCACCCTGGCCGGCACCGACAGTGAACTGGGACGTGGTCGCCAGCATCTTGTCCAGCATGTCCTGGCTCTCCACCGCATCGGCCTGGCTGTGCACCGCCAGATAGAGCAGCGCGACCGTTTCCATCACCACATAAAAAGCGTGAACGAACACCATTGTCCAGCCACCGTGATGGGCCATCACAAACACCGGAAAACCCTGATGCTGCAGCGCATGAAACACCACGTGATGCAGCGCAATCGTCACCGCCGCCACCAGAATCGGCAGCCAGTCCCGATAAAACGTCAACACCGCCAACAACGCAAAAATCCCGAAGTGCGACTCAATGACCCCCTCGGCCTGATTGATATGCAACGCCGCCATCACCATCAAACCCAGGCCCAGCAGACAACGCATCAACCGCGTTCCGCCGATGGCTCGATACAACAACGTCAACAACACACTGGTGCCGCCGCCCACCAGCAGCGCCTGCTTGAAGGTGTCGTGCCAGAACGCCAGGCCGATAGCGAACGCGAACATCAGCCAGATCAGACCCAGCATGATGCGGTCGGCTTTGCGGTAGTGGTCGAGGAAACGAGGGGGGAAGGGCATGTACGCTTACTCCATGTAAATGAGCCAGAAAAAGCAGGGTTTATGGCAACACGGGACATCGCGAAAGCTTGGGGGCGTTAAGGAAGCAGACGTTTTCAGAGTCAGGGATGCGAATCAGTTGGCGGCGTGGTCGAGGTGTATTTGAGAAACCGTGGAGAGCGTAGCCCTTGGCCATCATTCTGGGCAGCTACGACGTCGCTCGTGGAAAACAATGTCCGATATAGAGGCAAGTAATGCTGAAGTGACGGGGGAGTGCGACAGACTCCGTTGCAAAGCCTGTCGTACACCCGAGGCAATTACGACTTCTTCGGCGGATAGTTACCGCGCAAGACACCAGACTTGTTGCCGGTTTTGCCCGGCAGGTTCGGCACCAACGGACGGGATCTGGGCTGGGGGTTGGAGCGGCTTTGGGGTTGAGGTTGTTTGCTCATGTTCGCCTCCTGAGTTTTCAGGGATTCGCGAAGTGTTATTACTGATGAAGTTTAGCTAATCGACTCTGGACAGGGTCGTTTGGCGTGTTGTGAGCGACCAAAACCCGCTGCCTGCACCCGCAGCCGCTGTCCACCCAATCACAACCATCGCGCAATGGACTGACCAGCACCACCTGGGATGTCATCAGCGACTTTGTGCGGGGTAGCGACAAGATTTACGTATCAGCGATGCTGAGCGCTTCCTGTGCTCCATGTGCAATCCACTTCCACTTGACAGAGTCCATACCCTCAGTAATATCGTTTTGATATTATTCCGGCATAGGGACTGCATGAGGAGTAACAGCCGAAAAATTTGCTGCCGATCCCTTCTGAACAATGAGGTCAGGGTAGTCAGGCGTAGTGGAATGGCGTCAAAAAGCCCCTACGGCACCAACGTATGGGGCATTTTATTTTCCAGAGCCAATGTGGAAGTCGGATCGACTTACGCCCCCAACTTGTCATCAGCCATCTGTGAACGGGTGCAGTGAATTCCTTTGGTTACGTAGATACATCTAATAGCCGACTATTGATCGAACTTGGCCAGTCGCCAATGTCGGCTTTGGATTGTAACCACGCAAGTGGAGCGGGATTGAAAATAGTATGCGCGCCGTTTTTTCAAACCAAGCAAGAGTTTGACATGAGCATGTACGAGGATGGGTTGCGCCTCCCGTGACTGCTTGAAGTTTGGTCTGTGGCAGAAGCCGTTTTTTTAGCAGTAAAGACAGGAGAGTCTAAGTGGCAACAGTTAATGGAAAGACGGTAATCGGGTCCACCATCTATGGAACCACCGGCTACGATATAATTTATGGCCGCAACATCGCCGAAGTGATTTATGGCTTAGAGGGTGACGATACCATTTATGGCGATGATGGTAACGATACGATCTATGGCGGCAGTGGGGCGGACAACCTGTACGGTGGCAACGGCAACGATATCCTGGACGCGGGCACTAGCAGTAATAACACCCTTACAGGCGGCGCAGGGGCAGATACTTTCGTCATAAATCGTGGACCCGGTTATATAGGGCAAACCATCACGGATTTTGACGTATCCGCAGATCGACTGGATGTTCGTCAGCTCGGTATCTCCGACATCGATACACTTAATCGCCTGTTTGAAGTTAATTACTACGACAAGCTTTTATTTAAAATCAATACTAACGGTTATGACTCGACGACCACGCTGAACAATCTTTGGGCCAGCGGGATCGGGGAGTTGGACGCGTCCAATGTGCTGCTCAATACGACCGTCAAAGACGATATTCTGACCGCAACCTCAAAGAGCGACCTGTTCGGCGGGTTTGGTAGTGACAAGCTTACCGGTTCTTCGTCCGGCGACCGCCTTTTTGGCGAAAGCGGCAATGACACCCTCTTCGGCATGGCTGGGAATGACCTTTTGGTCGGTGGTGCCGGCAACGATACCCTGAGCGGTGGCGCCGATGGTGATGTGCTCGAAGGCGGTAGTGGCAACGATATCCTGAACGGTGGCACTGGGAGCGATCAGCTCATCGGCGGGGCTGGTAGCGACATATTCATCGCTCAGCAGGGGAGCAATTACTACGACTCGACCCGAGTCATCGATTTCAGTCTCGCGGAGCAGGACAAGCTCGATGTCCGCGCGCTCGGGATCAGTGATATCGATAGCCTCAAGCGCTTGGTCGAGGCGGGGGACGACAATGGTGGCGATGTCATCAAAAATTGGAACGGCGGCAACTCGGCTGAGCTGGTGCTCACGGGCGTATCGATCGCCGACCTGACAACGACCAACCTGCTCCTCAATACAAGCACGGCCAACTCCAGTCAGTTCGCCACCGGCAAAAGCGATTTGTTCGGTGGCCTTGGCAACAACCGTCTCGTTGGCTCCTCGTCCGGCGACCGCCTGTTCGGCGAAGGCGGCGCTGACACCCTGGAGGGGGGCGATGGTTACGACCTGCTGGTGGGTGGCAGCGGTAACGATAGTCTGTTCGGTGGCAATGGTAACGACACACTGGAGGGCGGCATTGGCGACGACAAGCTCGATGGTGGCGACAACTATGACGTCCTCAAGGGGGGCGCCGGTAACGACACTCTGAATGGCGGCCTGGGAGACGACGTAGTATCGGGCGGCGCCGGTAATGACGTGCTGATCAGCAGTCTTGGCGACGACTTTCTAGACGGCGGTGAGGGCATCGATACCCTGTCCTACGCAGCAGAGGGATTGGCGCTCAACGTCAATCTCAGCCTCACGGGCGAGCAGCGTGTCGTGGCATCCCGTTACGAGGATGATCGAATTCTCAATATCGAAAACGTTATTGGTGGTTACGCGAACGATCGCCTGGTGGGCAATGCCTATAACAACAGCCTCGATGGAGGCAACGGTGACGATACACTCACTGGTGGACTGGGTAATGACACCCTGCGTGGTGCGGCTGGCAATGACACCCTGAATGGGGGTGGCGGCGTGGACACGGCTACCTACGAGGGGGCCGCTTCTGCGGTCAAAGTCGACCTGAGCATCACGACGGCCTCCCAGAACACACTCGGTGCAGGTGTCGATCGCCTCCTCTACATCGAAAATCTCACCGGATCCAGCTACGCCGATACGCTGAAAGGCGATGCGGCAGCCAACGTGTTAACGGGCGGATTAGGCAAGGACACCCTCACCGGCGGCGCCGGCAACGACATCTTCGATTTCAACGCCCTCACTGAAACGGGGCTGACCAGTGCCACCTGGGACGTCATCACCGACTTCGTCCGGGGAGCCGACAAGATTGACCTGTCGACGCTTGATGCCAACACGGCGACGACCACCAATGAAGCCTTCACCTCGATCATCGGCAGTACCGCAGCCTTCAGTGCGGCCGGCCAGTTGAAAGTTTCAGCGGGCGTGCTCTACGGCAATACCGATGCCGACAGCGCCGCCGAGTTCGCCATCCAGATAGTCGGTGTCAACAGCGTGTCCACGGCGGACTTCATACTTTAAATCGCGGATCTGGCATCTGACAGGGTGACGCTTAGCGCGTCACCCTTGATATGCCAGACGTATCTGGCTGTCTCCTTTTGGCTGTGGATTCAACCTTGCCGCAGAACGAAGGTAGGACAAAAAACGGGCGCCCTTGGCGCCCGTTTTCATTTACCCCGCAACCTGCGCCCGCAACTGCCGCCCAATCACATCCATCAAATCGCAACCATCCCTCAACGGAATGGTCAGTAGTTTGAAAAAAATCGACAACATACCGAGTCGCACCAATTTCGGATCGGTAGACAATACTCTCCAGCGCCTGCATAACCGTCCGAGTACGATATTCGCCGTTATTTAAAGGGCTTAATAAAAATAAAACAGTTCTTTTGTTTTAGTAGTCCATATGTGGAAGATTGAATTCGGCGCTTTTGCTGTGAGTATTTTCTGGAAGTCGCAAAGGTTGTTTGGGTCTGATGTAATTTTTCGTGCGCGACGTATCTAGTAAATGTTGAGATGTTGAAGTTGCTAGGTAATTGCGGCATAGCTTTTGTTCTGTCTATTTGATGGAGTTAATATTGTGCATGGAGTGCTATATGAAAAAAAACAGTTAATCATGATTCACTTTCAATAACGTCTGGGTCTCTGCCGGTTCAAGCTGCGGAAGCCTCAGCTTTTCCTTCAAGCTTCGATAGTATTTTGTTTTGGGATGGGGCTGTCCCGGCGGTTACTACGCCGTATAGTATTGAGGGCGTCAAAAATACCGGAAACGAATACCAACAATTAGTGGCGATATTTCTTTCGGTGCACGATCAGATAACGAATGCTTTTTCGGGTGGTGCACCGAATATTCGAGGTTATCTAGAGAAGTGCATAGCCGCAGGCATTGACTCCAAAAAGTTAAATGCGCTGGAAGCTGCCTTAAAAAAGAAAGTGGTCATCGTTGAGCTTTTGCAAAGGGTTACAATGCACGGAAGTTGGAGCGATGCAATATTGTATTTTGGCGTGGACGCATTGTCGCTAGACAGAGAAACAATTGCCCAGATTTGGGCAGGTAATGTGCAGTCAGAATATGATGATGAAGTACGACTAAGTTTTTATGAAGAATTCCTGTTATCACTAACTGCCGCCTACGTTAAACGAATTCTAATCGAGGCCGTTCGCATTTTGGAGGACGCTTCCGCAGCTGCAGACGCTGAAATCCATCGCGCCTTGGCAAGGGGCGAAGTCGCTTACACCTACAGGTTGCCCATTGGTCATGGCGAAGAGGCAGGAACTGTGGCGGGTGCCATTGCAATCCATTTCACCGACGGTTGGACCTTCGGGTTGGTAATCGATAAAGGCATAAAGTTGTTGGCAGGGTTGGGGGAAGCACTAATCAGTCGGGCCACCGCTGTTGGGATCGGGGCCTTGTTCTATTCACCTGCACTTGCTAACGGCGAACGCTTTCCTGAAACCGCTCTCAAATTACCTGGTACCACTTTTTTACCAAAACTGCCGTCAAACCTGAATGAGATCGCCGCTGCCGAAGGAACCATTAATCTTCCTTTTCGGATTTTTGGCGACCTTAACCGATACACACTTGTTGCAACCCCGGCTGGGGGGAGTGTTTCGGCAAAAGTGCCAGTGCGAGCATTGGTGTTCGATCCAACGACCAGCAGCTACAGTTTCACGTCAAACGATACACCACCCAATATCCTCAGTTTTCCCATTGTTCACTTGGGAAGCAACTCGACAACTTCGCCTGCCCGACCTGCGCATGTACCGACTTACACTGGAGTTACTCTGTCGCCATTGCTTGTGCAGCCTAAAACCTTACCCGCGTCCGAATTACCCGATTTCAGGGATTGCATTTACTGTTTTCCGATTGAAAGCGGCCTGCCGCCAATCTACGTTGTTTTTAATAGTCCTTATAAAGGAGCAACCACAAGGGGGAAATACAGTGGTCGATTTTTCAATCCCGCGAAAGCCGGAGGCCCAATCCTTGATCTTGATTGGACAAATGCTACCGTGACCCAAACGGGTATTGATCTGGTCAAGTTGCATACGGGACGCTTCAGTCCCTCGGATGCCAATGCCATCATGATTGATCGCTTGGAAAAAATTCTGTTGGGTAAATTGGTGGTCACAGAAGTGGATAAACGCTTCTATACTCATGAAATCAGAGAGCTGGAACGTTTCAGAGCATTAGGTGTGGTTGACGGTGTAGACCCGAATGACGACGGTGTTATTTGGAACAACACTCACGCCGCGACGCTGGAGGACTACAAAGTCAAGGATGCTTTTGAGCTGCTCTATACACCTGATGCTATAGAAGCGGATGAAAAACAAAGGGAACGAGAGTTCAAGGAACTTGGAGGATTAAAATAATGAGTGTCATTGCAACTATCGTACTTAACGAAAAGCCTGAAGAGGTGATACTGTTTGTAACAAAAAATCAATTAGGCATTTCTTTTCCTCAGCTTGATGGTCTTTACAATCGGGCTAACTGGGCGCATGTGGAGAGCAACATAGGGCTATTGAATCTTGTCAAAAAAATGTGTGATGCCGGTTTTATAAAAAATAATGGGCTCAGAGTTGTGAGGGGACCCAACTGGAGAGAGCCGGCATTCATGCTCGAAGGCAAATATACCTTTGATTGATAGCACCAAGTGCCTGAACGCAGCTGCCAAAGAACGGTGACAGTAGCCATCATTTCGTGGTCATCCCGCTCCCTTGTCCAGTCGTTTAAATCATCGAAGGTTTCCCAGGTTGAGCCGCTGTTGCAGCGGCTCTTCTCTTTGTTAAGGGCATATTGAGTATCTTCGCCTGATTGGTTTTTTGCGGTCTCAAATCAAGGCTGACGGGTAACCCTTTCTGGACCAGTAATAAAGGGGCGCCTTCAGCGCCCGTTCATTCCCTCCGCAGCCTGCGCCCGCAACCGCCGACCAATCACATCCATCAAATCACAACCATCGCGCAACGGAATGGCCAGTAGTTTAGAAAAGTTGGAAAGCACCACCGTGTCGCAACCGAGTTCGGATCGGTAGGCAATATTCTCCAGCACCTGCGTAACCGTTCGAATACGGTAATCCGCCATGGCTTGCAGGACATCGAGTGGGGCTTGGGTGTCGATGAGCAGGGAGGCCGGAACCAGGTCTATCCCAGTGAGAGGCATATATCGATTCATTGTGAAGATCTCTGTTTGATTGGCTCAAGGCCGTCACTCAGTCGTCGCCAAACGATTGGGTGGCAGCTGTGCGCAGGTTGGCGAACCGGCAACAGAGAAAACCGGCAGACCCGGAGGTCTCCCGCGCACAGCCGCCATTACAGCGGCTTTGCGGGTGCGATGATACCTGCAATAAAGCGGATAGCCTTCGCATTCTCTGTTATCAGGTCGCCAAACCCGAATCGCCATTTGGGCGACGGCGCCGACTATAAGCCGCACGGGATCAGCGCGGGAAGGTGAGGCATTCCGAGCTTTGTGTAGGACCATTGATGATGAAACTTCAGACCTTTCACATCACGTCACTGGAAATATAAACACAGACCTGAGATGGTCTTCGCCCCTTGGTTTCAGCCACCAACGCTATCCTTAATCATCGTTCCCGCCGTCGAGATGGATCTTCGCCCATGCAAACCCCCAACCCTCAACGCCCGCTCTGGAAAACCTACCTGTTTTTCCTCGCCCCCATGGTCCTGTCGAACTTCCTGCAATCCATGTCCGGCACGGTCAACAGCATCTACATCGGCCAGATGCTCGGCACCCAGGCCCTGGCGGCGGTGTCGGGGATGTTCCCCATCGTGTTTTTCTTCATCGCTCTGGTGATCGGCCTCGGCGCGGGCGCGGGGGTGTTGATCGGGCAGGCGTGGGGGGCGCGGGAGACGCATCTGGTGAAGGCGATTGCCGGGGCGACGTTGTTGTTGGGGGGGTTGATCGGGTTGGTGGCGGCGGTGGTGGGGAGTGTGTTTGCGCGGTCGGCGCTGGTGGGGTTGGGGACGCCGGCGGATGTGCTGGACGATGCGGTGGCGTATGCCCATGTGATGTTGTGGATCATGCCGTCGCTGTTGGTGTTCGTGTTGTTCACGCAGTTGCTGCGCGGGGTGAGCGATACGTTGTCGCCGTTGTTGGCGCTGGTGGTGTCGACCTGTGTGGGACTGGCGCTGACACCGGCGTTGATTCGCGGGTGGCTGGGTTTTGCGCCGATGGGGATTCAGAGTGCGGCGATTGCCGGGTTGGTGGGTAACCTGGTGGCGATGGGGTTGCTGGCATGGCGCTTGATCGGCAAGGGCCATCCGCTGGCGCCGGATCGCGAGTTCTTTGCGGCGATGAAGCTGGACGTGGCGATCCTCGGCAAGGTGCTGCGCATCGGTTTGCCCACCGGGTTGCAGATGGTGGTGTTGTCGCTGTCGGAGTTGGTGATTCTGGCGCTGGTGAACCAGCACGGGTCCCAGGCGACGGCGGCGTATGGCGCGGTGACGCAGATCGTCAATTACGTGCAGTTCCCGGCGCTGTCGATTGCGATCACCGCGTCGATCCTTGGGGCCCAGGCGATCGGGGCGGGGCGCATCGAACGCATCGGGCCGATCCTGAAGACCGGGCTGATGATCAACGTGTGTTTGACCGGTGGTCTGGTGGTGCTCGGGTACTTGTTGTCGAGCTGGTTGCTGGCGTCGTTCCTCACTGAGGAGGCGACACTTGGCATGGCCGAGCACTTGTTGCACATCATGCTCTGGAGCCTGCTGGTGTTTGGTTTCCAGGCGATTATCGGCGGCATCATGCGCGCCAGCGGTACGGTGATGGTGCCGGTGGCGATTTCCATTGTGTGCGTGGTGGGCGTGCAGTTGCCGGCGGCGTATCTGCTGGATGCGAAGTTTGGATTGCAAGGGGTGTGGATGGCGTTTCCGGTGGCGTATCTGGGGATGCTGATGTTGCAGACGCTGTATTACAAACTGGTGTGGCAGCATCAGAAGATTGAGCGGTTGGTGTAGGCGGAACGCTGCGGGAGGGGCATGCTGTTCACTGGTCCCTTGCCACAAAGCCCCTCGCCACAAAAGGACGGTGTGACTGAAAAAGACAGGCGCCATCGCCTGGGGAGGTTTTCAAATGAGCCCCTTGTCCCATTCCATCCTGCAAGACCGACCAGCAGCCGGGCGGCGTTTGATTGAGCCGTTGCTGCCTTACGCCAATCGCCCCGACGTCATCGTTCTGGCCTTGCCCCGTGGCGGCGTGCCGGTGGCTTATGAGGTGGCCACGGCGCTGAAGGTTCGCCTGGACCTGATGCTGGTGCGCAAGCTCGGCGTGCCGTCCCACCCGGAGTACGCCATGGGCGCGATTGCCAGCGGTGGTGTCCAGATTCGTAATGAAGAGGCGCTGCGGGTGCACCCGATTGATCGCGCCGCTTTCGACGCCGTGGTCGAACGGGAAAGCCGCGAGTTGCTACGCCGCGAGCAGGTCTACCGAGGCACGCGGCCGGCGGTGCAGCTCAAGGATCAGGTGGTGATCCTGATCGATGACGGCCTGGCCACCGGAGCTTCGATGAGGGCGGCGATCCAGGCGCTGCGGGCGCAGGCGCCATCGCGCATCGTGGTGGCGGTGCCGGTGGCGCCGATCGAAACGGTGGAGGCGCTGCGCAGCGAGGTGGATGAGTTGATCTGTCCGCTGATGCCCGAGTGGTTCACGTCGATTGGTCATTGGTACATGGATTTTTCCCAAACCTCGGATGCCGAGGTGATCGACCTGTTGCGGCGGGCGTGGCAACGCGGGGAGTGCGGGTAGCGCTGGCGGCCAGCGGCAGGTGGTCGCAAATCAACGGGTGAGGTGGAATAAACGCCGGTTGTTTGCTTTAGTCCATCTGATACGACCCGACTTGTGCGGCACGCCAACTCAGGACGGGAGCCCTCCCGGAGAGCGTCATGAACCTTCGATCCGCGCGTTGCGTCGCTCTGGCCGGCACGTTGGTGTTCGGCCTGGTGCCGTTTGCTGGAGCCGTGGAATACAAGGATGTGAACGCCAGGGCCAGTACCTTGAGCTTCACCTATGAGCAGATGGGGTCGAGAGCCTACGGCACCTTTGGCAAGTTCAAGGCCAAACTGGACTTCGACACCGATAACCCCGGCGCCGCCCATGCCGCGCTGACCATCGACCTGAACAGCATCGACGCCGGCAGCAGCGACGCCAACACCGAGCTGCAAAAACCGGCGTGGTTCGACACGGCGACTTATCCGGTGGCGACCTTCGAGTCGACGTCCATCAAGGCCCTGGGCAATAACCGCTACACCATCACCGGCAAACTTTCCCTGCGGGGGCTTACTCGAGAAGTGAGTGTACCGGTGCTGCTCAAATCCGAGAGCGCCATCGGCATCTTCGAGGGCCAACTGGTGCTCAAGCGTGACGACTTCAAGATCGGCGAGGGCGAGTGGGCGGACAGTGTGGTGTCCAACGAGATCAATATCCGCTTCCGGATGGTGGCGCCGCAGCGGTGACTGGGACCCCATCGATAGTTCGTCGGCCAATCATGTGACCATGCTGCCAGGGGGATGGAATGTGGTTTGTCTGATAGACCGAGGTGCCGCCATCGCGGGCAAGCCCGCTCCCACAAGGGTCTTCAGCGAGCCTGTAAATTATGCTCGACGCAGCCCCCCCTGTGGGAGCGGGCTTGCCCGCGATGGCGGTGTAACAGTCAATACAAAGGCTGAGATCCATCAGGCACTTTGCGGATAGAGCGGACAGTCAACAAAACCCACCTCGGTCCCACCGCACGCTGCACAAAAGAAAAACGCCCGATCCACATTGCATGGGCCGGGCGTCGATCAATCCGCTCTAGTTCGCCTTTATCGGCACCGTCACGGTTTTGCCGAAGGCCGATTTGATGGTCGCCGTCGGGCTAGGCGAGGGGCCGCTGCCGGCGGTCGTCACCGCTATGTTCCAGCGCGCGCCTGTGGCCGTAGGCGTCAGGACGGCAGCGCCAAGGTTCACCACACCGGTTGTGGTCGTGGCCGTTGCCGTGATGGTATTGCCCGTGCCACGGGAGGTGGTGCCGGACAGGACCCAATACCAGCGGCTGTTGCTGCGGGCGGTGACGGTGGCGCTGGTGACGATCAGGCTCTCGTTGATCGCTGCCGAGACCGCCACGGACACCGTCGCCGGTGCCGACTCGGCGCCCTTGGCATCGGCGGCCCTATAGGTAAAGGTCGCGGTGAACGGCGCGGGGACCGTGGCCGGTGGTGTGTAGGTCACACGCAGGCCATCGGTGCTGACCACGCCCTTGCCGGAGTCCGGTTGCTCCAGACCTACCACTTTAAGTGGCACGTTACCGTCAGGGTCGCTGTCGTTGGCCAGCACGTTGATGATCACCGGTTGGCCGGTGTTACTGATGGCGCTGTCGGCGTTGGCGACCGGTTTTTGGTTATCGGGGTCCTCGACACGTTTATCGCCAGTGCGGAAGGTCGGCAGCGCCGCGGAATTGACGTAGGTGACGCCGTCCCAGCCGGGCAGGGGCGTTGGCATCAACTGGAACTGGCCCGGATTCTCGACATCCCAGCGCAGCAGCATGGAGGTATCCTCGTGCTGGGTGTTGTGGCAGTGCTCCATGTAGGTCCCGGCGAATTCGCGGAAGCGGATCGCTATCTCCACGTCCACCGAACTGTCGACTTCTGCACCAACCCGATAGACGTCCTTGCGCGCCCATTTTTCCCATTCCGGCGGTGCCTTGCCGTCGCGCTTGAGGACGATGCCTTCTTCAAAGTGCACGTGCACCGGGTGGCTCCAGCCGTTGCCGCCGTTGATGATTTTCCACACTTCCAGGGTGCCGTCGCCGGAGAACCCGGCAGCGGTCGGGCCGGTAGCCAGTTGCGGAGCGGCGCTGATGATCCGAGGGTCCATCTGGTAGCCGAAACCGCCGTCGGTCTTGATGGTCCAGGGTTCTTCGTCGGTGCCGTCGGAGCGGCCGAAGATGAACTCGCGATGGCGCGCCAGTTTCAGTTTGGCCTGCACCGTCGGATCGTCGCGGTTAAGGGTCAGCGGGATCATGCTTTTACCCACGGGCTTGCCCGGCTTGGCGGGTTCGTAGTCGGCGGGGTTCATGCTCACGTCCTGGCCGGCATAAGTCTGGACCACCATCTGCATGAACTTGCCCACCACCGGATCGCCGTTCTCCCATTCCAGC
The DNA here is from genome assembly GCF_019218985.1 of Pseudomonas sp. PDM30. Taxonomy (NCBI): domain Bacteria; kingdom Pseudomonadati; phylum Pseudomonadota; class Gammaproteobacteria; order Pseudomonadales; family Pseudomonadaceae; genus Pseudomonas; species Pseudomonas sp. PDM30. The sequence continues at coordinate 260,557 of NZ_JAHUWM010000006.1, forward strand.
CCTTTGCTGCCCAGCTTGAGCACTGCCTTGTACCTGCCGGACAAGACATCGGCCAGGCTCTGCGATGCAACCTCCGGCCCCTTGCCGTCGTGGTGCTCCATCAGGTTGACGAAGTACAGTTTGTCGCCGGTCTTGATCCCGTATTTCGAGAAGTTGACGATGATGTCGTAACGCTCGGCGATGGCCAGGGTGGGCAGGATGGCGTTGTGGTCCTGCACATCGCCGTCGGCGTCCAGGTCCATGCTGCCGTCGAACGGCACGGCGTGCTCCATGAGGTTGCCGTCGTTGGCGATCATATGGAACGGCACGCGGGTGTAAGACAGGCCGGAGCCTGTCGGGCCGGGGAATTCGCCACCGGTGCCGACGATCTCACGCACCAGCGCGATCTTGAAGTAGCGCGACACCGAGCCATTGAGAATGCGGAAGCGATAGCTGCGCGCCCGCACGTTCAGGCGCGGTTGGTACTGCCAGTTGACCAGGATCTGGTCGCCGAGAAAACCATCGGTGTTGAACGGGTTGAACCACAGTTGGCCATTGGTATCCCAGGCCTTGTCGGCAATCATCAGGTTGACGTCATAGTCGCGGTTGCCCCAGGGCAACGCCGAACCGCTGGGCAGGCGCAGATTGACGCCGTCTTGCAGCGCTTCGTTGCCACGATCCAGGGCGCTGTAGTAGTTCATCATCACCGCGTTGCCCTTGTAGACGTTCTGCGCGGTGAAATCGAGCATGTGGTCGTGGAACCAATGGGTGCTCATGGCTTCGCGCCAGTCGCCACGGATCTTGATGCTGCCGTTGTTGCAGGTCTTGAGGCCCGGCGTGGCATCGTTGACATACAGGGTTTCACCCGGGGCGCAGGGGAACGCCGCGCGCGGATCCTGAGCGCTGGTGTTGATGCTGTCGTAACCGGCCAGCTGGATCGGCCAGCGATAGTCGTAGTACTGCCCCGGAAAGAAAAACGCATTGGAATAGCCGTCACTTTCCGCCGGGACGTGGCCGTTGTGTTCGTGGGTGCTGAGGGTGTGTAGGCCGAACCCCATGTTGGCCGACGGATCGATCGGCAGGGCGTTGTAGTGGCGCATCAGCACCGGTTGGCCGTACCGCACCATCAGCAGTTTTGGCGGAAAGGTGCCGTCGAAAGTCCAGAGCGCCTTGTGGTTCTGAATCGGCATGTTGGGGTGAAAACGGGTGTCGATGCCTTTGGTGGTGCCCGCAATGATCGGGGTGTCCGAGGTCTGGTTGTAGAGCCCGCCCGGGCCGAACTCACCGACGGCGTAGTTGTGCAACTGCCGGCGGTCGCGCATGCCGCCGTTGAGCTTGGCGCCGGCTTGAGCGGTCTTGAAGGCGACCTGTGGGTAGAACTCGTTCCAGCGCTGGTGCGACCAGCCTTTTCCTGGCGGACGACCTTCGGCCGGCGAGCCGACCGGATGGCGGTTGAGGAAGGCTTCGATCTGCGCTTTCCACGGGTTGCGGTCCAGCACGTTGGAATACTGCGCCGGAAACGGGTACAGCCCCGGCTGGCGCATGAAGGCTTCCAGCGCCGCGGCCGAAGGGCCGCTGCGGGCGATGTTGTTCGGGTCCTGCGTGGGCGCCGGGCCGACGATCGGAACCGGGAAAGTCAGGGGCGGTGCCGGCAGTGTCGGGTCGAGTTTCTCCGTGCCGAATTCTTCGAACAGCAGCAGTTGCTGCGTATACGGCTGGGCCCCGAACAACGGGCTGGGCTTGCCGTTGGTGGGGATTTTGAAGGATGTCTGCAGGGCTGGCGGCAGTACGTTGTCGGTCGTTGGCGTGGTGCGGGTGCCGTACACACCATTGGGCAGGGCGTAGGAGCCCTGGTTGGTGGGAGGCATGGTCTCTATGGCATCCAGCGCGCCCTGGGGGTCGGCCGGCGGGTTGGTATACGCCGACGGATCTGTTGGCGGTGGCGGGCTGACATCGTCAAGCGGTGCTGCGTTGACGATGCCGAGGCTGACGTTGATCAGCATCACAGCGGCGATGCCCGGTTTGCTGAAAAAGCCGAGCGATTTGAGGTCGGTTTTGTTTTTCATCTTGTTTCCTCGGGACGCGTCGGTGTGGCTGACGTTCGCAAAACGCTGGATGCAATAGGTGTGCCAATCGCGGGGAAATTTGGGGGAAACAAAAAACTGTTTGATATCAAAAGGCTGGCGGTTTGGGTTTTGGTCCTGACGGCGCAGTAGATGGGGATCCTCAAAGTTGGGGGCTTTCACCCACCCGTTCTCCCCCGTTCATACCCGAGGTCGGTGTGGTGGTAACCGCTTTCGCGAGCAGGCGAGCTCCCACAGCAGATTGAGGTGTGGGCAATACCGCTGTCCCCTGAAGGAGCAGGCCTGATCGCGAAGAGGCAAGTTCATCCAGCACAATGTGTGCCGGACTCACTGTTGTCGGCCTTGAAAATGATGCGCATGGCTCAAGGAGGGTGGATGTCTGTCCATCACCTTCGGACCGGACGTGCCGGGCGCGCTATGATAGGCAGCCCTTGCCTCCCGGAGCCTGTCACCGCAATGCCCCTGATCAGCCATTTCAAGACCCCGTGCCCCGAGCACATCAATAGCCAGATCCTGCAGATGGTGGTCGACAACCTGACCGACATCAGCATGGTCGCGATCCCGCCCAGCAACCTGCTGTACAACCTCTATCAATACGCGATCGGCTATGAGGTGCACCTGTATCTGGAAGCGCTGAACGGTGAAAAAGGCATTGCCGTGGAGTTGATCGTCGCCACGGACGAAGACGACCCGCAAAAGGTAACGGGCTTTGTGCTGTACCTGCCGGTGCAGGACGACCCCGAGGCCTGCGGCGTGGCGTACATGGCGGTGCAGGCCGAGTATCGGCGCCAGGGCGTGGCCCGGCGGATGCTGCGGGAAATGGTCGGTCGCTACCCCCATGCCGAGCTGACCTGCTCGGTGGCCAAGGTGCCGTATTTCGAGGCGATGGGCTTTGAGGTGGTGGGCGTGCGTGCGACCCAGGTGTTGATGAACACTCGCGACCACGCTACCGCTGGCTTGATGGCGCTGCTGGATGTGGCGTCGATCTACAGCTCGCTGGAAGTGCGGCAGATTCATACCTACCTGCTGCAAAAGCATGGCAAGCGGGCCATGACCGACGCGGAAAAACAGCGCGACCGGCATCTGGACCAGCTGACGCGCAAGGCCCAGGCATTTGTGCGGGGGCGGTTGGGTGACGATGCGGTGCCGGCCGCTGGCCCTCGGTTGCGCCTGGTCTGATCGCACTCTCCTGAACCCCCACAAATCCCCCTGTGGGAGCGAGCTTGCTCGCGATAAGGCCGGGTCAGTCGACATTTACTGTGGCTGACCCCACCGCTATCGCGAGCAAGCTCGCTTCCACAATGAACAGTGTTGGTTTTCAGAGGTAAAAAAAGAGCCTCAAAGCTCTTGATGGGGAGGAAGTGGAGCCGTGAGGCTCAAGATGCGCATGAAACAAGTGGTGAGCTTGGTAGGGGTTCAGTTCACTCACCACCTACGCAGCGGCTTGCGCAAGCAAGCGGCTGCGTAAGTTCATCCTAAAAAGACCGAGTGTTTCACTCAAGTACCGCTAGTCGCATCCCCCGGCCAGCCGGCGCGGCGCAACGCCTTGAGCAAGGTTTCGGCATCCAGCCCCGGCACCCCATGCCCATTGCCTTCGGCGGTGTCGGCGGCGAGCAGAGCATTGATGATGGCTTCTTCCACGGCTTCGGTGGCGGCCAGGAACAGCTCGCTGATGTGGTCGTTGTTGACCATGCTCAGATTGTGGGTGGTCGGTGCTTTCTTGCTCTCGTAGGCAGCCGGTGGCACGTGATCGTTACCGGTGGCGAAGGCGATGAAGATGTCGCCGCTGTGGTCTTCATTGCCGCCGCCGGTGCGGGCCAGGCCGAGGCTGGCGCGCTGGGCCAGGCGTGTGCACTGGTGCGGCAGCAACGGCGCATCGGTGGCCAGGCAGACCACGATCGAACCCATGCCCGGATGGGGCAACGAGGCCTTGAGGAACGGCGAATCGACCTGTTCCATGTAGCGCCCGACCGGGTAGCCATCGACGCGCAACTCATTGCGAATGCCGTGGTTGGCCTGGACAATCGCCCCCACCGTCCAGCCGCCCTGGGCACTGTTCAAGCGGCGCGACGCGGTGCCGATGCCGCCCTTGAATTCGTGGCAGATCATGCCGCTGCCACCGCCGACATTGCCTTCGGCCACCGGTCCGCCCGCCGCCGAACGCACGGCCTGGGCCACGTGTTCAGGTTTCACGTGAAAACCGTTGATGTCGTTGAGCAGGCCGTCGAAGGTTTCCAGCACCACTGGCATATTCCAGTAGAGGCGCCCGTCATCCGGCTGCTGCTCGCGGTCGAGCACGATCAGCGCGTCGCGCACCACGCCCAGGCTGTGGGTGTTGGTGAAGGCGATGGGGCTGGTCAGCAAGCCTGCCTCGCGTATCCACTCCAGCCCCGTGGCATCGCCGTTGCCGTTGAGCACATGCACGCCGGCAAAGCAGGGTTGCTGACTGGTGGAACCGGTGCGCGGTTCGATGACGGTGACGCCAGTGAGGATGTCGCAGCCATTGGCCGTGCGGCCTCGTACGTCGCTGTGGCCGACCCGTACGCCGGGGACGTCGGTGATGGCATTGAGCGGACCGGGTTGCAGTTGGCCGATCGGGATGTTCAGGTCGCGGGCGCGTGGTTTCATGGTTTTCTCATCTTCGATTCGTGGCAGAAAAAAGAATATTTGTTGGGCTCCACGGACACTGTGGGAGCGAGCTTGCTCGCGATGGGGTCGCTAAATTCAGCATCCATGGCGACTGATCCACCGCTATCGCGAGCAAGCTCGCTCCCACAGGGTTTTGTGGTGTCCGGTCATTGACCGTTTTTGACCTTGCTCCAGATCCGCGTGCGCACGCGCTCGGTAGCGGGTGGCAGTGGCTGGAGGGTGAACAAGGTGGCCATGGCTTCGGCGGGCGGATAGACGGCCGGATTGCTGCGTGTCGCTTCGGCCACCAGTGGGGTGGCGCTGCGGTTGCCGTTGGGGTAGTTGAGGTGGTCACTGACCGGGGCGATGACTTCGGCGCGCATCAGGTAGTCGATGAAGGCCATGCCTTGTTCCGGGTGCGGAGCGTCCTTGAGCAGCACCAGGGTATCGAACCACACCGGCGCGCCTTCCTTCGGCAAGCTGTAGGCGATCTTCACGCCGTTGCCGGCCTGCTCGGCGGTGGATTTGGCTTCGAGCATCGCGCCGGACCAGCCCACTGCCACGCAGATGTTGCCGTTGGACAGGTCGCTGATGAACTTCGACGAGTTGAAGTAGGCGATGTGCGGACGCAGTTTCAGCAGCAGCGCTTCGGCCTTCTTGTAGTCCTCGGGGTTGGTGCTGTTGGGCGGCAGGCCGAGGTAGTGCAGGGCAACCGGCAGCATCTCCGACGGCGAGTCGAGCATGGCCACGCCGCACTCGCCGAGTTTCGCCAGGTTCTCTTCCTTGAACACCAGGTCCCAGGAGTCCACCGGCGCCTTGTCACCCAGCAGCGCGCGCACTTTGTCGATGTTGTAGCCGATACCATTGGTGCCCCACAGGTAGGGTACGGCGTACTGGTTGCCCGGATCGTTGTTGGCCAGTTTCGCCAGCAGTTCGGTGTCCATGTTCTTGAAGTCCGGCATCTGCGCACGGGGCAGGGGGGCGAGGGCGCCGGCCTTGATCAGCGTGGGCAAACTGAAGTTGCTGGCCACCACCACGTCGTAGCCGCTGCGGCTGGTGAGCAACTTGCCTTCGAGCACTTCGGCGCTGTCGAAGGTGTCGTAGACCGGTGCAATCCCGGTGTCACGTTTGAAGTCCTGCAGGGTGGTGGGACCGATGTAGTCGTACCAGTTGTACACGTGCACCGTCGGGGCTTCGACCGCAAAAGCCGACAGCGAAACCGCCAGACAGGCACCCAACCCCAGATTGAAATACAAGCGGTGACGACTCATGATGCGGCACTCCTGGCCTGTTGCGGCCGGTGGTATTCAGGAGTTTGCAGCGTATCGACCGGGGTGGCCTTCACCCATTCCCATCATGGGTTACTCAAAAGGGGTAGTGCGTGGACGCGTTGTTGAAAGAGTTGCCGGTGCATCAGGGGCTGGCGCGGGTCTTTACGGCGGTGGGGCAGGACAGTTTCTGGCGTGCGCTGGTCGATACCCTGCGCTTGCTGGTGCCGCTGGATAACGCGTTGGTGGCGCTGATGCGCCCGGGGCATGTGCCGCGCCTGCTGATTGACTTCGATGCCAAGGGCAACAGTGCTGAGCAGGAAGAGCTGGCGGACTACCGCGCCGGCATGTACCTGCTTGATCCGTTCTATCAAGCCGCTTGCGCCGGCATCGCCGACGGCTTGCACAGCCTTGATTCGGTGGCCCCCGACCAGTTCCAGCACAGTGAGTACTACCTGAGTTACTTCAGCACCGTGGTCGGTGGGGACGAATTGCAGTTCATGGTCAACGTCGATGGCGCCGTGCTCGGCCTGTCCCTGGGGCGTTCGACACGCTTCAGCCTCGAGGAGCAGGGCCGTCTGCTGTGCGTGCGTGACTGGGTGCTGGCGGCGATGCGCCGACACCTGGATTTGCTGCCACTGGAAGGGCCGGTCGCCGAACCACCGGCCGGCGATCTGGCGACCTTGCTCGATCGCTTCGACGCACGCCTGACCCTGCGGGAAATCGAAACCGCGCGCCTGATTCTCCAGGGGTTCTCCAGCAAGGCCATCGCCCAGCAAATGGGCATCTCCCCGGAGACGGTGAAGGTGCATCGGCGCAACCTCTATCACAAGCTCAACGTGAACGGGCATGGCGAGTTGTTTGCACTGGTGTTGCGGCCGCGTTGAACGGTCATGCAGCGGGCTGTTGCCAATGCGCCTTGAGGTATTGGATGAACACTTTCACCTTGCGCGTATTGCGCCGGTGGGCCAGGTACAGCACGTAGACCCACGGCCCGAACGCGCTGGGTTCGCGCCAGTACTGGGGCATCAACTCGACCAGCTCACCGCGCGCCAGATAGGGCGCGGCACTCCACTGCGGGATGAACTGCAAGCCCTGGCCATCGAGCAGGCAGGCCAGGAGAAAGTCGTAGTTGTCACTGGCCACCCGTGGCGTCGGCTGTGTCAGGCGTATCCGTTGCTCGCCTTGCTTGACCCACCAGAAATGCCGATTCAGTAGCGGATGGCGGAATATCAGCCAGTCATGCTGCTGATAATTTTCCAATGAAACATCCTCGCCTTTGCGCGCCAGGTACGTCGGGCTGGCGCACAGCAACATCTGGTTTTCCACTACCGGCTGCGCGATCACCCCGGGCAGGTCGATGGGGCCGTCGCGCAGGGCGAGGTCGTAGCCGCCGTCCACCGGGTCTTCGAAGTTATCGCTCAGGTCCACTTCCAGTTTGACCTGCGGATGCGCGGTCAAAAAGCGACAGCACACCTGATTGAGAAACGCCGGCGCGAACGAGGGCGGGGCGGTGATCCGCAAGTCACCGCGCAATTCATGTTGCAACTGCTCCACGTCTTCGGTGGCCAGTTGCAGTTGCATCAGCGCCTGGCGTGCGCCTTCCAGGTAGATGCGGCCCGCTTCGGTCAGCGCCATGCGCCGGGTGGTGCGGTCGAACAGGCGCGTGCCGAGTTCTTCCTCCAGTTGGGCCACGGCCTTGGTCAGGGCCGAAGGGGTTTTGCCGAGCAGGTCGGCGGCGCGGCTGAAATTACCCTGTTCGGCGGTGGCGACGAACATGGTCAGGGCACTCATTTTGTCCATTTATCTATTCCTGATAGGCACAGAAGTTGTGCGGGAGCAGGCATTCAGTTCTCGATTCGGCTTGGATAGTCTTGGCTACAGCCCAACAAAAATAAAGAGCCATCCCATGAAACAGATTCTGACCCTGGCCGCGTCACTTGTTCTGGCCTGTTCCTCGATGGAAAGTATGGCCGCTGTCGATCTCATCCTGCACAACGCCCGGGTGTACACCGCCGAACCTGGCCAGCCCTTGCAGCAGGCCATTGCGGTCGAGAACGGCAAGGTCTCGGCGGTGGGTTCAGATGCTCAAGTGCTGCGGCTTAAACAGCCGGACACGCGCATCATCGACCTGGGCGGCAAGGTGCTGATGCCAGGGTTTATCGACTCGCACTCGCACACGGTGAAGGGCGGCCTGCAATTGCGTCAGGCCAATCTGGACGGCGAGTTGATGCCGCTCGATGAGCTGGAAAAGCACCTGCGTCAATGGCGCGAAGACGGCAAGGCCAAACGCGGTGATGTCCTCAGTGTCGGCGGCTTGCCATCGACTTACTGGAACCGGATCGAGGCGCTTGAGCAGCGCTTCAATCAGGGGGAATGGGCGGATACACCCATTCTCTTTCTGGGCTGGGACCTGCACACGGGGTGGGCCAACCGGGCCATGCTCCAGCGCGCCGGCGTCGATGCCGCGCGGGTCAAGGCGCTGAAGGACGAGGAGCAGGCCACGATAGGGCATCACTCCGATGGGCGTCCGAATGGCTTTCTGGTCGATTCCGGCCTGTATCCGGTGCAGGCCTTGCTTGCAGCCCCGACCACCGAGGAGTTGATGGCGGGCGGGCGCGCAGCACTGGACTACTACAAGAGCCTGGGCATCACTGGCTGGATGGACCCGATCGCCAATGAAATCCCCGGCGGCGATGTGAACAATCAGTCGGTGGGGGTGCTGCCCATCTACAAAGCGCTGGCCGAACGCGGGGAGCTGACCGCTCATGTGGCCGCACTGCTGATGGCGGACTCGAAAGCCACGCCGGCCGATCTCGATGAGCTGGACAAGGTGCGTCAGCAGTTTCTCGGCGTGCCCAACCTGACCCTGCCGGGGATCAAGGTGTTTGCCGACGGCGTGGCGGAAGTTCCGGCACAAAGCGCCGCCATGCTGGAGCCCTACAAGAACTCGAAGAAATCCGGCGAGTTGCTGATCGACCCGGCGCACTTCGGCGAACTGGTCAGCGCCGCCGACGCCCGCGGCTGGCTGGTGCACATCCATGCGATTGGCGACCGCGCAGTGCGTGAATCGCTCAACGGCATCGAGCAAGCGCGCAAGGACCGCAAAAGCGGGATTGCCCATTCCATCACGCACGTGCAGATGGTCAATCCGCAGGAATTCGCCCGCTTCAAAACCCTCAACGTGATTGCCTCGATGCAGCTGTATTGGGCCATGGCCGACGAGTCGAGCGTGGAGCTGGTCAAGCCCTATGTCAGCGCCATGGCCTTCATGTATTCGTACCCGGCCCGCTCACTGCTGAAGAACGGCGCGACCATTGCCGGTGCCAGCGACTGGCCGATCACCACGCCGGATCCGTGGAAGGCGATCTACCAGGCGGTCAGCCGCATAGGTCCCAAAGGCGTGCTCAACGCTGACGAAGACATCGACCGCCAGACCATGTTCCAGGCCTACACCCTCAACGCCGCCCGCACTTTGCGCCTCGAGGATCAGATCGGTTCGCTCAAGCCGGGCAAACAGGCCGACATGATCGTCCTCGACCGTGATGTCTTCACGGTCAAGCCAGAGGCCCTGCGCGATACCCGGGTGCTGCAGACCTGGTTCGCCGGCCGCGAAATTTTCGCCCGTAAACCCTGACCCCCCCCACAACCCGGAACCTGTAGGAGCGAGCCTGCTCGCGATGACGTCATCACATCCAACATTGATGTCGACTGACCCACCGCTATCGCGAGCAAGCTCGCTCCCACAGGCTGAATGCCAACGCAAAAAAAGGACCACCGCTCGTGAAACTGCATTGCTTCGTCACCGACACCCAAAACCCGCAAATCCGAGGCCAGCAGATTGGCGAAACCTGGGGCGCACAGATCGGCAAGACGGTGGCGCTCTATCTCGATTTTTTCAATCAGGTCGGTGTTACGCCCGAGCAGGTGCGCTCGATCGGCGAAGCCAGCCTGCAAGCACTCACCGACTGGAGCCCAAGCCTGGCCCGGGAGCTGGAGGCCACGGCCGAAGGTGCCGGGATTGCCCTGTGGCAACTGGCGAGCCTGAATGCCCGTACGGAAATTCTTGCGGTGATGCCAGCCTCGCTCGAAGGTGAATGTTCGACGGCGGTGCATGCGCCAGCGGGGGCTGATGCGCCCAGGACCATCCAGACCTGGGACTGGCACGATTCCCTGGTGCCCCACGGCATGCTGTTGCAACTCACGGCCAGCTCCGGACTCACCGTCAAGCTGTTCACCGAGTTCGGCATGCTCGGCAAGATTGGCGTGAACAGCGCAGGCATCGGGCTGCACTTCAACATCCTGCACCACGCCAGTGACAACGCCGTGGCCGGGGTGCCAGTGCATGCAATTGCCCGGCGGATTCTGGAGGAGGCCACCAGCGTAGAAGAGGCGATTGCCCTGGCGCGATCGGCGCGGGTCAGTGCCTCGACGGTGCTGACGGTGTTCTCCCGCAGCGATGCATCGCCACGTGCGGCGAGCATTGAAATGTCCGCCGCCGGCACCGCCGTGGTCTTGCCCGGTGAGGACGGCTGGATCACCCACACCAACCACTTTCTCGACGCGGCACTCAGCCTTGGCGAGCGGACGCCGGACGCTTCGACCACCTACGCACGCCTGGCTCATGTCAACGCAGCGCGGGTCGACATGATCCATGGCGACTTGAATCGCCGGGCGGCGGCCATGTGCGGTGCCGCTGGCGACGAGGCGCCGATCTGTTTCCATCCGGACCTGAGCATGCCGGCCACCGAGCGCTGGGAAACCCTGCTGACCATCGGCATCGACAGCGAACACGGCGTCCTCGAATACGCTGCCGGCAACCCGATGCAACTGGCCCGCGACGGCTTTCAGCGGTTCTGAACCGGCGTCCTCCATAACAACAAAAAGAGCACTCGATATGGCTAGTAACGGTCATTCCACGGCGGGTTCGCAATCCGCCCTCAGAACCTTCTTCGTCTCCGGCATGGGTACCGCGCTGGAGTTCTATGACTTCGTCATCTACGGCACGGCGGCGGCGCTGGTATTTCCCAAGGTGTTCTTTCCGCAGATGGACCCACTCACCGCCACGTTGTTTGCCTTCGCGGCCTTTGGCGCGGGTTTTTTTGCCCGTCCGTTGGGCGGCATGGTCTTCGGGCACTACGGTGACAAGATCGGCCGGCAGAAAATGCTGGTGATCACCCTGTTGCTGATGGGCCTGAGCACCTTTTTGATCGGCTGTCTGCCGGGCTATTCGTCGATAGGCCTGGCAGCACCGGCTCTCCTGGTGCTGCTGCGGTTGATACAAGGTTTCGCCGCTGGCGGCGAGTGGGGCGGGGCGGCGCTGTTCGGCATCGAATCGGCACCACCCGGTCGACGAGGACTGTGGGGCAGTTTCACCAGTATGGGCATCGGCATCGGTGGCATCCTGGGGGCAGCGGTGTTCGGCATCGTCAGTGTCGCCTCGAACGATAACCTTGCCGATTTCGCCTGGCGCATCCCGTTCTGGCTGGGCGGTCTGCTGGTGCTGATCGGGCTCTATGCGCGGTTGCAAAAACCGCTGGCACAGCCAGTCGAACACAAAACGCAGGCACGCATTCCCCTGGTCGCGGCACTGCGGGCACGCCCGAAGGAAATGCTGCTGTGCACCGGGATCGCGTTTGGCTACGTGACCATCGCCTACATCGGCAGCACGTTCTTTTTGTCGTATGCCACCCAACTCGGCTACAGCAGCACGGACGCGCTGATCTTCGACTTTTCGTTGTCGGTGGCCATCGTGGTGACGGCTCCGCTGTTTGCCCTGCTGTCCGACCGGATCGGCCGACGCAAAGTCATGATCCTCGGCGCAATCATCATGGCCATCGGGTTCTTTGCCTTCTTCCCGTTGGTCGGCATGAAAAGCCTGTGGGTATCGACCCTGGCGTACATCGCGGTCGGTGCATTCATGGGGGCGACCCAGGGGCCGATTCCGGCCTTTCTCGCAGAGCAGTTCCCCCGGGAGATGCGCTATTCGGGGATGTCCGCCGCCTACCAGATCGGCGCAGCACTGGGCGGCGGTACGGCGTCGAGCGTGGCCACGGCGATCCTGATTGCCACCAACCACAATGCAGTCGGGGTTGCGGTATATGGCTCGGTGGCGTTGGCGATTGTCGCGGTTTGCTCGTTCTTCTTGAGGGAAACGGCGCACTTGAGCATGGCGCAGATTGATGAAGTGTCGAGGGATGAGGGCGTGCTGCCCGCCGCAACGACGGTCAGTCGGTCAGGCGCTGCTTGAACACCAACGCCTTCAACCCACACTCGACATCCGCATCCGGAAACTCCGGCGGGTTCTCCAGCCGCTGTTCGAACCGCAGGCTTGGCGCTTCGCGGGTCACGCCGTCAATCAGGAAATCAGCACCGAACGCCGGGTCGTTCATGCACGCCAGCACGGTACCCTGGGGGCTGAGCAATTCCGGCAATCGGCGCAACACTCGCTGGTAGTCCTTGGTCAGCAAAAAGCTGCCTTTCTGGAACGACGGCGGGTCGATGATCACCAGGTCGTACGGGCCTTTGCCGATCACCTTGCCCCAGGACTTGAACAGGTCGTGGCCGAGGAAACTGACCTTGCTCATGTCGTGGCCGTTGAGCCGGTGGTTGTCACGGCCACGGTTCAAGGCCGGGCTCGACATGTCGAGGTTGACCACGTGGCTCGCGCCGCCTTCGATGGCCGCCACCGAAAAACCGCAGGTGTAGGCGAACAGGTTCAACACCCGCTTGCCCTCGGCATTGGCCCGCACCCAGTCGCGACCGTAGCGCATGTCGAGGAACAGCCCGGTGTTCTGTTTGCGGCCCAGGTCCACCCGGTACTTCAGGCCACCCTCGGTGATGGTCATTTCCTCGATGACGTCCCCCAGCAGCCACTCGGTGGTGCTTTGCAGCAGGTAGCGATGTTGCAGCAACAGGGTGTGGGCGCCGGACTGGGCCCATTGCGCTGACTCGGTGATCGCCATCAGCAACTGCTTCAAGCCTTCCAGTTGCTCAGCTTCCGGTTCCTTGAACAGCGCCACCAGCACGACGCCCTGCAACCAGTCCACGGTCACTTGCTCCAGCCCGGGCCAGCAGCGGCCACGGCCGTGGAACAGGCGGCGGGTTTCGGCGGGGGCGGCCGCGAGGGCGGTCAGCAGGTGCTGGTTGAGAGTGGCGAGGGCTTCAGGGTTCATCGGGTCGGTTCGGTGGCGTGAAAGGGGCAGCATTCTAAACCCAATTGCCCCCTCAACGAACCGTTAGCGCAAGCGTTTACCAGTCCACCGAATAGCTGACGGCCAATCGACGTCCTTCGGCATTCGGGTATGGCGCGGCGGCATTGGCTTGCATGTAGAGCGTTTGATAGTTGCGGTCGCTCAGGTTGTAGATGCCCAGGTCCAGTTTGCCGACCGGTAGCGCCACGCCAGCCAACAGATCGACCGTGGTGTAGCCTTCGATTTTACGACCGTTCCCGTCCTGGAATCCGGCGTCGTAGCTTTCCAGGCGAAGGGCTTGCAATCGCAGGTTGTAGTCGCTCTGCTCATAGCTGATGAAGGCCGTGGTTTTGGCGGGTGAGATGCGGGTGGCCGGCAGGTCGCGCCATTCGCCGTTCTGATGGGTTTCACCTTTGGTCCAGGCATAGGTTCCGCCCAGCGACCAGGCATCGTCCAGGTGATAGGCAAGACTGGTCTCGATGCCACGCACGCGTTCTTTCTGGTCGATAAGACGCTGCGCACGTGTGACGGAATCGTAGTACTGAGTCACGTCGGAACGGTTTTCGAACACGGTGATGTTGCCTTGCAGCGAATCCCAATCCCCACGCCAGCCCAGTTCGTAACTGTCAACCTTGATGGCCTGGGCGTTGAGGTCCTGGATGTCATAGCTGCCGCGAACATCACGCAGGAAACGCTGGACATCGGGCAACGAGAAACCCTGGCTGAAATTGACGAAAACGTCCTGCGCACTGCTGATGTGATAGACCGCGCCAAGGTTGTAGAGGGTGTCTTCGTACTTCAGCGTGCCGCCCGGCAGCACCTCGGTCACCCCCGCTTGCCAGATGCCGCCAAAGGCAATGCTGTCGGAGACGTCGCTGTGAATCCATTCATGCCGTGCACCGCCGCGCAGTGTCCAGTCGCCGATGTCCCAGCTCGACTGGGCAAAGAGCGCGGTGGTGTTGGTTTCGATGTCGGGGCCAAATGCATAGCGCTGACCCGTCGGCGTATAGACCAACCCATCGACGCTGTAGCGGTCGCCGTGCTGGCTGATGCGTTCATTCTCGAAGTCGGCACCCCAGACCAGGCTGCCGGTGGCGCTGCCAATCGAGGGCAACGCACTGTCCACGGCGGTGCGCACGCCATAGACATCGGCCTGGCTTTCGGAGGCGACGACCCCGGCATTGGCGCCCCAGTTGTAAGGGAAGAAACGTGCCTCTTGTTTGCGCCAGTAGCTTTCCACCTGCAATTGCTGGCCGAACAGATCCTGATCGCTGTAATTGAAGTTCACCGCCTGATTATGGGTAAACGGCTGATCACTCAGCTGCAAGCCCTTGACCGCCACTGACTCACCATTGCGAACGCCGGCCACGTAACCGGTGTCTTGCTTGTCCTCGTATTCCTGCAAGGAAAGGCTCAGGCGTCGATCGTCATCCAGATCAAAGCCGAACCTGGCGTGCAGGTCATGGCTCTCGGTGTCCATGTTGCTGCCCTGAAAAGCTTCCTGGGCGATGCGATTACCATTGCCGTCGAATTGATCGTTGCGTTGCAACAGGTCGGCCGACAGGTACCAGTCGAAGGCTTTCTCACGCCCGGTCACGCTCTGGAAGACATCGTAGGCAAAGCCTTTACTATTGAAATTGTCGGCGCTGCTGATGCCCACGCGACTGCTCAATGCCAAGGGTTGTCCTTCGTTGCGTTTGGTGATGACGTTGATGATCCCCCCGGAAGCGCCGGCACCGTAAAGGCTGCTGGCGCCTGAGACCACTTCGATGCGCTCGATGCTCGATGGCGCGATGCTGTTGAGTTGGCGTGACACATCGCGACTGGCGTTCTGGGATACACCATCGATCAGCACCAGCACGTTACGTCCGCGTATGGTCTGGCCATAGTTGCTCATGGTCCCGGAGGAGGGCGCCAAACCCGGGACCAGCGTGCCGAGAATGTCGGCCACGTTGCGCCCGGCAGCGGACTGTTGCGCAATGTCCTTTTGCGATATCAGCTGCACGGTGCCGGGAATCGAGGCGATGCTGGCTTCGCTGCGGGTGGCGGAAACCACCGTGTCGGACAACGCCAGTGGACCGTTGCCCAGTTCCATCGGTGCCGGCGCCGGTTGCAGGATGACGCTGTTGTCCCCGCTGAAGCGCCATTGCAGGCCGCTGTCGCGCAGCACGGCATTGAGCGCCTGTTCAGCGTTGTAGTCACCTTGCAGCGACGGCGCCGATTTGCCACGCAGCAGTGCCGCGTCGACACCGATGGAGAGCCCGGTTTGAGTGGCTAGCGCCGTCAGCGCGGTTTCCAGCGGCTGGCTCGCCAGCTCGAAGTGCCAGGTGTCTGTCGCGGTGTCGGCGAAGGCCGGTGCGGCGCAGCTCAAGGCCAGTGCCAGAGCGCTCAGGCGAAAGAGGGAAAAGGTCTGGTTGGTCATTGTTGTTGCCCATGGAATCGACTGTATTAACTCCAATGACCGGGCTGAAATGAAATCGGGCAGTTGTCTTGAAGATTTTTTTCGAGGCTCTTTCCAGAGACTCAGCGTTTGCGCACCTGGATTAGCAATTGGCTGTAACTCTCGATGCGTATCGGCAAGGCCGCCTGCAACAACGCCAGCGCGGCATCGCTGTCTTGTGCCGGCAGCACGCCCGTAAAGCGCAGGGCCTGCAATTGCGCATCCGACACCCAGATAATGCCCCGACGATGCCGTTCAATTTCGGCCAGTACCTCGGGCAAGGGCCTGTCATGGAAGATCAGTTGGGCGCGGGGCGACATCGGTGCCTGCGTGCCGGGCGCGATCCAGGTTTGCACCGGCAGGAACTGGGCGAGGGCGATTGCCGCCGGTAACACCAGCGCTGCGCCAATCAGGCGCGCGCGACGAGGCCGGGTTTTCGTGGGCGGTGACAGCGATTGCCACAGTTGCTGGAGTTGTTCGAACAGTTGCGCATGGCGTGCATCCGCGTCCCGCCAGGCGTTGAATTCGGCCAGTTCGGCAGTCGTCGGGTTCTCGTCCAGACGCACCAGCCACAGTGCCGCCTGCTCGCGGATCTGCTCCTGAACAAGGCCGTCAGTCATCGTTCAATCCATCGGGCAGGGCGTCGAACAGACGGGCGTGGCAGTGCGCAAGCGACTTGGCCAGGTACTGCTTGACGCTGCTTTCTGAGACCTTGAGGTGCCTGGCGATCTGGGCATAAGAACAGCCATCGACACGCGCCATCAGGAACGCCTGGCGCGGTTTCTCCTCCAGTTCTTCCAACAAGAGCAGCAGGACTTTACCGAGCAACTGGTTTATCGCGTTGATCCGTTCCGGGCCTTGCTGGGTCTGTTGATCAAGCAGGACAGCCATGCTGCGCAGGGTTTCCGCTTCGACCTGGCGGCGATGGTACTGATTGATCAACAGGCGATTGGCCGCCACCAGCAGATAGGCCCGCGGCTCCTGCAACGTCGGCAGCACGTCCAGGCCCAGCAATTTGACGAAGGTGTCATGGGCCACGTCAGCCGCGTTTTCGGGACAACCGAGCTTTTTACGCAGCCAGCCGAAAAGCCAGCCGTGATGCCCACGGTAAAGCTCGGAAAGGGACGAAGCGGACTGGCCCGACACGACGAAACCTCGAACGAAGATAATTCGCAAATGGGAAGTTGTTGCAGTTGCGAATGCTGTCATGTCGCAACGCGCCGTTCAAGTCCGTTGATGACGAGGTTGATTGTCGGGAGGCAGAAAGCGGGGCGCGTGTCCCGAGAGTTATCACGTTTAATTTAACTTTGCGTGAGGATTTGGCGATCTTCCGGCTTCCATACTCGGCTCCAACGAACAACAACAAACGGGAGCCGGACATGTCGCAGACAACTGCTTCACCCAATGCCAGCCATCCACGCTGGCTGCGGCTGACCCATTGGCTCAACGCCCTGGCGGTGCTGGTGATGGTCACCAGCGGTTGGCGCATCTATAACGCCTCGCCGCTCTACGATTTCAGCTTTCCCAATTCGATCACCCTCGGCGGCTGGCTGGCAGGCGCGCTGCAATGGCACTTCGCGGCGATGTGGTTCCTGGCGATCAACGGTCTGATTTACCTGGCCTTCAACCTGTTCAGCGGGCGCCTGAAGCGGCGTTTCTTCCCGGTCTCGCCCAAAGGCGTGTTGCACGACCTGTGGGCCGCCTTGCGGGGAAAACTCGGGCACGCCGACCTCAATCATTACAACCAGGTGCAGCGTTTTGCATACCTGTTCGTGATGGTCGACATCCTCCTGCTGGTGCTCTCCGGGCTGGTGTTGTGGAAGTCGGTGCAGTTTCCGCTGCTGCGTGAGTTGCTGTTCGGCTACGAGGGCGCACGCCGCGTGCACTTCTTCGCCATGGCATTGCTGGTGGCCTTCGTGGCGGTGCATCTGGTGATGGTCGCACTGGTTCCAAAAACGCTGTGGGCCATGATCGTCGGCCACAAGGAGCAGGTATGAAAAAGCGCATTCAGGTAGCCGGGCTGGACGAGGATTCGATCCTCACCGATGCCCGCAAGATCCTCGCGCCACAGATCGAGGACCGCTCGCGCCGCTCGTTCCTGTTGCGCGGCCTGACCCTTGGCGGCGTGGCGATGCTGTCCGGCTGCAACATCACTGACAACGACAGTGTTGAGACTGCGCTGTCGTCCATGTCGCGCTTCAACGACCGGGTGCAAGGCTGGCTGTTCAACCCCAACGCGATGGCGCCGACCTATCCCGAATCGATGATCACCCGGCCGTTTCCCTTCAATGCCTTCTACGGCATCGACGAAGCGCCGACGGTGGAGGAGGAGGGCTATCGTCTGGAAGTCACCGGCCTGGTCGCCGACAAGCGCAGCTGGCGCCTCGAAGAGCTAAGGGCCATGGCCCAGACCGAGCAGATCACCCGGCACATTTGCGTCGAAGGCTGGAGCGCGATCGGGCGTTGGGGCGGCGTGCGCTTCAGCGATTTCCTCAAGCGCATCGGCGCCGACACCGATGCCAAATACGTCGGTTTCAAATGCGCCGA
Organism: Pseudomonas sp. PDM30; assembly: GCF_019218985.1. Classification (NCBI taxonomy): domain Bacteria; kingdom Pseudomonadati; phylum Pseudomonadota; class Gammaproteobacteria; order Pseudomonadales; family Pseudomonadaceae; genus Pseudomonas; species Pseudomonas sp. PDM30. The sequence continues at coordinate 278,696 of NZ_JAHUWM010000006.1, forward strand.
CGACTACTACACCAGCATCGACATGGCCACCGCGCTGCATGCGCAAACCCTGTTGGCGCTGACCTGGGACGGCGCGGTGCTGCCGCGCGAATACGGCTTCCCGATGAAGCTGCGCATGCCCACCAAGCTTGGCTACAAGAACCCCAAACACATTCAGGCGATTTTCGTCAGCAACACCTACAGCGGCGGCTACTGGGAAGACCAGGGCTACAACTGGTTCGGTGGCAGCTGATGAACGTGCGAAACATTCACCGTCCGCAAACCCGTGCTCCAAGGAGATCCATCATGAAAAAGTTGACCACTGTTGTTCTGTCCATGTGCCTGGCCGTTGGTGCTGCCTCTGTGTTTGCCGCTACTGCTGTTGATAACGGCAGCATGAGCAAGGACAGCATGAGCAAGGACTCGATGTCCAAAGACGCCATGTCCAAGGATGCGATGAAGAAGACCGATTCGATGTCCAGGGACGCCATGTCCAAAGACGGCATGTCCAAGGATGCAATGTCCAAGGACGCGATGAAGAAAGATGCCATGTCCAAGGACAGCATGAGCAAAGACGCCATGTCGCAATAATCAAAGGCAACACAAAACCTGTGGGAGCGAGCTTGCTCGCGATGAGGGCCTGACAGTCGAATCCCTGTTGACTGGCACGCCGCCATCGCGAGCAAGCTCGCTCCCACAGGTTTTCCTATTGTCGATCTGCTGTATCAAAAATGAATTTCCACCGATTCCGCTGCTCATACCTTTTAGGTGGCGGATCAGAACCCGCGAAATCATCGAGGCAATCAGGGAGCGGCACGGTCATGAGTCGAGTACCGACGGCGGGTGGGGATCTTCCTGGCGGGTTGATTCTGGTGGTTGAGGACGACCCGCTGATCCTGGAGTTTCTCTGTGAAATTCTTCAGGAGGAAGGTTTTGTCGTCGAGCCGCAAATCAGCGCGGACGCGGCAGCGATTTATCTGGAGCAGCATGCGCCACAGGTGGGCATGCTGCTGACAGACATCACCATGCCCGGCACGCTCAACGGCGCGGACCTGGCCAACCAGTTCGGCGATCGCTGGCCGGACAAGCCGATCATGATCATGTCCGGTTTCGAAACCCCTGAAAGCGCAGGCGTGCGGCACGCGGTCTCTTTCATCAAGAAACCCTGGATGATTGGCGGGCTGCTCGATTGCGTGGGCCAGACCTTCAAGTCCAAACGACTCAACTGACCTGCGCGCAGATGCTACATTGCCGGGCAAATCCGTCCGGCACCTGCGAGGTTCTTTTCCTTGTCCGATCACTCTGTATTCAACTCGACTTACCGAGCCTTTCTGTTCGATATGGACGGCACCGTCCTGACGTCCATTGCCGCCGCCGAGCGGGTCTGGACCACCTGGGCGGTGCGCCATGGTGTCGATGTCGACAGCTTCCTGCCGACCATTCACGGTGCCCGCGCCATCGACACCATCAGGCGCCTGGACTTGCCTGGGGTGGATGCCGAGGCCGAAGCCGCGTGGATTACCGAAGCGGAAGTCGTCGACGTCGACGGGGTACTGGAAGTGGCTGGCGCGGCGAAATTCTTGCGGTCCTTGCCAGCCGGCCAATGGGCCATCGTCACTTCCGCCCCGCGGGAACTGGCGTTGCGGCGGATGGCGGCGGCGGGGATACCGGAGCCTGACGTCATGATTACGGCCGAGGACGTCACGGTCGGCAAACCCGATCCGGCGGGGTACAAACTCGCGGCCCGGCGCTTGGGCGTCGAGCCTGAGCAGTGCCTGGTTTTTGAGGACGCCACGGTGGGGATTCTGGCGGCTGAGGCGGCGGGGGCGGACTTGATGATTGTCACGGCGACCCATGAGCAGCCGATCGAGACGTTGCATGCGACGTTGGCAAGTTATGAATCGGTGCGGGTTCTGGTGGATGCCGCAGGTCTGCGCCTGCACGCCGTCTAATGTGGGAGCGAGCTTGCTCGCGATAGCAGTTTTCCAGTCAAATCAATAGCAAACAGGTAGACGCTATCGCGAGCAAGCTCGCTCCCACAGGGGCCTGCGTTTCTTCAGTAAAGCCCGGGGATCAACCGCCAGGAACGAGCGCAATAGGCCTCGTATTCGCTGCCGAACTGCGCCCTCAGCAAGGCCTCTTCCGAGTGAATGCGCGCAATCAGCGGGATCAGCGTCAGCGCCACCAATATCAGCCCGACACCAGAACGAAAGGCCAGTGCCCAACCGATGCCGATGACCATCATCCCCAGATAACTGGGGTTGCGCAGGTTGCGGTAGATTCCCTCGGTGACCAGTCGATGGCCCGGCTGAATGGCCACCAGCCCACTGAAGCGCTTGCCCAGCACAAACACCGGCCACAACCGCAGCGCGCCGCCGACGATGAACAACAGCGCCCCAAGCCAGCGCACGCCTTCACCGCCAAAGGTCCAGAAATCGATGCGGTCGGTATAGGCCGGCAGAAAGCCGCTCAGCAACCCGATCACCCCGAAGGCCGGAATGACCCAGCGGTTGGCCCGGTCTTCGCGTTCCCCCGAACTCAGGTTGACCTCGGTGAACAGAGACGCGACAGCCATGATCAGGGTGGCCAGGGCAATGACGAGCAGTGAACCGTGGCTGAAATAAGCCGCGAATCCACCGATTCCCCAGATCGCCAGGCCAAGGTAGGCGAGGGTGCTGACCACGGCGAAAAACGCCAGTCTGGCCGAGATTTTCATAAGTGCCTCACACGCGAAAGTGCCTCCCTTCATTGTAGGAGCTGGCTTGCCAGCGAAGGCGTTTGAAGACTCGACACCGGCTTCAGAGGATATGACCGGCGAGCCGGCGCCTACACAAACTCCTCCGCTCTCGCATTGCGCCGAATCACCTGTGGCGGTTGACCGAACACCCGCAGGAACGTTTCGCGCATGCGACGGCGGTCTGTGAACCCGGTTTCCTGGGCGATCTGGTCGAGGGTCAGGCGTCCGCGTTCAAGCATCTGTCGCGCCGCTTCCAGACGCAGGTTCTCGATGGCCTTGGCCGGGGATTGCCCGGTTTCGGCGCGAAATGCCCGGCTGAACTGCCGGGGGCTGAGGTTGGCCACTTGCGCCAGTTGCTCCACCGAAAGAGGCTGGGCGAGGTGTTCCCGGGCGTAGCCGAGCACGGTTTGAATACGGTCGGATTTCGGTGCCAGCTCCAGCAGCGCCGAGTGCTGCGACTGGCCGCCGGCGCGGCGGTGGTACATCACCAGTTTCTGCGCCACGGCCCGGGCCAGCTCGGCGCCGTGGTCCTTTTCCACCATGGCCAGGGCGAGGTCGATGCCCGCCGTCATGCCGGCGGAGGTCCAGATCGAACCGTCGATCACATAGATGCGATCAGGCTCGACCTTGATCGCCGGAAACCGTGCCTGCAGTTCCCGGGCGTAGGCCCAGTGGGTGGTGGCCCGCCGTCCGTCGAGCAAGCCGGCCTGGGCCATGACGAACGCCCCGGAGCAGATCGACGCCGTGCGGCGTGCCGAATTGATACTGGCCCGCAGGTAATCCAGCACGGCTTCGGGCGCCTGTTCGATGATCGAGTCGCCGCCGACCACGATCACCGTGTCGAACACGCGCCTGTCGAATGCCTCGGTGCCGACGCTCAAACCGCCGGAGGCACGCAGGGTGTGACCGTTTTCGGACAGCACGCGCACGTCATACAGCGTCTCTGCGGCACTGAAATTGGCGTACTCGAACACCGGCATGGCGGCCAGCGCCATGGACTGGAAACCCTCGAAAACCACGAACGCCACGTTGATCATGGGGCTGCCCTCAAATGCTCATGTCTGAAAAACGTACTTTAAACGTCATTTGAGACAGTCGTAAGTCCCTTTATAACGGTCTGCACCCGGCGAATCTCTCGCCTCACCGTAGAGGAATTGCACCATGGCGCTCTCATCCAAAGGTACTGCACTGATCACCGGCGCTTCTTCGGGCATTGGCGCGGTGTATGCCGATCGTCTCGCCCGGCAGGGTTACGACCTGATCCTGGTGGCCCGCAGCCGGGCCAGGCTCAATGCCCTGGCCAATCATTTGAGCGACCAGACCGGACGCACCGTGGAAGTGGTTGTCGCGGACCTGAAGAACAAGGCGGATTCGCTGCGGGTCGAACAGATCCTGCGCAGCGATGCCAGCATCACCCTGTTGGTCAACAACGCCGGAGTCGGTGGCGTCATGTCGCTGCTAGGAAGTCCCGTGGACGACATGGAAGCGATGATCAACCTCAACGTGACAGCATTGATGCGCCTGGCGTATGCCGTGGTGCCGGGCTTCGTCGCCCGGGGCACTGGCACCGTGATCAATATCGCCTCCATCGTCGCCATCGCCCCGGAAATCCTCAACGGCGTGTACGGCGGTACCAAGGCGTTCGTCTTGAGCCTGAGCCAGTCGATGCAGCATGAACTGGCGGACAAAGGCGTGCGCATCCAGGCTGTGTTGCCGGGGGCAACCGCCACTGATTTCTGGAGCGAGGCCGGCAACCCGGTGGAAAACCTGCCGCAGGAAATCGTGATGTCGGCCGAAGACATGGTCGATGCCGCGCTCGTTGGCCTGGCGGCCGGCGAAGTGGTGACCATTCCCGGCCTGCACGATGCCAGCCAGTGGGACCGTTACGAAGCCCAGCGGCAGACGCTGTCCGGGTTGTTTGGCAACTCCGTGGCGGCGCCGCGCTATCGCTGAGGCGGTCGCCCCGAGGCCGGGTGAACTAAGCTTGGGAGAGAGGACCGTTCACCGCCGGCTCGTGCAAGCTCGACGAGCCGGTGGCGTGTAACAGGAGCCCATATGCTTCACATCCGAACGCCTTTGATCCTGCACCCTGGCCTGTCGACCCCGACCCGCCGCATCTGGCTGAAACTGGAAAACCTGCAACCTGGCGGCTCGTTCAAAATACGCGGCATCGGGTTGCTGTGCAGCCGGGCGGCGCAGCAGGGCAAGCGCAAGGTGGTCTGTCCCTCCGGCGGTAACGCGGGACTGGCCACGGCCATGGCCGCTGCATGCCTGGGGCTCAAGGCATGCATCGTGGTGCCGCACACTACCCCGCAAAGCACCCGGGCGCGGATCAGCAATACCGGCGCCGAGGTGATCGTGCACGGCAAGGTCTGGGACGAAGCCAATCAACGGGCGCGGGAACTCGCCCAGGACCCGCGCACTGAATTTGTGCCGGCCTTCGACCACCCGGTGTTGTGGGAAGGGCACAGCACCATGGTCGATGAAATCCTTGAAGACTGCCCGCCAGTGGATGTGCTGGTGACATCGGTGGGCGGCGGTGGCTTGCTGGCGGGGCTGCTCACCGGCCTGATTCGTCATCGGCGCACCGATTGCCGCATCGTTGCCTGCGAAACCGAAGGCGCGGCATCATTCGCCGCGGCGGTGGCGGCCGGGCATCCGGTCAGACTGCCGAAAATCGACACTGTCGCCACGTCCCTGGGCGCCGCACAAGTGGCCACCTGGCCGGTCAAGCACATCGGCGAATTCCCCCATGAGTGCGTGGTGCTCAGTGATGATGAGGCGATCATGGGCGTAGTGCGTTACGCCAATGATTTGCGTCAGCTGGTCGAACCTGCGTGCGGGGTTTCATTGGCGATTGCCTACCTGGATCACCCGGCGATTGCCGACGCCAATGACGTGGTGATCGTGGTGTGCGGCGGGGTGAGTATCAACGCCCAAATCGTGGCCGGGTGGGCACGTTTGTCCACTGGCACGCACGCCAGGTAGGGCTGGAAACGCTATCCCGGTGTCACAAGCCCCACCGCTGGCGATGACGATCTTCAGTGATCGGTGGCAACGCCGTCCTGGACGAGAATGGCGCGGGCCAGGTCTTCGTCGCTTGCATTGTTGAGGGCGGGATTGTCCTGGCGGACCTTTTTCAACAGTGCCTCCAGGTAAGCACCACGAATCGCACCGCCGCTGGCGACGAAGCTGGAAGCGTCATCCCGGGCGGGAATCATGAGTTTGTCGTCTTTGAACGTCGAGTACAGCGAGGCGGAAACCCCGGCGGAAGTGGCGACGTCACCCGCATCCACATCGGCCAGAGCCGAGCCGAAGGGTAAACAAAGTACCAGGGAAGAAATGATAAATATGCGGCGCATGACGGTGTCCTCCGACAGCATGAAGCATAAGGTAAGTACCACATAGTTTAGGATGCGTGACGGTCGCCGAGAGTTCCCTGGCATTAGCGAGGAACGGGGTGAGAGGGAGGCAAGGTCGTTGAACGTCGATATTCAAAGCGTGGTGATCGGGGCCGGCGTGGTCGGCCTGGCGGTGGCCAGAGCCCTGGCCAGGAACGGGCGGGAAGTGCTGGTGGTCGAGGCGAGTGAGGGGATCGGCACGGGCATCAGTTCGCGTAATTCAGAAGTGATTCACGCCGGCATCTATTATCCGGACGGCAGCCTCAAGGCGCGGCTGTGCGTGGAGGGTAAGCAGCGTCTCTACGCCTATTGCGATGAGCACGGTGTCGATTACCGGCGCGTGGGCAAGCTGATAGTGGCCACCGACGAGCAGCAGCACGCGGCTTTGCAGCGCCTGTTGCAGCAGGGGCGTGCCAATGGTGTCGATGACCTGCAATGGCTGGATGGCCCGCAGGCCCGGGAGCTTGAACCGGCGTTGTCCTGCGTCGCGTCGCTGTGGTCGCCGTCTACCGGCATTGTCGACTCCCACGGGCTGATGCTGGCGCTCCAGGGCGATGCCCAGAGGTTCGGCGCCACGCTGGCCTTGCACACGCCGCTGCTGTCTGCCCGTTGCATCGAACAGGGTTTCGAGCTGCACATGGGCGGCAGTCAACCCATGACGCTGTGCTGCCGCGAACTGATCAACTGCGCGGGGCTGTCCGCTCCCGAGGTGGCGAGCAGCATCGTCGGACTGCCTGGGGCATTCATTCCCCGGGCGCATTTGTGCAAGGGCAGTTATTTCAGTTTCAGCGGCCGGGCGCCGTTTCGCCACCTGGTGTATCCGGCCCCGCAGAGCGCCGGACTGGGTGTGCACATGACCCTGGACCTGGGCGGGCAGGCGCGCTTCGGGCCGGATGTTGAATGGGTCGAGCACATTGATTACCGCGTCGAGCCCAATCGGGCCGAGGGGTTTTATCAGGCGATCCGCCGTTATTGGCCGGGGTTGCCGGACAACAGCCTGCAACCGGCCTACAGCGGCATTCGCCCGAAAATCAGCGGGCCGACAGAGCCGAGCGCCGACTTTCTCATCAGCGCTCGCGCCGAACATGGCGTGCCGGGGCTGGTGAATCTGTTCGGCATCGAGTCACCGGGGCTGACCAGTTGCCTGGCGCTCGCCGAGTTGGTGGTGAAACACCTGAACGACCGATGATCAGGGCTGGCGCTGCTTTGTGGCCATCGGGTCTATGCTAGGGGATGCGCTTACTGCCATCGGAGAACTCTGATGATCACCGTACGCACTGCCTGCCTGCTGGCCGATTACAAGCGCTGGGCCAATCAGCGCCTCTTTGACAGCCTCGCGGCGCTCCCTCCGGGCGAAGTCAAAAAAGAACGGGTGTCGGTGTTCAAAAACATGATTGGCACCCTCAATCACGTGTACGTGGTCGATTGCATCTGGCAGGCGCACCTCGAAGGCCGGGGGCATGGCTTCAAGACTTCACACGACCTGCTGCATGCCGATCTGTCCGAACTGCGCATGGCGCAAAAAAACATCGATCGCTGGTACTGCGACTGGAGTGCCCGGCAAACCGATGCCTCCCTGGACAAGCCCCTGGAATTCACCTTTGTCTCAGGCGAAAGCGGCACCATGAGCGCCGGCGCGATGCTGATGCACGTGGTCAACCACGCCAGCTATCACCGTGGCTGGGTGGTGCAGATGTACTTCGAGATTCCGGCCATGCCACCGGTGACCGACATGCCGGTGTACCTGCGCGAGTCCGAGCCGGTGCTCCTGCAGTCGATCAATGCCCCGATAGTGGCGCCGCCATGTGCTGTGCAATTTTCGAGCGCAACCAGCGTTCTGCCGGATCGTTATCGTTGACCCCGTTCCAGACCATCGACAGTTCGGACAGGTTGATATCAAACGGTGCATCGTCCGCCCGTAACTGACTGCTGCCTTCGATCAACGCATTGGCCGCGTAATCCGGCACGGTGGCGAGCATGTCGGTGCCCGCCAGCAAGGCCCGCAACCCCGCGAACTGTGGCACCGCCAGCACCACCCGGCGCGAACGGCCGATCCGCGCCAGGTCATTGTCGATGGCGCCGCTCAGATCCCCGGAAAACGACACCAGCGCGTGAGGGCGTTCGCAGAACTCGTCCAGGGTCAACGGGCCAGGACGATCATCGCCGCGCAGGATCTTCACGCTCAAGTCGCGCAATTTCTTGCGCTTGGCGTTGGCCGGCAATTCCGTGGTGTAGCTGATGCCGACGGAAATCTCGCCGCTGGCCAGCATCGACGGCATCAGCAGGAAATTCACCCGGCGCACCACCACGACCACGTTCTGCGCTTCTTCACGAATCTGCTTGAGCAGTGGCGGAAACAGTCCGAATTCGGCGTCGTCGGACAGTCCGATACGAAACACATCGCGGCTGGTGGAGGGCTCGAAATCCTTGGCCCGGCTGACCGCCCCGGAAATGGTGTCCATCGCCGGCTGCAATTCCTTGAGAATCTGCAATGCCCGCAGGGTCGGCTCCAGGGTGCGTCCATTGCGCACCAGCAACGGATCGTCGAACAGATCGCGCAATTTTGCCAGCGATGCGCTGACGGCAGGCTGGCCGAGGAACAGCTTTTCCCCGGCCCGGGTCAGGTTCTTCTCGAACATCAGGGTTTCGAAAATCACCAGCAGGTTCATGTCCACACGGCGCAGGTCGTTGCGGTTCATGGTGATGGCTCGCTGGGGGCTGGGTCTTTTCAGTAAAGCACCAAACCCTGTAGGAGCGAGCCTGCTCGCGATAGCGGTGTGTCAGCTACATAAATGTTGAATGTGCCGCCGCCATCGCGAGCAGGAGTTTGATTGGGTTACCCGCTAATCGGTGGGGTCCAGCCGATCCAGCGCCCGGTTTACCGCCAGTTCACCCAGCATAATGACTTGGGCAATACCCAGCAGCGTGTTGCGGTGCGAGCCCTCAAGAAAACCCGCCAGATCGTTGGTCATCACATTGGCTGAGGCCAGCGACTCACAGGCGTGGGCCAGCAGGGTTTCGGTGTCGATGTCGGGGTTGATGGTGAACATCGTGGACGGTTTGTGGGGCGTGGCCATGATGTTGGCGGTGGGGTTGAGGTAGTGATTGAGGGCGCATTCTGCGGCTTCGTGGAATTGCTTTGAATCGGGGCTTTCGTAGGGGGAGGCGGGATCTGTTTCCGGGGGGTTGGGTGTTGGTTTGATCATCGATAGAACTCCAGTACTGTAAAAATTGGAGCCATCACTTTCGCTACCAAACGAGGGTGGTGGCCATGCACAGGTTGGTAGACCGGAGTACTGGAACCGGCGCCCCCAAAGAGGCCCTGCGCATGACAACCATAAAGCAGCAACTGCTTGAAGTGGCGCTACGCGCAGTACTCCGGGCTACCAAACCCGATCGCTGTTTTTCAGCGACCGGCTAACGATAATGCCCGGACTCAAGACGCGTAAGCCGGCGGATTCTGGCGTACCCGTAGGCAATGACGCAAGGCGTTGTAGCTTTCATCAAGTTACGCTGACAGCCGTTAAACATGTGCTTTAAACGGGCGCCGCCATCGCGAGCAGGCTCGCTCCCACACTGGATTCCAGTGAGCAAAAATGCTGCGTACGACATCAATCAACTGTGGGAGCGAGCTTGCTCGCGATAGCGTAGTGTCAGGCGAATCATCATTGCCTGACGGATCGCCATCGCGAGCAAGCTCGCTCCCACAGGTTTTGTGTCAGTTCAGGCAGATTTTTATCAGGCCGGGGGAATCAGACTCTCCCGACAATCAAGCACCAGCCGCGCGCCACCCAGTTCGCTGCTGCCCACTTCCAGGGTAAACCCATGCAGACTGACAATCGCCGCGACGATGGATAGCCCCAGCCCGAAGCCGCTTTTATGATTGCCCGCCTCGGCGCGATAGAAGCGCTGGAACACCGCTTCACGTTCCGCTTCGGGAATGCCCGGGCCAGAGTCGAGTACTTCGATTCGCGTGTGCCCGCCATCATTGATCCCCCGCAGGATCACTGCGCCGCCGGGCGGGGTGAATTTGATCGAGTTGCTGAGCAGGTTCGCCACCGCTTCGAACATCAGCGCGCGGTCGCCATTAAGGGGTGGCAATGACGCGGGCAGATGAAGTTGGAACACCAGGTCGTCGTCTTCCGCCAGGGGCAGGTAGAACTCATGCAGTTCTTGCAGCAACGCCACCGGGTCCACTTGGACGAAACCGGAGCGACGCTGGCGATCTTCCAGCTCGGAGATCCGCAGCAAGCCTCGGAAACGTGCCATCAGCGTATCGGCCTCGGCCAGCACCAGGTCCAGTTGCATGGCCTGCGGCGAGCCTTCGCCGGCTTGTTGCTGCATGCGGTAAAGCTGCGCGCGCAGACGGGTCAGGGGCGTGCGCAGGTCATGGGCGATGTTGTCGCACACGCCCTTGACCTCGTTCATCAAGCGCTCGATGCGTTCGAGCATGGCGTTGACGATGGCGGCGAGCATGTCCAGTTCGTCACGCCGATTGGACAGTGGCAAGCGTCGGCTCAGGTCGCCGGCGACGATGGCCTCGGCACTGGCCTGAATCCCGCGAATGCGCCGCAACGGGCGGCGGCGCAGCAAATACCAGCCGACGATGCCCGGCACGATGGTCAGGGTCACACCCCAGAACAAGGCGTGAAGGATGATCCGGGTCACGGCAAACAACGAACCGTTGTCGCGCACCAGCACCAGCCAGCGGCCGTCGAGGGTGCGGGTCGCCACGGCGTCACAACTGTCGGCGGGCAGCGTCTGCTCGTCGCTGTCGTCGGAGGCATCGCAATCGCGCAGCATGTGGATCTTGCCATCGAGTGGCAAGCCGTTCGGAATGTAGCGCAGGGCGCCGCTGAGGTAATGGTGCTGGGCATCGAACAGGCCGTAGGCGTCGATGCCGCGGATGTCGAAGGTCATGCTGACGGCGAGGGCGTCCACCAGTTGCTCGCCGGAGAAGCGTGAAAACAGGTGCTGGCGTTGCATCAGCGAATGCTTGGCCAGGTTGTCCAGGTAAGCGGAAACCTCGTAGTACATGACCCCCATGAGAATCCCGCTCCAGATCACGAACAGCGAGCTGTAGAGCGCCAGCAGACGGCTGCTGGAAGAGCGCCAGCCTTTAGACGGGTTCGGCAATGACATAACCCGAGCCTCGCACGGTCCGAATCAGTGGGGCATTGCCAGGCGGGTCGATCTTCTTGCGCAGACGGCCGATGTGTACGTCGATCAGGTTGGTGCCGGGATCGAAGTGGTAACCCCAGACCTCTTCGAAAATCATCATCCGCGAGAGGATTTGCCCGGTGTTGCGCATCAGGAATTCCAGCAGTTTGTACTCGGTGGGCAACAGCGTCAGCAGCTGACCGTCGCGACTGGCTTCGTGGCTGATCAGGTTCAGTTCCAGATCCGCCACCCGCAAAGTGGTGGCCTGGGCGGTCACGGTGTTCTGCCGGCGCAGCAGGACTTCAACCCGGGCGGCCATTTCATCGGTGGCGAAGGGTTTGGTCAGGTAGTCGTCGCCGCCGGCGCGCAGGCCGCGCACGCGTTCATCGACGTCGGACAGCGCGCTGATCATCAGGATCGGCGTGGCCACGCCCATGGTCCGCAGCGTGGTGACGATCGCCAGGCCATCGAGCTCGGGCAACATGCGGTCGAGGGTGATCAGGTCGTAGTTGCCGCTGACCGCACGCTCCAGCCCTTCGCGGCCATTGTCGACCCAGTCGACGTCCAGGCCGTGGCTACTCAGTTCGGCGACAATCTCCCGGGCGGTCACGGCGTCGTCTTCGATGGTCAAGATGCGGGTCATAGGGCTGGCCTGATAAGCAGTTCAATACGAAGTTGCGAGCATTTTGCCAAGAATTGCCCGCGACTTAATAAATTAACTTTCATCTAGCTTGCGATAGCGGGCTGACAGGCAATTCATGTGTCGATTGACACGACGCCATCGCGAGCAAGCTCGCTCCCACAACGGATTGATGTCGAACACAAAGCCCGCGTACGACGAAAATTACTGTGGGCGCGAGCTTGCTCGCAATGACGGCAGATCAGGCAAAACGAATCTGTCAGTCAATCGGCGTACTGACAAATACCTCTAGTCCCTCGGCATACTTCGTGAACGCTGCGATCCGCGGAAACTGCGCCGCACTCACCTGGTCCGGCACCACCAGATTGGTGAAGCTCCAGGCCACCGCCAGCGTGATGCCGTCCTGCTCAATCGGACCGTCAGTCTTCAGCGGCTGCTTTTCCAGCTCCCGCTCCAGCGCTGAATAGGCCGCCTTCAGCTGTCCTTCGACCCGCTGCACCCAGGGTTCGAATTGAATCTCTGCCGGCCGCAGGTTGCGCTCGTAGTAAAGCTGCACGGACTTTTCGCTGGCGGCCAACGCCAGACCAATCAGGCGCAGCGCGCGCAGGCGTTGACCCGGTTCGGCGGGCATCAGGCTTTTTTGGGCCAGGGTTTCCAGGTAGTCGATAATGAGTGTCGAGTCCATCAACACCTCACCGTCATCCAGTACCAGGGTGGGCGCCTTGACCACCGGGTTGATCTGCTGGAATTGTTCGAAGTGGCGGAACACCGAGACCGATTGATGTTCCAGCGTGATTCCCAGGCATTTGGCAGAAATGGCGGCGCGCCTTACATAGGGCGAATCAAGCATACCGATCAGCTTCATGGTCCTTTCCTTTATATGGCCATTTCGGGAGGGACAACCTTAGCTGAGGTTCGCAGCCCTGCAAATGACAGTGAAAAATGCCCGGTCCAGGCCGTTTGTCATCTATATACAGCCGCTCGATTGAATTTCTTGCTATAAACGCACTCCGATTACCGCCTCAAAGCCTGCCGTAGAGCATTTTCAGGGCTTTGTCGGACAAATTCGCTGTCTTTTCAGTTGCTGAGGCCTCAAGTCGGCCTTAGACTGCCGCCCCTCGTAAATTGAGTGCCGGGTGGCGCTTGGAACAAACGGCGCCTTTCCGATGGCCTGCCCAGGCCTGCCGGAACGCTCCCTAATTCGCCTTAATGCACGTTTTTTTATAGAGATATCAATGACAAAGGACAAGTTGCTGGCCATGCCGGCGGATGACTACATGAATGCCGAGCAACATGCTTTTTTCTCCGAGCTGTTGCAGAACATGAAAGTCGAAACCCATGAGCGCATCGAACAGAACCGCATCGCCATCGAAAGCCTGGACACCCCGGCCGATCCGGCAGACGCGGCTTCGGTCGAAGAAGAGCGCACCTGGCTGGTGAATGCGATCGATCGCGACCAGCGCATGCTGCCTCAGTTGGAACAAGCGCTGGAACGCATCAAGGAAGACAGCTTCGGCTGGTGCGACGACAGCGGCGAGCCGATTGGCCTCAAGCGCCTGCTGATCAGCCCGACCACCAAGTACTGCATCGAAGCTCAGGAACGTCACGAGCAAATCGACAAGCACCAGCGTCAGGCCTGATTCTGTGGGGCAGCCCCGTTAATCCGGGCTGCCTTGAAAAGATCGCAGCCTGCGGCAGCTCCTACGCAATTGAAGTAGGGCGCTGTTGCAGGCTGCGATCTTTGTTTTCTGCCGTCTTCGATTTCCCGGTTCTTCTATTGATCTGCTGCAACGTTCGCGACTAAAGGCTCATGGATAATGGCTTTATGGTGGCGTTTAATGCGAAGACAACAATTAGAAGCTTTACGGGGTGACGATGATGACGCAAGACGGGTCTCTGGTTGCGGCAGTGCCCGCACCGGTGCTGTTGCCGAAAAACCGCTGGCTGACGCCAACGCTGCAAAGCATCGCCCTGATGCTGTTGTTAAGTGGCATGACACTGGGCGACGGGTCGCTCTACCTTGGCCTGCCCCTGGCCATATTGATTATCTGGCTGCCTCGTTTGCGTTCGCGCGCGACCCCACAGGCGGCTTGCCCCGACAACCCCGATGCCATCGGCGCGTTGACTCGCGATCTTTCCTGCACCACCAGCCATAACGCACTGTCGGCCGCCGGTGTGGCGTTTTCGGTTCGGCAACTGGCGGACAAACTGCAATCGCAGCTCACGTCGGCGGCACAGATCGTCAGCAATGCCGAGGTCATGATCACCACCGAACAGGCCACCTCGACGCTTAGTCGCCAGGCGCTCAGTGCCGCCAGCGAGGCTCATCAAAGCGGAGTGGTCGGGCGTACGGAATTGATCGAGTCCATTTCGCGCATGCATCAGCTCAGCCAACGCGCCAGCAACAGCCGTGAACTGATCGAAGCCTTGAGCCTGCGCAGCGACGATATCCAGCGAGTGACCCTGGTGATTCAATCCATCGCCAGCCAGACCAATCTGCTGGCATTGAACGCTGCGATAGAAGCGGCGCGGGCAGGGGAGCACGGTCGCGGGTTTGCAGTGGTGGCCGACGAGGTTCGCGGGCTCGCCGCACGCACGGCAACCGCCACGGGGGAGGTGGGCGAGATGGTGGCCGACATCCAGCATCGCACGGCGCAGGTGGTGGAGCAGATCCGCCAGCTGTCCAGCGACCTTGACTCCGGTGTGGAGCAGGTAGAGCGGACGGGGCAACATTTGGAGAACATTGCCCGTCTCGCGGCCAGTGTCGAGTCCCAGGTCGGGGAGATCGCCCAAGGGGCAGACACCAACCGCGAACAACTCGACAGCCTGTTTCACGCCATCGAACAGATGCGCAGCGATCTGGTGGTCAGCGACCAGCAGACTCAGCGCCTGGCCCATGCGGCGGTGCAAATGGAAGGGCAAGCCGAAACCATCAGTGAGCGTCTTGCCGAAGTGGGGCTGGATGACTATCACCAGCGGATCTATGACCTGGCCCGAGACGCCGCGAGCCAGATTGCAGCGCGTTTCGAAGCGGATATCGATGCCGGTCGAATCAGTCTCGACGATCTGTTCGACCGTAATTACCAGGTCATCCCCAACACCAGCCCAGCCAAGTACCAGACGCGTTTCGACCGTTACACCGATCAAGTTTTGCCAGCGATTCAAGAACCGTTGTTACCGCGTCACGAAGGATTGGTATTCGCCATCGCCTGCACCCAACAGGGTTATGTGCCGACCCATAACAAGGTGTTCAGCCAGCCGCTGACGGGGGACGCGCAGGTCGATGCCTTGCAGAACCGGACCAAACGCAAATTCGCTGACCGCACCGGGATCCGCTGCGGCAGCCATCAGAAGGCCGTACTGCTGCAAACCTATACCCGTGATACCGGAGAGTTGATGCACGATCTTTCGGTGCCGATCATGCTCAAGGGCCGGCATTGGGGTGGTCTGCGCCTGGGTTACAAACCGGAAAAACCGCGCTAGAAACGCCGTGCTGCCGGGTGATTGTTGCAAGTTCTGCAATTAACCTGTGCAGGGTTTTGCTGTTTCCTCGCTGAAAAACTAATTAACATATCTACTAATTAGGTTGCTAATGAAGTTCGGGGGCAGCATGCAAGGCAAAGTTGATGTCGCGGTCATGATCGGCAGCGGAGTACCTGCCAGTCTTCGTTCCATGGGACGCAAGGTTTGCTGGGTAGTGTTGCTCAATGGCGAGCGCCGGGGCACGGCGTTCTCCAGTCGCGACGAAGCGGAGGAGTGCAAGGCTGCCTGGCTGGCGCAATTGAGCGCCGAAAGTCCTGGCAGCCTGCATTGAAGTTGTCAGTGGGTCTGGTGCATGCGCAGGTTCAGGTCGTCGACCACCCGCGCCCAGTCAGCGTCTTCGCGCAGTTGTTCCTTGAGGAAGCCGGCCTGTTGCGGTGACCAGAACTCGGCGTCGATGAGTTTCTTGTCGTCAGGCAGGGAATGGCCGGCAATGAAGTCGTCGATCGCTTTCTGGCTGGAGTCCAGGCCGAGTTGGTCGAACAGGCCTTTCAAGTCATGGGTCGGTGATTCCATCTTCATCTCCTTGCAGGTCATCGGTCGGGTCGAGGGACGAGGCGCACCCTGGATTCGAGGGCGCCGCACCGGTGGAGTTCGATCGCAATGTTCAAGTGCAACAATGAGCATAGACCGCCAACCCGACCATCAGGCTTTCAATGCGCCCGCATCGACCGCGGCCTTGAGTTCCCTGGCCGATTCCTGGGCCGCGATGGCGGCGACATCCGGGGTTTTGAACCAGCGATCCTTTTCGACCTGGTGATACGTCACGGTCTTGAGCGGTGGTTTGGCCCGCATGACAATCACGGCCTGGAATTCACCTTCGACTTCTCTGGCTTCACCCCGGATAAAAAACTCGCCGATATCAAATTCCGTCACGTTGCCGACTTCCCTTGGAAATACATTGTTGTTGTCAACGCACCCGATTTTCTGCGGATCCGTTTTATTGGGCGGGCAGTATGGCAGTAGTTGCCCGTCGACGGCTGAGATAAGTCGACGGGCAGACGAAACGTCGATGGAAGTGAGTGCGGTGGGCTAGTCAACCGTGTGATTCAAGAAACCGGGCGAGGGCACAGGCTTCGTTATGATTGGCTCGGAAACCTCTTACGCAGCCTGTAGAAATATCCTTGATGTGAAAGAAGGCAATGCCCGCCATTACCACTTGAAATCGCGGGCGGGTCGAGGCATCGGGAGCTGGTTCATGGAGGCAGAACCGTGTCGGGTGCGGGGTTGGTGCTGTTTTCGAGTCAGGCACCAAGGGATAGGCAAAGTGGGTCAGCGTGCACATATGAAGTCCTTTTCATTGTTTACCGACGTATGTACGTCGTTTTGGCTAGTCTCCAAGAGCATCGCTGCTCTAGAATCACCCTCACTGGTGGGTGAATGACGTTTATCTAAAGCAATTTTTTGCGGACGATATGTAGGAAAAGTTTTTTTCTTGATGAGATTTTTCCCCGAAGTTGATAGTCCATAATTTTCTGGCAGCAGGAAGGGTGTTTTCCTTCAACCTGTGACGAACGCCAGTCAGGACGACGTGAGTGACGTTCCAGTAGTCTTCTCAAGCTTCGTGATGAATGAGTGCACTGCTCATTCAGGACCTCAACCCGGGTTCTTTGGCTACACCTTCGGCATTGCCGCTTTTTTGGCTGTGCGTTCATTTTTCGCGCACGGCACCATTATTCAGATGTGGGGATGTTTCCTTGGCAGTAAGTAATCTCGATATGCATGCTTTGTTCGTGCTGGGTGATTTGCGTGCAAAGCTGGTCAAGCAGTTTCAGTCACGTTTCGTTTACATCACCGAACAGAACGCAGAAGGCATTTACATTGCCGAAATCGATACCGAGTCAGCCCTGGTTGTGGACGACAAGCCCGGACTCAAGCTCAAGGTCGGCGATCATTTCAGCGCGTCCGTGCTGCCCAGCCGTGAAGGTGGCAAGCTGGACATCAAGTTCCGCGACATCAAGCTGACGGTCTACGGAATAGGCGATTACGCCTTCGTGACCACAGCCGACGGTCAGGGGATCGTGTTCAAGGAAGGTCACAGCGTGGTGATGGTGTTCGCTGCCCATCAACAGTTGCAGGAAGGCCTGACCAAGACCCTCAAGGCCGTGACCGCCAAAGCGGCCAAGTGGCGCAAGGGCGAGCTGGTGACCTTCAAGGCCAGCGAGTGATGATCCTGACCCGCGCCGATTTCCACGAACAGAACCTGGCCAGTGCTCAAGACGAAGCGCGGCGGCTGTTCGGGCAGAAGACCATTCTGCAGGGAGCCTGGCTGAATTGGGTGGCGTCACAGCTTTATCAACTGCAACCGGCGGAATACGCCAGCATGGTCAGGCGAGAGCTGATGCGTTTGCAGGAAATTTCCGAAAACTGATCCACGCACCTCGAAAACGGGAACCTCTACTACAGTCAATGAACTGAGTATTCAGAGGCTTCGCGGTCTGCTGCCAGGCCACCCTGCTATTGCTGTGAACAGCACGAGGTGCAAAAGCATGAACGGATTTCGACGGTTGCTGGCTGCGGTCCTGGCCACTTTCGGTTTGCTGGCGACGCCCGCTCCGGTGTCTGCCGCCCAGGCGCCGATCCACTTTGCCGACCTGAACTGGGAAAGCGGCAGCCTGATTACCGATGTCCTGCGCATTATTGTCGAGAAGGGCTACGGGCTGCCGACCGATACGTTGCCGGGCACCACCATCACTCTGGAAACCGCGCTGGCCAACAATGACATCCAGGTCATTGGCGAAGAGTGGGCCGGTCGCAGCCCGGTGTGGGTCAAGGCGGAAGCCGAAGGCAAGGTCGTCAGCCTCGGCGATACGGTCAAGGGGGCTACCGAAGGCTGGTGGGTGCCGGAATATGTGATCAAGGGCGACCCGGCCAAGGGCATCAAGCCGCTGGCGCCGGACCTGCGCAGTGTCAGCGACCTGCCGCGTTACAAAGACGTGTTCAAGGATCCGGAAGCCCCGACCAAGGGACGTTTCCTCAACAGCCCTATCGGCTGGACCTCGGAAGTGGTCAACAAGCAGAAGCTCAAGGCGTATGGGCTGGAAGACAGCTACGTGAATTTCCGCAGCGGTTCGGGGGCGGCACTGGATGCGGAGATCAGTTCGTCCATTCATCGTGGCAAGCCGGTGCTGTTTTACTACTGGTCGCCCACGCCGTTGCTCGGCCGCTTCAAGCTGATTCAACTCGAAGAGCCACCGTTCGACGCCGAAGCCTGGAAGACCCTGACCGACGCCGACAACCCCAATCCTAAGCCGACCCGTTCCCTGGCCTCCAAGCTGTCGATCGGTGTGTCCACCCCCTTCCAGAAGCAATATCCGCAGATTGCCGAGTTCTTTGCCAAGGTCGACTTTCCGATCGACCCGCTGAACAAGGCCCTGGCCGAGATGAGCGAGAAACATACACCGCCGCGCCAGGCGGCAGAGGCGTTCATGAAGGCCCATCCGGACGTCTGGCGGGCCTGGCTGCCCAAGGACGTGGCGGATAAAGTCTCCGCCGCCCTGTAGGCGCTGCCGCAGGTCGGGATCTTTTGATCTTTGTCATGGAAATGCAAAATCAAAACATCGCAGCCTGCGGTAGCTCCTACAATGTTCAGTTCATTTCCCTTTCAAGGATCTCTGAACCATGACCCTGGTGTTGGCTCAATCGCTGGTGACGATCTTCGCCGCGATCAGTCTGGTGCATGTGTATTGGGCGTTGGGTGGCGAGTGGGCGGCGGTGGCGGCGGTCCCGCAAGTACCGCAGGCGGGCAGCGCGCAACTGCGACCGGCGTTTAAACCGCGAGGCTGGATCACGCTGGTGGTGGCCGGGCTGTTGCTGTTGATTGCCGTGTTGGTGTGCTTGCGGGTGGGTTGGTGCCTGCCACCCTTGCATCACTGGTCGTTGCAGTGGGTGCTCAGTGCGATTGCGATCTTGCTGTTTGCCCGGGCCATTGGCGATTCGGATCTGGTGGGCTTTTTCAAAGAGGTCAAAGGCTCGAAATTTGCCCGGCTCGACACCTGGGTTTACTCGCCGTTGTGTGTGGTGCTGGGGGCGGGGTTGTTGGCGGTGGCCTGGGTCTGATCAAGCGACGTTTCTGTAGCGAAAATAATGGCCTCATCGCGAGCAAGCTCGCTCCCACAGGGATTGCGGTGAACCCTGTGGGAGCGAGCTTGCTCGCGATGAGGCAACACAAATCTTTGCTCTAACTACCGCTCTCCGTCCGCCGGCTGCTCACCTCAGCCGGCACATCATCCCCGGCCATGCGTTTGCGAAACAGCGCCGCCCGGGCCAACAGCAAGGTGGTCACCGGCACGGTAATCGCCAGCAGGATCGGAATCAGCCAGGCGTGCAATACCGGCGCGGACTTGAGCGCCGAAAAATAGATGATCGAAGCCAGCGCCACGCACCAGGTCCCGAGCGTCGAGGCCAGGGCCGGTGGGTGCATGCGCTGGAAGTAGTCCTTCATGCGCAGCAGGCCCGTGGCGCCGATCAAGGCAAACAGACTGCCGAGCACCAGCAGGATCGCCACCGGGATCTCCACCCACAACGACAATGGCGTATTCATTCGATCACCTCGCCACGCAGCAGGAATTTCGCCAGGGCGAACGAGCCGACGAAACCGAACAGGGCGATCAGCAGCGCCGCCTCGAAGTAGGTGTCACTGGCATAACGTATACCCAGCGCCAGCATCATCAGCATCGCGACGATGTACAGGTAGTCCAGCGCCAGAACCCGATCCTGGGCCGACGGCCCCTTGAACAGGCGGATCAGGGTCAGGATCATCGCCAGGGAAAAGAAGAACAGGCTCAGCAGGATCGCGTTCGACAGCAAGGGGCTCATTCGAAGATCTCCATCAGCGGACGTTCGTAGGTCGCCTTGAAGTGCTGGATGAACAGCGCCTCATCGTCCAGGTCGAAGACGTGCAACAGCAGAATGCTGCGGTCCAGCGCCAGCTCCGACCAGACTGTACCGGGCACCACCGTGGTGATCATCGACAGCGCAGCCAGGCCGTTGGCGTCACGCAAATCCAGCGGCACCTTGATGAATTGCGAGCGAGGCGGGCGGCGACCGGCATTGAGCACGCTCCAGGCCACGGCGAGGTTGGACACCAGCACATCGCGCCCGACCAGCAGGATCAGGCGCAGGATTACCCAGGGACGACGGATGCGCACCGGCAGCGGACGCAGCCTGCGCATCATCAATGGCGCACAGAATCCCAGCGCGGCACCCAGCAGCAGGTTGCCGGGGCTGATCGACAGGTTCAGCAACAGCCACAGCAGCCACAGGGCCAGCGATAGCAGCGGTGCCGGAAACAGGCGCTTCATGGTTGCACCTCCTGCGGGGCCGCTACGGCCGACGGGTTCGGTACGACGCGTGTGTCGAGCACCGCCATCACGTATTGCTGCGGGTTGTACAGGGCATTGGCGGCGGCCTGGGTGTAGCGCAGCAGCGGATCGGCCTTGAAGGTCAGCGCAATGCTCAGGCCCAGCAGGGCGAAGATCGGTATGCATTCAAGGCGTCGCAACAGGGGCGATGGTCGTTCCGCAGGCGTCCAGAAACGCTGGATGCCCAGGCGCGAGAACGCGATCAGCGATGCCAGCCCAGACACGATCAACAACACCAACAGGCCCCACGCGGCGTTGGAAACCGGTGTGTCGCCGCTGTTGCCCAGGCCTAGCGGATTGAGCAGGGCGCCGATCAACCCGAGTTTGCCGATAAAACCAGAGAGCGGCGGCATGCCGATGATCAGCAAGGCGCAGGCGATGAAGCTCAGGCCGAGAAACGCCATGGTCCAGGGAATCACCTGGCCGACCACGGCTTTCTGGTCGTCGTCGAGGTTGGTGCCTTTGGGCGGATACAGCGATTCCAGTGGCCGCGGTAGCAGTTCGGCTTCATCTTCGAGCAGGACTTCGTTGGCCGAGCGCGAGCGCTCGATCAGCTCGGCCAGCAGGAACAGGGCGCTCAACGCCAGGGTCGAGCTGAACAGATAGAACAGCGCAGCGCCGACCAGGTTCGGCTGGGCGAAGCCGATGGTCGACAACAGAATGCCCGCCGACACCAGGATGCTCAGGCTGGCCATGCGCTCCAGGCGTTGCGCGGCGAGGATCGCAATGGCAGCGCAGACGATGGTCGCCATCCCGCCGTAGATCAGCCAGTCGCCGCCAAAGAACGCCGATGCCCCGGCCTGGGCGGAGAACAGCAGCGTCCACAGACGCAACAAGGTGTACACGCCGACCTTGGTCATGATCGCGAACATCGCCGCCACCGGCGCGCTGGCCGAGGAGTAGGCCGGCACCAGCCAGAAGTTCAGCGGCCACATGCCGGCCTTGGCCAGGAACGCGATGGCCAGGATCCCCGCGCCAGCGTGCAGCAAACCGCGATCAGCTTCGGACACCAGCGGGATTTTCACCGCCAGGTCGGCCATGTTCAGCGTGCCGGTGACCCCATAGATCAGCGCCGCGCCAATCAGGAACAGCGACGAGGCCAGCAGGTTGATCGAAACGTAATGCAGCCCCGACGACACCCGCGCCCGGCCCGAACCGTGGAGCATCAAGCCGTAGGACGCGGCCAGCAGCACCTCGAAGAACACGAACAGGTTGAACAGGTCCGCGGTGAGGAATGCGCCGTAAAGGCCCATCAACTGGATCTGGAACAGCGCGTGAAAACTCGAACCGGCACTGTCCCAGCGGGCCATGGCGAACAGCAGGGCACTGACGCCGATGATGCCGGTCAGCACCAGCATCAGCGCCGACAGGCGATCGACCACCAACACCAGGCCGAACGGCACTTGCCAGTTGCTCGGCAGGTACACACCGATGGAGCCGGGCACGCCGGTGGTCTGTGTCCATTGCAACAACGCCACGGCAATGCCCAGCCCGAGCAGGCTGGAGAACAGATTGATCCTGGCCTTGAGCGGCCGGTGCTTCTCGCCGAGCATCAGCATGATCGCGGCGGTCAGCAGCGGCAGCAGAATGGGTGCGACGATCAGGTGAGTCATCGCCATCATTCTTTGGGCTCCCGGCCATCCACATGGTCGGTGCCGGTCAGGCCCCGGGAAGCCAGCAGCACCACCAGGAACAGCGCGGTCATGGCAAAGCTGATGACGATCGCCGTCAACACCAGTGCCTGCGGCAGCGGGTCGGTGTAGTGCAACAGGTCCTGCGGCACGCCGTCCTTGATGATCGGTTCCTTGCCGATGAACAGGCTGCCCATGCTGAAGATGAACAGATTGACCCCGTAGGACAGCAGGCACAGGCCCATGACCACCTGGAACGTCCGTGGGCGCAGGATCAGCCAGACGCCGGACGCGGCCAGTACGCCGATGGCGATTGCGATGACTTCTTCCATCAGACGGCTCCTTTGGCGGCAACGGATCTGGGCTGGGCGGCGGTTTTGTGGCCGCGCACCGATTGGTGGGCGAGGGCGGTGAGGATCAACAGGGTCGAGCCGACCACCACTCCGTACACACCGATGTCGAAGAACAGCGCGCTGGCCAGGTGAATGTCACCCAGCAGCGGTAACGAGAAATGCCAGGTGTGGGTGGTCAGGAACGGATAGCCGACGACCATCGCGCCCAGGCCCGTGGTCGTGGCAATCATCAGTCCCGTGCCCATCCAGCGCAGTGGTCGCAGGCTCATTTGCGCCTCGACCCACTGCGTGCCGGCGACCATGTATTGCAGGATGAACGCCACCGACATCACCAGCCCGGCGACAAAACCGCCGCCCGGTTGATTGTGCCCGCGCATGAACAGGTAGAACGAGACCACCAGCGCCACCGGCAACAGCAGGCGCACCAGCACCGCCGGCACCATCATGAAACCGAGCGCGGTGTCGCTGGCGTGACGCGGGTTGACCAGGTCGGTCACCACATCCGGCGCGAGCAAGCGTTGCTGGGCCGGCAGTTGCAGGCTTTCTTTGGGCGGGCGGAAGCGGCGCAGCAGGGCGTACACGGTCAGCGCCACGGCCACCAGCACGGTGATTTCACCGAGGGTGTCGAAACCACGGAAGTCCACCAGCATCACGTTGACCACGTTGCTGCCGCCGCCTTCGGGCAAGGCGCGACTGAGATAGAACGAGGAAATATCGTTGGGGGTCTGGCGCGTCAGCATGGCGTAGGCCAGCAACGCCATGCCGACACCGACCGAGGTCGACAGCAGCAAGTCGCGGATACGCCGCACCCGCGCCCGGCGCAGGCTGCCCGGCAACGGCGAGACCTCCTCGATCCGTCGTGGCAGCCAGCGCAGGCCCAGCAGGATCAGCACCGTGGTCACCACTTCGACCGCCAGTTGGGTCAGGGCCAGGTCCGGCGCGGAAAACCAGACGAAGGTAACGCAGGTCATCAGGCCGCAGACGCTGACCATGGTCAGGGCCGCGAGACGGTGGTACTTGGCCTGATAGGCCGCGCCAAGGGCGCAGGCGATGGCCAGCAACCACAAGGTGACGAAGACGATCGACCCCGGGATTTTCGGCCGGTCACCCCAGTGAAGGCTGCTGTGCAGCATGGGAATCAACCCGGCCAGCACGGCAGCAAGCACTACCAGGAACAACTGCATCTGCAGGCGCCGGGTACCAATCCGGGGCTCCAGGCGACGGGCCAAGCGCATGATGGCGACCAGTCCGTATTCGAACAGGCGCTTGCCGTCCAGGCGACCGATGACGGGCGGACGGTTGAAGTTTCCGCGCTTGAATTGATTGCGCAGCAGCAGATAGAGCACGGTGCCGCAGGACAAGGCGATCAGGCTCATGATCATCGGTGCGTTCAGGCCGTGCCAGATGGCCAGGCTGTACTCGGGCAGCGTGCCGCCGACCACCGGTTGCGCCGCCGCCGCGAGCAGCGGGCCGACTATCTGGGCCGGGAAAATTCCCACCAGCAGGCAGGCGAACACCAGCAACTCGACCGGCGCGCGCATCCAGCGTGGTGGCTCGTGGGGTGTGTGTGGCAGGTCGGTCGCGGGCGGGCCGAAAAACACGTCCACGGTGAAACGCAGGGAGTAAGCCACGCTGAAGGTACCGGCAATGGTTGCCACGATCGGCAAGCTCAGTTCGATCCAGCGCGTGGCATTGATGAAGACGGTTTCGGCGAAGAACATTTCCTTGGACAGGAAGCCATTGAGCAACGGCACGCCGGCCATCGAGGCGCTGGCGACCATGGCCAGGGTGGCGGTAAACGGCATCAGCTTGTACAGGCCGCTGAGTTTGCGGATATCGCGGGTACCGCTTTCGTGGTCGATGATGCCGGCGGCCATGAACAACGAGGCCTTGAACGTCGCATGGTTGAGGATGTGGAACACCGCGGCGACGGCGGCCAGCGGGCTGTTCAAGCCAAGCAACAGGGTGATCAGGCCCAGGTGGCTGATGGTCGAGTAGGCCAGCAATCCCTTGAGGTCGTTCTGGAACATCGCGCAATACGCCCCGAGCAACAGGGTGCAGGCGCCGGCGCCACTGACGATGTAGAACCATTCTTCACTGCCCGATAGCGAGGGCCATAGCCGCGCGAGCAGAAAAACCCCGGCCTTGACCATGGTCGCCGAGTGCAGGTACGCCGACACGGGCGTCGGCGCTGCCATGGCGTGGGGCAGCCAGAAATGGAAGGGGAACTGGGCGCTTTTGCTCAAGGCGCCGATCAGGATCAGGGGTAATAGAATCGGGTAGAGGGCATGGGCGCGAATCAGGTCGCCGGCGGCCAGGACCTTGTCCAGGTCATAGCTGCCGACCACATGGCCGAGCAGCATGACCCCCGCCAGCAGGCACAAACCGCCCGCACCGGTCACCATCAGCGCCATGTAGGCGCCGCGCCGGGCATCGGCGCGATGGTGCCAGTAGCCAATCAACAGGAACGAGAAGAGGCTGGTCAGCTCCCAGAAAAACACGATCTGGATCAGGTTGCCGGAGATCACCAGCCCGAGCATGGCGCCCATGAAGGCCAGGAAAAACGCGAAGAATCGCGGCACCGGATCGTTCGGCGACATGTAGTAGCGCGCGTACAGCGAAACCAGGGTGCCGATGCCCAGCACCAGCATGGAGAACAGCCAGGCGAAACCGTCCATGCGCAGGACGAAGTTCAGGCCCAGGCTGGGCAGCCATGAAAACTCTTGGCGAATGACGCCGCCATCGGCGATCTGCGGGTACAGGAAGGCGACCTGAACGGTGCCGATCAGGGCGATCAGGCCAGCCAGCAGGGATTCGGCGTTACGGGCATTGTGCGGCAACACGGCCGCCAAACAGCTGCCTATGAAAGGCAGAAGCAGTAGAACTATCAGGGACATAGGCTTCTAATCTGCGGAAGTTTGTGAAGCATCATACGTGCCAGCTCCCGGATCACCAAACGCCAAGCTGTCGCAGAATCCTACACGGTAGACGGAAACGCCCTGATTCACATTGTTTCAGAGAGAGGTCGGGGAGCCCGTTCCGGCCCCTTCGCGAGCAAGCCCGCTCCCACAGGGTATGAAGGTGTGCACACAATCTTGTGTTCAACCCAAGACACTGTGGGAGCGAGCTTGCTCGCGATGGCGGCCTATCCGGCAATGCAAAGTTTGCGACTTATCACTGTGTTTCCCGCTCCAGCTCTTCCTCAGCCACCTCAGCCTTACCCTTGGTCTTCAACTCACTGACAATCACCGCCGCCACAATCAACCCGGCCCCGACCAGGGCAATCGCCGGCAAGCGCTCCCCGGCAATGCGCCCGACAATCCCGGCCCATACCGGCTCGCCGGCATAGATCAGGGTGGCGCGGGTCGGTGACACGCTTTTCTGTGCCCAGTTCATCGCCACCTGAATCGCCGCGCTCGCCGCCCCGAGCCCCAGCGCGCTGCACAACAGCAACCAGGAGAAGTCCGGAATCGCCTCGTTGGTCGGCACCACCATCAGGAACGACAGCACCGAAGTGACCGCCAGTTGCACCACCGTCACCCGGCGCACATCGACCTGGCCGGCATAGGTGCTGATCAGGATGATCTCGGCCGCAATGGCCACGGCGCTGATCAAGGTGGCGATTTCACCGGGGCTGAAATTGAACGACGCACCTGACGGCCCGGACAGCAGCATCAACCCGGTAAAGGCCAGCATGATGCCGATGCTCGGCATCAACCCCGGACGCCGCCCCAGCACCAGCCATTGCAGCAACGGCACAAACGGGACGTACAGCGCGGTAATGAATGCCGATTGGCTGCTGGGAATGCTCTGCAGCCCGACCGTCTGCAAGCCGTAGCCGAGCATGATCGCCACGCCGATAAACGACCCGGCCTTGAGTTCGAACAGGGTCAGGTCGCGCAGGTGACGCCAGGAAAACAGGGCGACGATGCTCGCGGCGGCGGCAAAGCGCAGGCCGACGAAAAACATCGGGCCGCTGACGGTCATCGCATGCTGTACCAGCAGGAAGGTACCGCCCCAGACCATCGTGATCAGTACCAGCACGCATTCGGCCTTGCTGAACCTTGTAAAACGGGAGGAAGCCTTTGGGGAATTCACCGACGTCATGACCTTGCACGCTACTGGAGGGGGACGCACAATGCGTCGAATGTTGCGCAGTATACTGCCCAACCCCACTCAGTGAGCAATATAGTGCACAAAGATTCTACCCAGCGGGCTTCGGTCCTCCAGCACGTCAGTCAAAACGTCCGTCGTTTACGTCATGCCGCCGACCTGAGCCAGACCGCGCTGGCCGAAAAGTCCGGAGTCAGCCGTCGAATGCTGGTGGCGATCGAGGCAGGGGAAAAGAACGTCAGCCTGACCACCCTCGACCGGGTGGCCGAAGCCCTGGACGTTGCCTTCAGTGATTTGATCCAGGCCCCCGACGCCCGCGATCCCAGCCGTATCAATGAGCTGGCCTGGACCGGCACGATCCCTGGCAGCAGGGCGGTGTTGCTTTCCAAGGCCCAGGCCAGTCGTGAAGTCGAGCAGTGGGAATGGTGCCTGCAACCGGGCGAGGTGTATCCGTCGGAGCCGGACGCCGATGGCTGGAGCGAGCAGATTTATGTCTTCGAAGGGTGCCTGACCGTTATGCTCGGCGACCAGCCACAGCATATCGCGGCGGGTGAATTCTTTATGTTTGCCAGCAACCAGCCACACTGTTATCGCAACGACGGGGTGGTAGCGGCGAAGTTTGTACGTAATGTGGTGATCTGAACAGGGAGTGCATGGATGGGCCAGACCTTGAACAATGACGCCGACATCCTGATTGTCGGTGGCGGCCTCAGTGGCGCGATGTTGGCGGCGCAGTTGATGCGTTTGCCGGGCCGGCGCCGGGTGCTGGTGATCGAGCCCCGGGCCGGGTTGGGGCGGGGTGAAGCCTATAGCGCGGTGGAACTGGGTCATACGCTCAACGGCAATGCGGCGCGGATGAGTGTTGACCCGGACAACGCCGACGACCTGACCCAATGGCTGACCGAGTACATCAAGGCGGGCGGCTGGCCGGAATCGGATCAGCAGCATGTGCCGATCAGCGAGTTGTTTCCGCCTCGGGGCGTTTTCGGCCTGTACGCCCGGCAGCGCCTGGCAGAAGCGCAGGCGGTGGGCGCCTTGGTCGGTTCGACGGTCGAGCATGTGCAGGCCGAAGTAGTCGATTTGCAAACCGATGCAGACGCCGTGCGGTTGACCCTGAGCGACGGCCGATGCTTGCAGGGCGCTTTTGCGGTGCTGGCCACCGGGATGTTTCCCGCCGCGCGCACCCCGCAAACCCGGTCCAGCGGCTTGAATGCGGCCGCTCTCGATCCGTGGGACGTGGCGGCCATGCGGCAACTCGATCCGCAATCGACGGTCATGATCATCGGCTCGGGCCTGACCATGGTCGATGCCGTGGTGTCCCTGGAACAGGCCGGGCATCGTGGGCCGATCGAAGTGTTTTCCCGCCATGGGCTGCTGCCCCATGTGCGTCGCCAGCCACCGGCCTGGGTGGATTTTCTCGCGCAGGATCAGAGCATCCGCACACCTCGCCAGTTGATGCGCGAACTGCGTCGGCACTGCCGGGACGCCATCGCCCAAGGCATCGACTGGCAGGCGCCGCTGGACACGGTGCGGGCACACATCGGCCGCTTGTGGCATCAGGCGACCGACGTGCAGCGTCGGCAGTTCGTGCGGCATGTGCGGCCGTGGTGGGAAAGCCATCATCACCGCTCGCCACCCTTGAGTGCCGAGCTGGTTGAGCGCTTGTATAAAGAAGGGCGGTTACGTATTCACGCAGCCTCTTACCAGGGCCTCGAGCCGTCGCTGAATGGCGAGGTGAGTATTCGCCTTCGACGGCGGGGCGAGGCGCAGACCTGTGTGGTCAGCGGTGTCGCCCTGATCAACTCCAGCGGTATCGAATACGACTGGCGCCGGGTCGCGCGACCGCTGCCCCGGCAACTGCTCGCCCGAGGCCTGGTCCGGCCCGGGCCGTTGGCCTTGGGCATCGCGGCAGAGGTCGATGGTGCGGTTCTGAACGCCGAGGGTCAGCCCGCCAGCCGGTTGTTTGCCATGGGTCCGCCGTTGCGCGGTATGTGGTGGGAAAGTACCGCCGTCACCGATGTGGCGAGCCAGGCCAAGGCGTTGGCCGAGCGGCTGTCGATCAGGTTGGGGGTCTGAGTACATATCCGTTGCTGCGGTAATGGCGGCTGGCGGTTTCGCCCTTACGGCGAGTCCCTTTTGGCAAACGCCCCAAAAGGAACCAAAAGGTCTCGCCCCTTACGTACGGCCCCTCGCTAAGGCTCGGCGTTCCTTCGCTCCGGTATTCATCCGGGGGCATTGCCCTCCGGTCGGCTTCGCTTCGACCTACATGCAATGAGTTCGACTGCGTCGAACGGCGCTGCGCGCCAATCCCCGGATAAACACCTCCACTCAGCCTGCCGAGGGGGCGGGTGGATCAAGATCAAGAGCTGCAGGCGAGCTAACGCTCGGCCTGATGAGTGGTGAGAAGCGACGCGGTGGTGCGGGATGCTCTGCTTTTTGCTCTTCCGTGGGAGCGAGCTTGCTCGCGATGGCGGCCTGCCAGCCGACCGAAATCTTTCAGATGTACTGAGTACCTGTGGGAGCGAGCTTGCTCGCGATGGCGGCCTGCCAGCCGACCGAAATCTTTCAGATGTACTGAGTACCTGTGGGAGCGAGCTTGCTCGCGATGGTGGTCCGACAGCCGACCGAAATCTTTCAGATGTACTGAATACCTGTGGGAGTGAGCCTGTTCCGGGCACCGCTCCAGTGATGGCAGCCAGACCACCGCTGGATTGCTTCCATCAATGCACCCGGCAAAAAACCGCGGCCCCCCACCCGAGGCCGCGGTTTTCCATAGGGTTGAAGCCGGCCCCATCAACCTGCGTGGCTAATGGAGCGCGGGCTCAGTTGGCGATCACCGGCACCGTGCGCACGGAGCCTTGGGACGAGGTGATCGTGGCGGTCGGGTTCGCCGACGGAACGACCGTGGTGGTGTTGTTCACGGTCAACCGCCAGCGTCCATTCGCCGGTACGGCGGTGGTGCCCAGGGTGACCAGCCCGGTCGGAGTGGTGACCTTGATGGTGATGGTGTTGCCGGTGGTCACCGATGAGGTGCCGGCA
This sequence comes from Pseudomonas sp. PDM30, assembly GCF_019218985.1. Lineage (NCBI taxonomy): Bacteria > Pseudomonadati > Pseudomonadota > Gammaproteobacteria > Pseudomonadales > Pseudomonadaceae > Pseudomonas > Pseudomonas sp. PDM30. The sequence goes on from NZ_JAHUWM010000006.1 coordinate 308,652, forward strand.
AAGTCCCAGGTGAAGCGGTTGTTGGAGCGGGCTCTCACCGTTGCGGTGGTCACGGCGAAGGTTTCCGCAGCAGGCCGTGGCGAGACCTGTACCGTGACTGTGGCTGGCGACGTCGATTGGGCGCCGAAGCTGTCCCGGACAAAGTAGGTGAAGGTCGTGGTGAAGGCCGTGGTGACGGTGGCCGGTGGGGTGTAGGTGAGCACCGTGCCGTTTCTGCTGACGGTGCCGCGACCTGCCAGCGGTTGAGTGAAGTCGGCGACGGCTAGCGGCACATTGCCTTCTGGATCGGTGTCGTTGGCCAGCACGTTGATTGGAATCGCCACACCCAGTGTCGTGACGGCATCGGCGACGGCCACCGGAGGCCGGTTAGGCGCCACGGTCATGCTCACGGTTGCCGCTGTCGTCGAGGCCAGGCCTTTGACGTCCTGGGCCTTGTAAGTGAAGGTCGTGGTCAACGGCGCGTTGACGACAGCAGGAGGGGTGTAGACCACCGCCGTAGTGCCGCTCAATGCCACCGTGCCCTGGCTGGCGGCCGGTTGGGTCAGCGCGGTAATGCTCAGCGGCGTATTGCCGTCCGGGTCCCTGTCGTTGGCCAGCAGGTTGAGGGTGATCGGCACGCCGAAGCTGGTGCTGCCAGTATCGGCGACGGAGATCGGTGCCTGGTTCGCGCCGGTGTCCGGTGCAGTGCCGACGACTACGACCGGCTCGATGTCACTGCCGCCGGCAGCGGATTTGACCGTTACGGTTGCAGGGGGTTGGGTCAAGTCAGCCACCGTCAGGCGTTGCAGGATTCCGGTTTTCGACAGCCGCCCGTAACCCTGGGCGACCATGTCCGGTACCACCACTTCGTCTGTGGAAGTGGCCTCGATCAGCAGGCTGTGATTGCTCCAGCTGTAACGGGCGGTCTGGATTTTCACCACGTCCGAGAGCTTGCTCGACACCGCAGTCGGGCGGGTGGTCCCGGCGGGGTTGGTGGCGGTGACCACCACGATCGGCGGCACCGTTGCGTTGGCCAGCAGATTCTGGGCGAAGAACACGCCGTTGTTATCGCTCACCATGTTGGTCTGGCAAGGTGACACAGGCGGGCCAGGGACCAGGGCGATGCTTTCGCGAAAGCACAGGGTCGAACCGTTGGCGGCTTTGGCAAACACTTCGACCCGGGTGGTGTTGCCGCCCGTGCCGGCTATGCGGCGGTAAGTGGCACGGGTCATGTCCACCGCGGTCTGCGCGCGGTTGTCGAGCACCTTGCCGGACAGGGTGAAGAGGTTGGTCTGGATGGTCCCGGCCGGACCCTGGATGCGCACGAAGTTGGTGTTGTTGGGGCTGCCGGTCACGGCTTCGGTGAGGTTGGGGTCGCCAACGAAGGTTTCGACGGCGCCGGTGTCCGGGTTCACCTCGGTGTAGGGACCGTTGACGCTGCGCAGGAACGGCCCGATCGCACCGTTGACCGCACCGCTGAAAACCCCCGGCGCACCGATGCCGACGTCCCTGGTGATGTTGATCGCCCGGCGCCCGGTGGTGGTGACGTTGACCGTTTCCACGCCATAGGGGTGGGTGATGGTGTAGGTCCCGGCAACGGGAATGTTCACCCGTAGACGAATCCGCGCGAAGCTGATCTGGTCGCCATCGAGCGGGTTGCCACCGGCAAATGCAGCCTCGATCCCGGCGACATAGACGTCCATGCCATAGCCGGCGGTGTTGTTGGGGATGCTGGTCTCGGCAAGGAACCAGAAGGCTTCGTCTGGCCAGTTATCCGGGAACACCATTGGCAGGGTGTCGTCGAAAATGCCCGGTGTCGGCAGCAGGGTGCACATGTAGGCCGGTGGCACGCTGGCTGCCACCCGCGAGCTGGCGGCGCGGGACTGGCACAGCTCCATCGACAGTTGATTGTTGTCCTGATACCAGATCGGGAATTTCCCGGTGGCAAAGGTGTAAGGACCGGGATCGACGGCGGCGAGTTGCGCGAAAGCACTGCCGGTCAGCGATAGAGTCAGTCCCAGGGCGTTGAGCGCCAGGCGTGGCCATTTGTTCATGATGCCTCCTGATGAGGATCCGGGCATGTGGGCGTTCATTGCACGATGACCACTTCTTCGGTATCGCTGCCGCCATTGGAGGACGACACACGAACCTGGGCTGGCGGAATCGGCGAGATGCCGGTGGCCAGGCTTTTCACGGCGCCGTCACCACTCAGGGCGCCGATGGCGATACCGGTGCCGGAGGTGGCGGTGAGCACCGGTGGCGACGTTTCATCGCTGGTCGAAGCCACGATGGTGATTTGCCCGGTGCTCAGGCTGTACTCGGCGCGTGAGATCGTCACCAGGTCGGTCAACGGCATGGGCAATATGGTCGGCGCGCTGCTGGCGATGGCCAGGTGGTTGTCGGCGGTCACCTGCAAGGTGCTCGGCAACGTCGGATTGTTCGGCGACTGTGCATACCAGTGGCCGGTGGTATTGGCTTCGGTGAAGTTCAGCAGCGGATTGTTGCTGTCCAGGGTCACGGTGGCGGGTGGCGGCGGGGCCATCACGAACACGTCCTGCTGGGCCACCGGGGCGCTGGTGCCGGCCTGTCGCGAGTAGGTGCTGCGCTCGGCGATCACCGGGGTCGGACGGACCACCGACGACAACTTGCCGGATACGGCGAAGAGGTTGGTGCGCAAGTCCAGGCCATTGGGGCCCTCGATGCGCACGTAGTTGGTGTTGAACGGGCTGCCGGTGACGGCTTCGGTGAGGTTCGGATCGCCGACGAATTGTTCGGCCTGGCCCGTGCTCGGGTTGGTCTCGGTGTAGGGGCCATTGACGCTGCGCAGGAACGGCCCGACGTCGCCCTTGAGCGCGCCGTTGTAGGTTTTTGGCGCGCCGATGCCAATGTCCCGGGTCATGTTGATCGCCCGACGGCCGGGGGTCTCGACGTTGAACACTTCGACGCCGTAAGGGTGGGTGATGACATAAGTGCCAGCGGTGGCCACGTCGATGCGAACACGGATCCGGGCGAAGCTGATCTGGTCGCCCTCCAGTGGATCCCCACCACTGAAGGCTGCTTCGAGCGCCGAGACATAGGTCAGGTCGATGCCTCGGGCGGCATCGACGATAGTTGTTTCGCCTGTTGCCCAGAACGCTTCGTCGGGGAAATTGGTCGGGAAGACCAACGGTTGCGTGTCATCGAAAATGCCGGGATTAGGGATCAGCGAGCACATGTAAGTCGGGGCGCCCGGCGCGCTGGCAACCCTGGAACTGACAGCCTTTGATAAACACAGGTCAAGGGTTCGGCCGTGGCTGTCTTGATACCAGGCGGCGAAATTGCCATTGGCTGGCAGGTAGGGGCCGGGGTCTACGGCAAACAGCGCGGCCTGGGCAATACCTTGGGCTAGAGCAGTCACAACCAGGGCGGACGCGGTTTTGCACAGTAACGGGTGCATGAGTGTTCCCTCTGTCGAAGTACCTGCCCCTTGGGGATGGGGCAGTTGGCAGGGAGTTCGGCAACTTCCATACCAATCGGCGAAAACGCCCGTGAGACGCCCGCAGTAAAGGTGTTGGCGCGGTCGCAGGCGGCAGGCCGGGAAGTTATGGCACGGGCAGCTATCCCCGACTTTGGGGGTGACGGGGCCGCGGGGCGGGTGGGGTATCGCAGTCCCCAGGCTCGGCCAAACGGCCATGGCTGGGCTATAAACCTATAGGGGGTTTCCGGGAACCGTGTCCATGACCACAATTGCCAAAGTACTTGCGACCGACAGCGAAGTTCGCTTGAACACGCGCAAGGAGCCCTTCAATCTGCTGCGCTGGTTTTCACTGGTCAGCATGCTGGTGATCGGCACGGTGGCGGTGGCGCTGGGGGCGGTATCCACGCGCTTCGTGATTACCGAAAGCGTGCAACGCGATGCGCTATTGACCTCACAATTCATTCAGGCGATTGCCTCGGCCGAGGTGCACCATGTGTCGATTCCCAACGTCAGGACCATGGGCGAGTTGCTCGACCCACGAAAAGACATGGACTTTCCTGACGTCGACCCACTGTCCCGTGTCAGTGCCCGTGGTGAATTCCTCGACCATATCGCAAACTTGCCGGACGTGATTCTGGTCAACATCTACGCCCCCGACCGCATGGTGATCTGGTCGACCAACCCGGCCTTGATGGGCATTACGATCCATGGCAATGAAGACCTCGATCGGGCATTCAACTCGAAAATTTCCGTGTCGACCGCTTACCACGGTGTGGATAGATCCCGCATGGAGCAGAAGTTCCTGGAACCACCCAAATACGCCTTCATCGAAAACTACATTCCCTTGTTCGACGCCGATGGCAGCACCGTCACGGCGATGGTCGAAATCTACAAGGAACCCCAGGACCTGATCAACCGCATGGAGCGCGGCCTGGTGCTGATCTGGCTGGCAACCGCCCTGGGCGGCGGTCTCATTTACCTGGGGCTGTACTGGATCGTGCGGCGGGCGGCGATCCTGCTGGCGACGCAGCAGAAACAATTGATCACCAACGAAACCTTTGTGGCTCTGGGGGAGGTGTCCTCGGCGGTTGCCCACAGTCTGCGCAATCCGTTGGCGAACATCCGTTCAAGCGCCGAGCTGGCGATAGAGTTCGACAGCGGTCCGGCACACGGGAACATCAACGACATCATTGGTCAGGTCGATCGCATGTCGAAATGGGTACGGGAGTTGCTCCAGTCCCTGCGACCGCTCAATGACGAGGCCGAACCTGTGAACCTGGTGGCGGCCCTGCATGACAGCCTGATGGCTTACGAGCATCAGATCAACAAGGCCAAGGTCAACGTGGTGTTCGAGCCGGACCAGACGCCCATGGTGCTGAGCCAGCACGTACAACTGACCCAGCTCCTCAGCAGCCTGCTGTCCAATGCGGTGGAAGCCATGGACGGCGGCGGCACCCTGACCATCCAGATCGAACCGCGCGATGCCCAGCACGTCAGTGTGAGGGTGAGCGATACCGGCAAAGGCATGAGCGAAGAAGAGCGCAATATGGCCTTCCGGCCGTTCTTCACCACCAAACAGGGCGGGCTGGGAGTCGGGCTGGTGCTGGTCGAGCGGATCATGGAGCGATTTGGCGGTGCGGTGACCCTCGACAGCAGTGAAGGCGAGGGCACCACTGTGCGCCTGTCCTTTGTTCTGGCCCCCTGAAAACGGGGATGATCTACCCCCAATAACGGGTATTAATCCCCGGTCATTTGCCCGGTCGTTGCACATTGATTTTGATAAATCACTGTTTTGTCGAGTGTTAGTACGTTTTTATAAAAAAACACATGATTGGCGAGGTCCTTGCAAAACCACCATAACCCCCCTTCACCACATCGAGGCGGCTGGTGATGGAAAAAAAAGAGATGCATTCACCACGCTCGCGAGCCCTGGGCATGCACCTGGTGCTGATGCTGGTGACCGGTTTGCTGGCCAGCCAGTTGCTGGTCGCCAGCCAGCCGACGTCGACGCCTGCACCTGCTCCGGCATCCACTGCCGAACCCGCTGTCGTTGAAGCCGTCACCCCGTGGGGTGCCGACTATTTCCCCAACACCCTGCTGACCGACCAGGACGGACAGCAGCTGCGTTTTTTCGATGACTTGATCAAAGACAAGGTGGTGGTGATCAACTTCATCTTCACCTCGTGCAGTGACTCCTGCCCCCTGGAAACCGCGCGCATGCGCCAGGTGCAGAAACTGCTGGGGGATCGGGTCGGCAAAGACATCTTCTTCTACTCCATCAGCATCGACCCCTTGAGTGATACCCCCGAGGTGCTCAAGGCCTATGCGCAACGCTTCCAGGTCGGGCCCGGGTGGAAATTCCTCACCGGGGAATTCGCCGACGTCACCGACCTGCGCAAAAAACTGGGGCTGTTCATCGAAGGCGTCGATAACGGGCGCAACAAGGACCACAACCTGAGCCTGATCGTCGGCAACCAGGCAACGGGCCGCTGGATGAAAGCCTCGCCGTTCGAAAACCCGTGGATTCTGGCCGACCAACTGGCCAATACCCTGCATAACTGGAAACAGCCAAGTGTGGAGGAAAGCTACGTCGAGGCCCCCGAAATCCGTCCGCCGAGCAATGGCGAAGAGCTGTTTCGCACCCGCTGCGCGTCTTGCCACAGCCTCGGTCCGCTGGACGGGCAGGGCATCGGCCTGCGCAGCATCGGCCCGGACCTGATCGGCGTGACCTATCAGCGCGATCCGGCCTGGCTCAACCGCTGGATCCGCGAACCTGACCGCATGCTCGCGGAAAAGGACCCGATTGCGATGGAGCTGTTCGAGCGCTACAACAGGATCTCGATGCCCAACTTGCGGCTGGATGCGCGTTCCGCCCAGTCCCTCATCGATTTCCTGAAAGAAGAAACCGACCGTCAACATCCGCCAGCGGCGCCATTGGCCAGTGGTAACGAAGAGCCTGAACAACATCATTCGGTCGCGCACCCCGAGACACCCCGGGTGCAATAGTGTCAAAAAAATTACGCGGGCCAGTCGGTGGCTATCAATGCCACCTACACTGATCCTGAAAGCGGCTGAACAGGCTCGATTTCAAGCACCCAGGACACAGCCATGCAGATACTCGAACAACAAAAAGTAGCTGCGCCGCAGAATCCGGCAGCACAACGCAAGGGGTGGCGACCGCAGTTCAATTTGCTGCGCTGGTTCTCCCTGGCGAGCTTTCTGATCATCGCTGTGGTGGCGCTGGGGCTGGGTTACATCTCCACCCGCTTTGTTGTCGATGAAAGTATCGAGCGTGATTCGATGCTGACCGCGCAGTTCATCCAGTCCATTGGCGAGGCCGAAATCCGGCATGCCGGCATTGCCCCGGGGCGAACCATGGGTGAAATGCTCGACCCGCGCATGGACGATGCCTACCCCGACGTCAACCCCGTATCCCGGGCCGCCGCGCGCGTTGAGTTTCTTGACCATGTGAAGCATCTGCCGGACATCCTGCTGGCGACGGTGTACTCCCTGGACCGCACCGTGGTCTGGTCGACCAACCCCGAGTTGATCGGCGTGCGTATCGAAGGCGACTTTGAGCTGGACGAATCCTTCGAAATGAAATCGCCGGTGTCCACCAGTTACCACGAAATCGATGAGGAGCGTCCCGAGCAGCGCTTGCTGCGCGAACCGGAGTACCTGTTCGTCGAGAACTACATTCCGATGTTCAACGCCGACAGAAGCAAAGTGATTGCCATGGTGGAAATCTACAAGGAGCCGGTGGATCTGGTGGCGCGTATCCAGCGTGGCTTCAAGGCAATCTGGCTGGCCACGCTGATCGGCGGGGCAGCCATTTACCTGGGGTTGTTCTGGATCGTGCGACGCGCGGCGACGCTGTTGCAGAGCCAGCAGAAACAACTGATCGCCAACGAGACCTTTGTCGCCCTTGGCGAGATGTCCTCGGCGGTCGCCCACAGCTTGCGCAACCCGCTGGCCAATATCCGTTCCAGCGCCGAACTGGCCCAGGACATCGCCAGCCAGACCGCACAGAAAAACATCGGCGACATCATCAGTCAGGTCGACCGCATGTCGCGCTGGGTCCGTGAATTGCTGGTGTCGTTGCGGCCGATGAATGACGACTGTGAAACGGTCGACCTGGTGCTGGCCCTCGAAGACACCCTGAGTGCCTTTGAGTCCCTGATCAAGCGTTCGGACGTTGAAGTGCGTTTCTCCCCTGTCAGCGTGCCACCGGTCGTCAGCCAGCAGGTGCTGCTCACGCAAATACTCAATAGCCTGTTTGCTAATGCACTGGAAGCCATGCCCAAGGGTGGCGTGCTGACGATCGAGATCGACTCCTCGGTGTCCGGCGACGTGAGAATGACATTGACCGACACCGGCAAGGGCATGTCCAAACAACAGCAGCAAATGGTCTTCAAGCCGTTTTTTACCACCAAGCAAGGTGGGTTGGGTGTGGGCCTGGCCCTGGTCAAAAGAATAATGGAGCGTTTTGACGGCTCGGTCGAACTGACCAGCCGGGAGCAGGAAGGAACCCGTGTTTGTCTCAATTTCAAAGTGGCAACGGGAGGGGTATATGGAGCACAGCATTCTGCTGGTCGAGGATGACGAAATCCTCGCCGAGAATATTCAGACTTACCTGGAGCGCAAGGACTTCGAGGTGACCGTCTGCCACTCGGCTGAAGATGCACTGGAGCAATTGGGTTCATTCGCGCCTGACGTGGTACTGACCGACAACTCGTTGCCGGGCATGAGTGGTCACGACCTGATCCAGAAGCTGCGCATCAGCGCGCCGGATCTGAAAGTGATCATGATGACCGGCTACGGCAATGTCGAAGACGCCGTGGTGGCGATGAAAGAGGGCGCTTTTCACTACGTCACCAAACCGGTGGCCCTGCCAGAGCTCAAGTTGCTGCTGGACAAGGCCCTGGCCACCGACCGCATGGAGCGTACGCTGTCGTTTTACCAGGAGCGCGAGGCCCAGAAGTCGGGAGTGCAGGCTCTGATTGGCGAGTCGGCACCGATGGCGTACCTCAAGGGCACCATCACCCAGTTGCTCGACGCCGAACGGCGCATGGCCAACAGCGATCTGCCGCCGGTGCTGGTGGAAGGCGAGACGGGCACCGGCAAGGAACTGGTGGCCCGGGCCTTGCACTTCGATGGCCCGCGCGCCAAAGGCCCATTCATTGAATTCAACTGTGCTTCGATCCCGTCCAATCTGGTGGAGTCGGAACTGTTCGGCCACGAGAAGGGCGCCTTCACCGACGCCAAGGATCGTCGCATGGGGCTGGTGGAAGCGGCCGATGGCGGCACGCTGTTCCTCGATGAAATCGGTGAAATGGACCTGCTGCTGCAAGCCAAGCTGCTGAAACTACTGGAAGACCGGACCATTCGCCGGGTCGGTTCAGTGAAGGAGCGCAAAGTCGACCTGCGGGTGATCAGCGCCACCAACTGCAATCTCGAACAGATGGTCCAGCAAGGCAAATTCCGTCGTGACCTGTTCTTCCGCCTGCGCATCATTTCCATCAAGGTGCCGCGACTGTATACCCGTGGCGCCGATATCCTGCTGCTGGCCCGGCACTTCCTGGGGCTACATGGCAAACGCTACGGCAAGCCGAACCTGCATTTCAGCAACCAGGCCGAAGAATTGCTGCTCAGCTACAGCTGGCCGGGCAACGTGCGCGAATTGCGCAACATGCTGGAGCAAACCGTGTTGCTGGCGCAAAGCGACACTATCGCCGCCCATCAGTTGAACGTCTGCCTGAGCCTGATGGATGAGCCACCGATGTTTCATCACGAGCCGTCACACTTCAGCGAACCGCGTCCGTCCTTCAGCGGCAGCGACTCCATGAACCTGCCGGAAGTGGAGCGCGACATGGTGCGCAAGATGCTCGACAAGACCGACTGGAACGTCACCAAATCGGCACGCCTGCTGGGTCTGAGCCGTGACATGTTGCGCTACCGGATCGAAAAACTCGGCCTCGCCCGTCCGGACAAGCGCCAGTGGTAAGGCTCACTGCAACACCGGGCCCTGCCTCAGACAGGACAGCATGCAGCTGGGGTTCTCGACTTCCTGGTTCACGTACACACCACGCTCCGGATCGTAGGAGCGGATAAACACCCGAACCGTGGCGTCGGCCACTGTCGGCAGGCGCGAATCGGAAAACACGTGCTCACTTGAAACCGGAATGAATTCCCTGGGCGCGGTCGGGATGTACGAACCCGGCGGCACAATGTTCATCGACGGTGGTACGGGGTGCGCGAAGGGTTGGTCGGCGCCGTAATAGTTGAATTCGCTGCTGTAGTTGGTGGTGGGCATGTCGTCCGCGTGGACGACAGCGGTTGCGCCCAGGCAGACGGCGAGCAAAAGCGTCAGGTCGGTCTTTTTCATGGCAACACCTGCTAAATCGGTTTAACCACACTTCCCCCAAGGTCTTTAACTATAGCTGGCGCCGTGGACAGCCGTCGGTGCCGCGCGGATTACAAGTTCGCAACACCTGCCAGGATGGGGTTGATCTAGACTTCGCCGGTCAAATCGACGACCCGGACCCTGGAGCGTGCAATGGAACTGCCGACAAAAGAACAAGCCATCGCCAGTAACCGCGAGGCCTGGAATGACTCCGCCCGTCACCACAAGGACTCCAGCGAATGGCAGGCCTTGTTGAAGGGCGTGGAACACGCGGATTTTTCCTGTCTGGACGACACCCTGACCGCTTTGCTGACCCAGACAGGTATCGACGGCAAGGACGTGGTGCAACTAGGCTGCAACAACGGTCGTGAAAGCCTGTCGCTGTTCGCCATGGGCGCGCGCAGCGTGGTGGGCGTCGACCAGTCTGAAGCCTTTCTCGGGCAGGCACGGGAACTGGCGTCCCGATCGCCCCACGCGCCGCAATTCATCGAAGCGGACATTCACCACTTGCCGGCCGGACTGCAGGAGCGCTTTGACCTGGCGCTGATCACCATCGGGGTCTTGAACTGGATGCCGGACATCGGCGAATTCTTCCGCCATGTGGCGCGCACGCTGAAGCCGGGTGGGGCGCTGGTGGTGTACGAAACCCATCCGTTCCTGGAAATGTTCGACCCCGAGGCAGCCGATCCTTTTCGCCCGGCCAGCTCATACTTCCGCCGCGAACCGTTCGTGCAGCACGAACCGATCGTCTACGAAGGCAGGATCGAACAGCCGGCCGCGCCGTCCTACTGGTTCGTCCACACCCTGGGCGACCTCTTCAGCGCCGCCATTGCGGCAGGGCTGCAGATCCGTCACTTCAGGGAATACCCACACTCCAACCGCGAAGAGCTCTATGACCGCTATCAGCAGCAGGCAGCGCAGTTGCCGTTGTGTTTTACGTGGGTGGTGGTGAAACCAGCCACATGACGCGGAAAATCAGTTATAGATTTGAGTGATTGACGGTGTGTCCTGGTTGCGCGCAGAGATCTATGCCCAGGGCATGAATGACCTTCAGGACCGTATCGAAACGAGGTTTTGCTCCCGGCGCGAAGGCCTTGTAGAGGCTTTCGCGACCCATTCCAGAGTCTTTGGCTATCTGTGTCATGCCACGGGCTTTCACCACATAGCCGATAGCGCGCAGAAACTCCTCATTGTCACCGTCTGCCAGTACCTGAGAGAGATACTCGCTAATGGCTTCATCACTGTCGAGCAGCGCCGCCATGTCGAAAGTCGTCAAAGTCTGGCTCATGGTTAAACCTCCTTTGCCATTTTTTTTGCGCGTTTGATATCGGCGGTTTGAGATGACTTGTCACCTCCGGCCAGCAGGACAATGACGGCACCGCCTCGCATCGTAAAGTAAACCCGGTATCCGGCACCTACGTCCACGCGCATTTCAGAAACGCCATCACCGACAGGCTTGTTGTCGCCAAGATTACCCGCAGATGCGCGGTCAATGCGACGAGCGATAGCTAGCCTGGCTCGCAAGTCGCGAACCGAGGCGTGCCATGCTGCGAAAGTAGCGGTTTGCTGGACAAGATAATTCATTGCTCGAATGTATCCAAATGGATACGGATGAGCAGTCAGACATTTCCGCGATCAGAGGGTTTTTTCCGAGGAAGATGTAGGCAACCCCATCGCGAGCAGGCTCTCTCCAACAAGTGCGGGGTGAGCTATTCCAGAACGGCCTGCGCACGGCGAGGTGCGGCGTCTCCCGCAGCGGTATAGGCCACCCGCGGCACACCCGGCAAACGCTGTTCCAGCAACGCGCTCAATGACTCTCCCGGTTCCAGGTAGGCATCGCCGAAGTCGGCGCCGAGCTGGTTCGGGTGGGCGACGATTTCCAGCAATCCATCGGGTGGCGGCTCGGCGTTGCGCAGATCCACCGGGGTGCACACGTAGTCGGCGGTGGCACCGGCCAGATTGCTCAGGCGACGGTTGAGCAGGTCCTTGAACACGCGCTTGGGCAGGCTGAGGTTTTGCCCCAGATTGCGCGCCAGACGCACCGGCACCCCCTGGCGGGCGGCGAAGCGCGCGACGATCTCGCCGATCGGCCAGATATTGTGCACGTGTTGATGGGAGTCCAGGTGGGTGGGGCGCAGGCCGTTGTCCAGGCAGCGCTGCCACTGGGCTTCGAGTTCTTCGAGCACGGCGTTGCGATCCCGGCGCCCGAGCCAGAGGTGGGTGCGGGGCAGGTTGAGGTCGAACACGCCGGCCCCGTCGCAAAACGTCGGGCGCTGCGCAATGCTCTGGCTCAACGGACGGCCGTAGGTCAGGTTGAAGTGCAGGCCGATTCGGCCTTCGAGCAATGGATGCCGGGCCAGGACGCAGGCCGCTTCGAACGCCGGCATGTTGGCCATGGCGGTGGCGGAGCTGATGAGCCCGGCCTGGAACGCGCCAAGGATCACCGCGTTTTCGCAGGCACTGAGGCCGAAATCGTCAGCGTTGACTATCACTTGCCGAGGCATGTGCACCCTCCTTGAGTTTTTCCGTAGGCGCAGGCGTGTGGACCGCGGGTGTTGCGACTGCGGCCGCCGCGCGTCGGGTGCGCCATTGCTGCAATCGGGGTTTGAAGCGTTGCCAGACCCGCAAGGCCAGACCCAGCACCAGACCGCCTGGACGCCAGGAGTAAAAACTCCAGCGCCAGTGTTCCAGTTGCCCGGTCATGCGTTCGTGCAGTTGATGGCTGGAGTTTTCCAGGCTGACCCGCGACGCATCGATCCAGCACCAGTTGTCTTCCAGGCCCCAGCGAATCCACTCTTCGAGCAGCACCCGGCCGCTGCCCAGGTCGGCATATTGCGGCAGGAACGCCAGATTGTAGTCGTACAGTCGACCCTGTTCCAGCAAGCCAAGGCGATAGCTGATGCAGCGCCCCTCCAGCTCCAGCACCACCATGCGCACCAGGCCGCGGGCCGCCAGGGCGGTGAAGGCGCGGTCCATCCACTGGCGATGGCGCGCATCGGAAAAGATCCCGACGCCTTCATCGCCTTTCCAGCTCACCGCTTCGACCTCACTGATTTCCTGCAACAGCGGCCCCATGGTCAGGGCGTCGGGAGTAATCCGCCGCACCTGGGCACCGCACGCGGCGATGCGTTTGCGTGCGCGGCGCAGTTTGTAGCGCGGGTCACCTGAGACCTCCTGATGGTCGGCCTCGCTGATCAGGTGCACCGGTACTCGACAGCTCAGGCGATGTTCGGCGGTCGAACTCAGCGCCTGCCACGGTGCCAGGGCCTGTACCTGGGCCGTGGAACCGGCCAGTTCGTTGAGTTGCAGCACGGCATGGGGCAGGCGTTGACGGATCAGCGTCAGCGCCTTGTGTAAATTGTCGTCGTCCAGCCTCGTCAGCAGTGCGAGGCGGTCGGCGAGGGGATAGCCCAAATGATGCAGGACCCGAAACGGCAAACGCGCAAAGCGCTCCATGGACGCCACCAGCGGCAGGCACAGCGCCAGTTCGTCACCCTGCCAGCCGAGCAGCACGTGCAACTGCTCGCCGGGCTTGAGTGCCAGTTCCGAGGCGTATAGCCAGGCCAGGGTGTTGAACGGCGTGTGGTCCGTTACGCGCTGGCGCAACGCTTCGTAAGCCTCTACCGGAAAGTCGTGTGTGCACAGCGAAGTGCGCCATTCGAATCGTGCAGACATAAGATCAGCTCGCCTCGGCTGGAACAGGAGAGGGTGCCGGTTTGCGCAAGGCATTCAGGCGTGAACCGCTGTAGCGGGTTTCGCGGAAGAAGCGCCAGCCGAACAGGTGGTAGATGTTCATGATCCGTCCCTGCTCGCGATACCCCATGCGGATGTGCAGCTTGAGCGCGGGAATGTTGTGGGACTCGCAGATATCCACCACTTTGTTGCAGCCTTGATCAGCCATGGCTTTCCACAGGTTCAGCTGGAAATCGACCGACAGCGTGGTGCCCCGGTAGGCAGGAATCTGCTCGAGAGCGAACTCGAAGAACTCGCCTGGCTTCACCGGAAACATGCAGCCGTAGTAATGACGGTCGAGATAATCGCGTGTGCTGCCCCAGATAAAGGCCACGGTATCGCCGTTTTCATCCAGGTACATGTGCCCGGTGTACCCTTCGGACGCCAACTCGGCCATGGTGCCCACGCGATCACCGAAGTGCCTGGCGAACGCTACGGCGTTTTGTGGGGTGATGGTTTCCAGTCGCAGCGGTGAATAGGGCCGAAGCTTGTGTGGCGGTACCGGGCTCACCAGGTCGCGTTCCATCCACAACAGTTCTTCGTGGAAAAACACGTAGTGTTTCCACAACTTGCCGACGGTGGCGCGCAGGCCTTTTTGCTTGATGTGATCGCTGAGCTTTTTCAGAGCATTCATGTTTTTGACTCCCGACGGTGTTGGCCGTGAGTGGCGTGACTCAATGCGCGACGAATCGTCCACGCGGTAAAAAAACAATGGCGTTCATGTGGTGCTCCAGCTGAGGGAAAACAGGGTTTCTCCTGGTAAATCGAAGCTGATGCGACCGTCCAGACATTTGAAGGATGCGTCGCGACTGCGGTTGTCGGCGCCGAAATAGCGCAATGATCCATGGGGCAATGGACATTGCGCGCCAGCCAGGCTCACGCGCTGCAAGCGTGAGCCTTTATTGACGCCCAGCAGGTTGCGTTGGTGCCCGGCAGACATGGCCAGCACGTCAACCTCGAAGGCGTCGTTCTCCAGGCGCATGACATCGCGTAGCCAATGCTGGCGGATAAATTGCTGCGCCAGGCCCACGGGCTTGAGCTCGAACTCATCCTTGCCGAGCACGCGCAACATACCTTTGGGATACTCAGGTTCGTCGGCAGCCTGGAACCAGCCGAGCATATCGAGCAAGCCGTCCTGGGAAGCATTGATGATGACCGAGGTCCACCATAACGAGGCGTAGTGGGTTTCCTGATCGTAAGGGCTGAGGCTGGCCCCGCTGGACATGTTGGTCTGGTCCAGCAACAAGGCTTTGCGCGGTCGTCCCTGGGCGTCGAACCCCACCAGCTCTGCCGCTTTGCGTACGCTATCGCGGTAGACACGGGTCGCCAGCAGGTCGCGGACCATCCATTCGTGCCAGGCCAGCGCATCGATCTTGTCGCCGGACTCGGCCAGCAGGCGTCGGGCCCAGTCGATGCCGCGCTTGTCGGCGGCATTGTCGACGAACGGGCCATTGACGAACCGGGAGCTGGCCGGCATGGCGATGCGTACGCCGGCTTTGGCGTTGTCCGGGTTGCTGCGCACTTGCCAGGCCATGCTGTTGAAGATGCGCTTGTAGCTGGCGTAGTCCGGGTAGTTGAGGTTCGGTTCGTCGGCAAAACCGATGTAGTGTGTGCCCTTGCCGCCGAGTGCGCGTGTGGCGGCGAGCCAGGCGTCGAGGCCGGCGTTGCTGGTGGTGTCGGCGCGCAGGTAGGCAAGGCGCTGTCTGCCGGCCAGCAGGGTGATGTCCTGAGTGATGCCCAAGCGATCCTGATACAGCCGGCGGAACACGTCTTCGTAATGCGGCCGCGTCGCCATGATGTCGACCAGGCTGTAATAGGTTCCGGCCTGTGGTTGCAGGGCATCGAGCACGGCGAAACCGGAATCCGGCAGTTGCGCATAGGGCAGGGCGATACCCAGGTTCGGGGTCTTGCCGAGCACGTCGTTGTGCAGCGTCAGCCGGGTCTGGCCTTCGTCTTCGCGCAAGGGCTTGAGCTGTTGCGGGTTCTGGGCGAACAGGTTGGCCGTGCCATCGAGCCAGAATGCGACCTTGCCACTACCGCGCAGGTGCAGGCGCCAGACTTGATCGGTAGTTGCAACGGGCAACTCGACTTTGTCGAACTGCCAATAGACGGGGTACGGCTTTAGAGAAAGTGAAAGTTGTTGGCCGTCACTCACGCGTTGCGCTTGCAACGCGCCGACGCCGCCGTGGAATTTACCGGCCAGCACCGCGTGCTCACCGGCCGCGACCTTGAAATACAACTCGTCACCGTCCCGGGGCTCGGCGCTGAAATGCACCTTGGCCGGGGCGAACAGTGCGACGGTGTGGTCGTCGTGCTCAACCGTATAACGGCGGAAGCTGTAGCCAGGAATTTCCAGTCGATAACTGGCGGCGTCCGGCGCCAGGTTCCAGCGTTGACTACCGCGGGGCTCATTGGCGGCAATCAGTCGTTCGCTCTGGAGTTTGCCCTGGCCGTCGAGCAAGTAGAGGTGTTCTTCGTTGGCTTCAGCCTGCCACACCGGGGTCCAGAGCACGGTCAGGGTGTCGGGGCGGTCCGTTTGCAGGTACAGGCTGCCGTCGCGGATATCGGCCCAACGCATGGGCGCAGCTTCGGCGCTCAGCCCGAGTCCAAGACTCACCAGCAATAACAGATGTTTCATGCCGATTTCCGTTGCAGCATCAGCAGCATCGGCGCGATGTCGCCGGGCAGGACGATGAGCGTTTGCCAGACCGGCACGTGGCTCAACCGGCAATACACCACCAACAGCGCCAGGGTCACGGCCAGGTACGCGATAGAGGACGCCGCTGCTGCGCCGACGATGCCGTAGGTCGGGATCAGCAGCACATTGAGCGCCAGGTTGAGCAGGGCGCTGAGGCCCATCAACAACGAAATCGTGCCGGGCCGGTTTTTGCCCAGCAGGTCCAGGCGCAGAATGCTCGCATAGCACAGGCCCAACAGGCCTGGCAGCAGCGCCAGCAACGCCGGGTATGCAGGCTGGTAGGCCTCGCCAAACAGCGTCACGATCAACCATTCACCCACCACAGCCATGCTCAGGCAAGCGCCGATCATCACCGTAGCGGTCAAGCGCAAGGCCAGTGGCGTGACTTTTTCGATGCCTTCTTCCTGTTGCAGCAGGCGCTTCATCAGCGGCGTGGTCACTGCTTCCGGAACGATCAGCAGCAACTCGGCGGCGGCGCTGGCCATGGCGTAGTGACCCAGTGCCGTGGTGCCGAGCAGGGCGCCGATGATCAGGAAGTCGGAGCGCAGGATCATTTGCTGGAACAGCAGGTCCGGATGGCTGCGGGCGCTGTAGCGCAGCAATTCGTTTTGACTGGCGCGGTCCCATTGCAGGCTCAACGGATGCTCACGCTTGAGCCAGACCCAACCGGCCAGCACCACCAGGCTGATCCCCGTCAGCCAACTGATCAACGCCGCTTCCAGGGCCGCGCTTTTCCACATCCAGAACAGGGCAAGGAACATCAGCAGCGGCGCCAGCGACTCGATCAGGCGCAAGGCATTGAAGGCGACCACGCCGCCCGAGGCGTTGTGCAGGGTCAGCAAACCGCTTTTGAGCACGGTCAGCGGCACCGCCAGCAGCAACAGCCAGGCGAGCAGGCCCAATTGCGTGGTGATCTCCAGTTCACTGCCGAACTCGCGGGTCAGCGCCACCACCGCCAAGGTCAGCAACGCCGCCAGCAGACAACCGAACAGCAGCACCTGGCTGAGCAGCAAGCCCATCGGTCGTTGCTTGGCCGCCTGATAGCCTACCGCTGAATTCAAGCCGCCGCTGGTGGCCGCGCTGATCAGGTCGGGCAGGGCGCTGAGCAAGGCAAACAACCCCCGTTCGCTGGGGCCGAGAATTCGCGCCAGCAACACGTTGCGCAGCAAGCGCAGGGCGATCATCGCCAGTTTGGTGCCCATGCTCAGGGCCAGGTGCTTGAGGTAGTTGTTGCCGCTCATGGGCGTGCACCACGGTAGATGCGCCAGGACAGCAACCCGGGATTGCGTGCGGTACGCTGGCTGACGCCGAAGCGTGGCAGGGCCAGTGGATCTTCGGCCCCTCGATAAATGCCGGTGCCGGTACCCAGGGCAAACGGGAAGTCATGCCTGGCCACCTGTTGGCGCACCCGCGCATCGTTGTCGCCATTGGGGTAGCAGTAAACCGGCAATGGCTGGTTGCAGCCGTGGAGCAGCGCCTGGCGACTGCGGCTCAGCTCTTCATCCAGGCGTTGATCGTCGAGACCGGTGAGGATGGCATGGCTGGCACCGTGGGGGCCGAAGCGTACCAGGCCGGATGCTTCCAGGTGGCGCACTTGCTGCCAGTCCAGCGCCTGGGGCAACGACTCGTGCGGGCAGTCGTCGGTCAGGCGATTGAGGTCCAGCGGCGACAGGGTTTTCAGGCTCTGCAAAAAGTTCAGCAACGCCAGGCTGCGGCGTTGCCGATCCGGGTCATCGCACCGTGTCGGCAACGGGCGCCCCAGGTGCTGCAAGCGTTCGATCAGTTTCTGCCGTGCCTGTTCGCCATGACTGTTCCACAGGGTTTCGCCGATGCTTTCCCACCAGAACCGCTGGCGGCTACCGATGAAGTCGGTGGACAGAAAGATGCTCGCCGGCACCTGGTGTTTTTGCAGCAGCGGGAAGGCATTCAGCGCGTTGTCGCGCCAGCCGTCGTCGAAGGTCAGCGCCACTTTCGGTCGCTCCGAGCGCGCACCCGGTTGCAGAATGTCCATCAGCGGCACGCAGTCGAAGTGTTTTTTCAACCACACCAGCAAATGTTCAAACGCTTTTGGCCCGACGCACAGTTCATTGCGGTGGGGCAGTTCGGCGGCCTGGTCGCTGGCCAGCACCCGGTGCAACATCAGGATCACACCGGCGCCGTGCAGTTGCTTGCGCCCCACCGGGGAGTTGAGGTACAGCCAGCCACTGGTGCGTTTCAACAGTTGTTTGATCGCCACGGCACGCGCCTCTCATCGATTTTGCTCGGGGTTCCATTGGGCGTAACGCTGACCGCGCAGGAACTGCCACAGGCCGATGCTCATCCCGGCAAGGGTCACCAGGAGGAACGCGGCCAGGCGAAAGGGTTTGGGCAAGCGGTGTTGCGAATCCAGCAGGCCGGCAATGGCCATCGTGTAACCGAGCAGTTGTGCGATCAGGCTCAGGCGATAAAAGCCGTGATCCTCCCACAGCCAGAAATTGCTCAGCAGCAACGGCAGCAACAGGATCGGCGCCAGCCGCCGGATCAGCTTGTGGCTGATCAAGGCAATCGCATACAGGCCGTGGGTCAGCGGATTCAGCAACTCCCGGCGTTGGGCCAGGCTTTGCAGGCCACCCACCGTGACCCGCTGACGGCGACGGAATTGCTTGTCGGCTTCGTCCACACCCTGGTCGATTACCCGGGCCTGGGGCACGTAGACAATCCGCTTGAACGCGACCGGCGCGCAGGTGCTGATAAAAAAATCGTCGTTGACCTCCGCCGGCACGTTCTGGAACAACTCGCGGCGCAAGGCGAGCAATGCGCCGTCGGCGGAGACCATGCAGCCGGTGCGATTTTCCACGTAGCGCAGCCAGCCTTCATAGTGCCGATACAGGCTGTCGCCAACGCTCAACCCCTTTCCTGTCACCGGGATCACCATGTGCCCGGCGCAGCCACCGACCTGCGGGTCGTTGAGCGGCGCGAGCAAATGGCCGAGGGTGTCGGTGGACCACTGGTTGTCGGCGTCGGTGAACACCAGGATCGCGCCGCTGCTGATCGCGACCCCGGCATTGAGCGTCGCCGCCTTGCCCTGGCGGGGCAGATCGAGCACGGTGATGCGCGGGTCCTCGACCCGGTGAGCGCAGGCCACGGTGTCATCGGTCGAGCCGTCACTGGCGAGGATGATTTGCAGTGAGCGGGCCTGATAATCCTGGGCCAGCACGGTGCGCAGTTTTTCTTCGATATGCCGCGCTTCGTTGTGCGCGGCAATCACGATGCTCACGTCCATCGGTTGTGCCGGTCCTTGGCGCGGTGCCGGGTAAAACGGTGCCAGCAACGTCAATAACAGGGGATAACCGAGGTAGGCGTAAACCGGTAGCAACAGGCACAACCAGAAAATGAATTCAGCCACGGGCGGGCCTCCTGGCATTCCAATGACAAAGGCTGAGGATGAGCCCGGCGCCCGCCAGGTGCAGGCGTACCCAGTGCAGGCCCCAGAGTTGCAGGGTCAGGAGCGTGTCGCGGTGCCTGGCGCTCTGACGCAGGCTCAGTGCCAGGGCGGGCAGGACGGTCAGCAGCAGCATCAGCAGCGAATGATGGGGGAACCCGTCGAACAGGGCGGAAATGGCCATGAAATCGATCAACCAGGCGGCAATCGACAGCAACGGAAAGCGCAGCAAGCGCAGGCTCGGGCCATGGGTGCGCAGAAGTTGCAGATGACTGCCCTGACGCCACAATTCCTTGCCCATCCATTCCCGCCAACTGCTTTCGTAACCCCAATGCAGCGCCACGCTTTGGTTGACCGCGACTAGTTTCGCGCCCGCGTCGACCAGGCGCATGGTCAGTTCCTTGTCCTCGCCGGTGCGCAGTTGTTCATTGAAACCACCGACCTTGTCGAACCAGCGACGGCGCATCAGCAGGTTGCAAGTGGGCAGCCATTGCGCGACATGCAGTGGCTGCGTATCGGGACGCAAGGTGCGGCGCTGCCAGGCGTCGGCGTACCACGGCGCTTCGGCCGGGGTGTGCAGGTCAAGGCCGATGACATCGGCCTGGCCGCCGGACTCGAGGTCGAACAACAGCTTGAGCCAGTTCTCGGGCATCTCGACGTCGGCATCGATAAAGGCCAGCCATTCGCCGCTGGTGATCGCCGCTCCGCGATTGCGCAATGCACCGATGAGCAGGCCGGGCAGGACCAGCACCTGGGCACCGAACTGCCGGGCAATGTCCGGGCCCTGGTCATCGGAGCCGTTGTCCACCACGATCAACTCGCATTCGACGTTGGCCGCCTCGGCGGCATGTCGTGCCGCTTGCAGGGTCCGGGCGATGTGCCGGGCCTCGTTGTACATCGGGATGATGATGCTGATGCGGTTCATGCCCTGACCTCCGTCGGCGGGGCTTCTTCGGCTTTAGTGCGCAGCACGCTGGTCAACGCGAGCATGATCCACAGGTACTTGTGATTCGGTGCGCTGAGGAACATCAGGAACAACGTCAACGACAGAAGGCTCATACTCAGGTGGGTCATCAGATCAGCCTGATGCCCAGTTCCTCGCAATAGCCAGGCGCGGCGGGCGCGGATCAGGTTGTACAAACCCAGGGCGAGCATGCCGACGAACATCAGGCCGGCGGGAATCCCCAGTTCACTGAAGATCTCCAGGTAGGTGTTGTGGGCGCGACGGTACAGGTCATCGGTCTTGCCGGTCATGGCAAAGGTCTTGGCATAACCGGTGGTAGCGTAGTGCAGCGGGAACGTGCCGGGGCCGGTGCCAAGCAAGGGGTTCTCGGCGATCATGGCGCTGCCGACCACAATGTAGGAGGCACGACGGCCCAGTGACGGGTCCTGACTCTTGGCCCCGGAGCTGAGGATGCTCAGCGACTGGATGCGTTCCACGTAACTGGCCGGCATCGCATAGAGCCCCAGCGAAATCACAATCGCCAGGCCGAGCATGGCAAAGCCCAGGTGGCGTGGACGAATATGTGGCAGCTGCGCGCGGTAGTGCCACGCGCCGATCAACAGGCTGAGGAGCAACACCACCAGCCCCGAACGGGATTCGGTCTTGGTCATGCCGCCCAGCAGCAAGAGGGTACAGCCCCCCCAGAACAACCGGTGCAACCGGTTCGGGCTGCGGACCACCAGCAACAGCGCCATGGGTACGGCGAAGGCGATCATCAGGGCAAAGTCGTTCGGGTCATTGAGCATCCCGGACGCACGGCCGTCGTCCTGGTATTTGGCAGAGAACATCGCCATGGCGCAGGTCGCCGAGACACTGATGGCAACCAGTTTGGCGAACATGTCGAGGTTCAACTCACGCCCGACCAGCAGGGTGATGACAAACAGAATCAGGCCGACGCTCAATTCGCGCAGGTGGCCCAGGGAGAAGCCCATGTCGTCGGTGTTCAACAGGCTCAGCAGGTACAGCACCATGAACCCGACCAGGAAACGCCAGATATTGCTGCGCAGGCGCTCGCTCGGCAGTTGGTGAGTCGCCAGTTGCAGCATCAGGATCAGCGCCAGCGAAGCCCCGAGGAATTTGGAGCCCGACAGTGAGCTGTCCTTGAACAGACCTTCGAAAGGCAGGATGGCGACAATGCCCAACAGGCCCCAGGCCGGCTTGCGGTACAGCACCGCGACACCCACCAGGCCCAGTACCGCTCCCGGCGCCAGATACGGATAAGGGCTGGCCAGCAAACCGAGGCAGACCAGGCCGAGCAAACTGACGATCGAGAGCGGAACAATCACGGGTGTGCCTCTCGTGCAGTCCGGATGTAAAGCTGCGACCAGCGTTCGGCCAGGACCTTGAGGTCGTAGCGATCCCGTTGCGTACGTTTTGCGTTGTCGATCAACTCCCCAGCCAGGGCCGGGTCACCCAGCAGCGTGCCGATCTGGCGGGCGAGGGCGGTACTGTCGGTGGGCGTGGCCAGCAGGCCGTTGTGGCGGTCCTGCAAGACATCGGGAATCCCGCCGACGCCGAAGGCCACCACCGGCACTCCGGCCTGCATCGCTTCGAGCAGAATCATGGGCGTGCCTTCGGTGCGCGAGCTGATCACCAACGCATCGAGTTGCCGCCACCAGGCGCCCATGTCGGTCTGGTAGCCCGCCAGTGTGATGCGCGCCTGCAAGCCTGCCTCGTCGATCCGCGTCTGCAGGCTTTCGCGCTCCGGCCCGTCACCGAGCATCACAGCGTCCAGTTGCGGGTACTGCTGACACAACGGGATCAGCGCATCGAGAAACAGGTCAGGGCCTTTTTCGCTACTCAGGCGCCCGACGTAACCAGCCAGCCAGCGTTGACGTTCGCCACTGTGCGGCAGCAAGTCGTGGGCCGCCGGCAGGCCATTGGGGATCACCTGCAGTTTGTCCGTGCGCACATTGGCCTGACGGTGCAGCGCGGCAATGCTTTCGGCGACACACACCACCCGGTTCACCGAGGCCGTGCGGCACAGTTGCAGGCTCAGCCAGGTGTAGAACTTCTGCTTGCGACTGCGCGGGGTGAAGCCGTGCTGGGTGATCACCAGTGGCAGGCGCAACAGCGTCGCGCCGACCCAGCCGAACAACAGGCCCTTGAAGTTGTGCGTATTGATCAGTGGCCGCTGGTTCCGTCGCTGGCGCAAATGCCCCAGCAACGCGACCAGGCCTGCACAGCCGAGGCAATCGACACCGGCCTCGCGAAATCGCGCGATCAGTTCTGGCGGCGCATCGAGAAACAGCACCTGGTGCTGCCCCGGCGTCGCCAGGCAATGATCCAGCAGCATCCGCTCGGCCCCATAGAAGCCGCCGCTGCTGAGCAAATGAATGATCGGCAGGTCGTGGGTGGTGCCGAGCGGCGCGTTCAATTGCGCACCCAATGTACGAGGGCCGGTACGCTCCAGCTCTTGTGCGGATTGTTTGGCAGGGTGCTTTGATCATTGATCACCAGCAGCACCGGCAAGCCCAGTTCATGGGTGATTTGCGCAGGGTGCTTGAAGCGGTGGTCGAAGAACTCACGCACATAGACCAGGGCAATCGCCAGCAGCAAACCGGTGAACACTCCGAACGGAATGATCAGCATCGGCTTTGGGAACGCCGCTTCGGTCGGTTCGAACGGCGGGCTGAGTACCCGTGCGTTGGACAGGTCGTTGTCCAGTGCGCGCGCGGTGCTGCTTTCGGCGAAGCGCTGGGCATAGGTGGCGAACGCCTTGTGCAGCGCGTTGATTTCGGTGTCCATCTGCCGCAGCTTGCTCCGGGTTTCCTGCAACTGGTGGATACGATTCTTGAACTCGGCAATGCGCGCGGTTTTCTGCTCGATGACCGAGCTGATCGTCGCCAGGTCGCTGGTGCGCTCCTGAATCCGGTTGCTGACAATCTTCAGGAATTGCCCACGGGCCCGGATGATTTGCTCGCGGGTCATTTGCATCGGCTCACTGCCGGGCTGAAAGACCGCCAGGTCGTCCATATAGCGGCTGACCAGGGTCGTCAGTTGCTCACCCAGTTGCTTGATCTCGCGGTCTTCGAAAGCGACGCTGTCGACCGTGGTGGTGAAGGTGTAGGGGAAGGTGTAGTCGGTGAATCTGGCGTTGTTGGCGGTCGCCAGGCTGGTTTTCAGGTAATCGAGCCAGCGCTGGCTTTGCAGCAGTCGGTCCTGATACAGGTTGAGCGCCTGCTCCTCGGTGTTGATCGCGTTGAGGCGGAACGTGATTTCTTCCTTGGGGTCGGACGAACCGATGCTTTCGAGCAAGGCCAGGCGATTGGCTTCCAGGCCATCGAGACGCACCTGGTACTGCAACTTCTTGGTTTCGTAGAAGCTCTGCGGCAGGTCGATCGATTGCATTTCCTGGCGGCTGACCAGGTAGTTCTGCAGCAGGGCGGTGACGAACCGGGTGCCCTGGGCCGGGTCAGGGAAGCGGTAGACGATCGAGATCACGTTGGAGCCCGGCAAGGTTTCCACCTTCAGGGCAGAGGACGCTTGCTGCGTGAGGGCATCGAGCACGGTGTCGCGTACCGGATCGGTCTGCAGTCCGAGCAGGTTGCGAACCGGGTTGGTCACGTGTTCGCGAACGGGATTGGTGACAAACCGTTTGAACGGCTGCACCAGCAGTTTGTTGAAGGCGCTCACGGGTAGCGTGTACTCACCCTTATCGCGCAACTCGCTGATGGTCTGGCGGATCAAGGCCGGCGAACGCAGGATGTTGCTCTCGGTCTCCATGTCCGCCAGCGACGGTGGAATGAAGGAAGCGTTTTCCTGATTGAGGGTGCTGGTGGCATCCCCCTGGGAGATTTTCTTGGACTGCACGATCACCTGGGCGGTGATATCGAAACTCTGCTTGAGCAACAGCGGCAAGACCACGGCGATCACGGCAAAGACCAGGAAAACTCGCTTCACCAGCTGCTTGTTGGCGAAGAAGATCCTGAAGAACTCATGCAGGTAGTTTTCCTTTGGATTCATTGGCCACCTGAGAGTTAGTTGCTGTTGTCGTCTTTGTTGTCGACGCGGTAGCTGAAGCTGAGGCCCATGCCCTGGAACAACACGACGTCCGCCAGTTGCCGCGCGAGTTCACCGGCGCTGGCCAGTTTGGTCTTGGGCACGTACAGCATGTCGTCCGCTTGCAGGTAGGCGATCTGGGTGGCGTCGCCGGACAAGGCTTTTTCCACGTCGTAACGATGCGCGACCACCTGGTTGCCGTTGCGCCGCATGATCATCACCGAGTCCAGGCGTGCCTTGACGTTGGAACCGCGGGCCAAGGTCAGGGCTTCGAGCACCGACACCGGGCGGCGGATCGGGTAGGAGCCCGGCTGGCCGACTTCACCCAGTACATAGATTTCGTTGCCGGCGGTGGCCTTGAGCAGCACGTCCACGGTCATGCGCCCCGGCAGGGTGGCGTAGCGTTTATTGAGGTAGGCCTCCAGCTGGTTGATGGTCATGCCTTGCAGCGGTACGGCACCGATTTCCGGGAAGCTGGCGTAGCCGTCGGTGCCCACGGTGATTTCCCGACTCATGCCGGTGCCGGGGTGGTTGAGCACGGACTTGAGGTTCCACTCATTGGCCAGCGGGCTCACTACCATCACTGACAGCTGATTGCGGTTGGGCTGGAACAGCTGTTTGCGATCGTAGGCGCGCTGAATCGCGTCCCGTGCTTCATCGCGGGTCAGGCCCTCGATTTTCACCGTGGTGTGGGCCCCCGGCAGTTCGATGGTGCCATCGGGCAGCACCAACTGGTTGCCGTTGAACTGGCTGGCGGCGGTGAAGTTCAGCGCGATCGTGTCCCCGGACTGCACGCGATAGGCAGCCGAGCCACTGGTGCTGATGTGGAAGATCACGTCCAGCACATCCTGTGGGCGCAGGGTCTGCTCGACCTTGGGCACGTCAGTGGCCTGGGCGTTCGCCGGTGGGGCCGTGAGGATTTGCACCGGCATGCTTTGGGATTCGTCGGAGGAAGTGCTGGAGCAACCTGCAAGGGGTAGCAAAAGCAGGACAAGCATCTTGGCGTTCATGGCGTCATCCTTGTCTGACTGCTCACAGGTTTCTGTACAGCCATTCGGGCATGTAGTACTTGCGTCGGTTGAACACGCTGCCGACCAGCTTCGCTCCCGCCTGGCTCAAGCGCTGGGCCGCGGCCTGGGCCACCTCCCAGCGGGTGTCTTCCGAGCGCACGACCAGGACCACGCCGTCCACCTGGGTGCTGATGACCAGGGTGTCGGAGGCCGAATACACCGCGTCGCCGTCGATCACCACGAAGCGGTACCGGATGCCGAGTTGATCGAGCAGCGGGCTCAGGCGCTCGGGTGTCAGGTGTTCGTTGCCACGGGAGTAGCGGCCGAATGGCAGAACGTGAAAGGGCAGGCTGGAGACGTCCACCACGCAGTCCTGCAACAAGGGCGGGCTCTGGGTGTTGAACAACAAGTCGCGAAACCCCCGTTCCTTGCTCAGCCCCAACTGTTGCGTGAGGTTGGTCGCCGACTGGCTGGCATCCACCAGCAGCACCAGGCCGCTGCTCATCTTCGCCAGTTGACTGGCCAGCGCCAGGGCACTGGTGGTGGTGCCGGCGCCGGGGTTGGCGGCGGTCAGGAAAAGGATCCGCAGGTTCTGGTCGAGCACGGTCGATGTCAGATTGGACTCGCTCGGGCTGGCAATGCTGAGGCTTTTAGCCGTTGAGCCGTCCATTTAACTCGCTCCGTGTCCGCTGA
The DNA here is from genome assembly GCF_019218985.1 of Pseudomonas sp. PDM30. Taxonomy (NCBI): domain Bacteria; kingdom Pseudomonadati; phylum Pseudomonadota; class Gammaproteobacteria; order Pseudomonadales; family Pseudomonadaceae; genus Pseudomonas; species Pseudomonas sp. PDM30. The sequence goes on from NZ_JAHUWM010000006.1 coordinate 335,050, forward strand.
AAACTTTTAAAGGGGTTTTCAACAGAATCCTCAAATCAAGCAGCGGGCTCTGCTGGGAGATGTAGGTGAGATCCAACTCAACGCGCTGGTCGAAATCGATATTGCTGCGCCCGGAGATTTGCCACAGGCCGGTCATGCCGGGGTAGATGCTCAGGCGCACAAGGTGTTTGTTCTTGTAGCGGTAGGCATTGAACGAAGTCGGCCTGGGGCCTACCAGGCGCATGTCGCCGGTCACCACGTTGAACAGGTTCGGCAGCTCATCGAGACTGGTGCGCCGCAGGAAGCCGCCGATACCGGTGATGCGCGGGTCCTTGTCGATCTTGAAATCGATGGCGTCGGTACCGTGCTTGTTCAGGTGCCGCAGGGACTCCTTGAGTTCCTCGGCGTTGGTGACCATGGTGCGGAATTTGTACATGCCGAACATGCGGCCGCGGTAACCGGTGCGCTTTTGCACGAACATCACCGGCCCCGGGCTGGTGAGTTTGATGGCCAGCGCCAGCCCCAGCAGCACCGGGGAAATCAGCACCAGGATCAGCAGCGCGCCGAAGCAGGCCAGGACGCGGTTGGTGCGCGACAGGGTCCATGGCCGGCCACCTTCGCGACCGGTTATCCAGCCACAACCCTGCATGTGGATCGCGGCATCCATGCGCATGCGCTGTTCGGGGTCCAGGCGCTTTTCTCTGCGCAAATTGCCAAGTGGCACACTTTTTTCGTGTTCAGACATAAATTCTCCGCAGAGTTCAGCCGTGTGCGGTATGGGGGACGCAGTCAGTAGTAAGAGCGGAACCAGGCAACGAAGCGCCCCAGTCCCTCGTCCAGTTCGATACGCGGTTGGAAATCGGTAGCGCGGGCCAGCTCACTGGCATCGGCGCAGGTGTTGAGGACATCGCCGGGTTGCAGGGGCAGCAGTTCGATCCGGACTTTTTGCCCCATGTGTTTTTCCAGCAATGCCAGATAGTCCTTGAGCTCTACCGGGTGCTGGCCGCCGATGTTGAAAATCCGCCAGGGTGCCATGCTCGTGGCCGGGTCTGGCTGTTCGCGGTCCCATTGAGCGTTGGCTTGCGGTGGGCGGTCGATCAGGCGTGTGATGCTCTCGATAATGTCGTCGATGTAGGTGAAGTCCCGCTGGTGCTTGCCGTAGTTGAACAGCTTCAGTGGCCGTTCTTCGGCGATGGCCCGGGCGAACTGGATCGGCGACATGTCAGGCCGTCCCCAGGGGCCGTACACCGTGAAAAAGCGCAGCCCGGTGCAGGGAATACCGAACAGGTGGCTGTAACTGTGGGCCATCAATTCGTTGGACTTCTTGGTCGCGGCGTACAGCGACAGCGGATGATCCACACCATCGTGCACCGAGTACGGTGTGTGCTGGTTGGCGCCATACACCGAACTGGACGAAGCGTAGATCAAGTGTTTGACCGGGTGGTTGCGGCAGCTTTCGAGGATGTTCAGGAACCCGCTCAAGTTGCTGTCCAGGTAGGCCCGGGGATTTTCCAGGGAATAACGCACCCCGGCCTGGGCCGCGAGGTGGATCACGATCTCCGGTTTTTCCCTGGCAAACAGTGCCTCGATGGCCGGTGTATCGGCCAGGTCAACCATTGAGAGCGGGAAAGGGCGTGCCTGCTCCTGCACCCAACGCACGCGATCGTGCTTGAGTTGCGGATCGTAGTAGCTGTTGAAGTTGTCGAGGCCGAATACCTGGTGTCCATCGCGCAACAGTCGCAGCACGCAATGGGCACCAATGAAGCCGGCTGCTCCGGTGACGAGAATCTTCATGGACGGACGGCCTCGGGCGTGATGCGGCGCAAGCCGATGCCACTGTAATGCAGGCCGGCGGCCGCCACCTGTTCCGGGCTGTACAGGTTGCGTCCGTCCACGATCACCCGTTTTCGCAGTTTGCTCGCCAGCCTGTCGAAGTCGACCACGCGAAAGTTCTTCCACTCGGTGCAGATCACCAGGGCATCGGCGTCTTCGAGTGTGTCATCGCGGGTGGCGCACAGATGCAGGTCGTCGCGGTAGCCGTAAATGCGCCGGCATTCGGACATGGCTTCCGGGTCGTAGGCTTGCACGCTCGCACCTTCGGCCCAGAGCGCCTCCATCAGGTTGCGGCTCGGTGCTTCGCGCATGTCATCGGTGTTGGGTTTGAACGCCAGGCCCCACACGGCGATGGACTTGCCGGCCAGTCCACCGGGAAATTGCGCCTTGAGTTTGCTGAACAGGATATGCCGCTGGTGGTCGTTGACGTCGGTCACGCTACGCAGCAACTTCAGGGACATTCCGGCGCGTTCGGCGGTGTGCAGCAGAGCGCGCAGGTCCTTGGGGAAGCAGGAACCGCCGAAGCCGCAACCGGGGTAGATGAAGTGGTAACCGATGCGCGGGTCCGAACCGATGCCTTTGCGCACGGCTTCGATATCTGCTCCCAGTAACTCGGTGAGGTTGGCCAGTTCGTTCATGAAACTGATGCGCGTGGCCAGCATCGCGTTCGCTGCGTACTTGGTCAACTCGGCGCTGCGGTTGTCCATGAACATCAATTTGTCGTGGTTGCGGCAGAACGGTGCGTAGAGCTCGCTCATCTGGCTGCGGGCTTCATCGTCAGCGGTACCGACGATGATCCGGTCCGGGCGCATGCAATCGGCCAGGGCACTGCCTTCCTTGAGAAACTCCGGGTTGGACACCACCCGTATCTTCAGCGAACCTTTGCCGCTGCGCTGCAACTCTTCAATGGCAGTGGCACTGACCTGGTCCGCCGTGCCTACCGGCACCGTGGATTTGATGATCAGGGTGCGGTCGGCCTTCATGAAACTGGCAATCTGCCGGGCCACGTTCAGCACATGGCTGAGGTCGGCCGAACCGTCTTCGTCGGCGGGCGTACCAACGGCGATGAAGATCAGTTCGGCGTGCTCTACCGCATCGCTGGCCTGGGTGGTGAAGAGCAGGCGACCAGCCTTGATGTTTTCTTCAAGGGTGCCGCAAAGCCCCGGCTCACTGATCGGTGGCACGGCCTGTTGCAGTTGTCGGATCTTGTTCGGATCGATGTCGACACACAGGACGCGATGTCCGACATCGGCCAATGCAGCTGCTTGTATCAGGCCAACATAGCCCGTACCAAATACGCTCACGTCCATATCAGCGTGCCTCGTAAAACGGTGGAGAGTTGCAAAACAAAACTGTCAAAAGGGGGTATAGACCAGCCTCGGCAAACCGTGTCGGCAAACCGGTAGGTTAAAGGGGCAAGACGCCCCCAAATGTGGGGCTATTGCCATCACTATTGGGTTTCACCACTCCCGATTTTGACTGTTTGGCGAAAATCCCAAGAAAGCAACAACCTGCCGCAAGCCTTGAAATACAAGGGTTGTAGCTGCTTGTGGGTGTCAGGTTTGAGCCGCCGGTTTAATGACGAGTGTTCACCGCGTCTGACAGTTCTTACGCACAGATGGCGCAATGCGAATGTTAAAAAATGTCCAACAATCTATTGATCAAGTGCCTGTCGAGTCATAGCAAATTCAATGATGCTGTCTTTGTCAGCCAGCCGCCTGTGAGCGGCTACGGGCGTTCATTCAATGGGCCGCCTAGGGTTCGCACGCGTGTGGTTTTTTATCGACCTTGCCGGGTTCGCCAGGCACCCGGCGCGCACCCCAGCCACCGCAGGCAGGCACGATTGAAGCTTTGCACATCGCTGTAGCCCAGGCGGTCGGAAATCTCCACCAGCTCCAGGTCCGTTCCCTGCAAAAAGTCTTCGGCCCGGTAGCGACGGTATTCGTCGAGCAACTCTGAAAAACTCCAGCCCAACGCCTTCAAGCGTCGGGCGGCGGTGCGCTCGAGCACGTGCTGGGTGGTACAGAATTGCTGCCAGTTGGCTTCGGCGAGGTTGCCGATCAAATGGTCGCAGACTTGCTCCAGCAAGGTCGGTTCGCTGTTGCGTCGGGTCTGCTCCAACAGCTCGATCAGCGTGTGTTCCAGTTCATGATTGCCCGGCGTCAACGGGATGACGAACAGCTGTGGATCGAGGCGGATCGAGTGCTGCGCCTGCCCCCATTGCACCGGTGCGCGAAAGGCTTGTTGATGTTCCTGCGCATTGGTCGTGCAAGCGCCGACCAGCCCGACGCCCAGAACCGGATCACGCTCCAGGCCGCTGGCGAGGAATTTGCGCCGCAACATGCTGCACAGGCTGATGAGTATGTAATCGGCGGTTGCCGCGCTGGTTTTCACACTGCCGCAATCGAGCAGGTGCAATTGGACGCTGTCGTCGCCGCGCACGATCCGCGCCTGGAAGTGCCCGTTGAAAAACGGAAAGAAACGCACGAAATACTGGCAGGCGCTGTCCAGTGAGTCGGCCACGTCGAACAGGTACGTCAGGCCATTGGTAGCGGTGGAAACGAAACGCCGGCCAGCCGCCAGGCCGATCAGCGGGTCGCCGGTCTGCTCCAGGGCAAACGCCCAGAAGCGCCGCGACATGAATAGCGGAATGCGCATGAATGGCGTGCGCAACTCGAACAGGCTGCGACGAAACAGGCCTTCGATACTGTCCCGGTCCACGCCACGGGCCAGCAACTCTTCGATGGCCGGCAGCAGAGTCGGCGCATAGAACGCATTGGGTATCGATTGATCGCGCAGTGGCTGATCGCTTTTTGTCATGTAGGGCTCACAGCTTGTTCCGCAACACTGGTTAGGCTGCCCGACGTTAAGCGATTTGCCGGAGCAAGACCATGCTTGATTTACGCCAGCTCGATTTGAACCTGTTGCTTGCCTTCGATGCGATTTATCAGCAGCGCAGCGTCACCCGTGCGGCCGAGGTGATGTGCCTGTCGCAACCGGCCATGAGCAATGCGTTGCGTCGCCTGCGCGAGTTGTGCGGCGACCCGCTGTTCATCAAGAGTCGCCTGGGGGTGACGCCGACACTGGTCGCCCATCGTCTGGCCGACTACGTGCGTGCAGCGCTGGAGTCATTGCGCGATGGCTTGCGCATGATTCCCGCCGCGCGGCAGAACAATCCACTGCTGCGCGTCAGTTGTCTGGATTGCCTGCAACCGGTGTTGCTCGATGCCTTGCTCGAGTCGCCCCACGCCGATTGGCAGGTGCGTTATTTCCAGCCCCGGCGCCGCGACGCCTTGCAGGACCTGGCCAGCGGCAAGCTGGATATCCTGATCGACCTCGACCAACCGCTGGCCGGGCTTGCCGGCCTGCACAAACAGGCATTGCCCGCCGACCATTATGTGTTCGCCTATGGCGCCGCGCTCAAGGAGCCGCCGCGCACCCTGCAGGAGTATCTGGAGCAGCCGCAGATCCAGGTGTCGAGCCGCCGCGACGGGCTCAGCCCGGTGGACTTGCAGCTTGGCTTGAAAGGCCTGCGCCGGAATGTGGCGATGAGCACCCAAAGCACCCTGGCCGCGAAGCTGATCGCCGATCGCCAGCCGTTCGGCATCAGCCTGCCAAGCCGGGTCGCCAACGTGCTGGGCCTGCAACACGTGCCGCTGCCCCTGGACGAACCCGTGGAATTGAAACTGGCGCTGTACATCGAGTCGCGCTATCGCTTCGAGCGCAGCCGCGAGGAGGCGATGCACTGCCTGCTGCGCGCCCTCGGTGAGCCCCGAGCCTTGCAGTCGCTGGCGCGGCGCGCGTGATCTACCCCTGTAGGAGCGAGCTTGCTCGCGATGGAGTGTCATTCACCGCTGTGTCGACTGATACACCATCGCGAGCAAGCTCGCTCCTACAGGGATTTGTGTGTGTTTCAGATGCGCCTAGTTCGACGCCAGCAAACGTTGGTCGACCGTCAGCACAGCATCGACCATCGCCAGCGCGGCCGGTGTCAGGGAATGCCCGGCACGGCTGACGATGCCGTAATGCAATTGCAGGCCGGGATCCTCCTTGGGCACGTCGGTAAACTCCAGCAGCCGGATCAGGCCCTGGTCCACCAGTTCGGCCAAGGCCTCCATGGTGGCTATACCCACCGCATCGGAACGCATCACCACGCGGCGGATCGCATCGAATTGCGCGCACTCCACGCTCGGGTTGAAGTCCGCCTCGCCCTGCACGTCGGCGAGGATCTTGCGGATCATCGGCGGTATTCGCGTGCCGACCACCGCGTAGTCGAGCAGGGCGCGCAGGGACAGGTTCTGCTGCTGCACCAAGGGATGACCGACACGGCAAAAGAACCGACCACGTCTAGGGCGCAACAGCTGAACCTGGTATTGCGGGTCGCCGGTGAAGTACCGCGCGTCGGCCACGAGGAATTCGATCTGCTGTTCGCGAAGCCAGACCGCCAGTTGCTCCCAGTCGCCCTGGTGGAAGCTGATGCGGATCGCCGGGTGAGCCTGGATGAATTCCGCCAACGCCTCGGGCACCAGCACCTGGGCCGGGTACGGGCCGCAGCCGAAGTGCAACTCGCCACCGGTCAGGCCGTTGTATTGCGTCAGTTCGTTTTGCAGGGCCTGGCTGCCGGCGAGCAGGCGCCGGGCATGTTGCAGTACCAGTTCACCCTGGCCAGTCAGACGGAATTCGCGGCTGCTGCGTTCTACCAGCGCGCAGTCGAGGTCGCGCTCCAGGGTCTGGATGCTGCGACTGAAGGCGGGTTGGCTGAGGTTGATCGCCTCGGCGGCACGGCCGAAGTTGCGGTAATCGGCCAGGGCGACAAGGTGGCGGAGTTGTCGTAGGTCCATCATGCGTCTCCTGCATTTCTCGGATACTTTTAATGCATTGGATCGATATCACAGGGGCTGGCATAAGTACACGCCTGTCTTCTCGTCGTAACCTGCCATGACCAGCCAACCGTTCATTTCCAGCGCCTTCACCCGCACCATTCTCAGCCATGCCCGGCAGTCCGGACTGTGCCAGGACCAACTGCTGCAACGGGCCGGCATCTGCCAGTCGTTGCTCGAAGGGCAGGACCTGCACGTGCCTGCGCACCTGGTCGAACGCCTGTGGAATGAATGCGAACGTGCGGGCGCCGGGGTGTCGTTTGGCTGCGAACTGGTCAACGGCATGGCGACTACCACGTTACGGGGTTTGAACATTCTGCTGGACTCCGCCGCGACCCTTCGCGCGAGCCTGGCGTGTTTCACTGATTTCCTGCCGCGGGTGACCAACTACGTAGTGGCGGAACTGGAGGAGGGTGACGGGCAGGCTCGCTTGCATTTGCGCAGTGTTGACCAGCCGCCGCATTTTTTTGGTCTCGATGCGGCGACCCTGACGTTGGTGCGCAACATCGCCCGACGTTTGGGGCGCGCGCCGGCCGAGGTGTTCGTCGCGGTCCACTTGACGCCGCAACAGGCTGCCGGGCAGTGGTTGCGTAGCATGGGTGTCGAGGTGCTGGAGGGTTCACATCCGTGTCTGAGCCTGCCAGCGGCCAGTCTCGATGAGCCTTTGCTGGGGGCCAATGGGTTTTTGCATCAGAGTATGTTGCGGCACTGGCAGACCGCTGCGGCGCAACACACCCGTAGCGATAGCCTGGAGTTGGCGCGGCACTGGTTGACGGCGGGGGATCAGCCGATTGAGCGGATTGCCGAGCGGTTGGGGTATCGGCAGCCGAGCAATTTCATTCGGGCGTTTCGCAAGCAGTTCGGGATTACGCCTAAGCAGTTTCGCCTTGGTTTGTAGGTTGATGGGGTCGGTGTACATATCCGTTTCTTCGGTAACGGCGGCTGGCGGTTTCGCCCTTACGGCGAGTCCCTTTGGCAAACGCCCCAAAGGAACCAAAGGTCTGGCCCCTTACGTACGGCCCCTCGCTAAGGCTCGGCGTTCCTTCGCTGCGGCATTCATCCGGGGGCATCGCCCTCCGGTTGGCTTCGCTGGCACCTACATGCGATGTGTTCGACTGCGTCGAACGGCGCTGCGCGCCAATCCCCGGATGAACACCTCCACTCAGCCTGCCGAGGGGGCGGGTGGATCAAGATCAAGAGCTGCAGGCGAGCTAACGCTCGGCCTGATGAGTGGTGAGAAGCGACGCGGTGGTGCGGGATGCTCTGCTTTTGCTCTGCTCTTCTGTGGGAGCGAGCTTGCTCGCGATGGCGGCCTGCCAGCGGACCGAAATCTTGCAGATGTACTCGATACCTGTGGGAGCGAGCTTGCTCGCGAAAAACGTCCAGACACCGCGTTCATTCAGACAACACGCGTTATCGTTGACGTCCTTCGCGAGCAGGCTCGCTCCTACAGGTGACCGCATCCGCAGAAACGGATATGTACGCCTTCAGAAATTAACCGAAGCCCCCCGCAGATCCCCCCGATGATTATTTTTTGTCGGCCATCGCTTGCGTGTCGGGGCCGATAGTTGGGCACCGTGTCCGGGCTGAGCAAACCTGACCGGAGCCTAATAATGATAAAAAAACGCTCGGCCACAGCCGGAGTCCGCCAACGGCTTCACCGGCTTGGCCACACTCGCCCGCAACCCCTTGCGCTGGCGATTCTTGCCGTACTGACGGGGCCAACCTACGCCACCACATTTGACCTCAACGAAGACTGGAGCCTGTCGACCAAGACCAGCCTGAGCCTGGGCAGCAGCTGGTCGACGCAAAACCCTGACAAGAGCCTGATGACCCGCGCCAACGCCTTGCAGGCCCAAGGCGTAAATGCCAATGGCACCAGCGTCAGCGCCGACGACAACCGGCTGAACTTCAAGAAGGGCGACCCCATCTCGCAACTCTTCAAGGGGCTCACCGATATCAGTCTCGATGGCCAGGGCCAGGGTGCGTTCATTCGCTTCAAGTACTGGTACGACCATGCCTATGAAACCGGCAATGGCCGCTTCAAGGATTTCGACGATTCGGGCTGGGACGACCTGTCAAAATTCAAGGGCTTCGAGGTGCTCGATGCCTACGTCTGGAAAGACTTCCAGGTGGCCGAACATCCGCTGAACGTAAAGGTCGGTAACCAGGTGTTGTCCTGGGGCGAAGCGCTGCTGATCCAGAACGGCATCAACGTGATCAACCCGTTGGACATCTCGGCGTTCAACCGTCCCGGCGTGGAGATCAAGGAAGGCCAGTTGCCGGTGGAGATGGTCTCCTTCAGCTTCGGCCTGACCGACACCACCAACCTCGAAGGTTTCTACCTGTACAACTGGCGCCCCAGCGTACTCGACGGTTGCGGCACCTTCTTCGCCAGCAGTGATGTGATCCAGCCGGGTTGCGGGCCGCTGTACCTGAGCCAGGTGCAGACCGATCAACAGATGCAGGCCGCTGGTTTGTTCGCCACGTCCCGGGGCAACGAATCGCCGTCCGACAACGGCCAGTTCGGCTTCGCCTTGCGCCAGATGATCCCGGCGCTCAACGATGCGGAAGCGGCGATCTACTACATCAACTATCACTCGCGGTTGCCGTACTTCACCATTAACGCCAGGAACACCGCCGTGCCCGGTACCTTCCCCGGTGGTATCCAGGGGCCGAGCTATGCGGCGGCCTTCCCGGAAAATATTCGCCTGTACGGCATCAGCCTCAACGGCGTCGAGCCTGTCACCGGGATTTCCCTGGCCGGTGAGTTGAGCTACCGGCCGAACATGCCGATCGCGATCAACGCGCCCGACGTCAACGTTGCGGTGATTTCCGGACCGGGGGGCAGTTCTTGGTTGCAGTTGCCGCCCGGCTTCAGCACCACCAATGGCAGCCAGTTCGATGCGTGGGAGCGCAAGGGCGTCTGGCAGTTGACCGGTTCGGCCACCCAGGCCATCGACAACGTGCTGGGCGCCACGCGCCTGAGCCTGTTCGGTGAGGCCGGTGTCGTGCACATCGACGATCTGGGGGACGAGCGCCTGGGCCGTAACGCCGCGTTCGGCCGCAGCGCCCCGCGCAACGGCACGCCGTGCAACACGGTGGCTTCAGGTGTGACCAACCAATACTGCACCGACAAGGGCTTTGCCACCGATTGGTCGTGGGGGTATCGCCTGCGCGCCAGCCTCGAATACAGCGATGTGTTGCCAGGCATCAACCTGATTCCGGCCGTCAACTGGCGGCATGACGTCTCGGGCTATTCCTACGATCCGCAAGGGCCGTTCCAGGAAGGCCAGCAAGCGCTGGGCGTGAGCCTGACCGGCGTCTACATGAACGACTACAGCGTGGAACTGGCCTACAACACGTTCTTCGGTTCCAACGACTACAGCACCCTCGACGACCGCGATTTTGCATCCGTCAGCTTCAAGGCAGACTTCTAAGGAGAACCGTTATGCGTATGCAATTGTGCGTGCTGGCCCTGGCCTGCACCGTCGGCCTGGCCCAGGCCAAAGGCACCGATTCGACGGCACTGGGCAAGACCCTGACCCCCATGGGCTCGGAAATGGCGGCCAATGCCGACGGCAGCATTCCGGCCTGGACCGGTGGTCTGGCGAGCAACGCCGGCACCGTCGACAGCAAGGGCGGCTACAGCGATCCGTATGCCGCCGAGAAGCCGTTGTTCACCGTCACCGCGCAGAACCTGACGCAATACCAGAAGTTTCTCAGCCCCGGGCAAATCGCGTTGTTCAAGCGTTTTCCCGACACCTACAAGATGAACATCTACCCGAGCCATCGCAGCGCCAACCTGCCCAAGGAGGTACTGGCGGCCAGTCGTGAGAACGTCGCCAAGACCAGCATGGCCGACGGCGGCAACGGCTTGCACGACTATGCCAGGGGCATTCCGTTTCCGTTGCCCACCGAAGGCCTGGAGGTGATGTGGAACCACATGACCCGTTATCGCGGCGGCAGTTACGAGCGCATCAGCAGCGCCGCGCTGGTGCGTGAAAATGGCGCCACCAGCTACGTGCGCAACCAGTCCTTGATCAACTTTGCCGACACCGTGGGCGGGCTGGAACCGGGCTCGAACATCCTGTTCATGTTCAAGAGCCGGGTGCTGGAACCGGCGCGTCTGTCCGGTGAGGCGGTGCTGGTGCACGAGCCGATTGACCAGGTCGCCGAGCCGCGTTCGGCCTGGCAGTACCTGCCGGGGCAACGTCGCGTACGCCGTGCGCCGATGATCGCCTACGACAACAGCGCCCGTTACAGCAACGGCCTGATCACCGCCGACAACATCGATGGCTACAACGGCGCGCCGGACCGTTTCGACTGGAAACTGGTGGGCAAGCAAGAGCTGTTCATCCCTTACAACAGCTACAAGATCGGCAGCCGCGACCTCAAGTACGACACCGTGATCAAGCCCAACCACGTCAATCAGGACCTGGCCCGCTACGAGAAGCACCGCGTGTGGGTGGTCGAAGCGACCCTCAAGCCCGGTGCCCGGCACATCTACGCCAAACGTCGCTTCTATGTGGACGAAGACAGCTGGCAGATCGCCCAGTCGGACCAGTACGACAGTCGCGGTGAACTGTGGCGCAGCGGTGAACTGCACGCGATCCAGCAGTACGACCACGGCTTCACCTACAACGTGCTGGAAACCTCCTATGACCTGATCTCCGGACGCTACTACGCCGGCGGCCTGGCCAACGAAGAGACCGAGCCGATGCGCGTGGGCTTCGCCGCCAAGACCGACGACTACACCCCGTCGGACCTGAGGCGTTGGGCCAAATAAACCGGGAGGCACCGTAAATCCCTTGTGGGAGCGAGCTGGCTCGCGATGGCGGCGTGTCAGATGACATCAATGTTGGATGTTCCGGCTTCATCGCGAGCAAGCTCGCTCCCACAGGGATCAGTGTGTGTTGATATTTATCTACCAGGAGATCTGCCATGCGCTACTGGATATCCGCTCTGGCCCTGGGCGCGAGCCTGGGTACTGTTCACGCCGCAACCCTCGACCAACAGCAAGCCAAAGACCTGGCGCAGGAGGCCTACGTGTTCGCCTACGCCACCGTCGAACACGACAAAGTGCTCAGCGCCATCGCCGCGAAACTGCCGTTCAACCGTCTCTACAGCGAACCGCGCCTGCTCGGCCCGCAAGACAACAAAGTGGTGTCGCCCAACAACGACACCTTCTATTCCCGTGCCTTGCTGGACTTGCGCAGCGAACCTGTGGTGCTTGACGTACCGGCCGTGCAAGGTCGCTACTACAGTTTCCAGCTGGTGGACATGCGCACCGACAACCTCGACTACATCGGCACTCGCGCCACGGGTGACAAGGCGGGGCGCTACCTGATTGTCGGGCCGGACTGGAAGGGGCCCGCGCCATCGGGGTTCAGCGCGGTGATTCGCTCACCGAGCCGGCTGGTCTTCCTGTTGGGACGGACCGAGGTCAAGGGCGAAGCGGATCAGAAAGACGCCGCGCAAGTGCTGAGGGGCTACGCCTTGCAACCGCTGTCCAAAGTCAATGGCAGCGCGCCCCCTGAACCCTTGGTACCGCTGCAACTGCCAGCGTACACGGACACTAGGCACGGGCCGGCGCAGGTGTTGTTCAGCACCTTCAACGCGCTGGCCCCCTTGCATCAATGGACCGCCAGCGAACAAAAGAAACTGGCCCGTTTCGCCGCCATCGGGGTGAAACCGGGGGCCGGATTCCAGGCCCCGGCGGACTTGAACGAAGCCGTCGCACAGGGCGCCGAAGCCGGTCGCGAACAGGTCCGCGCAGCCTCCAGCCAACTATCGGTGGAACAGCAGGGCTGGTTGCCGTCGCCGCCCAACGTCGGCAAGTTTGGTGACGATGACCTGACCCGTGCCGCAGTCGCCTGGCGCTACATCTACGCCAACGATGCGGTGGAAGCGCTGTACCCGATGGCGTTGCACGATGCAAAGGGGCAGGAGCTCAACGGCCAACACGCCTATCGCCTGCATTTTCCCGCCGGGCAATTGCCGCCGGTGAATGCGTTCTGGTCGCTGACCCTGTATGACGGCAAAACCCAGTTGCTGGTGGCCAACCCGATCCAGCGTTACGCCCTGGGCGACCGCAGCCCTGGTCTACAATACGATGCCGACGGCGGCTTGACCCTGATCCTGCAAGCCGATGCGCCCAAGGCTGCGCCGCAGGGCAACTGGCTGCCGACGCCGCAAGGTCCGTTCAACCTGCTGTTGCGCCTGTACCTGCCCAAGGGCGGGGCATTGGACGGGAGTTATCAGTTGCCGACGATTGCGAGGATCGAATCATGAACCTGATTTTCAGTCGCCGCCGGTTGCTGGGCGGCATGGGGATATTGGGAGCAAGTCTGATGTTTCCACGCCGGCTGCTGGCCGGTGATTCCGATGACCCTCGGCAGATTGCCAAAGAGGCGTGGATTTACGCGTACCCCATGCTCATGCATTACCAGACCATGGAAAAACAGGCGCTCAAGCCGGCCGCGCCGGAGTACGTTGGCGGCTTCAACCGCTTTCGTCATTACAGCGAGTTGTTTACCCCGAACAACCGCGACATCGTCACGCCGAACAACGACACGCCGTACTCCTGGGCGTGGCTTGACCTGCGCAGCGAGCCGCAGGTGTTGAGTGTGCCGGCCGTGCCTGACGACCGCTATTACGTGCTTCAACTGGTCGACCAGTACACCCACAACTTTGCCTATGTCGGCGTGCTCAGCACCGGTCGCGATGCGGGGAATTACCTGATCGCCGGACCCCACTGGCAAGGCCCGACACCGGACGGCGTCAAGGCTGTGCTGCGCAGTGAAACCGAAATCGTCATGGTGCTTGGGAGAACGGGCCTGAAAAACGCCGGGGACCTGCCGGCGGTGCGTGCCTTGCAGCAGCAATACGGTTTGCGTTCGTTGCATGAATACATCGGCAGTGCGCCGCCTGTGGCTGCGCCAGCCATTGACTGGCGCCCCTGGGACAGCAAGACCGGGTTGGGGCTGGAGTTTATCCCGGCGCTGAACCAGATCCTCAGCCTGTGCCCCACGCAACCGTCCGAACAAGCCTTGCGCGCGCGCTTTGCACGGATCGGCATCGTGCCCGGCCAAGGTTTCGACCCGGCGACGTTGCCGCAAGCAACGCGCCAGGCACTGCTCGCCGGGATTCAAGACGCCCAGGCGCAACTGCAAACCGCGGTGAGCCAGGTTCGCACCACCCTCGGGCTGTTCGGCACTCGCGAAGCGCTGAACGGCAATTACCTCAACCGCGCTGTCGCGGCGAATGTCGGCATCTACGGCAACAGCGTGGAAGAGGCCTTCTACACCGGCACTCGCCTGGATAATCAGGGGCAACCCTTGCAGGGTGGGCGAAGCTATCGCCTGCGTTTCGCAGCGGGTCAATTGCCGCCGGCCAGCGAGTTCTGGTCGCTGACGCTGTATGACTTGCCGGACCGGCAACTGGTGGCCAACCCGATCAATCGCTACTGCCTGAGCAGCCGGGATCAGTTGCAGGAAGATGCGGATGGTGGGTTGACGTTGATCCTGCAGAACGTCGCTCCGCCGGAGCAGAGCAACTGGTTGCCGACGCCTGCAAGCGGAGCGTTCACCCTGGTCCTGCGCCTGTATGGACCCGGGCAGCAGGTGGTCAATCAGCGCTGGAAAATGCCGGTGGTTGAAGTGGTGTCTGCCTGAACCGCATCGCGAGCAAGCTCGCTCCCACAGAGGATCTGTGTCGTTCACAAATGCTGTGAACAACCCGGCCCCCTGTGGGAGCGAGCTTGCTCGCGATGGCGACCTGACAGTCAATCAGGTACTCACAGACGAACGAACCCGGCAAACAGGCCGGCCGGTAGGCCGCCTCGGGTTAGCCGCCCCCGGCCATGGATGGCCGATGGCGGCGGGCCCACGGAGCAGGACCGGAGCGAGGGCATGCCGAGCCTAGGCGAGGCACCGAACGTCAGGGGCAAGAGCCCTTGGTTACTTGGGGCTTTTCCAAGTGACCCGCCGTAAGGGCGGAACCCTGAGTGGCCGTGACCGCAGCAAGGGATATGTACACCCACAAAACAATCATCGCCTGACACAAAGCCATCGCGAGCAAGCTCGCTCCCACAGGGGATCGGGTTGTTCACAGCATTTGTGAATGGCACAGATCCAGTGTGGGAGCGAGCCTACTCGCGATGAAGGCGACGCGGTTTCCCGCGTCATCCGGTCAAGGCGTGACAATATTGAACTGCGGCGCAAACGTATCGAGGCTGCTCATCAACTCCCCAAGCTTCTTGCCATTGCCTTGCAACTTGATCAGACCTTTCTGGATTGCCGTCGGAATATCCAGTTGCTTGAGGCTGATCTGTTCCAGGGTGGCCTTGCTCATGGTCACGCTGGCATCCGCCTGAGCATTGAGCCCTGCACGGTGGGTCAGCACGCCATTGCGCAGGGTCAGGTTGAAGTCCTTGCTCAGGTCATCGAAGGTCCAGTTCAGGGTCAGGTCATGGCCTACGGCCTTTTCACTGTCCAGGCGCACCGCCAGGAAGTCGAAGAACATCTGCGGGCTCATCGCCCGCACCATGTCCACCGATACCGAAGTGCCCGCATGGGGTGGCACGCCGTTGCGCAGCTCCATGGCACCGGTCAGGTACATGTTGCGCCAGGTGGCGTTTTCACTTTGATAGCCCATTTGCTCCAACGCCTGGGCCTGGACTTTGCGGGCGTCGCCGTTGTCCGGGTTGGCGAACAGCACCTGATTGCCCAGTTGCGCGGCCCAGCGGTATTCACCCTTGGCCATCGCCGCCTGCATTTTCTCAAGCACTGCCGCTTCGCCGCCCATGGCCTCGACCGAACGCTTGGCCGTTTCTACCGGCGGCAGCGGATTGAGGTTGGCCGGGTTACCGTCATAGAAACCCATGTAGCGCTGATACACCGCCCGGGTGTTGAAACTCAGTGAGCCGTAGTAGCCACGGGTGTACCACTTCTGGTCGAGGTTGCCGGGCAGTTTCTTGATTGAATCGGCGATTTCCAGCGGCGTCAGGCCCTGGTTCAGCAGGTGCAGGGTGCGGTCATTGAGGAAGGCGTACATGTCGCGCTGGTCGGCGAGGAAGGTGCGGATGCGTTCGCCACCCCAGGTCGGCCAGTTGTGCTGGGCGAACAACACGTCGCTCTTGTCGCCGTAACGCGCCAGGCTGGCGTCGAGGTACTCGGCCCAGGCCTTGGCGTCACGCACTTGCGCGCCGCGGGGGGTAAGGATGTTGTGCATCATTTGCGTGGCGTTTTCCGCCATGCACAAGGCGCGCAATTGCGGCAGGTACAGGTTCATCTCTGCCGGCGCCTCGGTGCCCGGGGTCAACTGGAACTCTACCTCGAGACCGGCGATGGTGCGGGTTTGCAGTTCCTTGTCGATCAGGTCGGTGGGCGGGATCAGGGTGACAGTGCCGCCGCTCGGTGTGCTCTTGCCCAGGCCGGCGTCGACCTGGCCTTTTTCGCCACGGGGCAGCAGGCTGCCGAACTGGAACTGTGCGCGGCGGCTCATGGCATTGCCGGCGTAGACGTTCTCGCTCATCACGTGTTCCATGAACCCGGTGGGGGCGAACACCTTGACCTTGCCGGCCTTGACGTCGGCTTCGTCGATGACCCCGCGCACGCCACCGAAGTGGTCGACGTGGGTGTGGCTGTAGATCACCGCCACCACCGGTTTGCGCGGACGGTTCTGGTAGTACAGGTCCAGTGCCGCCTTGGCGGTTTCGGCCATGGTCAGCGGGTCGATGATGATCAGCCCGTCGTCGCCTTCGATGATGGTCATGTTGGCCAGGTCGAGGCCGCGTACCTGATACAGCCGTGGGCTGACTTCGAACAATCCGGCATGGGCGCTGAGTTGGGCCAGGCGCCAGAGGCTCGGGTTGACCGACTCCGGGGCCTGGTCTTTGGCGAGGAAGTCATAGGCCTGGATATCCCAGATGACCTTGCCCGAGGCGTCCTTGACCTGGCCCTTGAACGGCGCGATCAGACCCTTGGTGACCGACTCGTAGTCGGTGCGGTCGGTGAAGGGCAGTTGTTGCAGCACGGCGGCGTTACTGGCCGTGGTTTGCGGGCTGGCTGCGACCGGTCCATCGGCGGCGACCACCGATTGCGCAAGGCAGGCAGTGATCAGGCAAGCGAGCAGCCCACGAGGGCTCAAGGTGAAACGAGGCATGGCGTCTCCGTTTTTTATCGTTATGGTTAGACCAGCTTCGAGGGTAGTGCGGGGCGCGGGCGGGGCGATCATCAGCAACGGACAAAAAACATTCAGGACCGCTATCCTTGAGCCACGCCTATCCAGCAGGTTGACCCATGCTTGAAGTCCATGGTGTTTTCAAAAGCTACGCCACACCGCAGGGGCCGCTGCCGGTGCTGCAAGGCGTCGACCTGACGCTCAGGCCCGGCAGCAGCCTGGCGCTGATGGGCGAGTCGGGCAGTGGCAAAAGCACCTTGTTGCACCTGATCGCCGGGCTGGACAAGGTCGATCGCGGCAGCATCCGCAGTGGCGCGCATCGCCTGGAACAGATGAATGAAGGGCAACTGGCGAACTGGCGCCGTACGGAAATCGGCCTGGTGTTCCAGCAGTTCAACCTGATCGGCAGCCTGCGGGTCGAAGACAACCTGGCGATTCAGGCGCGGCTGGCGGGGCGTCATGACCCACGCTGGCAGGCGCACTTGGTGCAACGCCTGGGCCTGGGCGAGCTGCTGCGGCGCTATCCCGAGCAACTGTCCGGCGGCCAGCAGCAACGGGTCGCGCTGGGCCGGGCGCTGGCGTCGCGTCCGCCATTGTTGCTGGCCGACGAGCCCACCGGCAGCCTCGATGAAACCACCGGTGCCGAGGTGTTGCAGTTGCTGCTGGAATTGCTCGACGACAGTCCCACCAGCCTGTTGATGGTCACCCACAGTCTTGGCGTCGCGGCACGGCTGGCGGAAAAAGCCCTGCTGTGCGGCGGTCGCCTGGCCGCTGCGGGCGAGCGCTGACATGCGCATCTTTGGCGAAACCCTGCGCGCACTGCTCAGCCACTGGCGGCAGCATCCGGTGCAGTTTTTCAGTGTGCTGACCGGGTTGTGGCTGGCCACCAGTCTGTTGACCGGCGTCCAGGCACTCAACAGCCAGGCCCGCGACAGCTATGCCCGCGCCAGTCAATTGATCGGTGGCGAACCTCAGGCCAGCCTCGGTGCGCCCAGTGGCGGCACGTTCCCCCAGCAATGGTTTATCGATCTGCGGCGCGCGGGGTGGCCGGTGTCACCGGTGCTGCAAGGCCGGGTCACGCTCAAGGGGCACGAAGAGCAGCGCTTGCAGTTGATGGGCATCGAGCCGGTGTCGCTGCCGGCGGGCGCAGCGGTGGCCGGGCAGGCGTTGGCGATTGAACAGGTGGTCGGCTTTTTCAGTCCGCCGGGCAGTACCTGGATATCGTCGCAGACCTTGCAGGCAATGGGTTTGCGCGAGGGTGACCGGCCACTGAACCTGGCGGGCGTGGCCCTGCCGCCGCTGCATGTGCAGGCCGATATGGCGCCCGGCGTGCTGCTGGTAGACATTGGTTTTGCCCAGCAGATTCTGGGGTTGCCGGAGCAACTGTCGCGGCTGCTGTTACCGAAGGATTTCACCGCGCCGTTGCCGGAGCCGTTCAAAGGCCTGTTGCAACTCAAGCGCGCCGGCGAAGAAAACAACCTGAGGCGCCTGACCGAAAGCTTTCACCTGAACCTCGATGCCCTGGGGGTGCTGTCGTTCGTGGTCGGCCTGTTTATCGTGCACGCCGCCATCGGGCTGGCGCTGGAGCAACGGCGAAGCTTGCTCCGAACCCTGCGTGCCTGCGGTGTGAGTGCGCGGATGCTGATGGCCTGTCTTGCCGTCGAATTGGGTGGATTGGCCCTGATCGGCGGTGTGGCCGGGGTGGTCAGCGGCTACCTGCTGGCCGGCGTGCTGTTACCCGATGTCGCCGCCAGCCTGCGTGGCTTGTATGGTGCCGAAGTGGCGGGGCAGTTGAGCCTTGGTCTGTCGTGGTGGTTCAGTGGTATCGGCTTGAGTCTGATCGGCGCGTTGCTGGCCGGGGCCAACAGCCTGCTGCGGGCGGCGCGTCTGCCATTGCTGGCGCTGGCCGATCCGCAGGCCTGGCATCAAGCCCATGCGCGCTGGTTGCGACGCCAGGGTTGGGTAGCGGCCATGGCCGGGGTGATCGCGTTGCTGGCGTTGATCTTCGGCGACAGCCTGATCAGTGGCTTCGTGTTGATGGCCGCGCTGTTGATCGGTGCCGCGCTGGCCTTGCCGGTGGTGCTCAGCGCGCTGCTCAGTCTCGTTTCGCAGCGCAGTCGCTCGGTGCTCGGCCAGTGGTTTGTTGCCGATTGCCGCCAGCAACTGCCGGCGTTGAGCCTGGCCTTGATGGCGCTGCTGTTGGCCATGGCGGCGAACATTGGTGCCGGCAGCATGACAGCAGGGTTTCGCCAGACCTTCAGCAATTGGCTCGAACAACGGTTGACGGCCGAGCTTTACCTCAATCCACAGAACCCGGCCCAGGCTCGGGACCTGCACAGCTGGCTCAACCAGCAGCCGCAACTGGTGGCCGTGCTGCCCAACTGGCAGGTTTCGATTCAATTGCAGGGCTGGCCGACGGACCTGTCCGGGATCATCGACCATCCGACCTATCGCCAGCACTGGCCACTGCTCGAAGCCTTGGGCGACAACCCTTGGGAGCGACTGGCCAAGGACGATGCGGTGATGCTCAGCGAACAACTGGCCCGGCGCCTGCGAGTGCAACTGGGCGATCACCTGACGCTGCCGACGCCCACCGGCCCGTGGTCGCCACGGATCGTCGGGATCTACGCCGACTATGGCAATCCCAAGGGCCACATCCTGGTGAACATCCGCCACCTGTTGCGCGGCTGGCCGCAACTGACTCCGAACCGCTTCAACCTGCGCATCGATCCGGCATCGATCCCGGCGTTCGTCACGGCATTGCAGGCACGATTTACCCTGGACGACAGCCGCATCGTCGATCAGGCGCGGCTCAAGGGCTGGTCCACGCAAGTCTTCGAGCGCACCTTCGCTGCCACCGCCGCACTCAACAGCCTGACGCTGTGCGTAGCGGGGGTGGCGCTGTTCATCAGCCTGTTGACCCAAAGCCAGAGCCGTCTCGGGCAACTGGCGCCATTGTGGGCGTTGGGTGTGACGCGTCGGCATTTGATGTTGCTCAACCTCGGGCAAACCTGGCTGCTGGCGATATTGACCCTGGTGCTGGCGTTGCCGCTGGGCATCGCCCTGGCGTGGTGCCTGGACGCGGTGATCAACGTGCAGGCCTTTGGCTGGCGACTGCCGTTGCGAGTGTTTCCATTGCAACTGTTGCAATTGATGGGGCTGGCGCTGGTGGCGACGTTACTGGCCTCGGCCTGGCCGTTGTACCGTTTGTACCGCACGCAACCGGCGGACCTGCTGCGGACGTTTGCCCATGAAGATTAAAGTCGGCGTGTTGCTCCTGGCGCTGCTGGCAAGCGGTTGCGATCAACCGGCACCGGTCGAGAAGGGCTTTGCCGGGTTGGGCAACCAGGCCGCTGCGTTCACCCCGGTGGTGCCCGGTCGGGTGTTCAGCTTCCCGGCGGATCACGGCCCGCACGACGGCTTTCGCATCGAGTGGTGGTACGTCACGGCCAACCTGAAGGACGATCAGGGGCATGAGTTTGGCGCGCAATGGACCTTGTTCCGCAGTGCCTTGAAAGCCGCCCCCGAGGTGCTGGGCTGGCAGAATCAGACGATCTGGCTCGGCCACGCGGCGGTGACATCGGCGACGGCGCATCACGCGGCCGAACGTTATGCCCGTGGCGGCGTCGGTCAAGCCGGTGTCAGCGTCGCGCCGTTCAACGCCTGGATCGACGACTGGCAATTGAGTAGCCAGGCGACTGCCGACGACCCGTTGGCCGACCTGCAGCTCAGTGCCAGCGACCGGCGTTTCAGCTACCGGCTGCGGTTGACTTCGACAGGTCCGCTGGTGCTTCAGGGGGACCGGGGCTTCAGCCAGAAATCCGAACAGGGTCAGGCCTCTTATTACTACAGCCAGCCGTTTTTCCAGGCCAGCGGGACCCTGGACATCGACGGCAAGACCTTTCGGGTCAGTGGCCCGGCCTGGCTCGACCGGGAATGGAGCAGCCAGCCCCTGACGAGCAACCAGACCGGTTGGGACTGGCTCTCCCTGCATCTGGACAGCGGCGAGCAGGTGATGCTTTATCGTATGCGGCAAAAGGACGGTGAGCCTTACCTCACCGGCACCTGGATCGACGCCCGGGGCCAGACACAATTGCTGCACGCCCGCGACATCAGCCTCTCGCCGCAAGACACCGCCCGGGTTGCCGGGCGTGAGATGCCCATTCGCTGGTCGATCAAAATCCCTGCCAGACACCTCGATATAACCATTGCCGCGCTCAATCCCCAGGCCTGGATGGACTTGCGCATTCCGTACTGGGAAGGCCCGGTGCGCCTCAGTGGCAGCCATGCAGGGCAGGGCTATCTGGAAATGACCGGGTACTAGGCGCTCGTGTCAGGAAAATCACCGCTGCGGCGCGACCACTCGCTGAACAGCGTCTATGCTCACTCGCACACATGGCGTTGAGCCCGGTTTCAACGCCGTCTGTTGCCATCTATCACAGGGAATGTTCTGCCTATGAAACGCCACGCACTGAGCAAAGCCATCACCCTCGCAACCTTGCTGTCTGTCGCCAGTTTTGGCGCGGTTGCCGCCGAACTCCCGTTGTCCGAAGTTGTGGTGGTTGACCAGGTCACCACCAAAGTCGTTTCGGTAGATACCGCGAACCATTCCGTGGTCCTTAAAGGCCCGCAGGGTAATGAGTTCCCTGTGCAGTTGACCGACAAGGCGAAAAACCTCGACAACCTCAAGGCTGGCGATACGGTGGAAATCAGGGTTACCAGCGCCGTTGCAGCCTTCCTCGACACCGATGTCGACAAAGGCCTGCCCGGCACCGCCGAAGCCACCGGCGAAATGCGCACAGCGCCAGGTAGCCCCAACCCCGGCGGCGAAGCGTACCGTCAGGTGAAAGTGCAGCTGAAAATCACCAGCATTGACCTGAAGAAAAACCAGGTGACCTTCGAAAACCCGGAAGGCAAGTCCAAGACCGTCGACGTCAAACGACCTGAAGTCCAGGCCAAACTCAAGGACTTGAAAGTCGGACAAAGCGTCAACGTGGTTTATACCGACATATTGACGGTGACCAGCAAGCACTAATATTGAGTATTGGCGTTATACGGGCCGATTGTTTTTGTGCAAGTTTTGTATAGAAATAATCAGCTCGTAATGGTCGAACTGGTGAGTTTGAGATGCCGTGTTGCATAGTATTTAAATCGACATCTTGTTAAACATTGTGTCGATAAATTTCATTTTTGCGTACGGACATATTAATCCGCTTCTACTAAAATACGTTCCGTTCGCCCAGTGTCAGGGCTCTTTACCAGTGCATGGATTGCCGAGGCCATTGCACTGGGCGAACACTTTATTTGCTGTATAGAACGTTTCGGATATAAAAAAACGGGCGACCTGTAGGTCGCCCGTTTTTATTGAGTTGTGACAAATCATTCAATCATGTTTTTTATTGACTTGACGCAACATCGGCCAACGCGGCGAAACACTGTTCGATCGAACGCCGCTGGCTCTCGGCGTACAGTTCCAGCTCATCGATCGTCGAACGCCCCAGGGCCTGTTCGAACGCTTGCTGGTTGGCATGGGCGCCGTAACGGGTTTGCGCCGCGTCCCCCAGGTTTGACTGAAAAATCCCCGCCGCGCTGACGGGCAGGAAGTCTTCGTACACCAGGGGTTCTACCCGCAGGTAACCGTCGCTGAGCAGGTCTTCCAGGGGCGCGTTTTTCAGGTCGCCCGCCGCCAGGCCCTTTTCCGTCACGAAGTAGCGGAAGTAAGCCAGGCCCTGTTGGCGCATGCCTTCCCAGGTGTCAGGGAACTCGCTGAAATGCTGCGCCATGAGGGCGTTATAGCGCGCAGCGTTGGCTTCGTTGGGGAAGTCCTTGAGTTCGTCCCGCGCGGCATTAAGCAAACGGTCGTAGAGTGCGCGGCCTTTGGGCGTGAGGGCGGCACCGCGTTGTTCGATCTCGCCGAACCGGGCACTGTGGCTGCCGCGAGCCTCGCTTTGATCGGTGAAGGCAATCGGCTCGTCCAGGGCCTTGAAACTGGTCTGGCGCAGCAGGATCGGGCACTGGCGGCGAGGCGGGCCTTCGATCACCGCTTTGGGGGTGATGCCATGGGCCGGCATCTGCGCCTGGACGATGTCGATGTCCAGGGTCCGTGGTGTCAGGTGGTTGATGTGCGGGCCCTTGAACGCCACCACGTCGGCGATCAGACGATGCTGGGCGCTGAGCTGTTGATAGTGTTCGGCGGTGACGGTGGCGCTGTGGTGCCAGCGAAACGTTTCCAGTGCCTGCTCGACGAAGTCCAGGGCTTGCTGCTCGGTCAGGCCACCCCGGGATTCGGCGAGTTCGATGAGCGTGAGGGCCGTGGGGGTGAAGATCGAACGCTGGTCGAGCATCGACTGGGCGAACGCTCGCAGCTCCAGGTCTTCGATCAATTCCAGGCGCAACAGCGACGTGAACACCCGGAACGGGCTGACCTGCAGCGACGCTTCATGCACCGCGCGAAACGCCGTGGAATGCACTGGCACACCGGCCGGTGTCAGGTCGTAGTAACCCACCGGTTGCATGCCCATCACCGCGAACAGGCGGGCGAGGGTCGCCAGTTCATCGGCCGTACCGACACGGATCGCCCCATGCCGTTCCAGGTCCAGGCGTTCGATTTCGCCGGTGCTGGTGAGCTGCCGCAGGATTTGCGCATCGTTGTCCAGCACGTGACGGTTAGTCTGTTCCACCAGTTCCATCAACGCGCCGTACAACGGCACTTCCTCGCGGTACATGTCGGACATCGCTTTGGAGAAGCGTTGGCGGATCAGGTCAGGGCTGACGAAGTTCGGGTGGTTCATGAACAGGATTCCTGGCGCGGTGACGTAAAGGATGGACGAAAGATCGCAGCCTTCAGCGACGCCGACAAACGAAGTTTCTGACGAACTTCATTCTGCTAAGGACTGCTAGGGGGCGTTCTCAATTAGTTTCCCTACCGCGCCGGGTCTGCTGTTGTGCAGGGCAAGGCGCGAGAAGCGCAGTTTGGTCATTCCAAATCAGCTTCGAGCAACACAGCCCTGCACAACAGCAGACCCGGCCCTTCGGGTTGTGCCTTAAAGCTGGCCATGCTGCGTTGCAGGCCTTGGAAAGGGAACAACCATTCCCCGCGGCCTACGCCTTGCCTGGCCAGCTTTAAGGCGACAACGCGGTGGGGAAACTAATTGAGAACGCCCCCCCTAATGCAGTCGTTGATCCTGTGGGCTCTCCGAGCGCAGCGATGCCAAAAACTCGCGATACAGGCGCGCCGAACCGTATGGCGCTTCCACCATGGGCATGTGCCCGATGGCGTCCCAGATATGCACGCGCAGGTCGGCAATGCCCTTGCTCCAGACCGCCACGCTGCTGACGTCGATCAGCCGGTCCTTGCGCCCCCACAGCAACAGCGCCGGGGCGGTGATGTCGGGCAGGTGCGGTTCCATCGGCGGGCTGGCACGGAATTCGCGGAAGATTTCCTCCAGCTCTTCGCGGGACTGTTCATAGCGCTGGGCGACGGCATCGAGCACCAGCTTCGGTACCCAGGGTGGCGAAGCCATGGTCATGGCGTAGAAACGCCGGAATTCTTCGCGCGAGTGAATCAGAAACGGGTTGTGGCCCTTGGCCAAATGCCGCTCAAGGTCACTGGGCTCGGGGGCGGTGACCCCGGCCGGGTCGACCAGGGCCACGGACACAATGCGTTCCGGGTAAGTGGCCGCGAGCCACGCCGCCATGTAGCCGCCCATGGAGTTGCCGATGACATGGACTTTCTCCACCCCGCAAACGTCCAGCAGCTGGATCATGCGTTTGGCCTGCAGCGGGATGTCGTAGCCGCCGCCCGCCTTGAAGCCGGTTTCGCCATGGCCGGCGATGTCCGGGATGATCACCCGATGGCTGCCGACAAAGTGCCGGGCGAAACGCAGCCAGAGGTTTTTGTCGGCGCTGAAGCCATGGAGCATCAGCACACTGCTGGTGGCCTCGTACGGCCCGCCTTGCCAGGTCGAGACGGTCATTTCGGGGATGGGCACGACGATCTTGTGCAGCCGGTACAACTTGGCCTCGGCCGCCATGCTCAAGTCATAGAGCCAGTAGCCGATGGCCGGGTAGGTCAGCCAGCTCCAGGCAACGAACACTGCGAGAACGACGAACAACAAAAGCATCACGCGTCTCCCTTCTATCTGCTCAGGACAAAATGTGATCGGCGGGTTTCAGCGCTCGGGTCAAGCGATGAAAGCTGAAGCTGAATCCCGGAAACATGGCAATCACATGACCGCTCTTGCTTTGATACCAACTGTGGCAACCACCGGATTTCCACACGGTACGTTCCATTTCCCGGTGGATCATTTCAGTGTAGGTACGTTCCGCTTCATGGCGAACTTCGATGCTGCGTAAACCTTGAGTCTTCAAGGTGCGAATGCAATCGAGGATGTAATTCATCTGGGATTCGATGATGAACAGCGCCGAGGTGTGGCCAATCCCGGTGTTCGGTCCGGTGACGATGAACAGGTTGGGAAAGTCGGGCAGGGCGGTGCCGAGGTAGGCCCGTGGGTACTGCGCCCAGACTTCCTTGAGACGGGTGCCTTTTTTGCCCGTTACCGGGTAGGAAATCACCCCGTCGGTGGCATCGTAGCCAGTGGACCAGACGATCAGGTCCAGGTCGATGTGCTGGCCGTCCAGTGTCACGATACCGGTCTCGTCGATGGACGCGATGCCTTGCTCGCGGCTGTGCAGCGTCACGTTGTCGCGCGCCAGTGCCGGGTACAGCGTGCTGGACAGAATCACCCGTTTGCAGCCGATGGTGTAGTCCGGCGTCAGTTGGCGCCGCAGTTCGGCATCCGGCACCTGGCGTTTGAGAAAACGCAGGGCCTGGCGCTGGACCATGTGCACCGCCGGTTT
The DNA here is from genome assembly GCF_019218985.1 of Pseudomonas sp. PDM30. Taxonomy (NCBI): domain Bacteria; kingdom Pseudomonadati; phylum Pseudomonadota; class Gammaproteobacteria; order Pseudomonadales; family Pseudomonadaceae; genus Pseudomonas; species Pseudomonas sp. PDM30. The sequence continues at coordinate 360,786 of NZ_JAHUWM010000006.1, forward strand.
CGAATACTTGAAGGCAATCACCCGGGTTTCGAATTGCCAGTAGATCCCCCAGCGCAGCAGCTTGTAGGCCGGCTTGCACCCCAGCAGCCAGCGCTGGAAACGGCCAAAGCTGCGGTCAGCCCGGGGCAGGACCCAGTGGGGCGTGCGCTGGAATACATGCAAGTGCCCGACGTCCGGGGCGATGGCCGGAATGACCTGGGCCGCACTGGCGCCGCTGCCGACGATGGCCACGCGTTTTTGCCGGTAGTCGTAGTGATGATCCCAGTTGTTGGTGTGAAACGCTTTACCTTGAAAACGCTCCTGTCCGTCGAAGCGCGGAACAACCGGTTGACTCAGCGGCCCGGTCGCGTTGATCAGGAACTGCGCGCAAAACGTGCCTTTGCCGGCGGTGTACACCGTCCAGCGTTTGTGGGTGTCGTCCCATTCGACGCGCTCGACATTGGCACCCAGTTCCACTTTGTCCCGCAGGCCGAAGTGCTCCACCACGTGGCGGGTGTAGCGGTGCAGTTCGGCCTGTTCGGCGAACATTTGCGTCCAGCGATACGGAGCAAAAGACAGGGAGTACAGCGGCGAGGGCACGTCGACTGCCGCGCCGGGGTAGGTGTTCTGGCACCAGGTGCCGCCGAAGAAATCACGTCGCTCCAGCAGGCGAAAATCATCGATGTCGGCCTTGAGCAAATTGATTGCTGCACATTGGCCGCCAAACCCGCTGCCGATGATCAATACTTGAAAGGTCTGCATGGGCCTCCTCTTATGGTCATTGATCAACCCCTTCTTTCATGTATAGCCGTTAATGGGGGGAGGCTTTTGCTTTTATGTGAGCCTGATGTCGCGATTTTCAGCCCGTTAGTCGGTGATGGCTATTTAATGCCACCCTGATAGACTCCAGCGCATAGGCACAGGCTGTAATCGCATTCCGTGGAGTGGCAAAGAGGTCCTATGGCAAAAGCGGGAGGAAAGGGATCTTCATTGGCCAGGAGGCTCTATACATCGCGGATCCTGGGGTTGGCCCTGGGGCTGGTGTGTGTGAGCGCGGCAATGTATCCACTCGATCCTGCACCTTGGGTCTGGGGCTTCATGTGGTTCAATGGCCTGGTCTGGCCGCACCTGGCTTACCAATGGGCGCGCCGGGCCAAGACGCCCTATCATGCCGAACACCGCAATCTGCTGATCGATGCCTTTCTCGGCGGCTTCTGGATTGCCGCGATGCAATTCAATCCACTGCCCAGCGCGACCACCATTTCCATGATGGCCATGAACAACGTGGCCATAGGCGGCTCGCGCTTTCTACTGGCCGGGACAGCCTCGCAAATCCTGGGCGTGGGCGTTGGCCTGCTGATTTTCGCCCCGGCGTTCATTCCTGCCACCAGCGCGGTACAGCTCTATGCCTGTTTGCCGTTGCTGTGCCTGTATCCGCTGGCGCTGGGCTGGATCTGCTTCCGCCAGGCCCATACTCTGGGCTGTCAGAAGCGTGAACTGCTGGCACTGAGCCGCACCGACAGCTTGACAGGCCTGCTGAACCATGGCACCTGGAAGGACCAACTGGAGATCGAGTTCCAGCGTTGCAACAGCCAGCAAAAAGGCGGAGCGATCGCCCTGATCGACATCGACCATTTCAAAGCCATCAACGACACCTACGGCCATGTTGCCGGCGACATCGTCTTGCGTCAGTTGAGCAAAATGCTCAAGCAGAACCTGCGAGCGACCGATGTGGCAGGGCGCTACGGCGGCGACGAGTTCTGCGTGATCCTTCCGGACCTGCCCCTGAACCGCGCCGCCGCCATCATGGATGCCCTGCGCGCTCGCTTCGCCATCTTGGGCTACGAGCAGAACCCGGCGCTGAAAGTCAGCCTGAGCATTGGCCTGGCGTCATTCAACCCGGCCCATGCCGACGCGATGCTTTGGCTCAATGATGCCGATCATGCGTTGTACGAAGCCAAGACCACCGGGCGTAATCGGGTGATCTGCTGCGGTAACGGGAAACCCCATCGCGAACTGCTCGACTCGGTGTGACCCTTCACCGCAAAACCTGTGGGAGCGAGCTTGCTCGCGATGGCGGCGTGTCAGGCGGCAGGGATGCTGGCTGTGATGGCCTCATCGCGAGCAAGCTCGCTCCCACGGGGATTCCGGGTGAATACAAGATTTGTGTTCAACAGAAATCCACTGTGGGAGCGAGCTTGCTCGCGATGGCGGCGTGTCAGGCGGCAGGGATGTTGGCTTTGACGGCCTCATCGCGAGCAAGCTCGCTCCCACGGGGTTCCGGGTGAATACAAGATTTGTGTTCAACAAAATTTAGCTGTGGGAGCGAGCCTGCTCGTGATGGCGGCGTGTCAGGCGGCAGGGATGTTGGCTGTGATGGCTTTATCGCGAGCAGGCTCGCTCCCACGGGGACTCCGGGTGAATACAAGATTTGTGTTCAACAGAAATCCACTGTGGGAGCGAGCCTGCTCGCGATGGCGGCGGGTCAGACGGCAGGGATGCTGGCTGTGACGGCCTCATCGCGAGCAAGCTCGCTCCCACGGGGATTCCGGGTGAATACAAGATTTGTGTTCAACAGAAATCCACTGTGGAGCGAGCCTGCTCGCGATGGCGGCGTGTCAGGCGGCAGGGATGCTGGCTGTGATGGCCTCATCGCGAGCAAGCTCGCTCCCACGGGGATTCCGGGTGAATACAAGATTTGTGTTCAACAGAAATCCACTGTGGGAGCGAGCTTGCTCGCGATGGCGGCGTGTCAGGCGGCAGGGATGTTGGCTTTGACGGCCTCATCGCGAGCAAGCTCGCTCCCACGGGGTTCCGGGTGAATACAAGATTTGTGTTCAACAAAGATCAACTGTGGGAGCGAGCTTGCTCGCGATGGCGGCGGGTCGGTTTAAACCGTCATTCCTTCACGCTCATGAACTCCTCCGCGAAGCGGATGTATTCCTCGGGTTGCGTATAGGTGTGCGTCAGTTCGGTGGCGCTCAGGTCCGACGTCTGGGTGAGGATCTGGCGTTGTTCGCGCAGGCTGTCGTAGGTCGCCTTGATCGCGGCGAAGTACGCGCCATGGCCGTCGATGGTCACGCGCACACCCAGTTCGGCCAGGCGTTTGTCATCGCGCAGCAGCGGGTTGCCATAGGTCACCAGCATCAGCGGCACGCTCAGGTGCTCGGCGATCTGCTCCAGATGGTCGAAGTCCTTGATGCCTACCATGCAGATCCCGTCGGCGCCGGCGCTCTGGTATTGCCGGGTGCGGCTGATGATTTCCTGCACCGGCAGAATCCCGGCATGGGTGCGGGCGATGATTGCCATTTCCGAATCGCAGCGGGCTTCGAGCGCCGCACGGATCTTGCCGACGCCTTCGGCGACCGTGATCAGGTCGGTGGATTTACGGCCGAACTGCGCGGGCAGCAGGGTGTCTTCGATGGTCAGCGCAGCCACGCCCGCACGTTCGAGTTCGACGATGGTGCGCATGACGTTGAGCGCGTTGCCGTAGCCGTGGTCGGCGTCGGCAATCACCGGCAACTGGGCGACACGGCCGATGCGAGTGGCCTGTTCAGCGAATTCGCTGAGGGTGATCAGGGCAAAGTCAGGGGCGCCCAGCACTTGCAGCGATGCGACCGAACCCCCGAGGATCCCGACTTCGAAGCCCAGGTCGGCGGCGATGCGGGCCGACATCGGGTCGAAAACCGAGGCCGTGTGGTAGCAGGTGTTGGAGGCGAACAGTTGGCGAAAATTGCGGCGCAAATCTTGATGGGAAAGCCTGGACATATGAGTTCCACCAATGGAATGGAAGGGCTTGAGCAAAAGTGTCAACGCCGAAGAAATAAAAGGCTATCACGCGCGCAAGGGGAGAATGATGACGAATTTGCTGGGTCAGGCCGATTGACATCGCCGCGATGGAACTGATAGGTCACGCCGCCACGGCCTGTTGCCGCTGGTCAAGCAGCGGCACGGCGCGCACCGAGTCTCCGGGTTGCAGTTGCAAGCGCTTGGCGGTCAGGCGATCAACCACCAGGCTGTTGCCCACCTGTCGGGCCGGGGCGCAGGTAATGCGACAGTTTTCCCGGCGGCGGTTGTGAATCAGCCAGAGGGGCGCTTTATCGTCCGGCGAGCCGATGGCCAGTGACAGCGGTCGGCTGTCGCGCACGGTGCGGATCCCGGAAACCGGGGCTTCGATGACCGGCCCGCCGTCGAAGATATCGATGTAACCCTGGTGGGCAAAGCCTTCGGCGCTGAGGATTTTCAGGGCCGGCTCGGTATTGGGGTGGGCCTTGCCGATCACCGCCTGGGCCTGTTCGGTGAGCAGGCAGGTGTACAGCGGCTGGCGCGGCATCAGTTCGGCGATGAACGATTTGTTGCCCAGCCCGGACAAGTGATCGGCGTGGCTGAAATCCATCTTGAAAAAGTGCCGGCCGAGGCTGTCCCAGAACGGCGAGCCGCCTCGTTCGTCGGCACTGCCGCGTAATTCGGCGATGAGCCGGTTGCCGAACAGCTGGGTAAACTCGGCCACGAACAACAAACGCCCGAGGGAAAGCAAACGGCCGTTGCTGCCCTGGCGCTGATCGGGGCGCAGGTACAACGAGCAGACTTCCGATTGCCCGGTCAATTCATTGCTCAGGAACAGGGTCTGGATCTGGCGCTGGATACCCAGGTCCGCGGAAGCGCTGACCGTCAGTCCGACCCGGTAGTTGTACCAGGGCTCGCGCAGACCGACGCCCCCCGTCAGGGCGCTGACGCCCACCACTTGCTGCTCGTCATCCTCGAGCACGAACAGGTAATCGGCATCGGCCCGGTCGACCTGTCCGGCGAAGGTGCGCTGGGCCCAGCGAATCCGGTAGGCCAGGCGTTCTTCATCGGCCGGCAGGCTGGTAAGCCCCGGAATGGCCTGCCGCACCAGCGTGAACAAGGCGGGCAGGTCGGTGATCTGGACCGGACGGACAATCATGGGGCGGTTCCTTGTGCGCGGGTGCTCGGGCGTTGAATCTGGCGGGTGTTCACAGGGCTACCAGCCTGACGGGGCTGCCCTCGGTCACCTTCAGCGCCGTGCACATGGCTGCGTCAAGGGTCACGGGTTGTCCGGGGATGTAATCAAGATCGGCGACGATGGCTCGGTAATCCTTCAAGGACTCGTTGCTCACCAGAAAGCTGCCGCGGGTGTCGATCACCGGGCCAGGCTGCGTTATGCCGCACTGGCTGTGGGCGATGGAGCGAATACCCGAGGTACGCGCATAGAGCGTCGGGCCTCCATCGAACAGATCGATGTAACTGTTGGTTTCGAAGCCTTCCCGTTCGAGGATATCGAAGGCTTCCTGGCCATCGGGGTGGATGCTGCCGATGCAGTCCTGTGCCGCCTGGGGCAGCATGGGCACGTAGATCGGATACTGCGGCATCAGCTCGGCGAGAAAGGTGCGGCTCTGCAGACCGCAAAGCCGTTCGGCCTCGACGTAGGGCAAGTCGAAGAAATGCTTGCCCACGGCGTCCCAAAATGGCGAGTGGCCTTCATCACTGCTGTAGCCGACGATCTCGGTGATCACCGTTTCGGAAAAACGCCGGGCGTGAGCGGCGATGAACAACAGGCGCGCCCGCGACAGCAGTTCGGAATGCGCGCTGCGCACTCGCGCGGCATCGATATGGAAGCCCCGCAGCAAGGTGTGACCACTGAGGTCGTGACACAACGACAGGGCCGGTACACCGTGCTCGATGTTCAGTTCCCGCGAGGCACTGGTGAAGTGCCGGTTGCGCAGGCTGTAGAACGGCTCGTTGTAACCCGCCGTGGCGAGGATTTCCGAGCAGCCGGCCAGGTGCCGTGTCGTCAGGTCTTCGAGTACAAAGAAATAGTTTTCCGGGCCATGAGCCTGCACGTCCTTTTCGAACGAGGCACAGGAATCGAGGATTTTTCCGCGCAACCGTTCGCTATCGTCGGGCAGGGACGTGACGCCCACGAGGCTTTCACGGGCCAGCCTCTGCAACTGGGGCAGGTCGGCCAACTCGACTGGACGCAAGACCAGCATGGAGACACTCCTGTATCAAACGATTCGGCGGCTTGAGCCGAACCTGACTATCACTGTCGGTTTTTCCACACATTAAATCGGTGGTCATCTGAACGTTGTCAGGCGCCACGCTTTTTCTTATCGGATGTTTCTTGGGATGGACCGCATTAAACGAGGAGCAGGCGGTTCGGTCGGAGGTGGTGCCTGGCCAGGCGCGTTGATCGGGTGTTCGAGTAAAGGCATCCGGGCTCCTGCTGGATGAGTGTGGCACGTGTTTTAACAATCCGTTGAAAGGAGTATTTAATCATCGCGTACTGCCTGTCTAGTGAATTTTCGCGTGGTCTGCTCGTGCCCGAAAAAGATGCGAAGTGCCTGTACTACGGGGCTACGCCGATGTCGTAAAGTCTTGTAGGCGATTGCCTGCATTGCGGTCAGCCATGACAGAAAGTCTTGCAGGAAATGACTGAAGGAATCCGTTTCAAACAGGAAAATTAAACACCACCCGGGCCTGCTTTCTTGCGGCACAATTGCGCGATGGCGGTCACCTGACGCCGTCGTTCCTTTCCATCCCTGGAGTGATTGCTGGTGCAGGCAACCCGTTTAACCCTGATTTGCCACGCTCGAACCGTCGCACAGAAATTGGCGCGCTTTCCTCTGGACGAGCCTCTGGAGATGGATTGGCAAGCGCTCAGGCTTTCCCGTCGCAATCAGTTCAAGGGCGCTCCACGCCTTGTCTGTGGTCCGGAGTTGCGCACCCGGCAAACCGCTGGACTGTTTGGCAGTGCGCCGCAGATTGTCGACGCCTTGAAGGACTGCGATTTCGGGCGTTGGGGGGGTGAGCGCATCGGCGATCTGCAAAAAACCGAAGCCCAGACGCTCCAGCATTGGCTGGACGACCCGGCTTCGGCCCCCCACGGTGGTGAGTCGCTGGTGCAACTGGGCGAGCGGGTGGGCGCCTGGCTGACAACCTTGCAATCGACGCCAGGGCACATCGTTGCCGTTACTCATCCCTTTGTCATCCGCGCCGCGCTGACGCAAGTGTTGCAGGGGGGCGCGTCCAACCTGATCGACGTCGAGCCCCTGTCGACCATCGAGTTGAGGTTCCATGACCGCTGGCGGCTGCGCTTTCCGGGCATCGATCCCGAGGAGCTGTTGTGATGAAAAAACTCCTGGTCATCGGGATCGGTGCCGGCAACCCCGACTACATCACGATGCAGGCCGTGAAGGCGCTGAATCAGGTCGATGTTTTTTTTCTCATGGACAAGGGCCAGAGCAAAGACAAACTCATCGATCTGCGCCGCGAAATCTGCGAGCGTTACATCACCGGCCACGACTACCGTTTTGTCGAAGCCCACAGCCCCGAGCGTGAGCGCGGTGAGGTGGACTACAAGACCAGTGTCGACGACTTGAACCTGGCCAAACAACAGACCTTCGAACGGCTGATCAATGAAGAACTGTCCGACAGCCAGTGTGGTGGTTTTCTGGTGTGGGGCGACCCTGCGCTGTACGACAGCACCATCCGTATCCTTCAGGCGATCCAGGCCTCGGGCGCCTGTGGGTTCGAGTTCGAGGTGATTCCCGGGATTACCAGCGTCCAGGCATTGGCGGCACAACACAAGGTGCCGCTCAACCAGATTGGCCGCTCCGTTGAAATCACCACCGGCCGACGCCTGGCGGCAGGGCAGGTGAGCGATGCCGACAGCCTGGTGGTGATGCTCGATGCCCAGGATGCTTTCCATCAGGTGGTGGATCAGGACACCGAGATTTACTGGGGGGCCTATCTGGGGACGCCGGATGAAATCCTGATCAGCGGCAAGCTCAAGGATGTCGCGGATGAAATCGAACGGGTGCGCAAGGCGGCGCGGTTGGCCAATGGCTGGATCATGGATACCTATCTGCTGCGAAAGCCTTGATCAGTCGTTGACCGGGCTGACGCCTTCGCGAGCAAGCCCGCTCCCACAGTGGATCTTCAGTGTTCACACCATCGGTGTGGGAGCGAGCCTGCTCGCGATTGGGCCTTGAAGGTCAACCGAAGGTAAAGTGTTACCCCCACGCCCAAACCGCTCCCGATACACCGAAGGTGGCACGCCAACCACCGTTCGAAACGCCACCCGGAAACTTTCCACCGAGCGATAACCACAGCGTTCGGCAATCTGCTCGGTGTTCTGGTCGCTGCTTTCCAGCAGTTCACGGGCGCGGCCCAGACGTTCGTGCTGCAACCAGGTTTTCGGTGACTGGCCGCTGGCTTCGGTGAAGCGGCGCAGGAAGGTGCGTTCGCTCATGGCGGCTTCGCTGGCCAGGTCGCGCACCTCCAGCGGCTCGTGCAAACGCTCACGTGCCCACTGCATGACGCGGGAAAGATCGCTGCGCGGTGCAGGACTGACCGGCGTCGGAATGAATTGCGCCTGACCACCGCTGCGTTGCGGCGACATGACCAGGCGCCGCGCCACGGAGTTGGCCACCTGGGTGCCGAAATCCCGCGCCACCAGGTGCAGGCAGGCATCGATGCCTGCTGCGCTGCCGGCGGAGGTGATCAATTGGCCGGAATCGACATACAGCACGTCCGGGTCCACGAGGATGCCGGGAAACCGCTCGGCCAGTTCCGAGGTATAGCGCCAGTGCGTGGTCGCACCGTGCCCGTCGAGCAACCCGGTGGCGGCGAGGACGAAAACACCGGAGCAGATCGACAGCAACCGCGCCCCCCGGGCATGGGCCTGGCGCAAAGCAGCGATCAGTTCTGCTGGCACCGTGGCGCTGCGGTCGCGCCAACCGGGGATGATGATGGTGCGGGCATCGGCGAGCAACTCCATGCCGCCATCGGCCAGTACCTGGATGCCGCCCATGGCCCGCATCGGACCTTGATCGACCGCGACGATACGATGCTCGTACCACGGAAAATCGAATTCAGGTCGTGGCAGGCCGAAGATCTCCACGGCAATGCCGAACTCGAACGTGCACAGGCCGTCGTAGGCCAGAATCGCGACCAATCCTGGGGCGGGTTGCATTTGGCGGAAAATTCCCGGTGAGTGTCTTGTACGCCACTGTAGCCGCAAGTCGCTGGCGGATAAAGTCTTTCCACACCCACCACCTCTTTGGAGTACAGCCCATGACCAGCCTGGTTCGCGAAATTCCCGCCGCCCCATCGGCCATCGCCCTGATGCATTTCAGTAACCGTCTGACGTTCGAAACCGATTGTTCAGACGTCTACGGCAGCCAGCAGGCAGGCGAAGTCGATTTCATTCTGGTGGATGTTCGGGGGCCGCTGGCGTTCGAGCGCGGGCATGTACCGGGAGCGATCAACATTCCCGGGCGCTTGCTGAGCGCCGAAGGTTTGGCGGGTTATCCGAAAAACAGCCTGTTTGTGGTCTATTGCGCCGGGCCTCACTGCAACGGCGCCAACAAGGCGGCGGTGAAACTGGCGGCCCTGGGTTATCCGGTCAAGGAGATGATCGGCGGAGTGACAGGGTGGCTCGATGAAGGGTTTGAGTTGAGTGTCGGGGTGCAGCGGCCGGTGAATGCTGTGATCGGTTGTGAATGCTGATATCCAGACACCATTGATCATTGTGGCGAGGGGGCTTGCCCCCGTTGGAGTGCGAAGCGCTCCCGACATTCTCGACTATTTCAGAGATTCTGGGGTTGCTGCGCAACCCGACGGGGGCAAGCCCCCTCGCCACAGGTATGTATTTCAGCGAAAGGAAGCGGCCGCCCACCACTCATCCAGTGTCGCCTGCAACCACGCCAGCACATCGGCGTAGGCCGCATTGTCCTGCGGCCCTCGGGGCAACGGCGACTCATCGCCAAAATGCGCATTGAGCATGGTCACCGACTCGGCGTTCCACTCCGGATGAAACTGCAGACCCAGCCGCGCCGGCCCGGCTCGGTACATCTGCTGCACACAGTGCACGCTGCTGGCCAACAGCTGCGCGGCAGGCGGCAGGTCGATGGCGTCTTCGTGCCACTCCAGCACCTTCAGCGTTTTCCCATCGATAAAGGTCACGGTGGTCCATCCGGTTTCGGTCCGGTCCATCCGCCGTACATTCCCGCCCAGGCTCAGCGCCAGCAACTGTGCCCCCAGGCATATGGCGAACACGGCCGCGTCCTGATCCAGCGTGCCTCTGAGCCATTGCCGTTCGGCTTCCAGCCAGGCCGGGCCGGCATCGGATTCATAAGGCCCGCCCAACAGGATCACGGGTTCGGCGCTGACGGGCGGCAATTGGCCGAGGTCGGCGCGAAACACCTTCAGCGTCAGCCCTCGGGATTCGGCCCAGATGGCGATGGCGCCCGGACCTTCGGCGCAGTGGTGCTGGATCAGGTTCAACGTGGGCATCACGCTACTCTCGATGGGACGCAAGGGCGCTCAATGTGCCGCAAAACACCGGGCATCGCCAGTCGTCGCATTCTGTCGGATGGAGTCGGAAAACCTGTAGGTTTGCTCTGAAAACGCGGTATGTCTGACAGACTTTGCACCGTCATGGCGCGTTCACCTCGATGCCTCTCTCCGGGTGCCACTTTTCTATAAATATTTGTCGCCTTGGCGTAATTTACCCTCCTGTAGCCGCTCTAGACTGCCGGCCACTTCGGTTTCCGCTCACGAAGCGATGACCGAACGCTGCCAATCGAAGCTGCCAATAAAAGTCTCCGCACACAGGAGTTATAAATGAAGAAGCTAGTGATGTTCGGTGCCCTGGCACTGTCGATGTTGTCCCTGACCGCCGTGGCCGAAGACGCCAAGCCGATTCGCATCGGTATCGAAGCCGGCTACCCGCCATTCTCGATGAAAACCCCTGACGGCAAACTCACCGGTTTCGACGTGGATATCGGCGATGCGCTGTGCGAGCAGATGAAAGCCAAGTGCACCTGGGTCGAACAAGAGTTCGACGGCCTGATCCCAGCGCTGAAGGTCAAGAAAATCGACGCCATCCTGTCGTCCATGACCATCACTGACGACCGCAAGAAGAACGTCGATTTCACCATCAAGTACTACCACACCCCGGCGCGCTTCGTGATGAAGGAAGGCAGCGACGTCAAGGACCCGCTGACCGAACTCAAGGGCAAGAAAGTCGGTGTGCTGCGCGCCAGTACCCACGACCGCTTCGCCACTGAAGTGCTGCAGCCGGCGGGGATTGTCCTGGTGCGCTACGGCTCCCAGCAGGAAGCCAACCTGGACATGGTCTCCGGCCGCATTGACGCGCTGCTGGCCGACTCGGTCAACCTGGACGACGGTTTCCTGAAAACCGACGCCGGTAAAGGTTTTGCCTTCGTCGGCCCTGAGTACAACGATCCGAAATACTTCGGCGGCGGCGCAGGCATTGCCGTGCGCAAGGGCGATAAGGAACTGGCGGACAAGTTCAACACCGCCATCACCGAAATCCGCGCCAACGGCAAGTACAAGCAAGTGCAGGACAAGTACTTCAAGTTTGACGTTTACGGCGAGTAAGCGAGCCGTTCAAGAAAGTGGTAGCCGTTGACGCGGCTGCCACTTTTTTTGTGCAATTTTTTCAGCGAAGAAGATACCTGTGGGAGCGAGCTTGCTCGCGATAGCGGTGGGTCAGGCAAAATGGCTTCGACTGAATGAACGCCATCGCGAGCAAGCTCGCTCCCACAGGTTTCTCTGTTTTCAGGAGTTTATATGCAACGCATCGACCACAAACTGCCCTGGAGCCACCTGGGCAGCGAGCGTACCCTCAGCGTGTTTCGTTATGGTGCGGGCACGCGCAAGGTGTACATCCAGGCCAGCCTGCACGCCGACGAATTGCCGGGCATGCGCACGGCCTGGGAGTTGAAGAAGCGCCTGACCGAACTTGAACAACAGGGACAATTGAAGGGTGTGATCGAACTGGTGCCGGTGGCCAATCCCATTGGCCTCGACCAGCACTTGCAAGGCAGCCACATGGGGCGTTTCGAGCTCGGCAGCGGCAAGAATTTCAACCGCTCGTTCGTCGAACTCAGTGCGCCGGTGGCCGCGTTGATCGGTGATCGTCTCGGCAGCGATGCCCAGGCCAACATTGCGTTGATTCGCCAGACCATGGGCCAGGTCCTCGACAGCTTGCCGGCAGCGGCATCGCAGCTGGAAGCCATGCACCGCCTGTTGCTGCGCCATGCCTGTGACGCCGACATCACCCTCGACCTGCATTGCGATTTCGATGCGGCGATCCACATCTACGCGTTGCCGCAGCACTGGCCGCAGTGGCAATCCCTGGCGGCGCGTTTGCAGGCCGGTGTGGCGTTGTTGTGTGAAGACTCCGGCGGCAGCTCGTTCGATGAATCCTGTTCTTCGCCATGGTTGCGCCTGGCCAGGGCGTTCCCGGCGGCAGCGATTCCACCGGCCAACCTGGCGACCACCCTGGAACTGGGCAGCATGGGAGACACCCGCGTCAATCAGGCCCAAGCCAATTGCGAAGCCATTCTCGGGTTCCTCGCCGAGCAGGGATTCATCTCCGGCACCTGGCCGGCGGCACCGGCCGAATGCTGTGAAGGCATGCCATTCGAAGGCACCCAATACCTGTTCGCCCCGCATCACGGCGTGGTCAGCTTCCTGCGCGAGGCCGGGGAGTGGGTGGAGAAGGGCGATGCACTGTTCGAGGTGGTCGACCCGTTGAACGACAAGGTCACCACCGTGCAGGCCGGCACCAGCGGTGTGCTGTTCGCCATCGACCGTGGGCGCTACACCCAGCCAGGCAGCTGGCAGGCGAAGGTCGCCGGGCGCGAGCCGATTCGGGTGGGCAAGTTGATCAACGACTGACCGGGAGATTTTTGCTGTCTGTTCGGGCCTCTTCGCGAGCAAGCTCGCTCCCACAGGGTTTACGCGTTCCCTGTGGGAGCGGGCTTGCTCGCGAAGGCGGCATCGGCCACGCCTGAGATGTTCCTGTCTACTGCACAGTGTTAGGCTCTTGCGCGAATCCTGCATTCAGTGAAGGAAGACCCATGTTGAAGATTCTCGCGCTGCTCACGCTCCTGGTATCCACCGCTGTCCACGCCCAAACCCCGCTGCAAACCGACTTGCCGCTCAAGTATCTGGAGCAGGCCAGCGCCGATTCGAACCATCAACCCCTGGTGATTTTCCTCCACGGTTACGGCAGTAACGAGCAGGACCTGTTCGGCATCAAGGATGACTTGCCCGCGTCCTACACCTACCTGTCGGTGCGGGCACCCTTGGTGATGGAGACGGGCAGCTATCAGTGGTTTCGCAAGAAGGGCGAAGGGGCCTACAACGGCGAGACCGATGATCTGAAGTCCAGCGGCCAGTTGTTGCTGGATTTCGTCGCACAGGCCACGAAGAAATATCACACCGAACCGGAGAAGGTGTTCCTGGTCGGCTTCAGCCAGGGCGCGATCATGACCTACGAAACAGGCCTGCGGCATCCCGAGGCGCTAGGCGGGATCGCTGCGCTGAGCGGACGGATTCTGCCGGTGCTCAAGTCCGAGCTCCAGCCGGATGAAAAACGCCAGTCGCTGGCTATTTTCATCGGGCATGGCGAGCAGGACAAACGCCTTCCCTACAGCGACGGTACTGAAGCCAACAGCCTGCTGCAGAGCGTGTCACTCGAACCCGAGTTCCACGGCTACCCAGGTGTCGGTCACAGCATCAGCGCCGACGAGATACAGGACTTGAGCGCCTGGTTGCAGCGTCTCAACCCCTGACATTCATTTTCCGCTGACGATCTGCTTGACCAGGGTTTCGTGGGCCGCCATGTCGCCGGGGCGGGAAATCACCTGGATTACCGCCATGCGAGTGTCGGATGCGGCCATCAGCGTGGTGGTGAGGGTCATGCCACCGCCCTGCGTGGCGGTGCCGTCGATCTGGCGCAGGCCCAGCCCGGTTTTTTGGGTCAGGGCTTTCTCGCTGAGCTTGTTGTAGTCGGGCAGGGATTTATGTTGCGCCGCATCGAAATCGGCCACGGTGCCGTCGAGGAACCCGCCGTCGTTGTCCTTGACGCTGATACCGTTGGGTAGAGTGTTTTCAGCGGCGATCACCACGGTCTTGGTGGTTTCATTGCTGTAGAGGGTGCCGCTGGCACCGTCCGGGCTGGCCGGCAGCGGGTTGGCGACGAAACCCTTGGGCAGGTTGAAGGTGAACTTGCTGCCGAGCATGGAGACTTTATGGGCGGGCGCATCGCTGGAAGTGGCCTTGGCGGCCTGCGCATTCAAAGCCCCAAGGCCGGTAGCGGCTGCCAGCAGCAGTACAAGGGCTTTTTTACTCAACAATGACATCGGAATCTCCAGGGATGGGCGCGCGGTGGGGCGCGATCATCCCATGGAGGTTGCGATGCATTCCAGTGTGCTCTACCCAGCGGTCACCTTGGCTGAACACCCACCTATGCTCAGGGCCGCTCGATGAGCTGAGGCAGCTTAGCGTTTGATGGCTGCTCTTTGAGTGTCATTCGCCGGGCCGGCTGGCCGCGCCAGAAGGCGTTTGGTCACGCCCAACATGGCCACCGACACCGCGACGCCCAGCACAAAAGCGTTCATTCCCATCGTCGGCAGGGCCAGGGCCAACACCAGGCAGAAGGCGGCGAACGAGTACATGCCGGTGGCGGTGGCGCGCAGCAGCGCGGCGGTAAAGGCCGGGCCACGGGTTTGCTGGGAGAACACCGCCATCACGCTGCCCAATACGGGGAACACTGCCAGCAGGCCGCTCCAGCGGTCACCGACGGTGCTGGCCAGCAGTGTCACCACCAGGGTGAGCAATGCACCGGCCACCATGCGCAACAGGAGCTTGTCGGATTTCGGCGCCGGGCCACTGAGCACGGGTTGCACAGTGGGGAACAGGTACGGTGCGGCGAGCAGCGCGGTGGCGGCGGCGCACACCGAAAACACCAGGGAGGCCGGGATCAACGACAGGACAACCGCCACCAGTGCCCAGACCGACAGCGAGATCAACAGCGCCAGCGGCCATCCGGCCCGTTGTGCGACCTGGGCGTAGCTCACGCAAAACGCAATCATCGCGAACATGGCTGACAGCGCGGCGGTGGCCGATTGCGCAGCGAACGACTGGCCTTGTTCGAGGGCGAGGAACAACAGGATCGGCCCGACCACCACCGGCAACCCCGACAACCAACCGGCCACGCTCGGCCCCCAGCGTTTGCCAGCCAGGGAAATCAGCAGCAGGAAGCCTGGGATCACCAGCAGTTTGAGGATCAACACGCGCACGTCTCCGACCTTGTGAGGTGGCAACGGTAACATTGCAGCGGGTAGATTGCTTTATGTGCATGTAAGTTTTGTATACAAAATAGAGATTTTCTCGAGTTCTACGAAAGGCTCTTTTGCGCAAACGTTTTATCAAGGCATCCCACGATGAGGACAGCTCACCTTGAAACGCCAACGTTCACTCCTGCGCCATGGTCTGTGGCTGCTTGTCTTGCTGAGCTGCCAGGCCCTGGCCAATTGGCAGGACTCGCTGCCCGGTGCGCAAATCCTCGGCAGTGGTGAGTTTCGCAAGTACGGCTTCGATGTCTACAGCGCACGGCTCTGGAGTACTTCGCGACCCCTGGCGAGCGATCAGCCGTTCGCCCTGGAGCTGATCTACCAGCGCAGCATTTCCCGTGATGACCTGGTGAATGCCAGCGTCAGGGAAATCAAGCGACTCGCCGGCACCTCGGTCAGTGCCGAGCAACTGGCGTCCTGGCACGTGCAGATGCAACAGTCGTTCGTCGACGTACAGGCCGGCACGCGGCTGACCGGTGTCTATCTGCCGGGGCAGGGCGTGCGGTTTTTTCTCGGCCAGCAGCTGTTGCGTGATGTGAAGGACCTGCAATTCGCCAAGGCGTTTTTTGCCATCTGGCTCGATCCGCGTACCGGCAACCCCGAGTTGCGTCAACAGTTGTTGGGCGTGGCGCCGTAAACTTTACGATGATCCGGGCCTCATCGCGAGCAAGCTCGCTCCCACAGTGTTTGGCGGTGTGGCTCCATTTTGTGAACAGTACAAAAACCTGTGGGAGCGAGCTTGCTCGCGATGAACGATAACGCGGTCCATCTGAATAAAACGCAGGCAAAAAAGAACCCGGTGCGACTTGCATCGCACCGGGTGTTTTTCCAGGCGGTCACGGATCTTCGTGGGTCCCCGCGCCGTCTGTTGAACGCTGTTGGCTTAAGCCCGTTCGAGCGCCAGTGCCACGCCCTGACCACCACCGATACACAGGGTGGCGAGGCCTTTCCTGGCGTCACGCTTGAGCATTTCATGCAGCAGGGTCACCAGCACGCGGCAACCCGAGGCACCGATCGGGTGACCCAGGGCGATGGCGCCGCCGTTGACGTTGACCTTGTTCAAGTCCCATTCCAGGTCCTTGGCCACGGCCAGCGATTGCGCGGCGAAGGCTTCGTTGGCTTCGATCAGGTCCAGCTGGTCGATGGACCAGCCGGCCTTGTCCAGGCAGCGGCGGGTGGCCGACACCGGGCCGATGCCCATGATCGCCGGGTCGACGCCTGCGTTGGCGTAGGCGGCGATTTTTGCAAGGACTGGCAGGCCCAGGGCCTTGGCCTTTTCGGCGCTCATCAGGATCACGGCCGCGGCACCGTCGTTCAGCGACGAAGCGTTACCGGCGGTCACCGAACCGTCCTTCTTGAAGGCGGCTTTGAGTTTGCCCAGGGATTCGGCGGTGGTGCCGGCCCGTGGCTGCTCGTCGGTGGCGAAGGACAGCGGATCGCCCTTGCGCTGCGGGATCAGGATCGGCGTGATTTCATCGACGAAGCGCCCGGCTTCGATGGCGGCCACGGCTTTCTGTTGCGAGGCGGCGGCGAACGCGTCCTGCTGCTCGCGGCTCAGGCTGTATTTCTCGGCCAGATTCTCGGCGGTGATACCCATGTGGTAATCGTTGAACGCGTCCCACAGGCCATCGCTGATCATGGTGTCGACGATTTGCGCGTGGCCCATGCGCAGGCCGGTGCGGGCACCGGGCATGACGTAGTTGGCCAGGCTCATGTTTTCCTGGCCACCGGCGATGATGACCTCGGCATCACCGCAGCGAATCGCCTGGGCACCCAGGTGCAGGGCCTTGAGACCGGAGCCGCAGACCTTGTTCAGGGTCAAGGCCGGCACGGCGAAGGGCAGGCCGGCCTTGATTGCGGCCTGGCGCGCAGGGTTTTGCCCGGCGCCGGCGGTCAGCACCTGGCCCATGATCACTTCATCGACTTGCGCAGGATCCAGGCCGGTTTGTGCCAGCAGCTGGCGGATCACCGCAGCGCCCAGGTCGACGGCGGACACATTGGCCAGCGAACCCTGGAAACTGCCGATCGCGGTGCGCGTGGCGGCAACAATGACGACTTCTTGCATGGAATGATTCCTCACTGGGCAGCGAACTGCATTTCCGGTACGTGGTCCGGCACGATCAGTTTACCTGCGGTCTTGGCGACGATCTCTTCGACGCTGACGCCCGGCGCACGTTCTTTCAGGATGAACGCGCCGTTTTCGATTTCCAGGTAGGCCAGGTCGGTCAGTACACGCTTGATGCACCCGGCGCCGGTCAGCGGCAGGCTGCATTGGGGCAGCAGCTTGGATTCACCATCCTTGGATGCGTGGGTCATGATGACGATGATGTTGTCTGCACCGGCGACCAGGTCCATCGCGCCGCCCATACCCTTGACCAGTTTGCCGGGGATCATCCACGAGGCGATGTTGCCTTGCACGTCCACTTCAAAGGCGCCCAGCACGGTCAGGTCGACATGACCACCGCGGATCATCGCGAAGGACTCGGCCGAGGAAAAGATCGAAGCACCGATACGTGCGGTCACGGTTTGCTTGCCGGCGTTGATCATGTCGGCATCGATGGTGTCTTCAGTAGGAAAAGGACCCATGCCCAGCAAGCCGTTTTCCGACTGCAGCATGACTTCCATGCCTTCAGGGATGTAGTTGGCGACCAGGGTCGGAATGCCGATGCCCAGGTTCACGTAGAAGCCGTCCTGCATTTCGCGGGCGACGCGTTGAGCCATTTGTTCGCGGGAAAGTGCCATTGTTTTTATTCCTTCATTCGGTCCGGGGGCAGGGGATCACTTACGCACGGTGCGCTGTTCGATGCGCTTCTCGAACGTGCCGCAGATGATCCGGTCGACGTAGATGCCAGGGGTGTGGATCTGCGCCGGGTCCAGCTCGCCGGGTTCGACGATTTCTTCGACTTCGACCACGGTGATCTTGCCGGCGGTGGCCGCCAGCGGGTTGAAGTTCTGAGCGGTGTGGCGATAGATCACGTTACCGAAATGGTCGGCTTTCCAGCCTTTGACGATGGCGAAGTCGCCGGTGATGGATTCTTCCATCAGGTACTTGCGACCATGGAATTCGCGGACTTCCTTGCCGTCGGCGACAGGCGTGCCAACGCCGGTGGCGGTGAAGAACGCCGGGATGCCGGCACCGCCTGCGCGCATTTTTTCAGCGAGAGTGCCTTGCGGGGTCAGGGTGACTTCGATTTCGCCCTTGAGCAGCTGCTCTTCGAACAGCTTGTTTTCGCCGACGTAGGACGCGACCACTTTGCTGATCTGGCGGTCGGTCAGCAGTACGCCAAGGCCGAAACCGTCGACGCCGCAGTTGTTGGAAACCACGGTGAGATCGCGGGTGCCCTTACGCTTGATCTCGTTGATCAGGTTTTCCGGGATCCCGCACAGGCCGAAGCCGCCGGCGATCACGGTCATGCCGTCTTCAAGACCTGCCAGAGCTTCCTCGTAGGAACTCACGCGCTTGTCGAAACCTGCCATATGCACCTCTTTTATTCTTTGTGGGCGGCTGGCTAGCCGAATGGGATGGAGTGTCTCGCTGCCAGATTCATTTGTTAAGTTGTTTTTTAGAGCGGATTGATTGATAAAGCTCAATAATGTGCTGCGCAGTCTCTTGCAGCTTAGAACCTGTAGCTTACAACCGGAGCGTTGCCCCATGACCGTCAAGCAGATCCGCGCCTTTCTGGCCGTGGCCCAGAGCCTGAGCTTTGCCGTGGCCTGCGAGCGCCTGCACCTGTCGCAATCGGCCCTGAGCCTGACCATCAAAGCGCTGGAGGAGGGCCTGGGCGGGCGCTTGTTCACCCGCAACACGCGTAACGTGGCGCTCACCGCCGAAGGCGAATCCCTGGTGCCGCTGGCGCGCCGGTTGATCGCCGACTGGGACAATGCCGAGGATGAACTGCGTCAACGCTTCACCCTGCAGCGCGGTCGCGTGACCCTGGCGGCGATGCCGTCGTTCGCCGGCAACCTGCTGCCGCCGATCCTCAAGACCTTCCGCGCCCGTTATCCGAATGTCAACGTCACGGTCAATGACGTGATCAACGAGCAGGTGCTGGAAATGGTCCGTGACCGCCAGGTGGAGCTGGGAGTGGCCTTTGAACCGACCCAGAGTTCGTCGCTGCAATTCACGCCGTTGTACATCGACCGTTTCGTCGCGGTGGTGCCTCTGGATTCGGCACTGGCCGAACTCGATGACATCGACTGGCAGACCCTGCTCAAGGAGCCGTTCATTACCTTGCAGCGTCCGTCCACTGTGCGAGTAATGCTTGAAGAGCATCTGCAGGCCCGCGGCATGAAGCTGCCGGTGGAATTTGAAAGCCATCAACTGGCGACGGTCGGGCGCATGGTCGCCAGTGGCCTGGGCGTGAGCGCGGTGCCGGCCTTGTGCGCGGGGCAGATGCGTGAACTGGGGGCGCGTTGCATCACCTTGCGCGACCCGGTGGTGGAGCGGGCGCTGGGGGTGTTGACGTTGCCGGGGGGCGAGCTGTCGGCGGCGGCGCAGGCGATGTTTGATGTGCTGAAAGAGGAAAACCTTGGGCAGCGATTTTCGTGAGTTGTATGGGGGACCTTGTGGGAGCGAGCTTGCTCGCGATGAGGCCAGCACATCCAGACAGTTTATTGGCTGATCCACCGTCATCGCGAGCAAGCTCGCTCCCACAGGGATCGGGTTTCGTCAGTTGCCAAGTAGCTTCGCCAATATTGGCAACAACCGCTCGCACGACCCCTCGATCTTCAAATCCAGAATCTCGTCCGCCCGGGTCTTGCCCAGGTTGATCGCAATCAACGGCTTGCCCTGATCCACCACCGCCCGGCACAAGCGAAACGCCGAATAAGCCATCAGCGACGAGCCGACCACCAACAGCCCGGCAGCCTGTTCGACGGCGGCCATCGCTTTCGCCGCCGTGGCCTGTGCGACGTTCTCGCCAAAAAACACCACATCCGGCTTCATCCGTTCCCCGGCGCAATGCGGGCAGTGCGGGACCTGGAAGCGTGCCTCGAAGGCCGGGTCGAGCAAGGTGTCGCCGTCCGGCGCTTGCACCGCGTCGACGCCGGCCAGGTAGGGATTCTGTGTTTCCATCAAGTGCTGGATCGAATCGCGCTCGCTGTGCCGGCCGCAATCCAGGCACAACACCCGGTGCAGACTGCCGTGGAGTTCGATCACATCACGGCTGCCGGCCTGGTCGTGCAGGGTGTCGACGTTCTGGGTGATCAGCCCTCTGATCTGTCGCGTGTCTTGCAAGCGAGCCAGGGTGTCGTGGGCTTCGTTCGGCTGCGCCAGGCGCACCCTCGGCCAGCCGAGCATCGCCCGCGCCCAGTAGCGTCGCCGGGACTCCGGGGCCGAGAGAAACTCCTGGTACATCATCGGCTGCCGGCCCCGTCGCACGCCCTGGCTGTCGCGATAATCCGGGATGCCCGAAGGCGTGCTGATACCGGCCCCGGTCAGCACGGCAAACGGCTGATCCGCCATGAGCTGATGGAGGCGATCGAGCTGTTCATGGATCAGATTGTCGAACATGCTGTGCAGGCCTGTAGGAGCGAGCTTGCTCGCGATGGTCGTCAACGATAGCACTGTTAGCCTGACACCCCGCGACGTGATCGCGTTTATCGCGAGCAAGCTCGCTCCTACAAAAAGCAGACAGTATTTATTTACGCGCCTCCAGGATCAGGTTGAACGGTGTTTCCGTGGCCCGCCGGAAACGGGTGAAACCGGCCTCGCTGAACACCTTGCGCAAACGCGCTTCACCGGCCTGGGCACCGAGGCCGAGGCCGACTTCCTGGGACAGCGAATTGGGCGTGCAGATGAAGGTCGACGCCGCGTAGAACAGGCGTCCGATCGGGTTGACGTTGTCGTCGAGCAAGTCGTTGGCGTAGGGCTCGACCAGCAGCACCGTGCCGTCGTCCTTCAACGACTCATAGGCATGCTTGGCTGCGCCCACCGGGTCGCCCATGTCATGCAGGCAATCGAAGTAGCAGATCAGGTCGTAGTCGCTGCCGGGGTAGCTTTTGGCCGTGCCCTGGAAGAACCTGGCCCGACTGGATACACCCCCTTCTTCGGCCCGTTGGGTGGCAACGGTAACGGACGGCGCGTGGTAGTCGAAACCGACGAAGCGCGAATCCGGAAACGCCTGGGCCATGATCACCGTCGAGGCGCCATGGCCGCAGCCGATGTCCGCCACTTTGGCCCCGGCTTCCAGTTTGGCCACTACGCCGTCGAGGGCCGGCAACCATTCGGCGACCAGATGGGCTTTGTAGCCGGGGCGGAAGAAGCGTTCGGTCCCGCTGAACATGCACGGATGGTGATCGCCCCAGGGCAGGGCGCCGTTGCCGCGCATGGCGTTGACCAGTTTGTCCTTGTCATGGAAAAACGACGCGACCACGCCGATCCCGCCCGCCACATAAACCGGTGAGTCTTCTTTTGCCAAAGCCATGGCCTGCTCTTCGGGCAGGCGGAACTGGCCGTCCTGGTGTTCCATGTAGCCTGAGGCGGCGTGGGCACTGAGCCATTCGCGCAGCAGGCGGGTGTTGCAGCCGGTTTTCTCGGCAAGGGTTTCAGGGGTGATGGGCTGACTGTCGGCCATCGCCCGGTACAGACCGAGTTCTTCGCCGAGGATGACGTTGGCGAGCATCGCCGCGCCGCCCATGTCATTAACCAGTTTGCCCATGAAATCGTTGAGTCTGGCCTCGTCCATCATGTGTGCTCCTTCAGCAGGATCACGGTCCAGAGGCATTGTCTGGCGAGGGGATCGCCACTGGGCGGTGGTCGTGGGTATGTACAGGGCACCAAGCGGGCCCTGTGTGCAGTAAGTTTAGTTCGGGCCTTGTACCGCGCGGTCTGGCGCGACGAAAGCAACGTTTTTTCTGCCGGTACACGACCCTGTGGGAGCGGGCGTGTATCCCACTGTATCCAGACCCCTTTTCGACACAGTGACCTCTAATTCCGGCCCCAGCCGAACACAGTCCTGATACACCCCTTCGATTAACTCTGTCTCATGGCGGGCACCGGCTCGCGTCCTTGAACATCTTGTGAGATCGACACCATGCAGACCTCCATTCCCCCCGTAGCCAAGGCCAGCGCAGGGCTTGGCCTGCGTCGCGGTTTACTCAAAGACCTCCAGGCCGCACCAGCAGGCGATTTCGACTTTCTGGAAATCGCACCGGAAAACTGGATCGGCATCGGCGGTGCCCACGGCGCGGCATTGCGTGCCCTGGCGGAACGCTATCCATTGTCCTGTCATGGCCTGTCCCTGTCCCTCGGTGGGCCGTCGCCGCTGGACGTTGGTTTTTTGCAGGAAGTCCGGGGTTTTCTCGATCACTACAACGTGCCGCTGTACAGCGAGCATTTGAGCTATTGCAGCGATGACGGTCACCTGTACGACCTGTTGCCGTTGCCTTTTACCGAAGAGGCGGTGCACCACGTCGCCGCGCGTATCCGCCAGGCCCAGGACATTCTCGGGCGACGCCTGGCGGTGGAAAACGTCTCTTACTATGCCGCGCCTCAACAGGACATGGACGAGGTGACCTTCACCAATGCCGTGCTGCGCGAGGCCGATTGCGACCTGTTGCTGGACGTCAACAACGTGTACGTCAATTCGATCAACCACGGCTTCGATCCGCAGGCGTTCCTGGCTGGCATCGATTCGGGGCGGGTGGTGGCGATGCACATTGCCGGGCATTTCGATGAGTCTGACACCTTGAAGATCGACACCCATGGCGCTTCGGTCAAACCGGCGGTGTGGTCGTTGCTGGCCCAGGCTTATGCCCGGTTCGGTGCGCAACCGACCTTGCTGGAGCGGGATTTCAACTTTCCCGTCTTCGCTGAACTGGTGGCGGAATTGCAGACCATTCGCCGCCTGCAACAGGAGGGCGTGAACCGTGGGTAAGTCGAGTCTTTTGCATCAGCAAACCACCATGGGCCTGTACCTGCGCGACCCTGAACGCAACGGCCCCCCCACCGAAATGGACCCGGCGCGGGCCCTGGTTTATCGCGATCTGGTGTTCGCCAACCTGTCTTCACTGCTCAGTGGCACCTTTCCGGTGTTGGTGAAGATTCTGGGTGACGAGCACTGGCGTTCGCTGGTGCGGATCTTTCTACGGGACTACCGCGCCCGCACGCCGAAATTCGGTGAGATCGCCCAGGAGTTTGTCGAGTTTCTCGCGGCCGGGCCTCAGGCGTTGAGTGATGGGCCGTGGCCGCCGTTCATGGTGGAGCTGGCGCATTACGAGTGGGTGGAAATGGCGTTGCAACAGTCTGACGCCGAGCTTCTGGTGGGTGGTGATGCCGCGTTGCTGCTGGATCGGCCCTTGCGGGTGTCGCCGCTGGCCTGGCCGTTGGCGTATGCCTGGCCGGTGCAAAGGGTGGGGCCGGATTACCAGCCTGATGTGGCGCCTGCTCAGCCGACCTTGTTGCTGGTGCGTCGCGCCGAGGACTGGAGTGTGAGGTTTTCTGAATTGAGTCCGTTGGCGTGGCGGTTGTTGCTGCGAATTGGCGAGTTTCCCGAGTTGACCGGGCGTGAGCAGTTGCAAGGACTGGCGATCGAGGCGGGGGCGGTGGGGGCTTCGGAGTTTCTGGAGGGTGGGTTGGTGTTGTTGCGGCAGATGCATGGGGAGGGGGTTGTTGGTGTTGGTTGATATTCTTTGACCTTGGCGGCCTTTGGGCCGACCAGGTTCTTGGTTGATTGAGTACATATCCGTTGCTGCGGTAACGGCGGCTGGCGGTTTCGCCCTTACGGCGAGTCCCTTTTGGCAAACGCCCCAAAAGGAACCAAAAGGTCTCGCCCCTTACGTACGGCCCCTCGCCAAGGCTCGGGGTTCTTTCGCTCCGGCATTCATCCGGGGGCATCGCCCTCCGGTTGGCTTCGCTGGCACCTACATGCGATGTGTTCGACTGCGTCGAACGGCGCTGCGCGCCAATCCCCGGATAAACGCCTCCACTCAGCCTGCCGAGGGGGCGGGTGGATCAAGATCAAAAGCTGCAGGCGAGCTAACGCTCGGCCTGATGAGTGGTGAGAAGCGTCTGTGTACGCCGATCTGTTTTTGCTCTTCTGTGGGAGCGAGCTTGCTCGCGAAGGCGGCCAACCAGCCGACCGAAATCTTGCAGATGTACTCGATACCTGTGGGAGCGAGCTTGCTCGCGATGACGGCCTGACAGCTGACCAATGTCTCAAAGGTGCACCCGATCCCCTGTGGGAGGCTCGCTCCCACAATGAATCTCTTTTCAGGGTTGGCTGCCACTGGCACTCACGCGTGGTTGCTCGTTTGTTGCATTCACCCCCTTGTCCCAAAGAGCAACCAACCCACCGAAAGTCCCGACATAGGCCGTGCCGTCCGGCGCCAGTGTGATCGGCGACCAGTTGTTGTCGAAGGCCTGGCCGACCCCGCTCAGCGCCTTGAATCGGGTCTGGCCGCTGTCGAAATCCAGCGCCATCAGGTACCAGGCGTTCTCGCCGTCGGGCTGTGGCTCGAAGGTGTAGAAGTACAGCAGACCGTTGCTCACCGAGAGTTTGGGGACCACCGAAGGCGAACGTTCCTTCGATTCCCAGATCCGGTCGCAGCCCGACTCATCGGTGCGGATGTCGATGCGGCTGATGCCGCCGTGCACGGCCTGCCAGTCCTTCTGCGCGAAGGCGCTGGTGTAGCCGGCGTTGTTCTCGAGGATGATCGAGCGACCCCAGCCGATGGCCGAGTTGTCGGTGGCCGAGGCGTTGTTGTCGAACACCGGCAGCTTGCAGATCAGGCGATTGCCGGCGTAGTCCTGCTCGCGACGGTAGACCAGCAGGTTGATGCGTCCGTCGCTGTTGTCGGTGATGGTGACGTAGCGCTCGCCGAGCAGGGTCGGGGTGGTACCGCTGC
Organism: Pseudomonas sp. PDM30; assembly: GCF_019218985.1. Lineage (NCBI taxonomy): Bacteria > Pseudomonadati > Pseudomonadota > Gammaproteobacteria > Pseudomonadales > Pseudomonadaceae > Pseudomonas > Pseudomonas sp. PDM30. Next base: position 385,805 of record NZ_JAHUWM010000006.1, read on the forward strand.
CCTGATTGATCGCGCCGACCTTGCGCCCGGTGCCGCGGTCATAGACTTCGCGCCAGCCTTGCACGGGCTTGCCCTCGGCATCGGCGACGAAGCGGTACATGGCGTGGTCGGACACCAGGTAGACACCATCGGCCGCCACCGACATGCCGTTCTGGATTTCTTCGTGGGCCAGTTGAATGCCCTGGACCTTGCCGGTGTCGGGGTTCAGGGTGCCGATGCGGCCGCGCCGGGTGATCCACCAGATCAAGCCCCGGTGATCGGGCATGACCCCGGTGACGGGGTCGCATTCGCCTTTGGGGAACCAGTTGGCAGGCTTCACACAATCGTGGGGGACCTTGTCACTCAGGTCCCAGTTGTCGACCGCTTCGAACGACCACGCACCGGACTCATCCTGACGATGCACGACGCGCTGGATGTGCTGCTCGGCATCGGCGATGACCACGCGATTCTGTTCGTCGACATAGAAATAGGCGCCGGAGGTGTCGGCCATGATCTTGTCCGGGTCCAGGGTAATCAGCGCGTGGAAAGTCGACGGACGCGGCGGCAGCGGATAGCGGGCCAGCAGCTTGAGGGTGCGTGGTTCGAGCAATTGCAGTTCGAACTGCATCAGGTTGGCGCACAACACCACCAGGCGACCCTGCTGATCGAAGGTATGGATCGGGCACATGCCGCCGGGCTTGCGGCTGCCATCGCGACTGTTCACCTGAACATCCCGGCCCAACGGACCGGGCCCCGGGTGCGTGTCGGAGCTGTAGCCATCGGAATGCATGTAGCTGCTGCCGTTGCTGGTCATGTAGGGGTTGGCGGGAATCGTACCGTTCAGCGGTTGCGCGACAGCGGCGCTACCGATCAAGGGTGCGGCGCTGCCGTTGCTGGCCAGCGGTTGCGGTTCATAGGGTTCGGAACAGGCACTGAGCAGGCCGAGCAGGGGCAGGGCAAGCAGGAGTGGAGCACGCATCGAAGCCTCGCGATCTTGTTATTGGTGTGTTGCGCAATAGGCAGCAACGAGGCTGCCCGGGCATCGGCTGTTTGGACTAACCTCGGTGAAAGGCCTCGCACCGCTGATCAAAGCGGACATGTATTTTGGCCATTTCGATCTCCTTTTGGCCTGCCTCACGCTGTGAACCGGCGACGCCGTCAGCAAGAATCAGACGCGGGTGGCTGAGTCGGCAACCCAAGGTGAAAACCACAACCAGACGCTTCACTTCCTTGCCCTTGGCTGTTTTCAAGGCTGCTGCCGTGTACAGAACATAAAAACCATCGAACTCACGCCACACTTGGGGAAATGATCCATGGACTCAATGAAACGCATACTGGGCGCCACCGTTTGCGGACTGTCGCTGCTGGCCAGCGCGGTGCATGCCGAACAGCGCGAATTGCGGGTGTACAACTGGGCGGACTACATCCTGCCGTCCGTGCCCAAGGATTTCGCCAAGGACACCGGGATCAAGGTGACCTGGGACACCTTCGACACCAACGAGTCCCTGGAAGCCAAGCTGCTGACCGGCAACTCGGGCTACGACCTGGTGGTGCCGTCGAACCAGTTCATCGAAACCCAGATCAAGGCGGGCGTGTTCCAGAAACTCGACAAGTCCAGGTTGCCGAACTGGTCGCACCAAGACCCTGCATTGCTCAAGCTGCTGGACAAGAACGACCCGGGCAACCAGTACGGCGTGCCCTACATGTACGGCACCGTGTTGATCGGTTTCAACCCGGCCAAGGTCAAGGCGGCGCTGGGCGAGAATGCGCCGGTGGACAGCTGGGACCTGGTGTTCAAGCCCGAGAACATGGAGAAGCTCAAGGCCTGTGGCGTAGCGATGCTCGACTCACCGTCGGAGATCCTGCCGCTGGCCCTGCATTACCTGGGGCTGGATCCGAACAGCCAGAACCCCGATGACTACGAAAAAGCCAAGGCATTGATGCTCAAGGTTCGCCCCTACGTCACCTATTTCAACTCCGCCAAGTACATGACCGACATCGCCAACGGCGATATCTGCGTGGCCATCGGTTACTCCGGCAGCTTCTATCAATTCGGCAATCGCGCCAAAGAGGCGGGCAACGGCGTGGTCGTCGACTGGCGCCTGCCGAAAGAAGGCGCGCCGATCTGGTTCGACACCTTCGCCATCCCGAAAAGCGCGAAGAACGTCGCCGAGGCCCACGAATTCCTCAACCACCTGCTGGACCCGAAAGTCATCGCGCCGATCAGCGACTTTCTCGGTTACCCGAATGCCAACAAGGACTCGATGGCGCTGATCAACAAGGACATCACCGGCAACCCGAACCTGACACCGACCAGCGAGGCATTGAAGACGCTGTACGTCGTGCAGCCACTGCCGCAAAAGCTTGAGCGGGTCCGTACCCGGGTCTGGACCAGTATCAAGTCCGATCAGTAACACCGGGATATTTATGTGAAATCCCTGTAGGAGCGAGCCTGCTCGCGATAGCGACCTGACAGTCAATGCAGGTGTCGACTGACCCGGCGCCATCGCGAGCAAGCTCGCTCCACAGATTTTTATGTCGAGCACAGGTTTTGTGTATACCCATGGCCCCTGTGGGAGCGAGCTTGCTCGCGATGGCGGACTGACAGGCAACAGAGGTGTACGGTGCTGGACTCAGCGAAAAAACTCCCCTGGTGTTTCACCGAATTGCTGGCGGAAGGCAGCGATAAACGCTGACGTCGAATCGTAGCCACAGGCCAACGCGACGTCGGTCACTCGTTCGCCCTGCTCCAGCGGCGTCAGGGCGCCGAGCAGGCGCGAGCGCTGGCGCCAGGCGCGAAAGGTCAGGCCGGTGTCGCGCAGGAACAGGCGACTGAGGGTTTTCTCGGTGACGCCGAATTGGTCGCTCCAGTGACTGAGCGTGGTCTGTTGCTCAGGGTGCGACTCCAGACTTTGCGCGATTTGCCGCAATCGACTGTCCTGGGGCAGCGGCAGCATCAAGTCGATCTGTGGCGCCTCGGCCAACTGATCCAGAATCACCTGGGCCAGTCGACCGTGCGGGCCGTTCTGATCGTATTCCACCGGAATCTGGCTGAAGGCACGGATCAACTCGCGCAACAGATCGCTGACCCCCAGCACATGACAGCCCGGCGGCGCCCACGTCGAGACGCTGCAATCGATGTACAGGCTGCGCATTTCCGTGCGCGGCGAACTGAACACCCGGTGCGGCATGCCCGCCGGAATCCACACGGCACGCTCTGGCGGGGCCACGAAACGCCCGACGCCGGTCTGTATTTCGAGCACGCCCGCAATGGCATAGGAAAGCTGCACCCACGGGTGGCTGTGGCGCCGGGTCAGTGCGCGATTGGGCAGCGATTCGGTACGGCCGTAGAGCGGTCGTGGCAGGCTGGATAGCCCGGGAATACTGCGTCGAACACTCTTGTCATGTCCTTTAGGCGGCATCAGCTGGCTCATCGGCGTTAGTCGGTAATTATCAGGCACGTTAGAGTCACTTTCATGTACTGGCAACCCCCGGATGATCAACCCCATGACTCGCCCCCGTTTGTTACCCGACAACTTCACCCTGACCCTGATCGGCGTAGTGACGCTCGCCAGCCTGCTGCCCGTCAGCGGCCAGGTCGCGCTCGGTTTTGGCTGGCTGACCAACATCGCCATTGCGCTGCTGTTTTTCCTGCATGGCGCCAAGCTGTCCCGCGAGTCGATCATTGCCGGTGCCGGGCACTGGCGCCTGCATTTGCTGGTGTTCAGCCTGACCTTCGTGCTGTTTCCGTTGCTCGGTCTGGCGCTCAAGCCGCTGCTGTCGCCGCTGATCGGCAATGACCTGTACATGGGCATGCTCTACCTGTGCGCGCTGCCCGCCACGGTGCAGTCGGCGATTGCCTTTACTTCCCTGGCGCGGGGCAACATCCCGGCGGCGATTTGCAGCGCGGCGGCGTCCAGCCTGTTCGGGATTTTCCTCACGCCGTTGCTGGTGACCCTGCTGCTGAATGTCCACGGCGAAGGCGCCTCGACCCTCGACGCCATCCTCAAGATCAGCGTGCAGTTGCTGCTGCCGTTCATTGCCGGGCAGATCGCGCGGCGCTGGATCGGCAACTGGGTGGCGCGCAACAAGAGCTGGTTGAAATTCGTCGACCAGGGTTCGATTCTGCTGGTGGTCTACGGCGCGTTCAGCGAAGCGGTGATCGAAGGCATCTGGCAGCAGATTCCGTTGTTGGATCTGCTTGGGCTGGTGCTGGTCTGCTGCATCGTTCTGGCGCTGGTGTTGGTGGCTTCGACCGTACTGGGCAAGGCATTCGGCTTCAACCAGGAGGACCGCATCACCATTCTCTTCTGCGGTTCGAAGAAAAGCCTGGCGACCGGCGTGCCGATGGCGCAGGTGCTGTTTGCCGGTAGCACCATTGGCTTGCTGATCTTGCCGCTGATGTTGTTCCACCAGATTCAACTGATGGTCTGTGCGGTGCTGGCACAGCGTTATGCCAAGCGGCCGGAATCGATTCCCGAGCTGATGGCCCAGGTTGATCCCTGATGATCCCGGGAAACTGTAGGGGCCGGCTTGCCGGCGATGGACTCAAGTGCGCCGCGTTCATCCAGCTCAAACGCGTTATCGTTAACGACCATCGCTGGCAAGCCAGCTCCCACATTACCGCTTGTCAGCGACCAATGGCGGGGTACGCGGCGGGATCATGCGTTTGCTGCCGGTCGATTCGAACGCCGACGCCAGCTGCAGCAGCGACGAGTCGTCATAGGCGCGCCCGGCAAACGTCAGGCCGACCGGCATGCCGATGTCCGGCATCACGCCCATCGGTACGGTGACCGTCGGCACACCGAGATGACGGATGGCGAGGTTGCCATTGGCGACCCATACGCCGTTGCTCCAGGCGATATCCGCCGATTGCGGATCGACATCGGCATTCGCCGGACCCACATCGGCCACCGTCGGGAACAGCACCGCGTCGAGGTCCAGGCGATCCATCCAGTCTTCCAGATCGATCTTGCGGGTCTTTTCCAGGCCGCGCAGGCCGTCCGGCACCGTGCTGATCTGATCCCACGGCGTGATGCCGCGTTCGGCCATGCGCACGTATTCGTCCATGCCGGCGGCCAGGTCACCCTCGCGATTGGGCAGGGTGCCCGGGTCATGAGGGAAGATCTGCGGACCGTCGACATCGACGAGGCGATTCAGTTTGGGATCGCCGTTCGCTTGCAGGAAATCATCGAAGGCCCAGGCGGACAGGTCCCACAGTTCATGGTGCAAAAATTCCTTGGAGACGATGCCGCGATTGAACACGGTCGGCGCACCAGGACGATCGCCCTCGCAATTGGAGACCAGCGGGAAGTCGACTTCGAGCACTTCGGCGCCCGCGGCTTCGAGGGCCTTGCGCGCCTGTTCCCAGAGCCCGATCACCGAAGGACGGGTGTTGATACGTTGGCCAGTCGGGCCACCGATGCCCGGTGCTTCGGAGGTGCCGGCTTCAGGGTCGGCGTTGATGTACATGCGCGGGATGCCGAATTTCTTGCCTTTGAGCGCATCGCTATTCGCGGCCAGCGCGGCATAGGACTCAGGGCGTACCGAAGAAGATTTCGGGATCGGTACCCAGGGCTGCAGGCGCCACAGGTCGCCACGGGTGTCCGGGTCATCGGCCACCACCACGTCGAGCACTTCGAGCAGGTCGGCCATGGTCCGGGCAAACGGCACGACCACGTCCATGGTCGGGGTCAACGGCCAGTTGCCGCGCACCGAGATCACGCCGCGCGAAGGGGTGTAGGCACACAAGCCATTGTTCGAGGCCGGTCCACGGCCGCTCGACCAGGTTTCTTCCGCCAGGCCGAAGGCCGAGAAACTGGCCGCGGTCGCCGTGCCGGCACCGTTCGACGAGCCGGAGGCGAAAGGGGCCGTGAGGTAGTCAGCGTTGTACGGGCTCTCGGCGCGGCCGTAGACACCACGCTGCATCCCGCCGTTGGCCATTGGCGGCATGTTGGTCTTGCCCAGGCAGATGGCCCCGGCGGCGCGCAGGCGTTCGATGGTGAATGCATCGCGATAGGCGACCAGGTCCTTGAAGGCCGGGCTGCCGGAAGCGGCGGTGAGGCCCTTGACCAGATAGCTGTCCTTGGCGGTGTAGGGGATTCCGTCCAGTGCTCCCAGCGTCTGGCCCTTGGCGCGACGGGCGTCGGACGCCTGGGCTTCGGCGAGCGCCTCGGGGTTGCGAACCACGACTGCGTTCAGCGCGGTAGGCGTTTCGGGGCCGTCAAAGGCGTCGATCCGCGCAAGATAAGCCTGGACCAGTTCAACCGAGGTGGTCTGGCCGGATTCGAGCGCGGCGCGCAGCTCGGCAATGGAAACTTCGGTAACTTCGATCATGCTGCCACCGCCGCTTGCAGGTGGAGGGTCCCAAACACTTCACTTTTCTCGAAATGGACTTTCATATCGTTATTCTCGTTGCACTGTGTGGCACGACAGGGTCGGGTGTTAAAAATACTGAGCACTATTTAGCATTAAACCGGGATTTTAGGAATCCGTTGTCCAATTTATCTTACAGGCGACAGAAAAAAGGCCACCACAACCCGACGTTGTGGTGGCCCGAGGGTGACTCATTATAGTGGCCCGCGCGCGCAGGCCAATGGATCAGTGAGCGCCGGCGGCCTTGTTCAGGTCGCTTTCGGCCCATTCGGTGTAGACGCAGGCATCCGCGGTAGCCCAGCGCACCCGCACCGGGTCGCCGGACTTGAGCGGCATGCCGGCGGCGGACAGCGCCTTGACCGTCATCGAGGTGCCGCCAGCGGTGACCACGCTGCACGTCTGGCTTTCACCCAGAAACAGCACTTCCACGACCTTGGCCGAGACTTCGTTCCAGCCGGCAGCCAAGGGTTCGGCAACGGCCTGTTCATTGCTCAGGGCCAGGGCTTTTTCCGGACGCACCATCAGCAACACGTTCTGATCAGTTTGCAGGCCGGCCGTGAGTCGGATCGACAGCGGTTGCCCCTCGAAGGTCGCCACCGCATTACCCTGGGCCTTGAGTTTGAGGAAGTTGGAGTTGCCAAGGAACGAGGCGACAAAAGCATTCGGCGGATTCTGGTACAGGTCAAAGCCGCTGCCCAGGCCGACGATCTTGCCGTGGCTGAAAATCGCGATGCGCTGGGACAGGCGCATGGCTTCTTCCTGATCGTGGGTCACGTAGACGATGGTGATGCCCAGGCGCCGATGCAGCTGACGCAGTTCATCCTGCAAGTCTTCGCGCAGTTTCTTGTCCAGTGCACCGAGGGGTTCGTCCATCAGCAGGATGCGTGGCTCATAGACCAGCGCCCGTGCAATGGCGACTCGTTGCTGCTGGCCACCGGACAGTTGCGAAGGACGGCGATGGGCAAATTGCTCAAGCTGCACCAGCTTGAGCATCGCATCGACCCGGCGTTCGCGTTCGGCGGCGGCCAGTTTGCGGATGGCCAACGGGAAGGCGATGTTGTCGCGTACCGACAGGTGCGGAAACAGCGAATAGCGCTGGAACACCATGCCGATGTCGCGTTTGTGCGGTGGCACATTCACCAGCGACTGGCCGTTGACCAGGATCTCGCCGCTGCTCGGGGTTTCGAAACCGGCGAGCATCGACAGCGTGGTGCTTTTGCCCGAGCCGCTGGAACCGAGGAAGGTGAGGAATTCACCGTCCTTGATGTCCAGCGAGATGTCGTCCACGGCGGCAAAGTCGCCGTAGTATTTGTTCAGGTTGCGCAGGCTCACCAGGGGCTTGTCATTTTGCTGCGCGGAATCTTTGATCACTGCACTCATGTCGTACTCCTGCGCGCTCAGGCGCTGATTTCATTGCGCCGGCGCAGTGCGGCGGCGATCACCATGACCAATACCGAGAGGCCGATCAGCAGCGTCGAGGCGACGGCGATCACGGGCGTCAGGTCCTGGCGCAGGGTGGTCCACATTTTCACGGGAAGGGTTTGCAGGGTCGGGCTGGCCATCATCACGCTCAGCACCACTTCATCCCAGGAGACGAGGAAGGCGAAGAGGGCGCCGGCCACCATGCCCGGACGAATCGCCGGGAAGGTCACCTTGAACACCGCTTGCAGGCGTGAGGCGCCGCAGATCACCGCTGCATCCTCGATCGACTGATCGAACAGCTTCAGCGAATTGATGATCGAGATGATGGTGAACGGCAGCGCGACGATGACGTGGCTGACCACGAACGCGAACATGGTCCCGGTGTAGCCCAGTTTCAGGAACAGCGCGTACACCGCCACGGCGATGATCACCAGCGGCACGATCATTGGCAGAGTGAACAGACCGTAGAGCATTTCCCGGCCGGGGAAGCGGCCACGCACCAGGGCGAAAGCTGTGGGCAGGCCCAGCGCGACGGCGAAGAACGTGGTCAGCACCGCGACCTTGAGGCTGGCCATGGCCGCGCTCATCCAGTCGGCGTTGGAGAAGAACTGGCCGTACCATTTCAGCGTCCAGCCCGGTGGCGGGAACACCAGCCATTGCGACGAGCCGAACGACAGCAGCACGATGAACACAATCGGCAGCAGCAGGAACAGACCGATCAGCCCGGTGGTGGCATACAGGCCGAAGCGCATGCGCCGGCTCATGGCATTGGGGGTCAGGAGCATGACGGCTTACCTCGCGTTGCTGGCGCCAACCGGGGATTCCGGCTGGAGCTTCAGGTAGAAGTAGAACAACACCAGCGTGATCACGATCAGCAACGCGGCGCCGGCGCTGGCCAGGCCCCAGTTGAGGAACGACTGCACCTGCTGAATGATGAACTCGGGTAGCATCATGTTCTGCGCACCGCCCAGCAGCGCCGGGGTCACGTAGTAACCGAGGGACATCACGAAGACCATCAGGCCGCCGGAGAACAGCCCCGGCCGGCACAGCGGCAGGAACACCCGGAAGAAGTTGGTCCACGGACTGGCGCCGCAGATCGAGCCGGCCTGCAGGATCATCGGGTCGATGGCCTGCATGGTCGCCTGCAACGGCAGCACGATGAACGGGATCATGATGTAGCTCATGCCGATCACCACGCCAGTGAGGTTGTGCACCATCTCCAGCGGTTGATCGATGATGCCCATGGCCATCAACGCCTTGTTGATCACCCCGGAGGCTTGCAGCAACACCAGCCAGGAGTAGGTGCGGGCGAGCAGGCTGGTCCACATCGACAGCAGCACGATGTTCAGGATCCAGCGCCCCCAGCCGCGCGGCACCAGGGTGATCGCCCAGGCCAGCGGGAAGCCCAGCAACAGGCTGAACAGCGTCACCAGACCGGCCACCGAGAAGGTGTTGAGCAACACCCGCGCATAGGCCGAGTTGGCGAACAATTGCTCATAGTTGCCCAGGCCCGGCACCGGTTCCAGCACGCCGCGCAACAGCAGGCCAATCAGCGGCGCGAGAAAGAACAGGCCGAGGAACAGCAGGGCGGGGATCAGGTTGCTCGATCCGCGCCAGCGTTGCGCCAGGGTAGGGGATTGCGTCATCGCAGCCGCCTTGCCGACAGCGCCGGAGGCGCTACCGACTGGCGTGGATGGACGGGAGGCGGTTACCGCCATTTTCATTTGACCAGCCATTCGTTCCACCGTGTCGCGATGGCCGGACCGTTCTTGGCCCAGTACGCGAAATCAAGAGTGATCTGATCCTTTGCGTAGGCGGTCGGCAGGTTCGGGGCCAGCGCCGAATCCAGGCGTGCCACGCTGTCGACGTTGACCGGGGCGTAGGCGGTCAGGTTGGAGAAGTCCGCCTGTCCTTTGGCGCTGCTGGCATTGGCCAGGAACTTCATCGCCGCGTCCTTGTTTTTCGAACCCTTGGGAATGACCAGGATGTCGGCCATGACCAGATTCTGCTTCCAGCTTACGCCGACCGGGGCGCCGTCTTCCTGCAGGGCATGGATCCGGCCGTTCCAGAACTGGCCCATGCTCGCCTCACCGGAGGCCAGCAGTTGCTGTGACTGCGCGCCGCCGCCCCACCAGACGATGTCTTTCTTGATGGTGTCGAGTTTCTTGAAGGCGCGGTCCAGGTCCAGCGGGTAGAGCTTGTCCGCTGCTACACCGTCGGCCAGCAACGCCAGTTCAAGCACGCCTGGGCTTGGCCATTTGTAGAGGGCGCGTTTGCCGGGGTAGGTCTTGGTGTCGAACAGTGCGGACCAGTCCTGAGGCTTGTTGGCGCCAAGTTTGCCTTCGTTGTAGCCGAGGACGAAGGAGAAGAAGAACGAGCCGACGCCGTGATCGCTGACGAAGCGCGGGTCGATCTTGTCGCGTTCAATGACTTTGAAATCGAGGGGTTCGAGCAAGCCTTCGGCGGCGGCGCGCAAGGCAAAGTCGGCTTCGACGTCGACCACGTCCCACTGCACGTTGCCGCTCTCGACCATGGCCTTGAGTTTGCCGTAGTCGGTCGGGCCATCCTGCACGACGGTAATGCCGCTGGCCTTGCTGAACGGGTCGGCCCAGGCCTGCTTCTGCGCATCCTGGGTGCTGCCGCCCCAACTCACGAAGTTGACGCTTTCAGCCGCCAGCAATGCCTGGCTGGTCACGCTCAGCAGTCCCGCAAAAAGAACTGCGGTCGCACGTTTGTTCAACACCATTTTCACGCCCTCATTGTTGTGTTTATGAGCGGGGCTTTGGAGTGCCCGCCTATCGGGAGCAGTAGGTCCGTCGAGTCAGTGCTGACTGTCCGGTCTATGGAATATCATATTATGGTATTCCAAGCTTTGTGCAAGCATTTTGCCGTACCGGCTATCAGCCAAACGTGGTTTTTCAGTGGCTCCGAAGATTGCCCGGCGACGCAATTCCTTGTGGGAGCGAGCTTGCTCGCGATGAGGGCGTGTCAGTCGATATCAATGTTGACTGACATACCGCTATCGCGAGCAAGCTCGCTCCCACAGGGGATGCGTCAACCCGTGAAAGGAATACTCTCCACCACCTCCAGGTCATACCCGGTCAAACCGGCATATTTCAGCGGCGGCCCGAGATGGCGCAGCTTGCCGACACCCAGGTTCTGCAGGATCTGCGCACCGGTGCCCACCTCCGAATAAATCCGCGACTGCGAACGGCTGAACTGTCGGGGCGTCTGGGTCAATTGCGGTACACGTTCGAGCAACGCCTGGGAGGATTCGTGATTGGCCAGCACCACCACCACGCCGTGACCTTCGGCGGCGACACGCTGCAAGGCGGCCCACAAGGTCCAGTTGGTCGGCCCGCTGTACTCGGCACCGACCAGATCGCGCAACGGGTCAATCACATGCACGCGCACCAGCGTCGGCTCATCACGGCGCAGATCGCCCATGACCATGGCCATGTGGACACCGCCTTCGATGCGATCCTCAAAGGTGATCAGACGAAAGGTGCCGTGTACGGTGGGCAGATCACGTTCACCGATGCGCACGATGGTGTGTTCGGTGCTAAGGCGGTAGTGGATCAGGTCGGCGATGGTGCCGATCTTGATCCCGTGCTTGCGCGCAAACACTTCCAGGTCAGGGCGCCGGGCCATGGTGCCGTCGTCGTTCATCACTTCGACGATCACCGAGGCCGGGGTATGGCCGGCCAGGCGGGCCAGGTCGCAACCGGCCTCGGTATGACCGGCGCGGGTCAGCACGCCGCCTTCCCGGGCACGCAACGGGAAGATATGGCCGGGTTGCACGATGTCGGCAGGGCCGGCGTTGGCAGCGACGGCGGCGGCCACGGTGCAGGCACGATCGGCGGCGGAGATACCGGTGGTCACCCCGACGGCGGCCTCGATGGACACGGTGAAGGCGGTGCTGAACACGCTGCCGTTGCTCGGCACCATCTGCTCCAGGCCCAGGCGCTTGCAGTGCTCGTCGGTCAAGGTCAGGCAGATCAGGCCACGGGCTTCGCGGGCCATGAAACTGATCGCCTCGGGCGTGCAGCAGTCGGCGGCCAGCAACAGGTCGCCTTCGTTTTCCCGGTCTTCGTCGTCGACCAGCAGGACCATTTTGCCGAGGCGGTAATCTTCGATGATTTCTTCGATGCTGTTGAAGGCCATGCTGGAGTCTCAGTGTTTGTTGGATGGGTATTGTGGTATACCATAATACAAAACAAACCGAGAGGTCACTATGAAGGCGTACTGGATTGCTCACGTGGACATCACCGACCCCGATCAATACAGCCAATACACCCAGCGGGCGCCGAAGGCGTTTGCTCAGTATGGCGGTCGGATTCTGGCGCGGGGCGGGCGCAGCGAGGCGATGGAAGGCCGGCCTACGCCGCAACGCAGCGTGGTGATCGAGTTTGATTCCTATGAGCAGGCGGTGGCTTGCTATCACTCGGCGTTGTATCAGGAGGCCAGGGGACATCGCGAAGGCGTGGCGAAGGCAGAGGTCATTATCGTCGAGGGCATGGCGCCGCTCTGACCAACACCGCTTGACCCCGTAGGAGCGAGCCTGCTCGCGAAAAACGTTAGAGCAACGCGTTCGGTCAGTCAGCACGCGTCATCGTTGACGACCATCGCGAGCAGACTCGCTCCTACAGGGGGAATGGGGTTTTTTCAGCGAATGAAGTGAATCTTCCCGCTGTCATCATTGCCCATGTAGATGCCATAAACCCCGGCCTGGCGCTCCTCGATATAGCGCTCAAGGATCTGCCGGATCGCGGGATAGTAGATGCTGTCCCAGGGAATGTCCTCGGGCGCGAAGAACTTGTAGTCGAGGGTTTCCGGGCCGTACTGCCCGGTAATCTCCAGCGCGATGGCGCGGAAGATGATGTACACCTCGCTGATCTTCGGCACGCTGAAGATCGAATAGGGCGAGACGATTTCGGCACGCACGCCGCTTTCTTCCCAGACTTCGCGCAAGGCCGCCTGTTCGGTGGTCTCGCCACTTTCCATGAAGCCTGCCGGCAGGGTCCAGGTGCCGGGGCGCGGCGGGATGGCGCGTTGGCACAGCAAATACTTGCCGTCCTGCTCGATGATGCAGCCGGCAATGATTTTCGGATTGATGTAATGGATGTAGCCGCAACCGCGGCACATCAGGCGCTCGTGCGTATCGCCTGGCGGCAACTGCTGACCGAGATCAGCGCTGCCGCACTTGGGGCAAAAGCTCGGGCTGAACATTTCAGCGACCTATGCGCGGTTCTTTCAGCGCGATGGGCAAGGTAATCGCCGGGATGTCGCCGGTTTCTTCCTGCTTGCGCTTGAGGTAGTCCAGGGCCACGGCAGCGGCCGCACGCACGTGGTCGACGCAAGCCTGGTGGGCGGCCAGCGGATCACCGCCCTTGATCGCCTCGACCATGCGTTCCATTTCCTGGTTGCTGGCGCCGCGACGGTTTTCCTGGGACACCGAGGTCGCGCGCAGGTAGCTGATGCGTGCCTGCAACTGGCGCAATTGAGTGGCCGCGACATGGTTGCCCGAGCCTTCGAGCAGAACATCGTAGAAACCTTGCACCGAGTCGATGACCTGTTGCAGTTCGCCGTCCTTGAGCGCCTTTCGGTTTTCTTCGAGGGCTTTTTCCAGGGCCTTGATGTCCTTGGCCTTGGCGCGCAGGGTGAACAGTTGCACGATCAGCCCTTCGAGTACGCAGCGCAACTCGTAGATGTCCACGGCATCGGCCAGGGTGATGATCGCGACACGCGGGCCCTTGGCGTCGGCGAATTCCACCAGGCCTTCGGATTCCAGGTGACGCAAGGCTTCGCGCACGGAGGTACGGCTGACGCCCAGGCGATCGCACAGATCGCGTTCGACCAGACGGTCTCCCGGCAGGAGCTGGAAGTTCATGATGGCGCTTCGCAGTTTATCCAGCACGATTTCGCGCAGGGTAACGGGGTTGCGATTGACCTTGAAGCTGTCGTCGAGTGGCAGGCGTTTCATGGGGTCCGCTCTGATTGTGGCTGTCCATGCAAAAAAGAGCACTTCGATTACGGGAATCTACGTGCCCGGTCAGATCAAACAGCCAAGGGTTAACTGGAGGCCTCGGCATCGGCTTCGGCGAAGGCTTCACGGGCGAGCCGGAAACTGTCTACGGCAGCGGGGACACCGCAATAAATGCCGACCTGAAGCAATATTTCGCGTATTTGCTCACGACTCAGGCCGTTACGCAAGGCGCCGCGTACATGCAGTTTGAGTTCATGGGGCCGGTTGAGGGCCGAGATCATCGCCAGGTTGATCATGCTGCGCTCCTTGAGCGACAAACCCTCACGACCCCAGACATGACCCCAACAATACTCGGTGACCATTTCCTGCAACGGTCGGGTGAAGTCGTCGGCGTTCTCGATGGAGCGATTGACGTAGGCCTCACCCAGTACCTGGGTACGGATCTTCAGGCCTTTTTCATACTTTTCGTTGTTCATTTGCGTAGCTCCCGCGGGCTCAAAGGCCGCCCATCAAGGTGTATTTGAGTTCCAGGTAATCCTCGATGCCGTACTTCGACCCTTCACGGCCCAGCCCTGAGGACTTGATCCCGCCGAATGGCGCGACCTCAGTGGAAATCAGCCCTTCGTTGATCCCGACCATGCCGTACTCCAGCGCCTCGCTCATGCGCCAGGCGCGGCCCAGGTCGCGGGTGTAGCAGTAGGCGGCCAGGCCGAATTCGGTGTCGTTAGCCATCTCGACGGCCTGGGCCTCGGTGTCGAAACGGAACACGGCGGCCAACGGGCCAAAGGTTTCATCCCGGGCGACTTTCATCCCCGTGGTGACGCCGATGAGCACGGTCGGCTGGAAGAACCCATTGCCCAGGGCATGGCGTTCGCCGCCGCAGAGCAGTTGTGCTCCGTGGGCCAGAGCGTCTTGCACGTGTTCTTCGACCTTGGCCACGGCGCGCTCGTTGATCAGTGGCCCTTGGGTGACGCCATCATCGAAACCGCTGCCGACCTTGAGTTGCGAAACCCGCTCGGCCAGGCGTGCGACAAAGGCGTCGTGGATGCCGGCCTGCACCAGGAAGCGATTGACGCAGACGCAGGTCTGCCCGGCGTTGCGGAATTTGGCGATCAGCGCGCCGTCGACGGCGCGTTCCAGATCGGCATCGTCGAAGACAATGAATGGCGCGTTGCCGCCCAGCTCCAGCGAGACTTTTTTCAGGGTCGGCGCGCACTGGGCCATCAGCAGTTTGCCGATGGCGGTGGAGCCGGTGAACGACAGTTTGCGCACAAGGCTGCTGGCGGTCAGCTCGCCACCGATGGCGATGGCATCGCCGGTGATCACGTTGAAAATGCCCGCTGGAATCCCGGCCTGTTCCGCCAGCGCAGCCATGGCCAGTGCCGAGAACGGAGTTTCCGGAGCCGGCTTGACGATGCACGGGCAACCGGCCGCCAGTGCCGGGCCGGCCTTGCGGGTGATCATCGCCGCCGGGAAGTTCCACGGCGTGATGGCCGCGACGACGCCAATCGGCTCCTTGCTGACCACGATGCGCGCATCGCCCTTGTGGCTGGGAATGGTGTCGCCGTAGATGCGCTTGGCCTCTTCGGCGAACCACTCGATGAAGCTCGCGGCGTAGAGGATTTCGCCTTTGGCTTCGGCCAGTGGCTTGCCTTGTTCGAGGGTGAGGATGTGTGCCAGGGCGTCGGCGTTTTCCAGCATCAAGGCATGCCAGCGTTTGAGCGTATTGCTGCGCTCCTTGGCGGTCAGCGCGCGCCAGGCCGGCCAGGCCTTGTTGGCGGCCTCGATAGCCAGGCGCGCATGCTCGGCACCGAGGTTCGGCACCTGGCCAATCAGTTCACCGGTGGCCGGGTTGAAGATGTCCTGACAGGCGCCATCCGGCGCATCCAGCCACTGGCCGTTGATGTAGGCCTGTTGGCGGAACAGTTGCGAGGCTGCTGGGCTCATGCCGGCTCCTGGAAAGAATGAAGACTTAACTGTCTGGTGCAGTACCTGTGGGAGCGAGCTTGCTCGCGATAGCGGACTGACATTCAACATCCATGTCGACTGATACACCGTCATCGCGAGCAAGCTCGCTCCCACAGAAAAGCAGTGTCAGGCCAGGGTGGGCAGGGGGCCCAGTTTGCCTTTGTGGTAGATCATCGGCGTGACCGGTTGCGCGGGCAGGATCAGGTTCTTCACCGCGCCGACGATGATCGCGTGATCGCCGCCGTCGTATTCGCGCCACAGTTCGCACTCGATGATCGCCGTAGCCTTGGCCAGGATCGGGTTACCCCGTTCGCTCAAGTGCCACTCGATCCCTTTGGCCTTGTCCTTGCCTTTACCGGCGAAGGCATAGGCCTCGGCGGTCTGGTCGGCGGACAGCAGGTGAATCGCGAACTGCTTGCTGTCGCGCAACACCGGGTAGGTGTCGGAGCCGTAGTTGGGGCAGAACAGCACCAGTGCCGGGTCGATCGACAGCGCACTGAAGGCGCTGGCGGTGATGCCGACGATGCCGCCGTCCGGGTCCAGGGTGGTGACCACCGTGACCCCGGACGGGAACGAGCTCATCACGTCTTTGTAAATGCCGGGTTCGATCATTTTCCAGGACTCCTAGCGCATCACGAAGGGATCAGGCATCGGTGCCTGGGACAGGTTGATCCACACCGTTTTCAGCTCGGTGTAGGCCAGCACCGAATCGATGCCGCTTTCGCGTCCATAGCCGCTGTTCTTGAAGCCGCCGATCGGCGCCATGGCCGAGACCGCGCGGTAGGTGTTGACCCAGATGATCCCCGAACGCACGTCCCGGGCCAGGCGATGGGCGCGGCCCAGGTCGCGGGTCCAGATGCCGGCGGCGAGGCCGAACTGCGAGTCGTTGGCAATCGCCAGCGCTTGGGCTTCGTCCTTGAAACGGATGACCGAAGCCACCGGACCAAAGACTTCTTCCTGCATGATCTTCATCGAATTACGGTCGCACTCGAATAGCGTCGGTTCGTAGAACCAGCCGTCACCCAGATTCTCTGGACGCTTGCCGCCCAGGCGCAGGCGCGCGCCTTCGGCGATGGCATCGGCCACCAGGCCTTCGACCACGGCCAGTTGCTGTGCGGTGGCCATCGGGCCCATTTCGCTGCTGTCGTCCTGCGGGTTGCCAATGCGGATGCGCTTGGCGCGTTCCACCAGACGACCGACGAACTCATCGTAGATTTCGTCCTGCACCAGCAAGCGCGAACCGGAGACGCAGCTTTGCCCGGAGGCGGCATAGATTCCGGCGATGGCGCCGTTGATCGCGCTGTCGAGGTCGGCGTCGGCGAAGATGATGTTCGGCGATTTGCCCCCCAGTTCCAGCGACAGCTTGGCGAAGTTCTCGGCACTGCTGCGCACCACATGCCGAGCCGTCGCCGCGCCGCCGGTGAAGGCGATCTTGCGGATCAGCGGATGGCGGGTGAGGGCGGCGCCGGTGCTTGGGCCGTAACCGGTGACGACGTTGACCACCCCCGGCGGAATCCCGGCTTCCAGTGCCAGGCGCGCCAGTTCAAGAATCGTTGCCGAGGCGTGTTCCGACGGCTTGATCACGATGGTATTGCCCGCGGCGAGGGCCGGGGCGAGTTTGATCGCGGTCAAGTACAGCGGGCTGTTCCACGGAATGATCGCGGCGACCACGCCCATGGCTTCGTGCACGGTGTAGGCAAACAGATCCGGCTTGTCCAGCGGCAGGGTGCCGCCTTCGAGCTTGTCCGCCAGGCCTGCGGTGTAGTGGAAGAACTCCGGCAAATAGCCGACCTGGCCACGGGTTTCGCGGATCAGCTTGCCGTTGTCGCGGCTTTCGAGCTGCGCCAGTTGTTCTTTGTTCTCGGCGATCAGGTCGCCCAGGCGTCGCAGCAATTTGCCGCGAGCGGTAGCCGTCAAACCGCGCCATGCCGGGCTGTCGAAAGCCGTCTGCGCAGCCTGCACGGCACGCTCGACATCGGCTTCGTCGGCATCGGGCAGTTCAGCCCAGGGTTCGGCCAGCGCCGGGTTGAGGCTTTCGAAGGTCTTGCCGGACAGGGCATCGACCCATTCACCGCCGATGCACATCTGGAAGCGTGCGAGTGTCATGCAACGATCCCCTTGATCTGGTTTTGTTTGGAGTGCGCGGTCTGCAGAAACTCCAGCAACAGCTGGTTGACCAGGCGCGGCGACTCTACCGGCATCATATGCCGTTGCTCGGCGAGTACGGCAACGGTCGCGCCGGGAATCCGTTCGGCCAGTTGCCGGGCCATTTCCGGGGTTGAGCCGGGGTCCAGTTCGCCGGTGGCGATCAGCGTCGGCACCTGGATGCTGGCCAGGTCGTCGGCGCGGTACATGTCCTGGGTGGCGAACAGTTCATAAGTGGTCAGGTAACCCTGAGGGTCATTGCCGGCCAGGGTCTGGCGAATCGCGGCGATCTGCGCCGGGTTCGCGGCCTGGTATTCACGGCTGAACCAGCGTGACAGTGCGGCTTCGGCATTGGCGTCCGGCCCGTGTTCGGCAGCCTGGCTGGTGCGGGCGATGACCCCGGCACGCTGTTCGGCACTGCGGTTGAACACGCTGTTGAGCACCACCAGGCCTTCCAGGCGTTGCGGGTAGTGCAGGGCAAAGGCCCGCGCCACCAGCCCGCCCATGGAAAAACCGATCACCGTTGCCTTGGGCAATTGCAGGTGGTCGAGCAGCTCCAGCAACTGGTCGGCATAGCCGAGCAGTTGCGTACCGTTCTCCGGTCGCGGGCTGGCGCCATGGCCGAGCATGTCGTAGGCGATGACGCGGTACTTCGTGGCCAGGCCAACGATCTGGCCGCCCCACATTTCTTTGTTCAGGCCCACGCCGTGGATCAAGACCACGGGCTGGCCTTGGCCGGTCGCCAGGTAACTGGTGCCAGCCGGGGTGAGTTCAGCGGTGAGCCGAATCATGGAGCGCTCCTGCAATGCCTTCTTGTTGTCGTTCTGCTGGCCGGTTACTGGGCTTTTTCGGCGGCCAGTTCTTCCAGGTCGATGTAGCGGTTGCCGATGCGCGGGTGCAGGCGGCCGCCGTCGGCGCAACCCAGGACCACGACGATTTCGTCGGCACGCGGCGCGTCTTCGATCTGCATTTCCAGGGTGATGTAGTGCGAGCGCAGGCCTTCGTCGTCCTTGTGCATCATCGGGATCTGAATCGAGGTGCCCGGGCCGCCGCGCTTGTTGGTGAAGCTCAGGTAGCTCTTGGCCTTGACCGCTTCACGGTAATGGTTGCCGAAGCGCAGGGTGTGGATCACCGCCGAAGCGTGCTCGATTTCGCCGTCGGCGCCGACCACCGCAGCCTTGCCGTAGGCCTCGATTTTCTCCGCGCCGCCAATGATGCCCACCAGCCGCTCGACCATCAGTGCACCGAGGTCGGAGCAGTTGGCGCGGATCTGTGGTTTCAGGTCTTCGACGAAACCGTTGCCCAGCCAGGGGTTCTTCATCACCACGGCCAGACCGACCATGGTCACAGGCTTATCGGTGGCTTTGCCGCCTTCAATAAAGGTTTCTTCGACATAGCTGACGATCTTGCGGATTTCGAAACTCATGAGCTGCTCCGTAGAGGTTTGGGTGTCTGTGCGTCTGATGGTATACCATAATACCGGAAGCACAAGTCCCCGAACGGAGTTTCTGGCTGGATGGCGATAAAAGGGGGGCGGGCGAGGCGCTATGCGTGGCGGGAAGGACTTATAAAAGACGTAAAAAAACCCGGCTGATGAGGCCGGGTTTTTCGTCGAGTCCTGCGGTAAAGCACTGCATTCAGACAGCGCGGCTTTCGATCAGACGATCCGAACCGCCTTCGGCTACGCGGTTTTGCAGCAGTTTGTCGGAACCGCCTTCGGCGACGCGGTTTTGCAGCAGTTTGTCGGAACCGCCTTCGGCGACGCGGTTTTGCATGAGCTTGTCGGAACCGCCTTCGGCAACACGTTTTTCCAGCAGGCGATCCGAACCACCTTCGGCGACACGATTCTCGATCAGGCGATCCGAACCACCCTCGGCCACACGGCTTTCAATCAGACGATCCGAGCCGCCTTCAGCGACCACAGGTTGAGCAGAGGTAGCGGCGAAAGCGTTAACTGCGAAAACCGAGAAAGCGATGCCGAGAAGGGTTTGGCGTTTCATGATGGTGTGCTCCGGGGTGCTGATGGGTTGGTATGGAGCAGATGTTACGCCGTGGATTTTTTAAGAGAACTTCATTGAATCAATGGTGACTATCGACGCAGTCAATGGTGGATTCGATGCTCCTTGTGGGAGCGGTACTAGCGGGAAATAAGCCCATGATCGATCGCGTACTTGACCAGCGCCGCCGGCTTGTCGATGTTGAGCTTGCGCCGGATGCTCAAGCGGTGTGTCTCCACCGTGCGCACGCTGATGTCCAGTTCCCGGGCCATTTCCTTGTTGTTCAACCCCTGCGCCATCTTCGACAGCACCTGGCTTTCCCTAGGGGTCAGTTCGTTGTCGGTGTTCCTGTCGGCGATCAGCCGCTGGGCGATTTCCGCGCTGTAGAAGGTTCCCCCGCTGGTGATGGCCTCGATGGCTGCGATGATTTCCCGTGACGGGGCGTTCTTCAGCACGTAGCCGCTGGCACCGGAGCGCACCGATTCACTGACGTATTCGTAATTGTCGTACATGCTCAGCACCAGCACCTTGAGCGACGGGTACTGGCTGCGCAGCACGCGGGTCAGTTCCAGGCCGTTCATGTCCGGCAGGCTGATGTCGACCAGCAGCAGGTCCGGCTGGCAACGTCCAACCATCTCGATGGCCGCGGCGCCGTTTTCCGCTTCGCCGACCATTTCCAGGGGCGACATCACGGCCAGCAGTGCCTTGATTCCGTCGCGGACCAGGGAGTGATCGTCGACCAGGGCGACGCGGATCGGGGAGGGCAGGTTCATCGCAGCTATTCACTCTTTTAGTTTTGGGCCGGGTCAGCGTTATGCGTCTGGTTTCATTGGCAACAGTACGTCCAGCTCACTTCTGCCCGGCATCGAGATCAATTCGAAGCGCCCGCCAAAATGTTCGACGCGTTCGCGGATGTTACGCAGGCCAATGCCGGCCTGACGACGTTCGACCTGGGCGACGTTGAAACCGATACCGTCGTCGACCACCGTCAGCCGCACGGACTCGTCGCAGCCGCGCAGTGTAATGGACACGTTCTTCGCCCGGGCGTGGCGTTCAATATTGGTCAGGCCTTCCTGGACGATTCGGAACAGCGAAACAGCCGCGCCGTCGACCAATTGGCAGTCGAATTCATTTTCGTCATAGGTCACGGTCAGCCCGCTGCGCTGTTCGAATTCGGCAGCCAATTGGCCGATGGCCGCTGGCAGGCCGAGGGTGTCGAGCAGGGAGGAGCGCAGATCATGGGAGAGGCTGCGGACTTCGCCGATGGCATCGCCCAGGCGCTCGGTGGCGTCTTTCAGTGTGCTCAAGCCCTTGTCGGGGGCCTGTCCGCGTTCCAGCAGGTGGCTGGCCAGTTCGAACTGGAACTTGATCGAGACCAGCACCTGGCTGATGCCGTCGTGCAACTCGCGGGACACCCGTGATCGTTCCTCTTCCTGCAGGCTGACGATGCGCTGGGTCAGGCGCTGCAGTTTCTTGTCCGCCAGCCGATGTTCGCTGACGTTGAGGGTCATGCCGGTGGCGAATACGAACAGCACCGCGACGAGGGCGACCACGGCAATCGCCATCATGGTCTTGCGGATGCCCATGGCCACTTCGGCACGGGCCTGCTGGGTGGCGCGTTCGACATCCTCGAGGTAGATGCCGGTACCGAGCATCCAGCCCCAGCGATCGAGCATCACCACGTAGGCGAGCTTGTCGGTCACCTGGCCGGAGGAGGGTTTGTTCCAGGCATAGCGTTGAAAACCTTCGCCCGATTGCGCGCTTTTGAGCAGCGCCTGGATCACCGGCAGGCCGTGGGGATCTTTCATGTCCCACAGGTATTGGCCCACCAGTTCCGACTGGCGCGCATGCATCAGGCTGCGGCCTTCGTGGTCGTAGACGAAGAAGTAGCCGTTGATGCCAAAGCTGAGCTTGCGCAGTTCTTCCAGCACTTGTTGTTGGGCACGGGCGTCGCCGTGGCCGTCGTCGTACAGGGGCGCGATCAGGCTCTGGGCCATTTCCACGTAGTTTTTCAGCTCCGCGCGCTTGCTCGCCAGAATGCTGTCTTCGATCAGTTGTGCCTGTTGATCGCCCAATTGGCGATTGAGGGAAATCACCAGCGCGCAGATGACGGCAATGGCTAGCACCAGCGGCAGAATCCCGAGGGCGACGATCTTGTGTTTGAGCTGCATGTTGACTCCTGCCCGCGCGAAGGCTCGGGATCATATGCCAAAGAGGTGTTCGGCCAGTAGCGTTGCTGGACGGAATGACCGGCGGCCGGGATGCCATTCAGTTGAAATACAGAACCTGTGGGAGCGAGCTTGCGCGCGATGAGGGCGGCACATTCAACATTGATGTGTCTGACAGCCCGCTATCGCGAGCAAGCTCGCTCCCACATTTGATCGGGGATGGCCCCCGGGTCCGGTGGTGAACCCGCATGAGATCGGCGTCATCTACGTAGAACTACGTAGACGCCACGTACGTAGTAACGCGGATTTATTTGTGGACGACATGCGCAGATATTGGGCCAGCTCCGCACTGCGGACACAATTATAAAAATTACCGCCGCAGTCACTGGCTGTCGGCAGGAGACACGCTATGCCCCGTCTGGCTAAACACCTCGCCTGGTTTGCCGTGGCTGTCCTGGGAGCGATTGCGCTGAGTGTCGTGGCCCTGCGCCGCGGCGAAGCGATCAACGCCCTGTGGATCGTAGTCGCAGCCGTCGCCATCTACCTCGTTGCCTACCGCTACTACAGCCTGTTCATCGCCAACAAAGTGATGCAACTCGACCCCAATCGAGCCACTCCGGCTGTGCTCAATAACGATGGTCTGGACTACGTGCCGACCAACAAACATGTCCTGTTCGGTCACCACTTCGCGGCCATTGCCGGTGCAGGTCCGCTGGTCGGCCCGGTATTGGCGGCGCAGATGGGCTACCTGCCCGGCACGCTGTGGCTGATCGCCGGCGTGGTACTGGCCGGTGCGGTGCAGGACTTCATGGTCCTGTTCATGTCCACCCGCCGCAACGGTCGTTCCCTGGGCGACATGGTCCGCGAAGAAATGGGCCGCATCCCCGGCACCATCGCGCTGTTCGGCTGCTTCCTGATCATGATCATCATCCTCGCGGTGCTGGCGCTGATCGTGGTGAAGGCCTTGGCCGAAAGCCCTTGGGGCATTTTCACGGTGATGGCGACCATCCCGATCGCGATGTTCATGGGCATCTACATGCGCTACATCCGCCCGGGTCGCATTGGTGAAATCTCGGTGATCGGCGTATTGCTGCTGCTGGGCTCGATCTGGCTCGGCGGGCAGATCGCCGCCGATCCGGTGTGGGCCAAGGCCTTCAGCTTTACCGGTATCCAGATCACCTGGATGCTGATCGGCTACGGTTTTGTCGCGGCGGTATTGCCGGTGTGGCTGATCCTGGCGCCCCGTGACTATCTGTCCACCTTCCTGAAAATCGGCACCATCGTTGCCCTGGCCATCGGCATCCTGGTGACCATGCCCGAGCTGAAAATGCCGGCCCTGACCCAGTTCGTCGACGGCACCGGCCCGGTATGGAAGGGCGGTCTGTTCCCGTTCCTGTTCATCACCATCGCCTGTGGCGCGGTCTCGGGTTTCCACTCGCTGATTGCTTCCGGCACCACGCCCAAGCTGCTCGCCAGTGAGGGGCATGCCCGTTACATCGGTTACGGCGGCATGCTGATGGAGTCGTTCGTGGCGATCATGGCCATGGTCGCGGCTTCGGTCATCGATCCGGGTGTGTACTTCGCCATGAACAGCCCGGCCGCCGTAGTCGGTGCCGATGCGGTCGCGGTTGCACAAACCGTCAGCAGCTGGGGCTTTGCCATTACCCCGGAAGCCCTGCAAGCGGTCGCCCATGACATCGGTGAAACCACCATCCTGGCCCGTGCCGGTGGTGCGCCGACCCTGGCGGTCGGTATCGCGCAGATCCTGCACAGTGTTCTGCCGGGTGAAAACACTATGGCGTTCTGGTACCACTTCGCGATCCTGTTCGAAGCGCTGTTCATCCTCACCGCAGTCGACGCCGGTACCCGTGCCGGTCGCTTCATGCTCCAGGACTTGCTCGGCTCTTTCGTGCCGGCGCTCAAACGCACCGAATCCTGGACCGCCAACCTGGTGGCCACCGCCGGTTGCGTGGCCATGTGGGGTTATCTGCTGTACCAGGGCGTGATCGATCCACTGGGTGGCATCAACACCCTGTGGCCGCTGTTCGGCATCTCCAACCAGATGCTGGCCGGTATCGCGCTGATGCTCGGCACCGTGGTGCTGATCAAGATGAAGCGCCAGCGTTATGTGTGGGTGACCTTGCTGCCGGCCGTATGGCTGCTGATCTGCACCACCACCGCCGGCTTCATCAAGCTGTTCGATGCAAACCCGGCGATCGGCTTCCTGGCCCTGGCGAAGAAGTACAGCGATGCGCTGGCCAATGGTCAGGTGCTGGCCCCGGCCAAGAGCATCGACCAGATGCAGCACGTGATCTTCAACGCCTACACCAACGCGACCCTGACTGCGCTGTTCCTGTTCGTGGTGTTCAGCATCCTGTTCTTTGCGCTCAAGGTCGGCATCGCTGCCTGGGGCACCAAGGAACGCACGGATAAAGAAGCGCCATATCAAGCGCTGCCGGATGCCTGATCATGTTCAATGACCTGAGTCGCCTCGGTAAATACCTCGGTCAGGCCGCGCGCCTGATGGTCGGCATGCCCGACTACGACAACTACGTCGAGCATATGCAGACCAAGCACCCGGACAAACCGGTGATGGACTACGAGGCGTTCTTCCGCGAGCGCCAGGAGGCCCGTTACGGCAGTAAAGCCGGACCGAAGTGCTGTTGAGTGACATAAAAACCGGCTGAAAGGCCGGTTTTTTATTGAATACAGGAATGCCCTGATGACAACGTCCTTGCAGCCAATGCTGCTCATCCACTGTGCAACTCGTTACTGATTTGAACTGTTTATCAGCTATCTCCAAAGATGAAGCGACAGTTTCCCCGACCGGGACTTTAATGGAGGGTCTGGAGCGACTGATCGCGGGGCTGTCATAGCCTCAAGGCTATGGATCCCATACCGAAAAGCTATTTCATCAATCGGTGATCCGGAGCCACGCTCAAAGGTGGTTAGCTGAAAACAAAATCAAGAGGAGATGCCATGTCAACTGAATCGAAATGCCCGTTCAATCACGCCGCTGGCGGTGGCACGACGAACCGCGATTGGTGGCCGAACCAACTGAACCTGAAGATCTTGAGTCAACACTCGCCCAAGTCTGACCCGCTGGGAGGCGACTTCAACTACGCCGAAGCCTTCAAGAGCCTGGACTTCCAGGCGCTGAAAAACGACCTGACTGCGCTGATGACCGATTCCCAGGATTGGTGGCCGGCGGACTTCGGTCACTATGGGCCTTTCTTTATCCGCATGTCCTGGCACGCCGCAGGCACCTATCGCACCGGTGACGGCCGGGGTGGCGCCGGCTCCGGCCAGCAACGTTTTGCACCCCTCAACAGCTGGCCGGACAACGTCAGCCTCGACAAGGCCCGTCGTCTGCTCTGGCCGATCAAGCAAAAGTATGGCAACAAAATCTCCTGGGCCGACCTGATCGTCCTCGCCGGCAACGTCGCACTGGAATCCATGGGCTTCAAGACCTTTGGTTTTTCCGCTGGCCGCCCCGATGTCTGGGAACCGGACGAAGACGTCTACTGGGGGGCTGAAGGCAAGTGGCTGGGTGGCGACGTGCGTTATGGCAAGGATGCCGGGCAAAATCCCGTAGAGCGCACTCTGGAAACCCCCCTCGCAGCCGTGCAGATGGGCCTGATCTACGTAAACCCGGAGGGCCCTGAAGGCAACTCCGATCCGGTTTCCGCCGGGATAGATATCCGTGAAACCTTTGCGCGCATGGCAATGAACGATGAGGAAACCGTCGCGCTGATCGCGGGCGGTCACGCCTTCGGCAAAACCCACGGTGCAGGTCCCGTCGATCATGTCGGACCTGAGCCCGAAGCCGCCGGCCTCGAGCTGCAGGGCCTGGGCTGGAAGAGCACGTTCGGTACCGGTAAAGGTGGCGACACCATCTCCAGCGGCCTGGAAGTCACCTGGACCACCACGCCAACCCAGTGGAGCAACAACTACCTGGAGAACCTGTTCGGTTACGAATGGGAACTGACCAAGAGCCCGGCGGGGGCAAACCAGTGGAAGCCGAAAAACGGCGCGGGTGCCGGCACCATTCCGGATGCACACGATCCGTCCAAACGGCGCGATCCGACCATGCTGACCACGGACCTGTCGCTACGCTTCGACCCGATCTATGAACCGATTTCGCGGCGCTTCCTGGCCAATCCAGACCAGTTGGCCGACGCCTTCGCCCGTGCCTGGTACAAGCTGATTCACCGTGACATGGGTCCGCTCTCACGCTACTTCGGCCCGGAAATGCCGAACGAAGAACTGCTGTGGCAAGACCCGATCCCTGCCGTCGATCATCCGCTGGTCAATGACAGTGACGTGGCGGGCCTGAAAAGCAAGGTGCTGGCGTCCGGCCTGTCGGTCTCGCAGCTTGTATCTACAGCTTGGGCGGCGGCTTCCAGCTTCCGTGGCTCCGACAAGCGCGGCGGTGCCAACGGCGGGCGTCTGCGCCTGGCACCGCAAAAGTCCTGGGAGGCCAACCAGCCAGAGCAACTGGCCAATGTGCTGGCCAAACTCGAAGGCATCCAGAACGAGTTCAATAGCGCGCAAACCGATGGCAAGAAAATCTCCCTGGCCGACCTGATCGTGCTCGCCGGTGGCGCGGGTGTCGAACAGGCTGCGAAAAACGCCGGCCACAGTGTGACGGTGCCGTTCAGCCCGGGACGCATGGACGCCAGCCAGGAACAGACCGATGTCGAGTCCTTCGGTTTCCTTGAACCGATTGCCGACGGCTTCCGTAATTACCTGAAGCAACAGTACCGTGTACCGGCCGAAAAATTGCTGATCGACAAGGCACAACTGCTGACGCTCAGTGCGCCGGAAATGACGGTATTGCTGGGTGGCCTGCGCGGGTTGGACATCAATGTCGGCCAGAGCAAACACGGTGTGTTCACCACGCGTCCGGAAGCCTTGACCAACGACTTCTTCACCAACCTGCTGGATATGGGCGTGGAGTGGAAGCCCGTGTCGGATGCCCAGCAAGAGTATGAAGGGCGTGATCGCAAAACCGGTGCAGTGAAGTGGACGGGGACGCGGGTTGACCTGGTCTTCGGTTCGAACGCGCAGTTGCGTGCGCTGGCTGAAGTCTATGCCTGCGCCGATGCGCAGCAGAAGTTCGTCAAGGACTTCGTCGCTGCGTGGACCAAAGTGATGAACCTGGACCGATTCGACTTAAACCGCACTGTCTAGAGGGGATGTTGTCATAACGCTGGTTGTTGATGTTTGGTGGGCTGGCATGGGTAGTTTTAATGTGGTTCCTGCAAGCTATGATCGATACACACACTCAACACAAAAACCCGGCCACCGTGCCGGGTTTTTTGTTGCCCGTTCATCTGCTCGAATGCACCCTGCAATCCACACAGCTTCAAACCAATACGACTTGCGCTGTGACAAGACGCCCGGTGGGATCGATCGGCGAGCCAAGTAAGTCGCGACACGTTTCGCGAATCGCAAGCGTCTGGCCAAGGCATGATGGTCACCTTCCGACAAGAGAAAGCGAGCTCTCTCCTGTCAGTCCCTTTCCTACATTGGAGCTTGTCAGCGCTCGGCAAAGCTGTGCCCGAATGATCGCGCCCTGTGATTTACGATAATGGCGGGATTACTTCTCGACCAGTATTTTCGGGTTGGCGCTGCCCCAGACGGTATAGAGGTCGGCCAGTAGCGCACCGTTGATCTCTTCGACTTCAGCCTGGCTGACTTCGCTTGCGCCTTGTTTGCCAAACAGCACTACTTCATCACCCGCCTTGACGTCGGGTGCATCCGTGACATCGACCATCACGGTGTTCATCGAAACCTTGCCCACCACCGGCACGCGATGACCATTGATCAACACCACGCCTTTATTGGTGAACACGCGGCGATAACCATCGGAGTAACCGACCGTGATGTTGGCCAGTTTTGAATCACGTGACAGGGTGAATGTACGGTCGTAACCCACGGTGTTTCCAGCGGGATAGCTATTGACCGAGGCCACATGCGACTTGAACTGCATCACGCGCCGATACTCAGTGCGCGAGATGACGGTATCGCCAAACAACGCGCCGCCCGTGCGCACCATGTCCAGGCGCGACTCGGGTACTTCCAGGGTGGCGAAGGAGTTGGCCGCGTGCAGGGTGATTTTCTTGCGATCGAGCTGGGCCACGTCCATCAGCCAGGCCGCTTGTTCGTTGAAGGTTGCCAGGCCCTTGCGTACGTCGTCCTTATCCTCCACGGCGAAGTGGGTCATGATCGCAACCACTTCGACATTTGGCAGTTTGGTGATCGCCAGCGCGTCTTGTTTACCCTGCTCGGTAGCCATTTCCACGCCGTTACGGCTCATGCCGCTTGAGTTGAGACCGATGTGCACCTGCAGTTTGCGACCGTGTTTATGTGCAAGATCGGCCGCTTGGCGGGCGAAATCGAGGTTGCCAACCAGTTCCTCGATGTTGTACTGCAGAGCATTTTCCAGCTCCCCCAGGGAGGCGGTGCGAACACGGATTAACTGGCCTTTAAAGCCGCTTTCGCGAACCACTCGCGCCTCTTCGTTACTGGCGACCGCCACACACGGTACACCCAGCGCGATCACTGAAGGCATCACCAACCCGATACCATGACCATAAGCGTCGGCTTTCAGTACCGCACAGAGTTTCGACTTGCCGGCGAGCTCGGCTTGCAGGGTACGGATATTGTGCTCTAACGCGGTCTTATTGATTTCTATCCAGGCATTACTGATTTGCGCAGTCAGCTCGGAGTTGCCGTTAGCGAGCGACAGCGGTGCCGCCGCCTGGGCATTGCTCTGTAAAAAAACCAGGCCGAGGGACAACGCTAGAACAGTACGGGTAAAGGGCATCTGAAACTCTCCATGTAATCGGTCTTTTTATTATTCCGGTGCCGATTATTGGAAGGCGATGTAAGTTGCCGTTGTACGCCGGGTTCGAAGATGTAAAAACATGTAAGGAATTTGTTCGCGCTCAGCTTGACCCCAAGCGATGGCATCAGGAAGGTTTGTTGCCGGAACGGTTACCGCACAACAGAAATTCATGTCGCGACATTGGAGAGGGCATGACCAACGTCACTCGCCTGCACGCTCAGGTGCAGACCAACATCATGGTGAAGTGAACTGTTCAATGCTGTGGATTCATCTGCCTGCACCAGCTACTTTGAGATTTCACGCAAGGAGTTCGGACATGGCAGATAAATATGTTGGAAAAATAGTTGGGGTTGGCACAGATAACCTGGAATACGTGATTAACATCTATCAGGACGAGACCATTGAGCGCTCGCCAAACGGCATGGTTCGACATGAAGGTCTGAAGCATTTCGAAATGCAATTTGGTGGTGCCGTGAATAAAATTTCCGAAACTGAGTACGAGATTGTCGCTACGGGAGTTAGGGTCACTGTGCATGATGGTGAAAGCTAAGAGGGTCGGCCTCTCATACCTGACGGTGAAAGAGTTCGGCTTCAGCATTGCCTGGTCATTCGCAACGGCTGGCTTCATCGGCGTGCTCGGCGTAGAGCAGGCTCATCAGCTTGGCAAGCGCTGGGCTGAGCGAAAGGCAGACGAGAGCTAATTCGCGACACGTTTCGCGAATTAGCAAATTGTGTCGCGGATACCGGGAAGGCTCGAGTGATGTTCGCGAAGCTATCTGCCATCAATCGAATACTTGCCAGGACCAGTAATGCCCAGCAGCAGCAAGCCGCCCATGATACTGAGGTTCTTGAAATATTGGGTCATGTTGGCTGCGCGCTCTGGGTCAACCATAGTCCAAAAGTGATGTCCGATTAGAGCAGTACCGAGTACGAACAAGACGAAGAGAAATGCGAGTGGGCGGGTGTAGAAACCCACGACTATCGCTATAGCGACAAAGAACTCCATGACGACCGCAATCCCCGCAGCGACCATGGGCATGGGCACGCCGAGAGAGCTCATGTAAGTAGCGGTACCGTCAAAGTTGGTCAGTTTGCTCCAGCCGGAAATGATGAAAAGGATCATCAGAAGGATGCGCGCGAGCAGGATGATCTCGTTTCTCTGATTCTCGAACAGGTTGTATCTCATGACTACCTTCCTTTTGTGATGGGCAGTTTTATATTAGCTGCCGCCTGGAAGTTCGCCTGGGCACGACAACGCACTCTCTTCTGGTAGGACTCTGAAGGATTCCCATGACAACCAAGCAACCCGACTGGGAGGCAATTGAACGTGCCTACCGGGCCGGATTGCTTTCCACCCGTGAGATCGCATCTGCCCAGGGCATCACCCACGGTGCAATCAATAAGCGCGCCAAGCGTGATGGGTGGGAGAGAGACCTCAAGGTGCCGGTCAACTGCATCACTCACCGGCCTGTGCCAGCGCGGCAACCAGTTCATCGGTGGTCAGGATGGCGTGAGCGAAGGTCGGACCGTTCAGCTCATGGGCCGAATGCATCATCTCCGGCTTGAAGGCCGCGGTCGCATCCCGCACCAGGGTGACGTGATAGCCGAGTTCCTGAGCGTAACGGGCGGTTGCCTCGATGCAGGTATTGGCCAGCAGGCCGACGATGATCACGTGGGTGATGCCCTTTTGCTTGAGGCGAAAATCGAGGTCGGTATTGGCAAAACCGCTGGAGCCCCAATGTTCCTGCACGACGATGTCACCGTCCTTCGGCGCGAAGTCGGGGTGCCATTCGCCGCCCCATTCACCCCGTGCGAAGTGATGCATATGCATGACCTTGCACTGGGTGGGGCTTGGGTGATCCCAGTTTTCATAGTCGCCTTTTTCCCAGCGGCGGTGCGGTACGATGACCACCGGGATGTTGAGCGCGCGAATGGTGCGATCAAGCGTGCGCAGGTTGTCGAGCAGGCCGACTTGCTTGGCCATTGGCTCGATCAAGGGGTAGATCTTTCCGCCCTCCGACAGAAAGTCGTTGTAGGGGTCGACCAGCAGATAGGCAGTCCGGTCAAGAGGGTAGGTGGCGTTGGGCATGACGGTTCTCCGCAAAGCAATCCGTGGATGGTGAAGTGTAGTTGCTCAGAATCTACGTTAATATGATAATCATAGTAACTAGGAAAGAGGCAATACTGCATGTCGGTGAAAACAACCGTTTCTGAAACCCTGTGTCCGATTTCCCGGGCCGAAGCCATCGTTGGCGACCGCTGGACGGTGCTGGTGTTGCGGGAGTTGTTCATGGGTAGCCATCGCTTTGATGACATCCAGGCGCAGACCGGCGCTATGCCGCAAATGGTCGCGGCGCGCTTGAAGAGCATGGAGGCCGACGGGCTCGTAGAGCGCCGCGCTTATAGTGAGCGGCCAAAACGCTACGAATATCACCTCACGGAAAAAGGCGACGCGTTCTACTCGGTGGTCCTGGCGTTGCGGGCCTGGGGTGAAACCTGGTGCAAGTCGCCCGAGGAAGGCCTGGCGGTGGTCTATACCCACCGCAGTTGCGGCGAGCCGGCCGGACTCGGACCGCTTTGCGCCCATTGCGGGCAGCCCTTGCGCCGCGCGGACCTGATCAGTGAGCCGAGTGCCGCCTATGTCGCCGAACGCAGCGCCCGGCGCGACGCTTTCAAGGGCAGTCGCGGGGCGGCGGGGGAATAAGACCAACGACGTGCCCGCAGTTGCGGGTTTGTATCCGCAGGTATCCGCAACGCCCGCCGTTACCGGGGCATACAAAACCGCCGTTTCCCGACACCTGGGCGATACACGGCGGCCTTCAAATGGAACCACCGGCACCGCGCCACTTTCGGCGCGGCCTGGCGTGGTTCAACTGGAGGAAAGACAATGTTGCGTATCCACACCCGTCACACCCTCGGCAAGCTTGGTCTGGCTCTGGCCGCCGCAGGGCTCGCTACTGTAGCGAGTCTCTCTCAAGCCCAGGAAACACAGCCGGCCCCGGCGATGAAAAGCTGGCAGCAGGGCCTGCATCGCACCGACCTGGTACGCGAAGACCTGGGCGCCGCCGATCGCGAAGTCCTTCAGGTGCTCGTGGACTTCGATCCGGGCGTGACTTCGCCCAAACATGCTCACCCGGGCGTAGAGGTGGCGCACGTGATCAGCGGTACCTTTGAGTATCAACTGGAAGGTCGGGCACCGGTGACGCTCAAGGCCGGTGATTCGTTGTACATCCCTGACGGCGTCGCCCATGTGGCGAAGAACGTGGGTGGAGGCAAGGCCTCGGAACTGGCGACCTACATCGTGAAGAAAGGCGAACCGCTGCTGATCCTGAAGGAGTAGTAGGAGCGAGCTTGCTCGCGATGGTCGTTAACGAAAACGCGCGCTTGCTGGCTATGCGCGGCGCTCTTGAGACCATCGCGAGCGAGCTCTTTCCTACACCTACAGCAATTGCGGTGCTCAAAAAGCCTGGCCTGACCGGTATCAAGTCGACAGGCCAGGCTTTTTTGCATCGGTCAAACCAGATTGATTTCGACGTCGATGTTGCCACGGGTCGCTTTGGAGTACGGGCAAGTCTGATGCGCCATTTCCACCACCTTGCGTGCGATGGTCGGGTCCAGGCCCGGCAGGCTGACATTCAGACGGGCTCGAAGGAAGAAAGCGTTTTCGGACTTGCCCAGATCGATTTCGGCATCCACCGCAACGTCGTTCGGCAAGGCCACTTTCAGCGCGACGGATGCCTTGCCCATCGCCCCGATGAAACAAGCCGACCAACCCGCCGCCAGCAGGTGCTCAGGATTGGTGCCGGCACCTGAAGAGCCGGGAGGCGAAAGCTTGATGTCCAGACGTCCGTCGGTGCTGCGCGCCTGACCGTCGCGGCCGCCGGTGGTGTGGGTCTTGCCGGTGTACAGCACGGTATCGATTGCATTGATCATGGTGGTTTTTCCTGTCAGTGGGTCGCTGGAATGCTCGGAAAACCTGCGCTTTCCGATGCGCCACACTTTTTCATTTCCATGTACTGCACATATGTCCTGAACCTGGCGGATTTGTATCGCTGTGTAAGGTGGCCGGGGGGAAGTACAGTTCGATACAAACCGCTTGAATGCCTTCGACTGGGGAGGGTGTGGCGGTCAAGCTTGGCGTTCCACACTCAGTTTCCCGGTGGTGTTATTGACTGCAAACCTCCCACACGCACCCGCGTAGCCAGCGATGGGCCGGGTCGGCGTCCATGCGCGGGTGCCACAGCATCGAAACCGTGATCGCCGGCGTGGGGAACGGCAGGGCAAAGCAATGTATTCCCTGGCACAGGTTGCCGACGTGCCGCTGCGGTACGCTGGCGACCAGGTCCGAAGCCCGCGCCAAAGCAATCGCCGAAGAGAAGCCAGCGACAATGGTGGCGATGTCGCGCGTCAGTCCCAGCTCATTCAAGGCATCGTCCATGACGCCCTTTTCGTGGCCCCGACGCGAGACCAGGATGTGCCGGGCGGCGGCATAACGAACCGCTGTCATCTCGCCTCGAGCCAGTGGATGACCCTTGCGCACCACGCCAATGAACCAGTCGCGAAACAGCATCCGGGTCCGCACTTCCGGGCTGGTCGATTCGCCGATCACACCGGTTTCCAGGTCCACCGAGCCGTCGCGCAGCAGGGTGCTGTCCTTGTTCAGCTTCTGCACGAAATTCAGGCGGACACCGGGTGCTTCCTGGTGGAGGCGGGCGATCAGTGGTGGTCCGAAATTTTCCACGAAGCCATCGCTGGTGCGCAGGGTGAAGGTGCGCGCCAGTTGATTGAGATCCAGTGCCTCGGCGGGGCGCAGGACGGCTTCGGCGTCCTGCACGAGTGCGCCGACGCGTTCACGCAGCTCCAGCGCCCGGGGCGTGGGAACCAGTCCGCGACCGGCCCGCACCAGCAGCGGATCACCCGTGGTTTCGCGCAACCGCGCCAGCGCCCGGCTCATGGCTGAGGGGCTCAGGCGCAAACGCTGCGCGGCGCGGGCCACGCTGCCTTCTTCGAGCAACACGTTCAGGGTGATCAACAGATTCAGGTCTGGCATGGAGTGAATCCTTGTGGGAGCGAGCTTGCTCGCGATTGCAGAGTTTCAGTCGACATCAATGGTGACTGGCGGGGCCCCATCGCGAGCAAGCTCGCTCCCACATTTTCGAGTGTGGCGTTGTATGCACGTATAAAGTGCAAATGCTGCGTCTTCCGCCATGTTAGGTGCGAGCTTAGGCTCGAGACAACCTATTTGCGGAGTCGCGAGAAAATGAAGTCCATATCGATTCGGGGCGCCTTGGCCAGCCTGTCGTTATCCATGTTGCTGTCGTCCCTGGGCACCAGCATTGCCAACGTTGGTTTACCGACACTGGCCGCAGCGTTCTCGGCCTCCTTCCAGCAAGTGCAATGGGTGGTGCTCGCTTACCTGCTGGCGATCACGGCGTTGATCGTCAGTGTCGGGCGGCTCGGCGACATCATTGGCCGTCGGCGATTGCTGCTGATCGGCATTGCGGTGTTCGCCGTCGCCTCGTTCCTGTGCGCCCTGGCGGCCAGTCTGTGGTTGCTGATAGCCGCAAGGGCCTTACAGGGCATCGGCGCGGCCATCATGATGGCGTTGACCATGGCGCTGGTGAGCGAGGCGGTGCCCAAGGCAAAACTGGGCAGTGCGATGGGCCTGCTCGGCACCATGTCGGCTATCGGCACGTCGCTCGGCCCGACCCTCGGCGGTTTCTTGATTGCCAATCTGGGGTGGCAGGCGATTTTTCTGGTCAATGTGCCGTTGGGTGTTTTGGCGATTGGGCTCGCGCATCGTTTTTTACCGAAAGATTGCCGTGGGAAAAGGGCGGATCGAGCGGGTTTCGATGTCCTAGGCACCCTGGTACTGGTCTTGACACTGCTGGCCTATGCGCTGGCGATGACCCTCGGGCGTGGCGGTTTTGGTCCGCTGAACACGGCACTGTTGCTGGTGGCGATGGTCGGGGCGGGCGTGTTTGTGTTCGTCGAGCGCACAGCCGAGTCACCGCTGGTTCGACTGACGATGTTCCGCAATCCGCAGTTGAGCGCAGGTTTCGTCATGAGCATGCTGGTGACTACCGTGGTCATGGCCACCCTGGTGGTGGGGCCGTTTTATCTCACCGGCGCACTGGCGTTGAATGCAGCGAGCGTTGGCCTGGTGATGTCGACGGGGCCGCTGGTCGCCGCACTGGCCGGGGTTCCGGCGGGTCGATGGGTCGACGGATTGGGCGCGCATCGATCCAGCATGCTCGGATTGATTGCCATGTTGACCGGCGCTTGCATCCTGCCCGCCGTGCCGACGGGCTTTGGTGCGCTCGGCTACATCGTGCCGCTGGCGGTCATTACCGCCGGTTACGCGCTGTTCCAGGCGGCCAACAATACCGCCGTCATGTCGAATATTGCGACGCCGCAGCGTGGCGTGGTGTCCGGTTTGCTCGGGTTGTCGCGCAATCTTGGCCTGATCACCGGCGCTAGCGTGATGGGCGCAGTGTTCGCCTTCGGTTCGGCCAGCAACGATGTTTTGCAAGCGCATCCCGAAGCCATCGCACAGGGAATGCGGCTGACGTTCGTGGTCGCCGCCGGGCTGATCCTCGTCGCCCTGGCGATTGGCGCAGTCAGCAAAATCGTTTCACGTCGCCTGATCGCACCGTGCTGAAAAACGGCGCGACTGTCGTGAAAACGACCTGTTTGCGCTGAACGCGAAGCCTCGCGAGTTTTCTGTTGAACGAGTGTTCAGTCTGGACTATGTTGAGGGCCACCTTCCCCCGGCTGGTTGCGGGCTTGCGTTTCTTCAATTCGAACGAGGCACTGGCATGCGGTTTTCACCCTTTGTTGAACGGATCAGTGGCCAAGGCGTTGCCGCCTGGGATATCCACTACGCGGCCAACGCTGCGCAGCGCAATGGCGAGGACGTGATCATCCTCAGCGTCGGCGACCCGGATTTCCCCACTCCCGATTTCATTACCGATGCCGCCATCCACGCCCTGCGCGAAGGGGATACCCACTACACCGAAATCGCCGGTCGCCAGGCCCTGCGCGAGGCCATTGCCGGCCGCTACAGCCAATTGATCGACCGCGAACTGCAGGCGACCAACGTCATTCTCACGGCAGGTGCGCAGAACGCCTTGTTCGCCACCTCGATGTGCCTGCTCGGTGCCGGCGACGAAGTGATTGCCTTCGATCCGATGTACGTCACCTACGAAGCGACCCTCAAGGCGTCCGGCGCCACGCTGGTGCGGGTGCCCTGTGCGGCGGACTCGGGTTTCCGCCTCGATGCCGCCGTGTTGGCCAAGGCCATTACCCCGCGCACCCGGGCGATTTTCTTCTCCAACCCGAACAACCCCACCGGTGTGGTGCTGGGTCGTGAAGAGCTGCAAGCCATCGCCGACCTCGCCATTGCCCATGACCTGTGGGTGGTAGTGGACGAGGTCTACGAGAGCCTCGCCTATGAGCGTGAACACCAAAGCCTGGCAGCGTTGCCGGGCATGGCCGAGCGCTGCGTGGTGATCGGCAGCCTGTCCAAATCCCATGCCATGACCGGTTGGCGCATCGGCTGGGTCGTGGCCAATGAAGCCCTGGTCAACCATGTCGAAACCCTGGTGTTGGGCATGCTGTATGGCCTGCCCGGGTTTGTCATGGAAGCGGCGCTCAAGGCCGTGCAGTCCCATGACGAAGTCACCCACGGCATGCGCGAGATCTATCGTCGGCGCCGCGATCTGGTGGTGTCCGGGTTGGCGGATTGCCCGGGCATCAGCGTGCTCAGCCCCGATGCCGGCATGTTCGTGCTGGTGGATGTGCGCGGCACCGGCCTGACCTCGCTGGAGTTCGCCTGGCGCCTGCTGCGCGAAGCTGGTGTCTCGGTGCTGGATGCCGCGGCATTCGGTGAGCCGGCCCAAGGGTTTGTGCGGCTTTCATTCACCCTGAGTGACGAGCGACTGGCCCAGGCCTGCCAGCGCATTCGCGGCTTTGTCCAGGTACTCAATGGTGAAGCGCCCAGGCCGGTGATCGGCACGGTGACCAGCACCGCGGCCGTCGAACCGGCCGCCGCCAGGACCATGATCGAAGTCGATGGCCTGCACAAACGCTTCGGCAATATCGAAGTGCTCAAGGGTGTTTCCCTGACCGCCCGCGAGGGCGAAGTGAT
Source organism: Pseudomonas sp. PDM30 (assembly GCF_019218985.1). NCBI lineage: Bacteria > Pseudomonadati > Pseudomonadota > Gammaproteobacteria > Pseudomonadales > Pseudomonadaceae > Pseudomonas > Pseudomonas sp. PDM30. The sequence goes on from NZ_JAHUWM010000006.1 coordinate 422,847, forward strand.
CTCCCTGATCGGTGCCAGCGGCTCGGGCAAAAGTACCTTGCTGCGCTGCATCAACATGCTCGAAGTGCCGGACCAGGGACGCATCCTGGTCGATGGCGAAAGCATTCACCTTAACCAGAATCGTCCCGGCGCACCGCTGGTGTCGGACGCCAAACAGCTTGTGCGCATCCGTTCCAGCCTGGGCATGGTGTTCCAGAACTTCAACCTCTGGCCCCATCGCACGGTGCTGGAAAACCTCATCGAAGCGCCGACCCAGGTCCTGCGTGAAAGCCGTGCGGAGGCCACTGAACGGGCCGAAGCCCTGCTCGAACGCGTCGGGCTGGCGGCCAAGCGCAACGAGTACCCGGCGTTTCTCTCCGGGGGACAGCAACAACGGGTGGCCATCGCCCGGGCCCTGGCCATGCGGCCCAAGGTCATGCTGTTCGATGAACCCACCTCGGCACTCGACCCGGAACTGGTCGGGGAAGTGCTGCGGGTGATCCGCTCCCTCGCCGAAGAAGGTCGGACCATGATCCTGGTGACTCATGAAATGGCGTTCGCACGCGATGTCTCTTCCAAAGTCGCCTTTTTGCACCAAGGGCTGATCGAGGAAACCGGTTCGCCGGACGAAGTGTTCGTACACCCACGCAGCGAGCGTTGCCGACAATTCGTCAACGCTCATCAGACTCGCTAACTCATCATAAAAAGACGGGAAAACAACATGGGAAATCGACGTTTTGCAAACTGGTTGACCGGTGCGGCCTGCGTATTGCTGGCCGGCATGAGCGCGGCCCAAGCACAACCGATCAGGTTCGCGGTGGCAGCCGAACCCTATCCGCCATACACCGAAAAACAGGCCAATGGTGAGTGGAAGGGCTTTGAAGTCGACCTGATCCACAAGCTGTGCAGCGAAATGAAAGCCGATTGCGAAATCAAGGAAGTAGCGTGGGACGGCATCATTCCGTCGCTGCTGGCGAAGAAGATCGACGTGATCTTTTCCTCGATGTCGGTGACCGAAGAACGCGAGAAACAGATCGCCTTCAGCAAGGCCTACTACGATTCGGCGATTGCCGTCGTCGGCCCGAAAGAGGCGTCGGTGAAGAAGTACCCGGATGACCTCAAGGGCAAGATCATCGGCGTGCAGAACTCGACCGTGAGCGCCAGCTACCTGAAGACCTACTACGAAAAAATTGCCGACGTTAAGTACTACGACACCCAGGACTCGGCCAACGCCGACCTGATTGCCGGGCGCATCGACCTGATGATGGCCGACGGCACCGCCATGGCCGCATTCATCAAGACCCCGGATGCCAAGGACCTGGCCTACCTCGGCACCGTGCCGTATGACCCGATCTTCGGCAAAGGCGTGGGTGCCGGCCTGCGCAAGGACGACACCGAACTCAAGGCCAAACTGGACAAGGCCATCCAGGAGCTGCTGGCGAGCAAGGACTACGACGACCTCTCCCAAAGCTACTTCGGCACCAGCGTGAAGCCTGCGTTCTGACAGCCAGGTCGAACGCGAACCCTTGGAAAACGCAAATCCTTGTGGGAGCGAGCTTGCTCGCGATGAGGGCATGACAGTCAACATCCAAGTTGACTGAACCACCGCTATCGCGAGCAAGCTCGCTCCCACAGGGTCTGGCGGTGCTTTCTAACCGCCAACTGGAGACTGAAATGCCGGCAATGTTCGATCTGATCAATTTCACTGAGCAGGGATGGGGCAGTGCGCTGTTGAAGGGGCTCTGGATGACCCTGCAGATTTCCGCCGGGGCCTTTGTCCTCGGGCTGGCTATCGGACTGGTGGTGGCGTGTCTCAAGCTCGGCGCGCCAAAGCCGATTGCAGCGCTGATGCGCGGCTACACCACGTTGTTCCGGGCGGTTCCGGAATTGCTGCTGATTCTGCTGCTGTACTACGTCGGCTCCATGCTCCTCAATTCGCTGATGACCCGACTCGGCTACGGCGTGGTCAATGTCAGCGGCCCGCTGGCGGCCATCGTGGTGCTTGGGCTGGTGCAGGGCGCTTATGCCTCGGAGATTTTCCGCGCGGCGATCCAGGCGATTCCCTTCGGCCAGATCGAAGCGGCCAAGGCGTTCGGCCTCAACGGTTTCGGGCTGTTTCGCCGGGTTACGCTGCCGATCATGGCGCCGTATGCGATGGCCGGGATGGCCAACCTGTGGATCAACCTGATCAAGGACAGTGCGCTGATCAGCGTGGTCGGCACCAATGAGCTGCTGTACACCGCCAAGCAAGGCGCGGGGTCGACGCGCCACTATCTGTTGTTCTACCTCACGGCTGCCGCGTTGTATTACGCGGTGACGCTGGCGTCGAACTATCTTTCGGGACGGTTGGAGCGACGCATTCGTCGCTGGATGCCTCTTGTTGACTGAACCGGCAGAGAGAATGAAATGATTCCAGCGTGGATAGTTGAATACGCGGCACTGTTGGGCCGGGGGCTGCAAACCACCCTCGTCATTCTGTTGGTATCGAGTGTGTTCGGTTACCTGCTGGCGGTGCTGGTGGCGCTGGCACGGATTTCGAAAAACAAGGTGATCGCCAAGGTCAGCCTGTTCTACACCAGCGTGACGCGCGGCACGCCGTTGCTGATCCAGATCTACATCTACTACTACGGGCTGGGCAGCCTGTTTGCCCAGTTCCCGCTGATTCGTGGCAGCTTTCTCTGGCCGTACCTGCGTGATGGCTACTGGTACATCGTGTTCGCCCTGGTGGTGTCGATGGGGGCCTATGTCGGCGAAGTGATTCGCGGTGGCCTGCTGGCGGTGCCCAAGGGTGAGATGGAAGCCGCGTCGGCCTTTGGCATGACGGCGCGCCAGTCGTTGTTGCGAGTGCGCTTGCCCCGAGCCCTGCGCCTGCTGTTGCCGACCCTGGCCGGGGAAACCGTGATGCTGCTCAAGTCCACGGCACTGGCCTCGACCATCGCCGTGATCGACCTGCTCGGCGCCGCCAACGTGGTCCGCGCGCAGACCCTGCAAGTGTACGAACCCTTGTTGCTGGTGGCCGCCGTCTACGTCTGCCTGACGTTCCTGATCGAAGCGCTGTTTGCCTTTGCCGAACGGCGCGGGACGCCCGTGCGCAGGTCAGCCTGATGAGTTCGCCAACGGTTGACCGCTCGCTGCAGGGCATTGGCCTGTGCACCCTGGGCTACGCGTTCCTGGCCTTGCAGGACGCGGTCATCAAATGGCTGGTGGCCGATTATTCAGTGGTGACCATCCTGTTCTGGCGCAGCCTGGTGGTGGTCGCCGCGGTGTTGCTGGCGGGGCGCCTGCGCCTGATCCAGCGGGCGTGGCGTTCACCGAGCCGGCGCTTGCTGGTGGTGCGCGGTTTGCTGTCGATCGTCGCCTGGGTGCTGTACTACACGGCGGCCAGGGACCTGACCCTAGCCGAGATGACCACCCTGTATTTTTCCGCGCCGATCATGGTCACGGTGCTGGCCGCGGTGATCCTCAAGGAGCGCGCCAGCGGTTGGCAGTGGTTCAGCCTGATCATCGGTTTTGTCGGGGTGGTCATTGCCTGTCGCCCCGACAACATGACCGATCCGTTGCCGATCGTCCTGACCCTGTTGGCGGCGATGTGCTGGGCGTTTACCTATATCCAGCTGCGCCAGGTGGATGAGCAGACCTCAGTGCTGGAGCAGATGCTGATCACCAACGTGGTGTTCGTGATTTGCATGGCGGTTGCCCTGCCGTGGACCCACACGCCATCACCGACGCCCGCCTGGCTGGGCATGCTCGGCGCCGGCCTGGTGGGTGGCATCGGCCAGTTCCTGTTGTTCGCCAGTTTCCGACGCGCCACCGCGACCCTGCTCGCGCCGTTCGAATACACCGGGCTGATCTGGGCGTTTGCGCTGTCGAGCCTGGTCTGGGGCACGCTGATGGACATGTCGCTGATGATCGGCGCCGGGCTGATCGCCGTCAGTGGCACCCTGGCGATGATCTTCGGCCGGCATTCTTCACAGGATGTCGTCGGTGCTGAATGCTCCGTGACGCAGCCCCTTTATCCAGCAACGACAGATGTGGAGTCCGTTGGCGGCGCTGAAGGTCTCGGGGTTCAGGCACCACTCGAGCCAGAGCCCGTCGAGCATCGCCGATAAGCCGATGGCGGCCAGGCGCGTGTCGTGAATCACGAAGCCTTCGCTGGCGGCCAGCCCGTCGAGCAACTGGCGGATCAGGTCGAGGTAGGCGCGGTAACTTTTTTCGTGGGACTGGCTGACGTGTTCGGAGTGACGGATCAGGCTCCAGAACACCACCCACACGCCGAGCAGTTTCGGGTCCATGACCCTGGGCGAGAACGAGCCTTCCAGGAAGGCATCGATCTTTTGCGCGGGTGTCTGGGCCTGCTCGATTTCCTGGAGCAGGGCGGTGGTCAGTTCGTTCGCGAGCCGCTGATAGGTGTCGGCGATCAGTGCCTCGATGCTGCCGAAATGGTGGTTGAGCAACCCCACGGACACGCCGGCTTCGGTGGCAATGCGCCGTACGGAAATCCCGGCGTGACCGTCGCGGCCCAGGCAACGCAGAGTGGCGGCCACCAGCATTTCGCGACGGTCATCGGGTTCGGCGCGGCGGTTTTTCGGGGCATCGGTTGTCACAGGGTTGTCCTTGGGTGAGGTTCCACGATTCCGAGCTTAGTTGAACGTCTGTTCAATCACCAGCTACAGCAGCGATACCACGTTTTTCAGCATTCATGACGGGAGGGAAGCCAATGCCGCAGGATATTTCGTTCAGTGTTCGCAACAACAATGGCGATGCCGTGCGGGTCGGTGCCTGGCGTTATGCAGGCGACGGCAGCGGGCCAAACGTGCATCTGCAAGCCGGCGTACACGCCGATGAAATCGCCGGGATGCTGGTCCTGCACCTGCTGATGCAACGACTGCACACCGCCGAAGCCCAGGGCCGGCTCAAAGGCAACATCACCGTGGTGCCGCAGGCCAATCCGCTGGGCATCGGGCAGTTTCGCCAGGGGCGGATCCTTGGTCGTTATCACGACGCCACCGGGCATAACTTCAATCGCTCGTTCGACCAGTCGGCGGCCATGGCGCGACCTTCGACCTGCGTTCAGCAATGGCAAAAGAAACTGGTGCAACTGGCCGCCCCGGCCGATGTGATGCTTGACCTGCACACCGACGACGAGGCGCTACCGTACCTGTACGTGCACCGCAGTTTCTGGCCCCGTAGCCGCGAACTGGCGGCGGCGATGAAGATGAACGTAGCGATCATCTGGGATGACGGCGGCGATGGCTCCTTCGAGGAAACCATCATTGCCCCGTGGATACGCGACGGAGTCACAGCGGGGCGCATGGCTGCGACCCTGGAGCTGCGCGGGCAGGGCGATGTCAGCGACCGTTTTGCCGAACAGGATGCCGCAGGGCTGTACAACTGGCTGTGCGGTTGCGGTGTCATCGATGAGTCAGTGGCGCCTGCAGAATGGCCCGTCGAAGCCGTGGAAATGGGCCACATGGAAACCATCCTCGCCCCGCAACCCGGGGTGCTGATCTTCGAAAAAGAGCTGGGGGATTTCGTCGAAGAAGGCCAGCGCTTTGCACGGATCCTCGGGCGCCCGGGCGATCCGTCTTCCGAAGTGGTGTTGCACGCCGAACAAGCGGGGCGCCTGGTGACGCGCTATCGCGATCGACTTATCTCGCAGGGTATGGGCGTGGCGAAATTCACCGGCAGCCGGGTGTCGCGTAACTGGAGTGGCGGGTTGCTGGACCCGAACTAAGCCTCACCTTCGCAATTGTAGTGTCATGACATTTGTGGCGAGGGGGCTTGTCGGAACGCCGCACCGCCCCGTTCGGCGGCGAAGCCGTCGCAAAACCTGCCTGCACTATCTGACTGAAGAAAAGCGGGGGCCGCTTCGCAGCCCAACGGGGGCAAGCCCCCTCGCCACAGGTTCGGTGTAAGCCTCAGCCAACATCAGCCCGGCTCAGTTGTCAGGGAATGCTGAGGGTGATCAGGTAGCTCCCCGAGCGAACAGGGGAGCCTGCATCATCCACCAACACATACTGCTGATCGAAATAGCGACCTTCCCGACCACTGTCAGCGAGCAGTTTGACGTTGACGCTGGATTGACCGACAGCGCTCACACTGGCGGTTGGCGCGATGCTGTTTGCCTCAATCCCCATCGCGCGACTCTGGGCCGGGCATTGGTAAAGTTCGAATGTGCCATGCGTACCCACGCGTGACTGACAGCCCGGCTCGACAATGCTGCCTTGAAACCTGATGGTGCCCGGCGCCGCCAGGCACGCACCACTGAGTGCGAACAAAAGACTCAATCCCGCTGCTATACGTTTGCCGTTCATGCTTAACGCTCCTTGAGTTGTAAGGTCTAGGTCGTCAATGAACTCTAGAAGCTTGAGGCTTTTGTTGTATCGCCGTGTATCAGGGCGCCACATCTTCGTACAGCCATACAAAACCAGCTCCCCACGGATACAGCCCGGATACACCACTGGGGCCAAATAGACCTGTCAAAGCGAGATGCACAACGCAGCTCGCAACCAGGTTTATCAACCCTTGTGGCACGACCAATAGTGGTCCAGCTGCGCAAATGATCCGGAGTATCAACATGTCTCGTATCCAGTCGAACAAAACCCGTATTGGCCTGCTCGCTGTTGCACTGGTCGGCGGTATCAACTTCGCTTCCACTGCGTTTTCCGCTGAAGCCTTGCCTCAGGGCTATCAACTGGCCTCTGCGGAAAAGACCAGCGAAGGCAAGTGTGGCGAAGGCAAGTGCGGTGCCAGCGAAGCCGGCGCGCAAAAGACCCAGGCCGAGGGCAAGTGCGGTGAAGGCAAGTGCGGCGATGCTTCTTTCGCGCGCACCGACACCGATGATGACGGCCGCGTGTCGCTCAAGGAACTGCTGGCGGTGGCGCCCAAGGGCACTGAGGAATTCAAGGCGATGGACACCAACGGTGATGGTTTCCTGTCCGAAGGTGAGGTGTACAAGTTCCGCACCAACCAGTTCACTTCCAACGGCAAGAAAGTACCGACGGAACTGTTCACCAAGTTGAGCCAGGCTAAAGACTGATCGGCCGCAAACAAAAAACCCTTCCTGTGTTGAATCGCAGGAAGGGTTTTTTTGCGTGGGCAGTACTGTATGGGAGAACTTTGTGAAAGTTCACTCAAGGAAGACTTATGTGTTTCTCAATATTTCATTACTTCACCGGGCAATAACCGCTTTTCAACCCCTCCTGCCCTGGAACTCTGGAGCTAGCCATGTTGCAGCGGTGGAGGGTTGGCGAATGCTACAGGGCTCATCAACACACGGCTGCATTCGCGATAAACGGTCAGGTCAAAGTGGCGCACTTGCGTTCCCTTGGAGTTGTCTAATTAGCCTCAACCCGCTGTAACGCAGTTCACGCTTACCATCTCCATCAACGGAGGGTAGAACCATGGCTATTATCCCTGGCACCCTGGGTGATGACTTTCTGCTCGGCACCGAGGAAGACGACCAAATAACCGGCCTGGCCGGCAACGACAGCGTGTTTGCCCTTGGCGGCAACGACAATGTCGACGGCGGTGACGGCAACGATGACCTCTTCGGCGACCTCGGCAACGACACACTTCTCGGAGGCAACGACAACGATACTCTCGACGGCGGATCAGGCGCCGATATCCTCACCGGCGGTGCCGGCATCGACAGCTACTTCTGGACCGTGGAAACCGGTAACGAGTCCAGCTCCCTGAGCCAGGACCGCGTCACCGACTTCGAAGGTGCAGGTCAGGTCGGCGGCGACATCCTGCGGCTCTCCAGCTTCCCCAACCGCCTGGTCTTCCAGGGCGCTCGCAACGACGTACCCACGGTGGGAACCAGCCTCGGTTTCGGCAATAACGGCTTCACCGAAGTCTTCTTCGCCCTCGGTGCCGCCAGCACCCTGCTGTTCGCCGACTCCAACGACAACGGCATCTTCGACGCCACTGACTTCGCTGTGCAGCTGGACGGCGTCCACAACCTGGACAGGAGCGACTTCGGCACCACCGCCTTCGTCCTGCGCGGCACTGAAGGCGGCGATGTGATCAATGGCACCAACGATCCCGACACCATCTTCGGCCTGGGCGGCGGCGATGTGATCAACGGCAATGGCGGCAACGACATCATCAATGGCGGCGACGGCAACGACACCCTGAACGGTGACGCGGGCATCGACCGGATCTCCGGCGGCACCGGCAATGACATTATCAATGGTGGCGCCGACCGCGACCTTCTGACCGGCAATGAGGGCAACGACATCATCAACGGTGGCGCCGGCAACGACACCACCCTGTCCGGCGGCGCTGGCAACGACGTCGTCAATGGCGGCGAAGGCAACGACACCCTCGACGGCGACGACGGCAACGACGTCCTCAATGGCGGCGTGGGCAACGACGACTTCTTCGGCGGCGACGGCAATGACCAGATCTTCGGCGAAGACGGCAACGACGAACTGTTCGCCGGCCCCGGCAACGACATGCTCAATGGCGGCGCCGGCAACGATCTGATCATGGGTGAAGGTGGCCAGGACAGTCTCACCGGTGGCACCGGCGACGACGAATTCGAGTTCTTCACCGGCTTCAACCCCAGCTCGCCCTTCGCCACCTTCGACACCCTGGTCGACTTCCAGGGCGCTGGCGTAGTGGGCGGCGACACCCTGGAACTCAACAATGAGTTCTTCTTCCGCGGCCAGGTCAATGTCAATCCGCAACTGGGCGCCGTACTGGTGGGCGGTGGCAACGGCGTGACCGACCTGTTCTACAGCCTGCGCCCTGGCAATACCTGGCTGATCGCCGACGAAAACGACGACGGTGTGCTCGACAACCTCGACTTCACCCTGCGCCTGCAGGGCACACACAACCTGACGGCGGGCGACTTCGGTCGTAACACGATCCTCATCACCGCGGGCACCGAGGGGAATGACGTGCTCACCGGCACCGATGGCGACGATCGCATCTTCGGCCTGGGCGGTAATGACCAGATCTTCGGTCTGGAAGGAGCCGACTTCCTCGACGGCGGCAGCGGTGACGACGTCATCGATAGCGGCCTGGGCTTCGACGAGCTGCTCGGCGGTTCCGGCAACGACACCCTGATCGTCCAGGAATTCGCCAATGCCAGTGGCGGCGATGGCGACGATCAGCTGTTCGGGGGCGACGACCCCTTCGGCTTCCAGTCCAACCTCGACGGTGACGCCGGCAACGACACCCTGACCGCGGGCGCCAGCGGCGCCGTCATGGAAGGCGGCGTAGGCGCCGACGTATTGGTGGGCAGCAGCGTCGACGACTTCATGGTCGGTGACGTTTTCTTCGAGCCGAGCCTCGGTGCGGACAAGTTCCAGTTCGGTGCGGTGTGGGGAACGGACACCATCTTCGACTTCGAGGACGGCACTGACCTGATCGACCTGAGCACTAGCGGTTTCACCTTCGCGAGTCTCGATATTGGAGAACAGTTCGGTGAGGCATTCATTACTGTCGCTGGCCAGCCGGATGTGGGAAGCATCACCTTGACCGGCGTCCCACAGGCCGCGATCACCGAGGCGGACTTCGCCTTTACCTGAGTGATCGGCGCATGCTCACGCCGGGGGATGGCGTGAGCATGCCGCGTCGCGAATCCAGAAGGGGAAAGGGGACTGATTTTATTTTTTACTCCGAATGTCGGGTCGATTTCAGCCGGTCGAGGAAGGCAGAAGTCGGCCAAAAGCAGCCTCTGACCACCGTGGAGAACATACTTTCACCACGGTGGACTTGGCTTCCCTTGGGATCTAACTAAATGTTACTCGTAACTGATAATTCCGAGTTGCTTTGCCATGAACAGTTCGTTCCGTTCAACGATCTCCTCGACCACTTTACCCTCTTTGTTAAACCGGAAGTACGTCAGGGCCGTCCACGTCAAGCTCTTGCCTTCTACGTTAAAGCCGTGCCATGTATTCGAACCGGTTGCACAATGTGTCAGCGCGACTACAACAACGTCATTTGTAACAACTTCCTTGCTGAATGTAGTTTTAATTGTCTTATATCGCTCGAGAACATTTGCGCTCAAGGCTCGTTTGAAGTTTTCCAAACCACCTATCGGAGCATCGCAGTCCGGTCGATGCACGACCACGTCGACATCGAAATACTCTGAAACTCGCTCAACATCCTTACCATCCACACAATATTTAAAGTAGTTCTTCACCGTGTCTAGATTTTTGACGTTCATGCGACACTTACCTCTCTCACATTGATAACAAGCAATAAATTCAACTGCTTTTATAAAGGCCGCCCCACTCAAAAGGAGCCGTATCCGAGCGACGTTACATCGATACGAACAAGACTTTTTGCACACTTCGCAAGTGTTTAATTGGAGCGACCCAGCGTGTCAGGCACATTCTAGGAGGGGTTATGGTATTCGTAAATCTATAATATATTAGACATGCTATCGGCTAATGGAATACCACATGAGTCTGGAACGGTTGGAAAAATGGGCGACAGTCAGGCATTTCCGCTTGGCAATTGCATTGCTTGAATATGGCAGTGTCTTGCACGCCGCACGCTCGCTGAACCTCTCACAGCCCACGGCGAGCAAGCTATTGCGGGATCTGGAGGAGGCTGTAGGGGCTCAGCTCTACACTCGGAATCGTAGAGGGGTTACGCCTACAGAGCTTGGTCGGGACTTTGTGCAGCGCAGCCGGATGATTCTTGCCCAGCTGGATCATGTATCCCAAGCAATCGACGCTCTTGGAAAGGGGCATGCCGGGCGTGTTGCCATAGGAAGCGTGTTAACAGGGTCAAGTTATCTTGTACCTGCCGCCATCGCACGACTGTGGGCAAGCCGACCAAGCATCCGCATCAAAATAGTCGATGGGGTAAGTGGCGAACTGATACCTCGGCTCATCTCGGGCGAATTGGACTTTTTGATTGGGAGACTTTCCGATGTCAGCTCAAGCGTCGTTGTCGCTCAGGAGGCGCTTTTTAGCGAAAACGCCATCATCGTTGCGCGCCGTGACCACCCACTTGCTCAGCAACCAGGGGTTGAACTGGAAGAACTCGCGCGCGAAGCATGGATTCTGCCTCCAATAGAAACTACTTTACGGAAGCAGTTCGATGATATTTTTCATCGAAAGGACATCAATCCACCACATGCAACCATAGAAACAGCATCATTCTTTAATATACTTTGGTTATTAAAGCAGACTGATCTTCTTGGAATATTGCCGCAATCAGTTATTTCTGACCCCGCACACAGTAAGGAGTTGATTCGCCTCCCGGCTTTCGAACCTCTTATTCTGGAGCAGATCGGTGTTTCCCGACTGGCAGACGCTACATTGTCACCTGCCGCTTGCGCTTTATTGGACGCACTAAGAGAGGTTATGCACAGCACCCCAAAAATGAGGGAGTGCCTTCTGTGAAAGAAGGAGTTCAAATCGTTGCAATAGCCCATCGTATGGATGGACAGCCTTGAGAACAGGCAGCAATCGGCCAAAAACGGACGCTCACAAGTAGACGAGGAATTACGCATGGACATGATACGTTATCAGACACAAACGGCGAAAAGCTACGCCACTTATGTCGTCTACTTATAGTTAGGGTTTTCATACAAATGCAAAACGATTGGGCGTTCGATCAAGCGAAGAATGTTGCAGCCATAACGACACGACAGGCACTGTGGGAAGGACTACCTATCCTGTGCGTAGTCCATTACGGTGATGATCATTCTTGGTCATTCACCTGTGGCACAACTAATGCCCCATCTGATGCCCTAGTAGTCAGCATGGAATGCATCGTCGAGCACGACCCAACATTGATCGACATTGCAAACCTTCCGCCTGGTTGGGGTGCCTACCGTGAAGCCTTGGGGAGCGAATGGGAGTGCTACGAGATGGAGCAGGCCGAATGAATACTCGGCTATCTGCATCTGCCTAACGCCTACCGCCAACATCCAGCAGACGTTGGGCTCTTACTAAACCATGGGCATCCACACAAATGGTGTAATCGTTAGCCTATGTCCACAATGGGTCCAGGCTGTGTGAAAACGTTTTAGAGCGGAGTTTACGGTCAGGGGCGGACCGAAAATCGCGCTCCTACGCAATTTTTTGGTCTGCTGATTAACCAAACGCTGGCAGATTTTACGTAGCAACGCAGACTTCAAAACGGTGCATACGTTTTCACACAGCCTGGGTCGATTACAGCCAGTGGTGGCGGACCAAAGTTGGCCAAAAGATATCCGCAACCAGCAACCACTATGCGCCTTTACCTGCTTTCAGCCGTGATCAAACAGCACGCCATATCGAAACGAAAACTGCTGCCAGAAAAAACGAGATTGGAATTGGCAGTATCGATTGCACAGCAGTTAATTGCTTACCTGTGCGTCGAGTGACAATCCTGAATATGCCTACGACCAACACAAACGCTATAACAAGCGCCAACCCATATTCACTCATGAGATACACCTAGCCATTCTTGTTTTACATTAAACATCGGCGCCATAGGCCGCCCCAAAGCATAACGGCTACTCTATCAGCACACCTTCATAGCCGACCATCTGCTTGATAGCATTCACACATTTGCTAATAGATTGTCCGTTTTGGGTCGACTGCGGCCCTTCGTGACAGGCAGAAACCGGCCAAAAGCAGTCACTTAAAGAGATCTAAATAATATTTCGGTGAAGTTGAGCAATCTTGTCGGAAAAATGTAAATCCGTCCCCTTTTTTTGCCTTTTTTTGGGGGGCATAAGCCTGCACTTCGCCGGCAGTTCCCGCTCAAACGAGGATATTGCAGAAGAGGAAGAAGGAATACACTGCGACGCCCCCAAGGGGCGCTGTCCTAGCGGCAAGGATAGGTATTCGATAGCGCAACGGTGACAGCCACGTTCTGATGCATCTGGCGCAACCGCTCATCGTTTTCCAGGCGCAGCACCACCGACTTAACCAACTCGAGGTTGATAATACCCTTGGGAACGCACACGAATGGCTTCATCAATTGAGCCTGCTGCAAAGCGGATACCGTGCCCTTCGCGGCCAGTATGGTACCGACGCAGTAGCCGGCCTTGAACTGGTCTCTTCGGGATGCATCCGAATTGCTCCACTCGTGGCAGGTGCTAAGCAGTTCATTGCCATCGTACTTGAGCGTCTCCTGCGGGGGCTCTTGGAGGGCCAGAGCAGAAGTAGACAGGGTTGCCATAAGCAGGAACGTGAATAGCTGTTTCGACATATCGATGCTCATTGTTCTGGTTAGATTCGTCATGCTGTCGCCTACCAGAGAGCTAGGCGAGCCTTTGCATAAAGCATTCTCGGCGTTTGATGGGTAAAGGGGACGAATTTATTTACCGAGGCAGCGGAAGATATAAATCTGCCCCTTTTGTTGCTTTCCCTTTTTTTGCTCATAGACACATCTAGATGGCAGATTTCCTCGATCGCAATCCTTCTTGACCGGAAGCGAGTGGTTTGAATCACTAGTTAGAGATTAATAACCGCGAGCCAATGAGAGAAGCCAGCCAATCTGAGACTTTCTGTCTCTTGAAAATATGCACCATATCGTAACTATGGAAGTGAGCGAATGGAGTCCGCATATGAGAACGCCGGTAAGTATTGATGTGTGCGATTGTACCCCAATGATCACGAGGGTAGCGAGCACGGCTGGAATCATTGAAATATAGCACACAATAATTGTTCGCCAAATGTAGCCCCATATCGTTATGGGTTTTTTTGACTTTAAGAGTCCGTCATCGGTGGCTAATTTTTTCAATAGAAATATAACGAATGCATTGTATATGGCGAGCCAGACTAGGCTTGCTATTAAAAGGACGCCTGTTGAGTATGGTGAGCTCCTTGGGGATAGAATGGAAAGTGCCACTCCAAAGACTAGCAGGATGAGCCATGCTTTTTTCATGAATGGGTCAAAGTGGCTCATTGAATCTCCAATTAACTATAACGATTAAACTAACAGGTTAGCAGAAGTGTAGCTTTTTCGAATCCAGTGAGCGGAGGGAACGGTTTGAACCACTAGTTAGAGATAAATAACGTACTTGTCGTCCCTGTAAGTCCTTGTCTAGCTTAGACGTGGTCACGGCAAGCGCGAAATTGCTCGGGGAGAAACGCGCTATGGATGACGGCAAGCCCTGCTGCCCTCTAAAATCGATCCAGTATCGTTAATGATATCCATTTGCCATCATCTTGTCCACCGTCCACTCTGGGTCAGTTGCGGCCCTTCGCGACAGGCAGCAATCGGCCTGAAGGAGACGGCCTGAAACCATCGACTGTAATAGGTCAATGAGTCTAAAAATCAGAATAACAAACTTCCTGGCTACTCGTTTTTTTCTCCCCCACAGCGATAAATTTTTGAAAAATTAGCCAGATACCAATAAATCAGCGCAAACCCATACCCCAAAAGAAAAGAGACACCATTGGAGTAGAACACTTGAATAAACTCTGACTTATAAATACACATCCGCCTGCAACTCGGCGCTTCCAGAACCGTCACATTCAAGAAAAATAATCCAATGCAAATCATCATCAATCCCGGTAATGCTTTCAGATGACGCCTCCGCCCGGTAAGCGAACCAACATACATCTCCCGATAGGGTTTCCATCGTGCGACGAGAAAGGCGTAATAAAAACTGAACAACCAGGCCAGTAAAAATATTAACTGTGTAGCCTCAGGAAATGACGACTTTCTGGCCCAAACGTTTATCGATGAGATATTGGCTCTGGCGATAGCGGCAAGCCCCGCCACCCACTGAATGCCCATAACGTCTTTACTATACCCGCCAAAAACAATTACAGACGTGATCAATAATGGAAGCCACACTATCCACCTTCGATAAAAAGCATCACTCGCCATTACCTGCACAAGCTTCGAAGTTGATGGATTACGCATACGCCCTCCTTAGCACCGTCTGATTAACCTTCTCTCATACCTTTGCTCAGATGTTTTTCTAACGGGCTTGTCGTGCCTCGGTGGAGCCCAGGTCACCACTGAACCGGCGAGTTTGATGTACGACTCCTGTGTCTTGCGCGCGTTTTCGTTCGAGGTCGCAATGCCGGCCGCCCTGTTTTACCGTCTATTTCGGGATGTATTTGGACAGGGTCGCCTTAAGCGCCTCGGTAACAAGAGCAATCAGAATTGGCTCGGAACTCGACTGCATATCTCTACCAATTTCGGATTGCTGTTCTTTCACTTTTCCCGCGTATTTTGATGCGCGGCCTTCAGATACGAGTGATGACAACTCTTCTTGAGTGAATGACTTCTCATAGGCTGCAGCAAGGTTCTCATCCCACTTAGGCTGGTACTGCGGCAGCAATGCATTGATTTCGTCAGACACGGCACTGCTTGCATCTGCACTTCCCAGTTTTGTGACGATCATCGCGTAGGTGATCGTTCTTTTCGCTGCCAAAAGTGCAAGAGTAGAGAGGTTACTGCCGATCTGTGCCTGGGCAACGAATGTGCGAGCATCTTTATGAGAGCGGGTTTCAGCGGAAACTGTATTGGAAAGCGCGACGAGCACGGTGAACACGATAGCGGCAGAAGAAATCCTTTCCATTTTCCAGCTCCATCGGAGGGAAACCAGTGTTTCATCAGCGTAGTTTCATCCCGAAGGTTGTGCCACGTGGTGACCGCTGCTGCGGCAGGTGGTTTGAGCACGGCGAGACTTTGAATACCCTGGTTGAGGAAATTTGAGTCACTCCGGCTTTTTGGGCACCACGACGGACTGCCTTTGGCCGTTTATTGCCTGGCGCCACCGTCAGCTATGGGGCGATTCTGTTGAAAAAGTAGCTCCCCTGTCTGGCCTGCGGCAAAATCTCTGCATTGGCCAGCAGGGAAGCACGCAGCATGATGGGACAGTTATCGAGTGGGCAGGAACGGCTGTTTTACTCGTTCAA
>NZ_JAHUWM010000007.1:0-333059 GCF_019218985.1 Pseudomonas sp. PDM30
TTGAACGAGTAAAACAGCCGTTCCTGCCCACTCGATAACTGTCCCATCATGCTGCGTGCTTCCCTGCTGGCCAATGCAGAGATTTTGCCGCAGGCCAGACAGGGGAGCTACTTTTTCAACAGAATCGGCCGATTTCTGCCTGTCGCCACAGTCAACTTTAGGTCGCCCTCTACCGGTCAAAAATTAGGAGCGTGAGCAAGCGCAATTCAGGTGAATGTTGAATGCAAACAGCTAGATAGAACTAGGTAATTAGCCACCAGTCTCAGCCAGCGTGAGATGAGCTAGGCTTCCGGCAACATTTCTCAAGGATGACCGTCATGCTAGATAGCTCAGACTGCAAGATCGCGACGGCTGACGCTCTGACATTGCTACTCCACAATCAACACGCCCTAGGTGCAGCAATAGAAGAAATAACCAAGTGGCTTTTAGAAAATGGGGTTGGCAGTGTTGCCGCTAATGCGATATCGGCCATGGAAACGCTGGACACAAATGCTCAAGCCATCACAGATTCCATAATGAGGATACGCCAGTCTTAGGATCACTCAGTGCAGTCTAAGGCTGCCCTCTGATCTGAATCGGTCCCTGATTTTATAGGCACATTTGACCGATAGTGGAACGAGTAGCGACGGCCTAGCACGACCGTCACAATGAATGGTCAGACTTCCGTCTGCTCCGCCATTTCCAAGGCATCATCGACCTCGACTCCCAGGTACCTAACAGTGCTTTCAAGCTTCGTATGACCTAGTAAGAGTTGGACGGACCTCAGGTTCTTTGCCCTGCGATAGATCAAAGAAGCCTTGGTTCTCCGAAGCGTGTGAGTACCGTACATGGTTGGATCAAGGCCAATGGCTGCCACCCAATCTTTGACTATTCGAGCGTATTGTCTGGTGGAAAGATGGTCTGAGGCGTGCAACCAGCTCGGGCACAAGAAATCCTCGCCGCGAAGGCACTTTTGAGCAGGAAATCAGCGCAGGGGCAATCGTGCCGTTCCCCGCCTATGACCCTGCCCTGCGTACCCGTTATGCCTTCAGCCACCTGAAAGAGCGCTCACTGCCACCCGCGGTAGAGATTTAGAGCCAGTCTCTTACGGGCTCTGCTTGGAGATATGTGGCGGATACGTGGAGGTTCATACCCGAAGAGGAAAACGTTCCTCCCTATTAACGATGCAATCGTGCACGCCTCGCACCCGATGCTCTTGAACACCCCGCGTTGGAGCACTCTACGTTAATTCCCCTCCCTCTCGACCAGCGGATAATCGAAATCCTCAGTGGGGCAAAAAGTGGGGCAAAAATCAGCTCCGCGCAAAAACAATAAATCATAAAAAATCCAGTCACCGCTAAGTGACTGGATTTCTTTAAGAATAAATGGTCGGGACGGAGTGATTCGAACACTCGACCCCTAGCACCCCATGCTAGTGCGCTACCGGACTGCGCTACGCCCCGACTAGGCGTGAAACCCATCCCTCATCTCGAGGAACGCTCAAGAATATATCGCAAGCTTTTGAAAACTGGAAGTATTTAAAAGCGAGAATTTATTTCTTGAGTACCACCAGAACATCTTCGAGCTCGGCGATCATCTGGCGGATCATTTGCTTGTATTGGGTGGTGTCGTCTTTGGCTTCATCACCGGACAAACGCAGGCGCGCTCCGCCGATGGTGAACCCCTGATCGTAAAGGAGCGCGCGGATCTGCCGGATCATCAGCACGTCCTGGCGCTGATAATACCGGCGGTTTCCGCGGCGTTTGACAGGGTTGAGTTGAGGAAACTCCTGCTCCCAGTAGCGCAGCACGTGTGGTTTTACCGCACACAGCTCGCTGACTTCACCAATGGTGAAGTAGCGTTTGCCCGGGATGACGGGGAGCTCGTCGTTATGACTTGGTTCCAGCATAAGCCTCAACTCGGGCCTTCAACTTCTGCCCTGGACGAAAGGTGACCACACGGCGAGCCGTGATCGGGATTTCTTCCCCCGTTTTCGGATTGCGGCCAGGCCGCTGGCGTTTGTCCCGAAGGTCGAAATTGCCGAAACCGGACAATTTGACTTGTTCGTTGTCTTCGAGAGCGTGCCTGATTTCTTCAAAAAACAGTTCGACCAATTCCTTGGCCTCCCGTTTGTTCAGGCCCAGCTCTTCATACAGACGTTCCGCCATCTCAGCTTTCGTCAGAGCCCCCATACGTCACTTCCTTAACGTGGCGTTCAACCTTTGTTCGAGCGAGGTGAGGATGTTTTGCGTTGCGGTATTCACCTCATCGTCATTAAGAGTGCGCGATGGATGCTGCCAGGTCAAGCCGACTGCGAGGCTTTTTCTATCAGGATCAATGCCTTTACCCTGATACACGTCAAATAGCCTGAGGTCTGTCAGCCATTCGCCTGCATTTTCACGGATTACGTCCAGTACAGCCGTGGCTGCAACGTCTTTGTGCGCAATCAGTGCAAGGTCACGACGCACTTCAGGAAAGCGCGATAACTCGTGGAATTTTGGCATTTTGCCCGACGCCACTTCCGCCAGAACCAACTCGAAGACGAAGACCGGACAGTCGAGACCGAGGGTTTTCGACAATTCAGGGTGGATAGCTCCAATGAAGCCGACCAGACGACCGTCACGTTCGATGCGCGCGGTTTGACCCGGGTGCAGCGCTGGGTGCTTGCCTGGCACGAAAGTGAACGAATCCAGGGCACCGGCAAAACCCAGCACCGCTTCCACGTCTGCCTTGACGTCAAAGAAGTCGACGGTATCGCGACCCTGCGCCCAGCCTTCCGGCAGGCGACTACCGCAAACGACACCCGCCAACATTGGCTCTTGCTTCAGACCTTCAAGCTGGCCAACGAAACGCAGGCCGCTTTCGAACAGACGCACGCGATCCTGCTGACGGTTCAGGTTGTGCTGAAGCGCCTTGACCAGACCCGGCCACAGCGACGAACGCATGGCAGCCATGTCATTGGAGATCGGATTGGCCAGCAGCAACGGCTCCACACCCGGATTAAACAGTTCGAACTGTTTCGGATCGATGAAGCTATAGGTAATTGCTTCCTGATATCCACGGGCAACCAGCAGGCGCCGCAGTTCAGGCAGGTCGCTACGGGCTTCTGCCTTGGCTTGCGGCGCCAGACGCGCTTGCGGATAACGAACCGGCAAACGGTTGTAGCCATACAGGCGTGCCAGTTCTTCGATCAGGTCCACTTCCAGGCTGATATCGAAGCGATGGCTTGGAACTTCTACGCGCCACTGCCCTGCCCCATCGGCAGTAATGGTCAGGCCCAAGGCGTTGAGCAGACGCTCCACCTCGGCCGAATCCATTTCCATACCCAGCATCTGGGTAATACGCTGGGCACGCAGGGTGATCGGAGCAATTTTCGGCAGGTGCTGTTCGCTGACGGTCTCGATGATCGGACCCGCTTCACCACCGGTGATTTCCAGCAGCAAACCAGTCGCGCGCTCCATGGCTTCGCGGGCCAGCTGCCAGTCCACGCCACGCTCATAGCGATGGGATGCATCGGTGTGCAGGCCATAGGAACGGGCCTTGCCTGCTACGGCGATCTGATCGAAGAAGGCGCTTTCCAGGAACACATCACGTGTGGTCGCGGAAACACCGCTGTGCTCGCCCCCCATGACGCCGGCAATTGCCAGCGCGCGGGAGTGGTCGGCAATCACCAGCGTATCGCTACGCAGGCTGACTTCCTGGCCGTCGAGCAGCACCAGCTTCTCGCCCTCTTCAGCCATGCGCACACGGATGCCACCGTTGATTTCGGCGAGATCGAAGGCGTGCAGCGGCTGACCCAGTTCCAGCATCACATAGTTGGTGATGTCGACGGCAGCGTCGATGCTGCGCACGTCGGCACGACGCAGACGCTCGACCATCCACAGAGGCGTTGCTTTGGACAGGTCGACGTTACGGATCACACGCCCCAGGTAACGCGGGCACGCGGCGGGCGCCAGCACTTCTACCGAGCGCACTTCGTCGTGGGCGGCAGGAACCGAAGCCACCACCGGACGGACCACCGCAGCGGCGTACAGGGCACCCACTTCACGGGCCAGACCGGCCAGGGACAGGCAGTCACCACGGTTCGGGGTCAGATCGACCTCGATGCTGGCGTCTTCCAGGTCCAGGTAAACGCGGAAATCCTCGCCCACCGGCGCATCGGCCGGCAGCTCCATCAGGCCATCATTACCTTCACCAACCTGCAGCTCGGTTTGCGAGCACAGCATGCCGTTGGACTCGACGCCACGCAGCTTGGCTTTCTTGATCTTGAAGTCGCCTGGCAGCTCGGCGCCGATCATGGCGAAAGGAATCTTCAGGCCCGGGCGCACGTTTGGCGCACCGCAAACAACCTGGAAGGTTTCCGAACCGTTGCTGACCTGGCACACGCGCAGTTTGTCGGCGTCTGGGTGCTGCTCGGTGCTCAGCACCTCGCCAACGACCACGCCACTGAAAACACCGGCGGCCGGCGTAACGCTATCGACCTCAAGACCGGCCATCGACAGACGAGCAACCAGCTCGTCGCGACTTACCTGCGGGCTAACCCAGCCACGCAGCCATTGTTCACTGAATTTCATCCTGCTCTCCTAAGAATTCGTTACGACTAGCGAAATTGCGCGAGGAACCGCAAGTCGTTGTCGAAGAACAGACGCAAGTCGTTCACGCCGTAACGCAGCATGGCCAGACGCTCTACGCCCATGCCGAAGGCAAAGCCCGAGAACTCTTCCGGGTCGATCCCGGACATGCGCAGCACGTTCGGGTGAACCATGCCGCAACCCATCACTTCCAGCCAGCCGGTCTGCTTGCAGACGCGGCAGCCTTTACCGCTGCACATCACGCATTCCATGTCGACTTCAGCGGACGGCTCGGTAAACGGGAAGTACGAAGGACGGAAACGCACCGCCAGTTCCTTTTCGAAGAACACCCGCAGGAACTCTTCGATGGTGCCTTTGAGGTCGGCGAAATTGATGTCGCGATCGATCAGCAGGCCTTCGACCTGGTGGAACATCGGCGAGTGGGTGATATCGGAGTCGCTGCGGTATACACGGCCTGGGCAGACGATGCGGATCGGCGGCTGTTTCGACTCCATGGTGCGGACCTGTACCGGCGAGGTATGGGTGCGCAACAACATGTTCGCATTGAAATAGAAGGTGTCATGCATCGACCGGGCCGGGTGGTGGCCGGGGATGTTGAGCGCTTCGAAGTTGTGATAGTCGTCTTCGACCTCAGGGCCTTCGGCGATGCCGTAGCCAATACGGGTGAAGAACTGTTCGACGCGTTCCAGAGTACGGGTAACCGGATGCAGACCACCGGAGGTCTGACCACGGCCAGGCAGGGTCACGTCAATGGACTCGGCGGAGAGTTTGGCAGCCAGATCGGCTTCTTCAAACAATGCCTTGCGCGCATTAAGGACCTCTGTGACACGCTCCTTGGCAACGTTGATCAGCGCACCGACCTGCGGACGCTCTTCTGCCGGCAAATTCCCCAGGGTCTTCATCACCTGAGTCAATTCACCCTTCTTGCCAAGGTAGTGAACCCGGATTTGCTCCAGGGCATTGATATCTTCAGCGCTTTGCACAGCCTCTAGAGCTTGAGAGACGAGCGCATCCAGGTTTTCCATGTACAGACTCCAGATACAAAATAGGGGAAGAGCTTGAAGGCTCTTCCCCTATTTATGACGTTTAACACCTGACCCCACAGATGCGAGGCCGGGTGACTGTCGGGGGTACTTAAGCCAAGGTGGCTTTAGCTTTCTCGACAATCGCAGCAAACGCCGCTTTTTCGTTCACTGCCAGATCAGCCAGAACCTTACGGTCGATCTCGATGGACGCTTTTTTCAGGCCGGCGATGAAACGGCTGTAGGACAGACCGTTGATACGAGCACCAGCGTTGATACGAGCGATCCACAGAGCGCGGAACTGACGTTTTTTCTGACGACGGTCACGGTAGGCGTATTGGCCTGCCTTGATTACCGCTTGCTTGGCAACACGGAATACGCGGGAGCGTGCGCCGTAGTAGCCTTTAGCAAGTTTCAGAATTTTTTTGTGACGCTTACGGGCAATGACGCCACGCTTTACACGAGCCATGAGTTACTTCCTCTATTCTTGACTAAAATTAACGAAGGCGCAGCATGCGCTCGACTTTTGCCACGTCAGACGGATGCAGCAAGCTGCTACCGCGCAGTTGACGCTTACGCTTGGTCGACATTTTGGTCAGGATGTGGCTCTTGAAAGCGTGCTTGTGCTTGATACCGTTAGCAGTTTTCAGAAACCGCTTAGCAGCACCACTTTTGGTCTTCATTTTTGGCATGTTCGGATACTCCGCATTCAGTTGATAAACATAATCAGAAGGCCTGCCGTGCCCTGTTGATTACTTCTTCTTTTTCGGGGCGATGACCATGATCAGCTGGCGTCCTTCCATCTTAGGATGCTGTTCGACCGAACCGTACTCGAGCAAGTCACCTTCAACTCGCTTGAGGAGTTCCATCCCCAGCTCCTGGTGGGCCATCTCACGGCCGCGGAATCGCAAGGATACCTTGGCCCTGTCCCCGTCACTCAGGAAACGTACCAGGTTGCGCAGTTTTACCTGGTAATCCCCTTCCTCCGTCCCTGGACGAAACTTGATTTCTTTAACCTGAATCTGCTTCTGGTTTTTCTTGGCCGCAGCAATCTGCTTCTTCTTTTCGAAGATCGATTTGCCGTAGTCCATCAGTTTGCAAACAGGTGGTACTGCATCGGCGGAAATCTCCACCAGATCCAGCTTGGCCTCTTCAGCCTTAAGAAGCGCGTCTTCAATTGACACAATCCCGAGCTGTTCACCTTCAGCCCCAATTAACCGAACCTCGCGTGCCGAGATATTCTCGTTGATCGGGGCTTTCGGTGCAGTTCGTTTATCTTGTCTCATTTCACGCTTAATAATAATTACTCCGAATCTTGGCGACCACGCCGGGAAACCGCTTGCGCGAGGAACTCAGCGAACTGGGCGACGGGCATCGAGCCCAGGTCAGCACCTTCACGAGTACGCACAGCGACAGTCTGCATCTCGACTTCCCGATCTCCGATAACCAAGAGATAAGGAACCTTGAGCAAAGTATGCTCGCGGATTTTAAAGCCGATTTTTTCATTTCTCAAGTCAGACTTGGCACGAAATCCGCTTTCGTTGAGGGTTTTTTCAACCTCGGCGGCGAAATCAGCCTGTTTGTCAGTGATATTCATCACCACTGCCTGGGTCGGAGCAAGCCACGCCGGGAATGCACCCTCGTAGTGCTCGATCAGGATTCCGACGAAACGCTCGAAGGACCCCAGGATCGCCCGGTGCAACATCACCGGGTGCTTGCGACTGTTGTCTTCGGAGACGAATTCGGCTCCCAGACGGACCGGCAGGTTAAAATCGAGCTGCAGGGTACCACACTGCCAGACGCGACCGAGACAATCTTTCAACGAGAATTCGATCTTCGGACCGTAGAACGCACCCTCGCCCGGCTGCAGATCGTACGGCAGGCCCGCGCTATCAAGGGCTGCGGCCAGCGCAGCTTCGGCGCGATCCCAAAGCTCGTCGGAACCGACGCGTTTTTCCGGACGAGTGGACAGCTTCATCTCGACGTCTTTGAAGCCGAAATCGGCGTAAACGTCCATGGTCAGCTTGATGAACGCAGCGGATTCGGCCTGCATCTGCTCTTCGGTGCAGAAGATGTGGGCGTCGTCCTGAGTAAACGCACGCACGCGCATGATGCCGTGCAAGGCACCCGATGGCTCGTTACGGTGGCACGCACCAAACTCTGCCAGGCGCATTGGCAGTTCGCGGTAGCTTTTCAGGCCCTGGTTGAACACTTGCACGTGGCAAGGGCAGTTCATTGGCTTGATCGCGTAATCGCGGTTTTCCGACTGGGTGGTGAACATGTTGTCGGCGTAGTTGGCCCAGTGCCCGGATTTCTCCCACAGGCTGCGGTCAACGACTTGCGGCGTCTTGATTTCCAGGTAGCCATTGTCACGCTGAACCTTGCGCATGTACTGCTCGAGCACCTGGTACAAAGTCCAGCCGTTCGGATGCCAGAACACCATGCCCGGCGACTCTTCCTGGGTGTGGAACAGGCCCAGGCGCTTGCCGATCTTGCGGTGGTCGCGCTTTTCGGCTTCTTCAATGCGCTGGATGTAAGCCGCCAGTTGCTTCTTGTCCGCCCATGCGGTGCCGTAGACGCGCTGCAATTGCTCGTTCTTGGCATCGCCGCGCCAGTAGGCACCGGACAGCTTGGTCAGCTTGAAGGATTTCAGGAAGCGGGTGTTCGGCACGTGCGGACCGCGGCACATGTCGACGTATTCTTCGTGATAGTACAGGCCCATGGCCTGCTCGTTCGGCATGTCTTCGACCAGGCGCAACTTGTAGTCTTCGCCACGGGCCTTGAACACTTCGATCACTTCGGCGCGCGGAGTGACTTTCTTGATCACGTCGTAATCTTTCTCGATCAGCTGCTGCATGCGCTGTTCGATGGCCGCCAGGTCGTCCGGAGTGAAAGGACGCTCGAAGGCGATGTCGTAATAGAAACCTTCATCGATGACCGGACCGATGACCATTTTGGCGGTCGGGTACAACTGCTTGACCGCGTGGCCAACCAGGTGGGCGCAAGAGTGGCGAATGATCTCCAGCCCCTCTTCATCCTTTGGCGTGATGATTTGCAGCGACGCGTCGCTGTCGATGATGTCGCTGGCGTCGACCAGCTTGCCATCGACCTTGCCGGCAACGGTGGCCTTGGCCAGGCCTGCACCGATGGATGCGGCGACCTCGGCTACGGAAACCGGATGATCGAATGAACGTTGACTGCCGTCGGGAAGAGTAATAGTTGGCATGGCGCCTCCTCTCCTAGTGGTGACCCCTACCAAAGGTCACGTGGGTTGGGATGAGCCAGTACAAGATCCGGTCCAGGCCATTCAATGACGAACGCCTGCCTTACAGCGGCAGGAGCCTTGCGGCCAACCGGAAAACCGAACCAGAGTGACTGGGATTCAAATCAGGGTTAATCGTGCATCTGCCGCCACCGGGACTGAAGGTCCGTCGGAGCCTGCAAACGCCCGAGCCACGCATGCTAGCACAGATGAACGGTTGCCACGGTGCGCAGGTTTTGCAGCAGGGTAAATTGGCTGTTTTTATGCCAGAGTGCTGAACTTGAAGCGCACTATCGCCCTCAGATAACAAGATATCTGACCCACAAGGAGTATCTCAGCATGCGTCTGAATCGTTTATTCGCCGTAGTCGCCCCCGTCATTCTCCTCCTGCCACTGGCCGCCCATGCAGAATGGCCAAAAGGCGAACGAGAGAAATACATGGCTCAGTGCGTTCCTGCCGCTGCCGAGAAGATTGGTACGCCGGCAGCAAAATCCCACTGCGCCTGCGGTGCCGATGCCATCAAATCGTACCCTGCCGCCGACATTCAGGCCCTGATGAACAACACGGCCAGCGACACATTGAAGCAGCAGGCACTGAGCAAAATTGCAGCCTGCAAGGCCACCAAAACAGAGCAAAAATAAGCCCGCCCCCATGCTTTCAGCCCCTGAAACACTGTTAAAAAGCCGCTGAAACAGGACCTTTCGTACAATTTATTCAGGTTTTTCAGCTTTTTTTATCGCCTTAACTTTCGGCCGAAAGCCTTATAGAACGGGGCTTTCAGCCGCTAAAGGATACAAAGAAAAAACGTCTGATTGGCAAACAGTGCGTCCGGGGGGCTCCCAAACCGAACATTTCGACTATGATACTCGGGTGTGCCCAGTTGGCCTGAGCAGCACAGTACTACTGAAAATATATGTTTCTTGGAGATACACCATGTCTAATCGCCAAACCGGCACCGTTAAATGGTTCAACGATGAAAAAGGCTTCGGCTTCATCACTCCTCAAGGTGGCGGTGACGACCTGTTCGTACACTTCAAAGCTATCGAAAGCGACGGTTTCAAAAGCCTGAAAGAAGGCCAGACTGTTTCCTTCGTGGCTGAGAAAGGCCAAAAGGGTATGCAAGCTGCTCAAGTCCGCCCAGAGTAATTTCCAGGCGCACTAAAAAAACCCCGTCCATGTGACGGGGTTTTTTATGGGTGAAACAAAAGTCGAACGATCAGCCGCAGTTGACGCGGGTCACTACCCGGCTGGCATCGGTGTTCAGGTTCAGGCGATCGGAACGGTACTCCAGCGTCACCATATCGGTTGGCAGCAGGAACCGTGCACTTTGCGCCCCGGCGCGGGTACGCGCCTGCTCGAGCAGCTGCGGCGATGCCTGTTTGCCGATGGTGAACTCGGCAGCCTTTGCCTCACAGCGACTGTGACCCGTGTCAGTCGTCGCAACATCCGTTGTTGCCGACTCCGTAGAGGGAGTGCTGCAACCGGCCAGCGTGGCAACGGCCAACAAAGTACCCAATGACGCGAGCTTCCAAGGCATGAAGCCTCCTTATTCAATGATTAAGCTGAGATCGTGCGACAACCAGACTGGCGTTTGGTTTCACAGGGAGCACTGGCACCCTGCCCATGATCCGGACGAGCCGCGATTCTGCCTGAGCGTCGCCCTGCCCTTAATCACTGAATCGTGACTGAATATGAACGACGCTCAATAGACGTCGATGTAGTCGTAAGGAGGATTGGGCCAGTTCTCTTTCAAGGCATTGAAGATTTGCATGACCCAGACTTCATCGCTGGCCGCGACCCGCCCGACATAACCGGAGCCCTTGGCCCAGGTTTCGAGCCGGAACAACAACCCGTCGATATCGGTACCGCCCACGACACCCGAGGAGATGTAGGCAATGCCTCCCTTGGTGACCCGCAACTGGGTGTGCTCATCGTCACTGGCGCCGGCCAGCAAATGACGCACCGCCTCGAGGGTCAGGCCATCCGGGGAGTTCAAATCGATCTGCACAGCGCGTTCCTTGAATATTCGTCAGAGACCAAGTGTCGCACAGCCCTCCTTTCATGCCTAAGTCGACGTGTCAAAAGCCCCGCAAAATGGTTAACTCGGTACTCAGACTTCCCCGACTTCACGAGTGCCATCATGACCACCGTAAGCATCGACGCTGACATCAAGGCCAAGTGGCAAGACGGCCACAGCTCCTACAGCCCAAGCAGCACGGAAGAGCTCGCCATTATCGGTATCGACCTTCTGGTCAGGGACCTTGGAACCGAAGCCGCCCAATCGTTCATCGAGCAGATTTTCGAGAAACATCTATCGGACCAAAAGACCGAAGCGGTGAGTACGAGGGAGTAAAACCCGCAGGCAAGCACCTGCGGGAGATGATGCTTACTTCAGGCGGGCCAGGCGCTCGGCCAGCAGATCGAAGAAGCCCTGGGCGTCGCCGCTTTCTACCCAGAAGGCGTTCTTTGGCGCTTTCAAGCCGTCATACCAGTCGACGATGGTTTGTCCAAAGGTCGGCCCTTCGCGGCTGTCGACCACCACGTTGACCGAACGACCGCTGAACAATTGCGGCTTGAGCAGATAAGCGACAACCGTGGCGTCATGCACCGGGCCGCCCGGAAGGCCGTAGTGTTCCATGTCGCCCTTGATGTACTCATTGAGAATACTGCCCACCAGACGACTGGCGTTGTTGTTCAGCGCGGCAATCTGGTTCAGGCGCGCTTCGCTGGTAAGGATCTTGTGGGTCACATCCAGCGGCAGGTAGGTCAGCTTCACGCCACTGTTGAGCACCACCTCGGCCGCTTGCGGATCGGCGAACAGGTTGAACTCGGCCACCGGCGTGATATTGCCGCCATTGAAGTGCGCGCCGCCCATGACCACCACTTCCTTGATCCCCTGAACGATACCCGGCTCCCGGATCAACGCCAGGGCCAGGTTGGTCTGCGGGCCAAGCATGGCGATGGTAATGCTGTGGGGCTCGGCAGATTTCAAGGTATCGATCAGATAGGTGATGGCGCTGCCCTTGGCCAGCCCCTTCCTGGGCTCATGCACGTCAATGCCCGACAACCCTTCCTTGCCATGAATGTCCTCGGCGTAGATGGGTGTGCGCATCAGGGGCCTGGGCGCGCCCGCATAGACCGGCACCTCTTCGCGCCCCGCCCACTCCCGGGCCAGCCGCGCATTGCGTGAGGTCTTGTCCAGGCGAACGTTGCCGGCAACGGTGGTCAATGCCCGGACATTCAGTTCGTCCGGCGATGCCAGGGCGAACAACAGGGCAACGACGTCGTCAGCCCCCGGATCGGTGTCGATGATCAGGTCGATCTTTGGTGCCGCCTGGGCGTTGGTTGCGGTCATCAGGGTCAAAAGCAGCAGGCTCCGGAGCAGTGGGTTCAGTTTCCGAGCATAGCGATACGGGGCGCACGCCTTGTGCCAGGGACATCAAAACGCGGACAGCCAGTCAAAACGTAACCCCGGCGACCAGCACAATGTTGCAGTACGGCTGGCATTCGCCTGTACGAACAATCGCCCTGGCTTGTCGGCTCAGGACCTTGAATTGTTCATGGGTGAGCAACTCACGCCGACCCAACGCGCCTTCGCCATCCAGCGCTTCCAGCGTGACCAGGGCCGACGGCTTTTTATCGAAGATTTCCTGAGCCAGCACATGGCTTTCGACCTGCATTTCACTGAGCACGACCTTCAAGGTGCTGACAAAGTCCGGAATGCCATGGGTCAGGGCCAGGTCGATCAATTCAACGCCCGGAGGAACCGGCAGCCCCGCATCCCCGATGACGACCCTGTCGCCATGTCCCAATGAAGCGATCAGTCGCGACAGCGCAATGTTGAGCAGGGGTGTCTTTTTCATGGGGTTTTAAACGCCTGTACATCGCTCAAGGCGGGAATTGAAGGCTGCGCGCCGGCACGGGTGACCGACAGCGCCGCGGCCACCTGTCCGAAGCGGATCGCCTGCGCCTCATCGTTACCCGCCGCCAGTGCCGCAGCGAAACCGCCGACGAACGTATCGCCGGCCGCCGTGGTATCGACAGCCTTTACCACGGGCGCGGGGAAATGTTCGAAGCGTTGGCCATCGGCAAACAGCGAACCTTGCGCACCGAGAGTGATGATCACCTTGCCGGCGCCCAGGGCAATCAGGCGGGTTGCCGCGGCTTGTGCGGTGTCCAGGGAGTCCACTGACAGACCACTCAGGGCCGACGCTTCGCTTTCGTTGGGAATCAGGTAATCGATGGACGCGTACCAGTCCGATGGCAGCGGACGGCTGGCCGGAGCCGGGTTGAGGATGACTGTCTTGCCCAGCTCGCGGCCGCGCTTGAGCGCATGGCCAACAGAAGCATCGGGCACTTCCAGCTGACAGATGAGCACGTCCGCCGCACGTATCACCGAATCAAAACGGTCAATGGTTTCTGCGGTCAATGCACCGTTGGCACCGGGGACGATCACGATGGAGTTCTGACTGCTGTCGTCGACCACAATCAACGCCACGCCGCTGGAACCGTCAACGGTGCTCACCGCCCGGCAATCGATCCGCTCGGCCAACAGCGCCCCGCGCAGTGCCTCACCATAAGCGTCATTGCCCACGCAGCCAATCATCGACACCTGGGCTCCCAGCCGCGCCGCAGCCACGGCCTGATTGGCGCCCTTGCCACCGGAGACGGTGGTAAACGATTGACCAATCAGCGTTTCACCGCCCTTGGGCAAGCGCGGGGCCCGGGTCACCAGGTCCATGTTCAAACTGCCAATTACCACTACTTTTGCTGACATACATTGCTACTCATCGATTCTGTTTCGGCGGCGCTTTTGATTCAGCGGCTTTCTGTTTTCAACGGCTCTCTGCTTTCAACGGCTTTTTGTTTCAACGGAACTGGGCAAACACGCCGGCCAGCGGCGCCGTCGATTCACGCATGACGATACTCGGCGTTACGATCCGCTGATCGGTCGCCAGACCCGGCGTGGCGATTCGGCGCAAAAGCACTTCGGCAGCCATTTCGCCGAGCTGCAGGATCGATTGCCCGACCGTGGTCAGCGACGGGTAGACATACCGACTCATCTGGATATCGTCGAAGCCGATCACCGACAACTCGCTCGGTACGCGAATATTGCGCTCGGCGGCGGCCCTCAGCACACCGATGCCGATCATGTCGTTGGCAGCAAAAACGGCGGTAGGCGGATTGCTTTCCAGCAGAATCGCGGCAGCGCTGTAACCGCCGGTGCTGGTGAAATCGCTTTCCAGCATGCGCCCGGGAGAGACTTCGACGCCCGCCTCCTTCAAGGCCCTGCGATAACCCGCCAGACGCATCTGCGCCACACTGGTGCTTTGCGGCCCGCTGATCGTGGCGATATCCCGGTGCCCCAACTCCAACAGGTGCCGGGTCGCCAGATACGCGCCGTATTCATGGTCGATGCGCACCAGGTCCGCATCGACACCGTCCAGTCCGCGGTCGACGATCACCATTGGCGTGCGGACGCCTTTCAGGCCTTGTGCCAGGCCACTGTCGCCGCCGGCCGAGGCGACGATCAGGCCGTCGATGCGTTTTTCCAGCAGCACACGCAGGTAGCTGCGCTGCTTGTCCGGATTGTCGTCGGAGTTGCACAGGATGACGCAGTAGCCGTTTCGCTCGCAGTAATCCTCGATACCCCGGGCCAGTTCGGCGAAATACGGGTTGAGACTGTTGGGCACCAACAGGCCGATGGTCGCCGTGGTCTTGGCCTTGAGCGAACGGGCCACGGCGCTGGGGACGTAGTCGAGGGTCTGGATCGCCGCCTCGACCTTGATCCGCACCTCTTCACTGACCGGCCGGGTCTTGTTCACCACATGGGAAACCGTGGTGTAGGAAATGCCTGCAAGGGCTGCCACATCTTTGATAGTCGCCATGACTCAGGTCCGCCGGCTTGCGCGTTGACTGCGATAAGTATCCAGCACCACCGCCACCACGATCACCGCACCGGTAATGATGCGCTTGGTCGGTTCGGTTGCCCCGATCTGCGCCAGCCCCGCGGCCAGCACGGAAATAATCAGGACGCCAAAAAACGTGCTGATCACCGAGCCGCGCCCACCCATCAGGCTGGTCCCGCCGATAACGACGGCCGCGATCACCTGCAATTCAAGACCGGAGCCAGCATTCGGGTCGGCGGCTTCCAGGCGAGAAATCTGGAACAACGCAGCAATACCGGCCAGCAACCCCATCAGGCTGAAGACCAGGACCTTGTAAGGCTTCGGGTTGATCCCCGCCAGCCGCACGGCCTCTTCGTTGGTGCCGATACCGATCAGGTAGCGACCGAAGACCGTGCGGGTCAACACGGCCTGGGCGACGAAAATGATCAGCAACGCAATGATGAACGACGGCGAAATGCCGAAGGCAATCGGATTGGACAACCAGGCGAACGCGTCGCCGATGTAGGCCGTACGCGAACCGGTCATCTGGTACGCCACACCGCGAGCCATTTCCAGCACGCCCAGGGACACGATGAATGATGGTATCCGCCACGCCACAGTGATCGAGCCGGTGATGGTACCGGCAAGCGCCGCGACGGCCATGCCCAGCAACGCCGCCGGCAGCACGCCCCAGCCCCACCCAAGAATCGCCACGCTCACGGTCGAGGCCGCCAGCGCCAGCACCGAGCCTACCGACAGGTCGATGCCACCGATGATCAACACAAAGGTCATGCCGACCGCCAGCACCATCAGGTCCGGAATCTGGTTGGCCAGGGTGCTGAAAGTATCGTACGACAGGAAGTGACTGCTCAGCACCGAGAACAGCACGATCATCGCCAACAAAGCACCCGCCAGCCCCAGATAGGTGCCCAGGCCGTAGAAGTTGCCACTGCGTTTGCCGGCATAAGAAGCGGTATTCATGGAAGATCCCTAGGCGCGGCTTCAACGAGCTGCGCATCACGTTTTTGGTAGCCGGCGAAAGCAGCGGCGAGCAACTCATCCTGGGTCCAGCTGTCGCGATCGAAGGTATCGATCAGGCTTCCTGCCGACAGCACGCCGATCCGGTCGCAGATCAGCATCAGCTCGCGCAAGTCGCTGGAGACCACCACCAGCGCCTTGCCCTGGCGGGTCAATTCACCGAGAAGGTTGTAGATATCGAACTTGGCGCCGACGTCAATGCCGCGGGTCGGCTCGTCGAACAGCAACACCGAGCAATCGCGCTCCAGCCAACGGCCGATGACGACTTTCTGCTGATTGCCGCCGGACAGCTCGGACACCAGCTGTGCCGGACCGGAGCTGCGGATGCGCATGGCGTCTATCTGACGCTGGGCCAGGGCGCGTTCCTTATCGTTGTCGACAAAGCCCGCGCCGGAGATGCCGGGCATGTTGCCCAAGGCGATATTGGCGCCGATCGACTGCGTCAACAAAAGGCCTTCGCCCTTGCGATCTTCAGTGATCAACGCGATGCCATGCCCGACCGCATCCACTGGCGAACGCACATTGATGACCCGCGCCGGCGCCCCCAGGGCAATCGTGCCGCTGTCGGCGATATCCGCACCGAAGATCAGACGCAGCAATTCAGTGCGCCCCGCGCCGATCAAACCGGATATCCCGAAAATCTCTCCGGCACGGACTTCGAACGACACGTCGCGAACCTTGTCGGACCGGCTCAGGCCCTTGACCGTCAACACCGGAGCGCCGATCTTGCGCGCCCCCATATCGATATGTTCGCCGAGTTCGCGGCCGACCATCAGCGTGACCAATTGCTCGCTGTTGTAGTTGGCCATCGGCTCAACACAGACCAGGTTGCCGTCGCGCAGCACGGCAATGCGTTGCGCGACCCGCGCCAACTCTTCGAGGCGATGGGAGATGTAGATAATCGATACGCCGCGAGCCTGCAGGCGGGTGATCTGCTCGAACAGCATTTCGACTTCGCGGGCAGTGAGCATCGCGGTCGGCTCGTCGAGAATCAGCACATGACAATCGCCAATCAGGTTGCGGGCGATCTCCACCATTTGCTGGTGGCCGATGCCCAGTTCGCCGACCAGGGTGTCCGGGTCAATGGCGTCTAGCCCGACATGAGCCATGGCCTCGATGGCGGCCTTGCGCAACTGCTTGCGACTGATCCAGCCGCCTTTGCTGGGCAAGTTGTCGAGAAACAGGTTTTCCGCCACCGACAGGGTCGGCAGCAGATTGAGTTCCTGCATGACCATGCGGATACCCAGCGCTTCAGCCTGAGCCCGGCTACCCGGACGGTAGTCCTGCCCCTGATACTGCATCTGGCCGGTGGTCGGCGTGACCAACCCGCCAATAATCTTCGAAAGCGTGCTTTTGCCCGCACCGTTCTCGCCGGTCAGCGCCAGCACCTCCCCGCGCATGAGCGTCAAGTCGATGCCGGCCAGGACCGGTTGGGCGTAAGTCTTGCCGATACCACTGACCGAAAGGACAGCGTTCGGAGCGCAAACTGACATAGAAACTCTCCATGCGCCCGTCCGGCTGGACGAGCGCCGTTACGTCGCCAGAAGGCTACTTGGTGACCAGTTCTACCGGCGTTTCGATCACGCCATTGGCGCCGCCGTCGACCTTCTCGCCCTTGAGAATCTTCAATGCAGTCTCGATGCCGAACACCGCCTGTTTAGCCGCGAACTGGTCCGCAGTGGCCAGCACGCGACCATCCTTGAGCATAGGCTGGATGGCATTGATGTTGTCGTAGCCCACCACCTGCACCTTGCCGGCCTTGCCCGCGGCGCGCACCGCAGACACCGCACCGACCGCCATGCTGTCGTTGCCGGCCAACAGGGCCTTGGTTTGCGGGTATTCGCTGAGAATCGACGCGGCTACCTTGTTGCCCTTGTCGATCTCCCAGTCTCCGGATTGCAGGGACACGACCTTGATCTGCGCCGCCTCCATCGCATCCTTGAAACCTGCGGTCCGCTGCTGGGCATTGGTGGTGGTGGACACACCTTCGATGATGCCGACTTCGTCACCGGCCTTCAGCTGTTTGGCCAGGTAGTCCCCCACCAGCCGTGCGCCCTTGCGATTGTCCGGGCCTACGAACGGAACATTGATGTTTTTGCTTTTGACGACGGCGGGGTCCAGCTGGTTGTCGATGTTGATCACGGTGATACCGGCATCGATGGCTTTCTTGATCACCGGGACCATGGCCTTGGAGTCTGCCGGCGCAATCACCAGTGCATTGACCTTGGCCAGAATCATCTGCTCGACGATACGCGTCTGGCCTGCGGTGTCGGTTTCATCCTTGATGCCGTTGGAGATGAGGTCGAATTCGCCGGAGTGATCTTTCTGGTAGGCCTTGGCGCCGTCTTCCATTGTCAGGAAGAACTCGTTGGCCAGGGATTTCATGACCAGTGCGACTTTCGGTTTTTCAGTGGTTTCAGCAAAAGCCGAAGAGACAGGCAATGCAGCGGATGCAGCAGCCAACATAGCGACAGCGAGAAGACGTCCAGCGAATGGCAGCTTCATGGGTTCACTCCGATCTTATGATTATTGTGAGCAACACTTGCGCTGGCGTAAGCTTCACGGCCCGCCGCGATGAAAAGCCATCATTGGAGCCGCGCAAACGTTTGCGTGAACCAAACTATGCGAACCCTGCCGGTATTTGTCAACGACCTGAAAAGCGCTTTCAGCTATGTTTGGCGAAAAACGGCATTCAGCTATGCCGTGGTATTGACCACCGATCCCGTGCCAGAACCCTTGGTCATTTCCTTGATCAGGCTCGCACTCACTTGCAAGATGGCGCCGTTGGTGTCGGCAACTTGCCCCTGTATGGCTGCTACTGCTGTGGTCTTGGCTTCCGGGGTTGGATAGGACGCTGCCTGGGCTTGTGCCAGTTGCTGCTGTTGCTCGCGCAATTGCTGCTGCAATTCCTTCAGACGCTTGAGCAAGACCTTCACCGCAACGCTAGTGTTATCGCTGGCTTCCGATTCGGCCTGTACGCCGGCACCCTTCCCCAGACCTACCGGGCCCGTCTTGACCTGGTTGCCGTCGCTTTCCTTTGCACCCAGCGCTTGAGCAGCCGAATCAGCGGCTGCGTCGCTCAAGGCACGAAGGGTGGTGGCCGATTTGCCAGCGATGGTGATGCCGGCGGCATTGGGAATGCCAACAGATAACGACATGTGAACTCCTGAAGAAAAAGATCCCTTGAAGGAGCATCGACCGGCTCGGGCGTTTCTTTAGTCATGACGGATGATTTGACCCGTTTAAATCCTAAACAAGACCGCGATCCGTTTCGGAGAGCCGAACGCGAAAGTTAAACATGTTCGGCATTCCGGACGCCCAGCCTCGAAACCGCTCTGGACACAAACAGCAATACCGTTACAAATCATTAACTTAGGTGTGTTTTTCGATTCAGCGTATTACTGGTACAGATCCTGCTCTTCCCCTCACACCCCCGGCGTTCAGATTCGCCCGGGGCGTATCTAGATGAACCTGCATCCGCACCGTCTCACAACTAGAAGAGAAAAATAATGACATCTGCACTCAAGACCTTCGTTCCGGGCGCCTTGGCCCTGCTGTTGCTTCTACCCACTGCCCTTCAGGCCAAAGAAGCCGAAGCCCAACAAAAACTGGCTAACGTGGTGATCCTCGCCACCGGCGGCACCATTGCCGGCGCTGGCGCCAGCGCCGCCAACAGCGCAACCTATCAAGCGGCGAAAGTCGGCATTGAACAGTTGATCGCCGGCGTTCCTGAGCTGAGCCAATTGGCTAACGTTCGCGGCGAACAGGTCATGCAAATCGCCTCCGAAAGCATCACCAACGAAAACCTGCTGCAACTGGGTCGCCGCGTAGCCGAGCTGGCCGACAGCAAAGACGTCGATGGCATCGTGATCACCCACGGCACCGACACCCTGGAAGAAACGGCGTACTTCCTCAACCTGGTGGAAAAAACCGAGAAGCCGATCATCGTCGTGGGCTCCATGCGCCCAGGCACCGCGATGTCCGCCGATGGCATGCTGAACCTGTATAACGCGGTGGCCGTGGCCAGCAGCAAAGACGCGCGAGGCAAAGGTGTACTGGTGACCATGAACGATGAAATCCAGTCGGGTCGCGACGCCAGCAAAATGATCAATATCAAGACCGAAGCGTTTAAAAGTGCCTGGGGTCCGCTGGGCATGGTGGTAGAAGGCAAATCCTACTGGTACCGCCTGCCGGCCAAGCGTCACACCATGGATTCCGAATTCGACATCAAGACCATCAAGAGCCTGCCTGACGTCGAGATCGCCTATTCCTATGGCAACGTCAGCGACACCGCCTACAAGGCCCTGGCTCAGTCCGGCGCCAAAGCCATCATCCACGCCGGCACCGGCAATGGCTCGGTATCGTCGCGAGTGGTGCCCGCCCTGCAAGCCCTGCGCAAGGATGGCGTGCAGATCATTCGTTCCTCCCATGTCAACGCCGGCGGTTTTGTACTGCGCAACGCCGAACAGCCTGACGATAAATACGACTGGGTCGTGGCCAACGACCTGAATCCGCAAAAAGCCCGGGTCCTGGCGATGGTCGCGCTGACCAAGACCAACGACAGCAAAGAACTGCAACGGATGTTCTGGGAATACTGATTCGCCCTCGCCCGACCGGATCCGGTCGGGCACCCCGTGCGCCATTCGCCAGCCTTGGCGAGTGGCTGCCGCGGATCTTACAAAAAAACTCCCTTCGCCTTACGCCAAACGGAACAAATCGCTGTCAGAGGATTTTCTTGGTTTTTAAGCAGTTGCGAAATGGCCTACAGTTAAATACTGTATGCACGTACAGCTTAATAAGGATAATTCCGTGGACACCACCTCAGCCTCTCCCGACACCTATGTACGCATGGGCCAGCGCGTTCAGAAAATCATCAACTCCCCTACCGCACAAAAAGCCAGGGCAGCGTTGATCTTCCGCCTTCCCGACGAGCCGGTGGATGAATGGGAGCGCTTGCTGGAAGAAATAGACGAAAACGACAACGTCACCCTCGCCTATCGCGACGATGGCGGTGTGCAGATTTTCTGGGTTGTGCCGAAGGAAG
This sequence comes from Pseudomonas sp. PDM30, assembly GCF_019218985.1. NCBI lineage: Bacteria > Pseudomonadati > Pseudomonadota > Gammaproteobacteria > Pseudomonadales > Pseudomonadaceae > Pseudomonas > Pseudomonas sp. PDM30. Next base: position 20,827 of record NZ_JAHUWM010000007.1, read on the forward strand.
ATTAAGTCGATGAGTGTCCGCTGGTTTGCTTTGCTGTTTCTGTTTTTTGTCATGGGGGCGCAGGCCGACGCGCCGCGCACTTTTACCGAAGCGAAAAAGGTCGCCTGGAAGCTCTACGCGCCCCAGTCCACCGAGTTTTACTGTGGCTGCAAGTACACCGGCAACCGGGTGAACCTTGAAGCCTGCGGTTATGTGCCACGTAAAAATGCCAAGCGCGCATCCCGCATCGAGTGGGAGCATATTGTTCCGGCCTGGCAAATCGGCCATCAACGCCAGTGCTGGCAAGAGGGCGGTCGCAAGAACTGCACCCGCTACGACCCGGTTTACCAGAAGGCCGAGGCTGATTTGCACAACCTGGTGCCCAGCATTGGCGAGGTCAACGGCGATCGCAGCAACTTCAGCTTTGGCTGGCTGCCCGAGCAGTCGGGGCAATATGGTTCCTGCCTGACCCAGGTCGACTTCAAGGCCAAGAAAGTCATGCCCCGCCCTTCCATTCGCGGCATGATCGCCCGTACCTACTTCTACATGAGCAAGCAGTATGGCTTGCGCCTGTCGAAACAGGATCGACAACTGTACGAAGCCTGGGACAAGACCTATCCGGTACAGGCCTGGGAACGCCAACGCAATCAGAGCGTGGGGTGCGTCATGGGGCGCGGCAACGAGTTCGTCGGCCCGGTAGACATGAAGGCCTGTGGCTGAATCCAGGACGGGACACTGAAACAAAAAAGGCCCCGGTGCTAAACGCCCGAGGCCTTTTTTTGTTTCTTCAACGTCTGCGCTACGTTATTGAGCGGCTGGACGCTCAAGCACCAGCAATTCGATGTTCTGTTTCTTCGCGCGAGTGAGTGCCGCGCGAACTTCATCCTGTTTGGCTTCGGCTTCGGCTTTCGAATTGAATGGCCCCACCAGGATTCGGGTATTGCCATTCTCCTTGACGACACTGGACATGAAACTGTGCTCGATCAGCCAGCCACTCAGATCACTGACCGCCTGAGGGGTTTCACCTCGCACTTCAAGATCCCATTGCGGACCGGACACTGGCGCGGGTACGGCAGCCATGGCCGGCTTGGGCTTCGGCGCATCCACACGGCTGCCCTCGCCACATCCCGCCAGTGCCAATATCGCGATGATCAAAACCATTTTGCGCACGACGCTTCCCTCCAAATGCATAAAGCGGCGATTTTAACACCCATGAATACTTCACGAGTGCCGTAAAATGGGCTCAAAACAACGAGATTGATGATTGCGGCCTCTGTATAGTTACGCCTTGGGAATTAATGCCACATCTGCGCGTCAGAAAGAGGCACCCAAACCACGAGACTTCGCACTAATCTATACATACCACCGACCTCTGCACTGTCCGAATCAGGTGCCCCACAAAGCAATCAAGGAGAAGACCATGCTGATACTCACCCGCAAAGTCGGTGAAAGCATAAACATTGGTGATGACATTACGATCACCATCCTGGGCGTAAGCGGCCAGCAAGTCAGGATCGGCATCAACGCTCCGAAGGACGTTGCAGTGCATCGTGAAGAAATTTACCAGCGCATTCAGGCCGGCCTGACCGCCCCGGAAAAGCCGCAATCCTGAATCCTGTTGCAGTCAGTAGCCAGCCCGTTCAGTCCGGAATTACGGCTGGCTAAAGATTCAGCACCCCATCGCCCTGCGCTTTCGCCCCCACCCAACCCCCTGGGGCCGATACTAGCGGCAAGCTCCATCCTTTTGCTGTCAGACTTTTCTGGTTTACCCCAGGGAAGGATGCGTTCACTGCGCAGTCAACCAAGCATCACGCCTCGCGCCATGCCAGTCGCTGCCACCACCATCAGCAACACCAGCAGCGCCTCGATATGACTGATCCGTGCAAACAGCTTCGCACGGCCGGTATCGATCGCCACTTTACGGGCAAGCGCTATCCGCCATTTGATCAGCGTCACCATCGGCGCAATCTCCAGCAACAAGATCAGGACGAACAGCGTCATCTTCAGATGAAACAGCGGCTGATGCAGGTAATAGTCCGCGCCCTTCTCGTACCCGCCAAAGGCTCGCATCCCGCCACTGATCAATAAAACGACAGCTGAAATACCCCAGATATTGTCCGCCATCAAAACACTGCGCACCTCTGTGGCGCCATCGGCCAAACGCCGAAAAGCCGTGCCTCGAACCAATACCGCCCAGAATCCCAAGGCAAATGCCAGAAGATGAACCGCCGCCAGAAACCATTGAGTCAGCATCGAGAAACTCCTGCCAGGTCGAAGTTGTATGAGCCTGTCAGTAGTAGCCCATGAAATGGCTGCGTGCACGCCATCCGCAGACAATGCCCGGAACACAATATGACAGACCTACTAGACTCCACTGCGCCGGTATTGAGCGTCCGTGACAGTACCCGCCCCAACAGCAACTCACTCTCACCCCATTGAACTGAGTAAACAAAATCATGTGTAAATCATGTGATTCAAGCTCTGCTTCAAACACAACAGGCCGTCGTCGTTTTCTTCAATTTGCCGGATTGAGCGCAGGCGCCCTGCTGCTGACCGGCACACTGCCCGGCAAGATCATCCAGGCAGCCGAAAAAGCGTCAGCCCCACCCAAACCTCAAAACGTAATCAGTCCCGACATGGCGTTGAAAAGACTGATGGAGGGCAATGCACGATATGTAGGCGGCACTTCCACGACGCACGATTTCAAGGCAGAGCGAGAGGCCTTGGTGTCCGGCCAAAATCCGTTCGTGGCCGTGCTGAGTTGCTCTGACTCGAGGATCGCCCCGGAATATGCGTTCGACACCGCGCGCGGCGATCTTTTCTCCATCCGCGTCGCGGGCAACTTCGTTACGTCGGAAGGCTTGGCCAGTCTTGAATACGGGGTTGCCGTACTGGGCGCCCCGCTGATTCTCGTACTCGGGCATGAGAGTTGCGGTGCCATCGAGGCCGGTATCAAGGCGGTCAAGGATCAGACGATTTTCCCCGGTCATATCCCGAAACTGACTGACGCACTCAAGTCGGCAGTCGAGGCAGTACTCAAGCAGCCGGGGAACCTGATGGAAAACGCCACCGCGCAAAACGTCAAAAATTCGGTCAACAGCCTGAAACAGGCCTCGCCATTGCTGACTGATGCGCAGAGCAAAGGCGCGCTCAAGATCGTGGGCGGTATCTATCGCCTGGCGAGCGGCAAGGTGGAGTTGATCGTCTGATCCGAAATGCGCACGCCCCCAGCATCGGTGCATGACCCCGCATGCAAAGAGCCCAGCGCGACGGCTGGGCTCTGGTTATCTTCGGTTTTGCATCATTTTATCCGCGAGGACTCTGGCCCTCTCGATCAACAGGTTCTGCCTGTCCTCGTGAGTAGCCTCGCCCACAATCGGGGCAGTCAGATTGCTTTCGGCAATCAATGCAGCGCAGAAATATCGATCCCAGACAGTCGTGTCCACAGGTGCCTGTTTGCTCATTTGATCGGCGTTCATAGGCGGCTCCTTTTGATAAGGTCGCATTGCTAGTTTACGCCTGAAAAACAAAAAATCCGGACCATCATTCACAGGCACCCGCCATTCGTCGCCTGCCGGAACACAACGAGGAATTCGCCCGTATCCATGGCTTGAGGCTTGCTAAGATCGCCCGTAGCAGCGCCGGAACGACATGATTCTGACGCCGCAGCCATTCAATCAATGCTTAAGGACGCCAGCGATACGCTTGGTCAGTCACCGGGAGATGTAACGTGTCAACGCTCAACGAAATCGCAATGAACCACGCGAGAATGGCCAAGGAAAAAGCAGGAAAGTCGACCGAACTGAGCGAGCGCCACCTCCAGATCGTAGGGAGCTTCGAAGTACCGTCCATTGAAGTACAACAGAACATCCCAATGCACCTGATCGCAGGAGCACAGGAAGGCCACCACGGCCTTGCAGCGACCTTTGCCCTCTGACGCCTATTGAGGCTGGCGACGACCTGAACGATTACCTGGCAATCACTGGTGGCCCGGTATCCGCTCAGCAATCGTCGCGCCCGCATCAACGTTCACATTGCCCAGCGTGAACGAGCCCGATACGTTGTGAACACCTGAAGAAATCCGGGACAACAAAAAGGGCCCACCTTTCGGTGAGCCCTTCCAGGCCGCCCGCCAGAGCGGACTTTTCCGGGTACGCGCGATGGCCAATTGGTTGAAAGCTAAAAGTTATTTCGCGACATACTTCGCGCCGTGCGGGTCGTCAAGTTTTGCCTGCAATATCCCCCACTCGCGCTGAATGATCGAGTAAGGAATAAAGATGCTGAGCCTCTCAGCCCCCTTTACGCCGGAGTGATTGCTCACATCGTTCAGGGTGGTTGAATAGAAACCAATATTGATGCCGACAATATGGCCGTCACTTGCAAGGACCGGCCCGCCCGACATGCCCTTGATCAGCGGGGCATCGTGGATGGCATAGAGATCACCGCTGTGTTCAGCGGCATTGACGAAAGGCGTTTCATACACCTTGCCCTTCCCGGTAGTGGTCATGAAGTAAGGACTCGCCCCAACGGCAGTTATGCTCTCGCCCACACGCGGTGCGCGCCATGACGGGTAGCGACCGTTGGCCTTGTGCAGGATGAAGACGAGATCACAACCTGTGCTGCAGCTGTATTTCACGTTGGGGATGAACGGAGTGTGGCGGGTGGTTACGGCGTAGTCCTCGTTCCATTGCACGGCCGAGGCCATGTATAGATACGGTGCGGGAAAGCCCGAGTAGACTAAAAAATATGAATCATTCGCAGATCCCGAAAAGTCGGGTTTTACGATGCCGTTGCATCCTGCAGTTACAGCTCCTATTAAAAAGCAGGCCATGATCTTGATCATGATATATCACCGACTTAATAGGGAGAATGTGACTGTTTTTTGTTGTCAATATTTTGTCTTTTATTGGGTTGCAGTACTCCTCGCCGCTTGTTCCAGTTTGACGCTTTCTTACTTATGGCTGAGATTGTAATGGGGCGTATGAATAAATCGCGCTAAGACCAATCGCTTTTCGATCAACTTAAAAAGTTCAAATATTTGGCGCCTGAAAAACGTTAAAGACGAGAATAAAAACCAAGAGTTTCTATGGACTCCCTCGTTAATTACGCCAACGGTCATGGGAAGTAGCACCTACCTGAATCATTCGCCATGCCCTTCACCCACAAAAGCAACAAGAAGCCTGAAGGCAATCCAGTTGTACTGCACTACAGCGGCGCCGTAACTCACTAACGAAACTCAATATATGCTGACGGATCAGCACCCACCTTTTTTTCTCACCCGTTAAGCCCGCCCATGCGGTTTTTTTTCGCCTGCTACCTACAGTGTGCGCACCTCTTGGCTACGATTTTTTTGCATGGAGGAAGCGCGATATCAGAATGTCTTACCGCCGCCCCGCTCAATCCTTCCGACGAAGACTTTATTGCCCTCGATGAAGTTGCTGCCTGGATCGACCAGCGCGGCTCTAAGTGTGTATCTGATCGCATCAATAGGCCGACGTTACGGTGTTTAACAAACCCCAACACCTGTCTTCTAACAATCTGACGATTATCAAATTAACTCGCATTGAATGTGTAGTGCTTGATTTACTAACAAGCGGTGAGGAGCGTGTTATTGGCAACGAGGAAATCCTTATGAAGTTAAATAAGGACCCTTATAATTACAAAGGATTGCCCATATGCCTCAGTAGACTGCAAGCGAAATTCAAGAAGCTCACTAAAGGCAACAACTCCCTCCATTCAGTAAGAAGCCGCGGTTACTGCTTGATCATGTGCATCAATCATCACTTGAATGGCGTTTAGCACATGCGTCAAGGTGATGAAGAGCATGCCGGACAACTGCATCGACAGGGTGCTGGCCGATCTGCCCTACTGCACTACCCAGTGCGCGCGGGGCATGATTATCCCCTTCGAACGGCTCTGGCGTGAGTACCTGCGGATCGCTAAACCGGAAGCGGCCATTGTGGCTACGTGACTTCAGCAAGCGGCAGCTCAAAGTCATGTTCGGTTTTTTTTTGGGGGGGGGGCGCGAATGCACCGCCGACGAGGCAAAGGATCATCTGCTTGAGGCATTGGCCCAAGTAAAGAGGCCTTGCCGTTCGGATCGCCTTGCCAGGGCTTTGACTTCTCCGGCAGAGGCTGCCCCGACAAGGGGCGTGCGCTGAACGCCTGCAAGGTGCGAAAGCAGTGGCAGATCCGCCACGCTGAACTACTTGGTTTTTGTCGCCTGCACCTTATCTCGAATTGGTGCCCACCCTGACCAGTTGCTGGCCATTCAGTAATCCATCTGAAACACACCAGGCCGGGCAAGCGGTAATGACTTTACCCAGCGCAGCGCCAAGTGTCCCGAACACAACCCTGAAAAAAAATAACATTGAGTCTGCCGGTGGACGGAGGGCGATAAATCGCTATGAGGGCCGCGCTACGTGAGGTTGTCAGTGAATGCCTGCGGTCGCCGCTGGCGTCACCGCGCCTGATCCACTACAGGCCCGAGGCCCGGGGCGCCGCGCACACCTACGACCACGTACCGGCCGGAGAGCGCCCCACTTTTCATGAGATCCGAGCTTTAGGGGCATGGCTGTACGAACAGCAGAATTTCCCGGTGGAATATATCCAGGCGCTGATGGGCCATGCGGACGAGAAGATGGCGAAACACTATCAGGAGGGGCACGACGAAAAGAAGATCTTGTATCTGGAGGTGGGCGCCGAATTGGCGTTCTGAGGTGGGAGTTTTTGCAAAAGTTTTGCAAATCGCAGAAAGCAAAAAGGGGCCACCGTTTCCGGTGACCCCTCTAGACCGCCCAGCAGAGCGGATTTTGTTTGGTAGGCGCGATTGGACTCGAACCAACGACCCCCACCATGTCAAGGTGGTGCTCTAACCAACTGAGCTACGTGCCTGCTGTGAGGCGGCATTCTACGGAATTCCGGAGGGGTGTCAACACCTTTTTTCGCGCTAACCCTATGAATATGCAAAATATTTAATTTTGCCGGTACAAAGAAGATTTTCCGGGTGCTGGCGGGCGATTTTCAACTCGGGTAGGATCAACGCACTCGTAAAATATATTAAACAGAGGCTGCCGGATGGCTAACACTCCCTACCCAGAATCCTATTACGCCGCATCGGCCAATGCGGTTCCACCGCGCCCGGCGTTGCAGGATGACGTGGAGACCGATGTCTGTGTGATTGGCGCCGGTTATACGGGGCTGTCCGCTGCCCTGTTTCTGCTGGAGAACGGCTTCAAGGTCACGGTGCTCGAGGCGGCCAGGGTGGGTTTCGGGGCGTCCGGGCGTAATGGCGGCCAGATCGTTAACAGCTATAGCCGCGATATCGATGTCATCGAGCGCACGGTCGGTCCCAAGCAGGCTCAGTTGCTGGGGCAGATGGCGTTCGAGGGTGGGCGAATCATTCGTGATCGGGTCGCCAGGTACAACATTCAGTGTGACTTGAAAGACGGTGGCGTGTTCGCCGCGATGACTGCCAAGCAGATGGGTCATCTCGAATCCCAGAAGCGCCTGTGGGAGCGTTTCGGGCACACCCAGCTTGAGTTGATGGATCAACGCCGCATCCGCGAAGTGGTGGCTTGCGATCAATACGTCGGCGGGATGCTCGACATGAGTGGCGGTCATATCCATCCGCTTAACCTGGCGCTGGGTGAAGCGGCGGCGGTCGAGTCCCTGGGCGGGACGATCTATGAGCAGTCACCGGCCATACGCATCGAGCGCGGCGCCAGCCCGGTGGTGCATACGCCGCAGGGTAAGGTTCGGGCCAAATTCATCATCGTCGCCGGCAACGCTTATCTGGGCAATCTGGTGCCGGAACTGGCCGCCAAGTCGATGCCTTGCGGCACACAGGTGATTACCACCGAGCCACTGGGTGAAGAACTGGCCAAGACCCTACTGCCTCAGGATTACTGTGTCGAAGACTGCAATTACCTGCTCGACTACTACCGCCTCAGCGGCGACAAGCGTCTGATTTTCGGTGGTGGCGTGGTGTATGGCGCGCGGGATCCGGCGAACATCGAAGCGATCATCCGGCCGAAGATGCTCAAGGCCTTCCCGCAGCTCAAGGACGTGAAGATCGATTACGCGTGGACGGGCAACTTCCTGCTGACCCTGTCGCGCCTGCCCCAGGTCGGACGCCTGGGCGACAACATCTACTATTCCCAGGGCTGCAGCGGCCATGGCGTGACCTACACGCACCTGGCGGGCAAGGTGCTGGCCGAAGCGCTGCGCGGCCAGGCCGAGCGTTTTGACGCCTTTGCCGACCTGCCCCACTACCCGTTCCCCGGCGGCCAATTGCTGCGCACACCGTTTGCGGCATTGGGTGCGTGGTATTACGGATTGCGGGATAAATTCGGGTACTAAGCGACACGCAATACATTGTGGGAGCGAGCCTGCTCGCGATATCGGTCTGGCAGCCAACGAATGTGTTGGATGTTACGACCTCATCGCGAGCAAGCTCGCTCCCACAGGTTTTGGGGGTTAGAGACGATCTCGTGGGATACCGCTGCGAATCCGCAGGATGTCCGCCAGTACCGCCAGGGCAATCTCGGCTGGCGTCTTGCTGCCCAGGTTCAAGCCGATCGGCGCATGAATCCGCGCCAGTTCGGCATCGCCCAAGCCACCAATACGCCGCAACCGCTCGAAGCGCTTTTGCGAGGTCTGCATGGAGCCCATCACACCGATGTAGAACGCCTCGGTGCGAACAGCCTCCATCATTGCCAGGTCATCGATACGTGGATCATGGGTCAACGCCACCACCGCCGTGTCGCTGTGGCAACCGCCGTCAGCAATGAACACCGACGGCAGTTGACGGCGAATCTCCACGTTTTCCAGCACGACGCCTTCGAGCACTTCGTCCCGCGGGTCACACAAAATCACCTCGAACCCAAGCCCCACGGCAAACTCCGCACAGGCCTGGGCGACACTGGAATACCCCGCCAGCAGCAAGCGCTGGGCCGCGCCGACGCGTACACGCACCCGGTCGATTTCACGCTCGATACGCACCCCCTGCTCACGATCATCGAACAGGCTGCGCGCACCGCTTTGCAGATCCACTTCGCGGATCAACCGACGTCGGCCCAACAGCGCCGACTCCAGTTCCCGCAGATGCGCTTGTACCTCGCAATCGGCCTCGAGCTTCTCGACCAGCACGTCCAGCACCCCGCCACAGGGCAGGCTGACGCGTGAGCGTGGATCGTCGCCTTCGCCGTAACGAACAACGCTGACTGGCTCCAGAAACGCGCCCTCGGCGACTCGCTCGAGAAAGTCTTCCTCGACACAGCCACCGGACAGCGAGCCAATCCAGTGCCCCTGCGTGTTCACCGCCAGCAGCGAACCCGGTGCGCGCGGTGCCGAGCCGTAAGTGGCCAGCACCGTACACAGCCAGATGCGCTGACCAGCCGCCGACCACTCCAGCGCCCGACGCACCACTTGCAGATCCAGATGCTGCATATCAATGGGCCTTGTGCTCGAGCGGCGGCGCATCGGCCCGCAACTTCTGCACGTCGTTCACTGCCAGATCATTCGGCTGACCACCCCAGCCCTGACGCAGGTAGTTCAGCAGGTCCGTGAGTTGTTCGTCATTCAGCTTGTCGACAAACCCTGGCATCGGTTGCATGTGTTCGAAACCGGAGAACTTCTGCTCACCGATACCGTCGTCGATCACCCGCACCAGGTTGCGCGGATCTTCCAGGCGCAGCGTGGTGTTGCCGCGCATGGCGACGGCGATGTGCGGTTTGCCCTCACCGCCCGGTGCATGGCAACCGGCGCAGACATTCAAATATTCCTGACGGCCACGCTGGGCGCTCGGGCTCAGTTTGTCCAAAGGCACTTCGACGAGCACTTTCGCCGCAGGCGGCTGATCGCCGAGCAGGAAAGTCGCCATCGCCGCCAGATCCGGATCGCTGAGGCCCTGGGTGCTGTTGTGGAACACCGGGAACATCTCGTTGAACATCGTGCCCTGGGCGCTCATGCCGTGCTTGAGGAACGAGCTCAGGTCCTGATGATTCCAGCCACGGGCCGCCAGATCTGTCGCCAGCAGGCTCGGCGCCAGATAACCATTGAGAATGCCGCCGGTCATGCGTTTGTCCATCTGCATAGCACCGGGCAGGCCGCGCGGGGTGTGGCACTCGCCACAGTGCCCCAGCACGTCGACCATGTACTGACCGCGCTTCCAGGCTTCGCTTTTGCCTTCAGCCGGTTCCAGCTTCACGTCCTTGCCGTACATCATGTTCCAGCCCATCAGGCCCAGGCGCACGTTGAACGGGAAGCTCAGGCTGGTGACCGGTGCTGCGCGCTCGATCGGCTCGACGGTTTTCAGGTAGGCATGAATCGCGTCGGAATCTGCACGCGGGATCAGGTGATACGAGGTGTAGGGCATCGCCGGATACAGGTTCGCGCCATCACGGCGCTTGCCTTCGGTCAGCGCGGCGAAGAACTCGTCATCGTTGTACAGACCGATACCGTGCTCTTTGCTCGGGGTGATGTTGGTGCCGTAGATCGTGCCGAACGGCGACACGATCGGCAGGCCGCCCGCGTACGGCGCGCCACCCGGTGCGGTGTGGCACGCCATGCAGTCGGCGGCGCGGGCGAGGTACTCGCCTTGCTTGACCTGCGCATCATCGGCGTGAGCTGCCACCACAGGCGCAGCCAGACCAACCGCCAACGCCAGGCGGCTAAGTAGAAGCTTCATGCTTAACCCTCCTTGACCAGGCCGAGATCGGTCAGCACGTTGCGGGTGGCGCTGTAGTAGCGCACGTACCCGGTGCAACGGCAGATGTGATGACCGAGGCTGTCCTCGATGACTTTTTCCAGCTGGCTTTTGACGATGGGCTGACGCTGCAGCTTTTCCACCAGCACGGTCGCGGCATTCACGAAGCCCGGCGCGCAGTAGCTGCACTGGAAGGCGAACTCGTCGACGAAGCGCTGCTGGATCGGGTTCAGCTCGGTGACCTTGCCCTGCTCGTCGCAGGTCGCATGGCCTTCGATGGTCCTAACCTTCTTGCCTTCGAAATAGTGCGCGCCGGTGATGCAAGTGCGCACTTCTTCACTGGTGCCGTCCGGGTTGTCGACAATCACCACGCAGGCGTGGCAGATGCCCTGGCCGCAGCCCAGGCGCGAACCGGTGAGGTTCTTGTATTCGTGCAGGTAGTCGATCATCGGCAGGTCATCAGGGATGTCCACCGGGCCGACGGATTGACCGTTGAGGGTCAGTTGAAGCGGACGGTTAGCCATTGAGGGCCTCCTTGATGCGTGCAGAAGTGATAGGCAGGTCGCGGACACGTTTACCGATGGCATGGGCCACGGCGTTACCGATGGCACCGACCACCGGGATCATCACCACCTCGGCGATGCCCTTGGACGGGTCGCTCGGCGACAATGGCGGCAGGATTTCCGCAGTCTGTTTCCACACCGCGACGTGACGCGCCATCGGCAAGCGGTAACGGTTGAAGTTCCAGTCACCCTCCCCCGGCCCGCCTTCGTACAACGGCATCTCTTCCATCAGCGCATGGCCGATGCCCATGGCGATCCCGCCTTCGAGCTGACCCCTGACCAGTTCTTCCACCAGCACCCGACCGCACTCGACCCACGAGTGATGGTTGAGTACCGACACTTCGTTCGAACCCTTGTTGACCTTCACTTCCACCAGCGTCGCGACCGGGCTGTAGTAAGTCACCGCCGCGTTGTTCAGCTGGGTCGCCGGGTAGGCGATTTCCTGCCGATCCAGCAGATGGAAACCGGCGCTGTTCATCTGCGCCTTCTTCGCCTTCGGTGCACCGTCGCCGTACTTCACGGCCAGACCGTCGAGCGGCAAGCGCTCACGCACGCCGTCGATGCTGAACTCGGCCTCGGCCCAGCTCCAGCGGTTGAAACCGTGCACAGTGGCGCCGCTCACCAGGCCACGTTCGTGAACGCGCTTGGCCAGCATGGCGAAAGGCAGTGGCTCCATACCGTTGGCCGTTAGCTTGCCGTCGACCCAATGGGCGTCTTCGCGACGCACCACGTAAGGGTTGGCCTGACCGCCGTAAGGGCCTTGTCGCCAGATTTCCAGCGCCGCCGGCCACAGGCCGTGGTTGAACAGCACGCGCGCCGCTTCACGGGTCGCGTGGCTGAAGTAGTACGCCGAGTTGGTGGCCGACGAAGCCGAAGCGACCTTGCCGACCCAGCGCGGATTGCGCAGGAAGTTGTCCTGCTCGGCCTGGCTCATGATGTACGGGTTGCCGCCACTGACCAGCTGCAACTCTTTCCATTCGGTTTCGCCGGTCTTCACTTCGTGCGCCGGAACACCGAGGAAATCGGCCACGACCATGGCCTGGGAGGTGGACATGCCGGTGCCGATTTCGATACCGATGTGGCGCAGGCTGATGCGACCTTCGGCGGTGAATTCAATGCTGGCCATCGGCGCTTCGGAACCGGTGCCGAAGTCTTTCTGGCAGATGGCGAAACCCACCCCGTACCAGTTGTCCGGATCGGCGGCTTCGCGTTGTTTCTTGATCGCGTCGCGGTTTTTCCAGGTGTCGTGGACTGCCGCCTTGTCGAGAATCTCATGCAGGCGCAAGGCACCGGCCGGGATCGCGCCCTGGGTGTTTTTCATGCCCGAGCGCAGTGCGTTCTTGCGACGCAGCTCGATGGCATCGACACCGAGGCGACCGGCGATTTCATCGACCATCATCTCGGTCGCCGCCATGCTTTGCAGGGTGCCGTAGCCACGCATCGACCCGGCCTCAACGGCGCGGGAGTGATAAGCCGTGACCTGCAGATCGTTCTGCGGCATGTAGTAGATCGACTGTGCCGCCGTGGCGCCCACCGCAGCCACCGATGGGCTGTAGTTGATTCGTCCGCCACCGTCGACGCTCATCTCGGAGCGGAAAATCTTGAAGCTGTGGTCGTTCTTGTCCACCGCCAATTGGTAGCGAATGTCGAACGGGTGACGCTTGATGCCACTCTGGAACTGCTCGTAGCGGTCGTTGGCCAGGCGTACCGGTACACCCGCGCCGTACAACGCCGCGAGGGCTGCGTAGTAGACGAAAATGTTGTGGTCCTTGGAGCCGTAACCGACGGTGTAACCCGGATGCATGTTCAGGTTGGCCAGGCCGAAACGCGACGGCGCGATCATCTTCGCGGTTTCGGTCGCGGCTTCCAGCGGACACTGGGTGGCGACGACGAAATGCAGGGTCTTGGTGGTCGGGTCGTACCAGCCGTTGCCGTTGTCAGGCTCCAGGGCGGCCGGTTCGATCGACGGGGTCTTGTAGCGTTCGTCGAACACCAGCCAGTTGTCCGGCGGCGTATCGATCTGCTGCTTCATGCGCTCGGCGTAGAACAACCCGCGCTCGGTCAGATTGCCGTGCAGGTTCGGCTGGGAGTTCCACACCGGACGACGGTTTTTCAGCATCGGGAACAGAATCGAATCCTTGAGGCTGGCGAATTCGTCTTCGTCCGCCGAAGTCGCGCCGCCGACGCGCACGTAGCGGAAGCTGCCGTACGGATCGCCTTCGTAGAACGGCACCTGGGCACCGTAACGAATCGCCTTGTCATTGAATTTGAGTTGGTTCTTGGCCTGACGGAAGCGCTCGAAGTCGTTCCAGATCAGGATCGCCACCGGGTGCCCGATGAACATCGGCACCTTGCCGGCAGGCAACAGCGGATCCGGGGCGTGCTCCTCGGGGAACACGATACCGTCCTTGACCAGGTCTTCGGCCGTGACGATGCGGTCCGGTTGCAACTCGGCACCGAGCCACGACAGGTCGATGCCTGCAAAGATGTGGTCGGCCTTGATGGTTTTGAGCAGCATGGCGTGGCCTTGCTGCTGCGGCCAGCCCGGCATGTCCTTGGCGCGGATGTCGCGGGCAAAGACCTTGCTGCCGCAGACCTTGGACAAGGCATCGTTACGGGCGCGCGCCTTGCCATTGTTGCCGAGCCACTGCTCGGACGGCACGGTCACGCTGTTTTCCATCAAGGCGGCCAGCGCCTGGCTGCTCAATGGCGTGAGCGTCACGCTCACACCCGCTACCAGCCCGCCCTGAAGGAACGAGCGCCGGGATATATCACGGTTGGACATGGATCATCCTCTGGGCGGTTATGGGGTCCGCCCTTCTGGTTATGTTCTGGAAATCTCGAGTCTTGCAGAAGCCCTTTTCGACGATGCAAAGGGCTGTTGTTGACAGTGCAAAGCTGACCGAAAGGTTAAGTTTATAGGCTTATGCCTTCGCGGAAAACTAAAAACTGACCAAGAAATCAAAAAACCGCGGCTTTTCGTCGCAGCAGATCGATGAACAACCCCAACTCCCGGCTGATGTGCTCGCCCTTGCGCAACAACAACCCGAAGGGCGCCATCTGCACATCCAGTTCCACCGGCAGCGCCACCACCAGGCCCATTTTAAGATAGTCGCGCAATGCGGTTTCCGACAGGACCATGATCGCGTCGGTCAGCTGAATCAGTTGCTGCATGGAGTACACCGAACTGCATTCGATGATGTCTGCCGGCAACGGCAACGCCAGGCGCTGCAACGCCTGATCCAGACCGATGCGCGCCGGACTGGTTTCCGGTTGCAGGATCCACGGCCAACCGCTGACCAGCTCCGCCATCTCCAGTTTTTTGCGTCGCGCCAGCGGGTGGCCGGCGTGCACCACCACCAGCAAGCGTTCGTTACCCAGTTGCTCGAAGACGTAATGCTCACTGTCGGTGGCGGCATTGCGCCGGGCGATGGCAAGGTCGATGCGACCCTGTTCCAGCAACTGGATCACCTGGTCGCTGGTGTCGCCCATGATGCGGATCCGCAGCTGCGGATTGAGCGACTTGATTTCAGCAATCGAATCCATCACCAGGCCCGGCGCCGCGCCCATGATGGTACCGATCGACAGATAGCCGTAGCCGCCCAGCTGCCGCGCCATCAGATCCTCGGCACAACGGTCGAGGCCACTGAGGGCCGACTCGGCAAAGCGAATCAGCTCCTGGCCCAACGCTGTCGGGCGCATTCCCCGCGGCAGGCGTTCGAACAGATCGCAGCCGAACATGTCTTCAATCTCATGGAGCATGCGGGTTGCCGCCGGTTGCGACATGTTCAGGCTTTGCGAAGCGCGGTGCAGGTTCTGGCTGCTGCTGAGCGTCACCAACATGTGCAGATGCTTGTAACGCAGGCGATTGAGCAGGCTGCGGGAGATGATCGGCGTGGTCATGACGGGCCTTTTTTATCGATACCCTGAAGGTATCAGTTGTGAGCTAGATTCGATTTGTAACGCATCGATCAGCGGCCGTACAGTCTTCCCCATAAGAACAAATGCCCTACCAAAGGAAAACTGCGATGAAGACTCTACCCGCGCCTCTGCTCGCCAAAATTTCCTGGCGGCTACTCCCGTTTCTCCTGCTGATGTACATCATGGCCTTCCTCGACCGCGCCAACGTCGGGTTCGCCAAACAAGCCTTTCAAGCCGACACCAATATCAGCGATGCCGCCTTCGCCTTCGGCGCCGGGGTGTTTTTCGTGGGTTACGCGTTGCTTGAAGTGCCGAGCAACCTAATCCTGCACCGCGTCGGCGCCCGCCTGTGGATGTGCCGGATCATGGTCACCTGGGGGCTGGTCTCCGCCGCCATGGTCTTCGCCCACACAGAAACCAGCTTCTACATCCTGCGCTTTCTGCTGGGCGTGGCCGAAGCCGGCTTCTTCCCCGGCGTGATCCTCTACCTCACCTACTGGTTCCCCAGCGCCGTGCGCGGCAAGGCCATGGGTTTCTTCTATTTCGGTGCACCGCTGGCCTTCATCTTTGGCAGCCCGCTGTCCGGCCTGCTGCTGGAGCTGGACGGCTTCGCCGGCTTCCACGGCTGGCAATGGCTGTTTGCCGTTGAAGGCCTGATGGCGACGGCTGTGGGCATCTGGGCCTACTGGTATCTGGACAACCGCCCGGCCGACGCCAAGTGGCTGACCGTCGAGGAACGCCAACAAGTGCAAAGCCTGCTCGATCAGGAAGACAGCCATAAACAGAACCACGGCCGCAGCCTGCTCAACGTGATCTGCCAACCCTCGGTGCTGTACCTGTGCCTGATTTACCTGCTGATCCAGGCCAGCGTCTATGGCGTGGTGTTTTATCTGCCGAGCCAGGTCGGAGGGCTGCTGGGGACCAA
This sequence comes from Pseudomonas sp. PDM30, assembly GCF_019218985.1. Classification (NCBI taxonomy): domain Bacteria; kingdom Pseudomonadati; phylum Pseudomonadota; class Gammaproteobacteria; order Pseudomonadales; family Pseudomonadaceae; genus Pseudomonas; species Pseudomonas sp. PDM30. Next base: position 36,923 of record NZ_JAHUWM010000007.1, read on the forward strand.
GGTCGGGCTGATGGTCGGCCTGGTGACAGCGATCCCCTGGATCTGCGCATTGATCGCCGCCTACCTGATTCCCGGCTACAGCGACCGCACCGGCGAACGCCGCCGCACCGCGTGCCTGACCTTGCTCATGGCCGCCGCCGGGATCGCCTGCTCGGTGACCTTCAGCAACCCGCTGCTGGGGATCATCGCCCTGTGCTTTGCCGCCTCCGGCTTCATCGCCGTGCAACCAGTGTTCTGGACCTTCCCCTCCAGCTACCTCGCCGGCAGCGCCGCCGCGGCCGGGATCGCCCTGATCAACTCGTTCGGCGCTCTCGGTGGCTTCATCGCCCCGGTGCTGAAGAACTGGGCCGAAGGCGCCTTCCACTCACCGGCAGCAGGCTTGTACGTGCTGGCCGCTACCACCGTCATCGCCGCGTTGCTGGTGCTGGGCATACGCGCGCCCGGCCATAAAGCCTCGAACAAACCGGCCACCGTTTAAACCTGAGGAGTCACACCATGGGCATTCCAACCATCAAACACGTCCGCGCTTTCACCTTGCGAGGCGGTGGCGCGGATTATCACGATCAGGCGGACGGCCACTGGATCGACGATCACATCGCCACGCCGATGAGCAAATACCCGGAGTACCGCCAGAGCCGCCGCACCTTCGGCATCAACGTACTCGGCACCCTGGTGGTGGAAATCGAAGCCAGCGACGGCACCGTCGGTTTTGCCGTGACCACCGGTGGCGAACCTGCCGCGTACATCGTCGAGAAACACCTGGCGCGCTTCCTTGAAGGCGCCCGGGTCACCGACATCGAAAAAATCTGGGATCAGATGTACCAGTCGACCCTGTATTACGGGCGCAAGGGCATCGTCATCAACACTATCTCCGGCGTCGACCTGGCGCTGTGGGACTTGCTCGGCAAGATCCGCCAGGAGCCCGTGCATCAGTTGCTCGGCGGTGCGGTGCGCGACGAGTTGCAGTTCTACGCCACCGGCGCCCGTCCGGACCTGGCGCAGAAAATGGGTTTCATCGGCGGCAAGATGCCGCTGCACCACGGCCCGGCCGAGGGCGAGGAAGGCCTGCGCAAGAACCTCGAAGAACTGGCCACCATGCGCGAACGTGTCGGCCCGGACTTCTGGCTGATGCTCGATTGCTGGATGAGCCTGGACCTCAACTACGCCACCAAACTGGCGGTTGGCGCCCACGAATACGGCTTGAAATGGATCGAAGAAGCCCTGCCGCCGGACGACTACTGGGGCTACGCGGCCCTGCGCAACAACGTGCCCAAAGGCATGCTGGTGACCACCGGCGAACACGAAGCCACGCGCTGGGGTTTCCGCATGCTGTTGGAGATGGGCTGCTGCGACATCATCCAGCCGGATGTCGGCTGGTGCGGCGGGATCACTGAACTGGTGAAGATCTCGGCCCTGGCCGACGCCCACAACGCGCTGGTCATCCCCCACGGCTCTTCGGTGTACAGCTACCACTTCGTCGCCACCCGGCATAACAGCCCGTTCGCCGAATTCCTGATGATGGCGCCGAAGGCTGACGAAGTGGTGCCGATGTTCCACCCGCAATTGCTCGGCGAACCGGTGCCGGTCAATGGCCGCATGCGCCTGTCCGCGCTCGACCAGCCAGGTTTCGGCGTGACCCTCAACCCCGAATGCCAACTGCATCGGCCGTATAACCGCTGAGAAAGGAGTTCGACATGAACATGCCGCACAACGCGTTCAAGGCCGCGCTGAACAGCTCAGCGACCCAATATGGCATCTGGGCCGGGTTCGCCACCGGCTACGCCGCCGAGATCGTCGCCACCACCGGTTACGACTGGATGCTGATCGATGGCGAGCACGCGCCCAACACCGTGCCCGGAGTACTCGCTCAGTTGCAGGCCGTGGCGCCTTACTCGACCGCGCCAGTGGTGCGCGCAGTGAATGGCGATGCCAACCTGATCAAGCAACTGCTGGACATCGGCGCACAGACGCTGATGATCCCGATGGTCGAAACCGCCGAGCAGGCACAGGCACTGGTGCGCGCCATGCGCTACCCGCCCCACGGCATTCGCGGTGTCGGCGGCGGCCTGACCCGCGCCACCCGCTGGGACGGCGTGCCGGACTACCTGAATACCGCCCACGAACAACTGTGCCTGATCGTGCAGGTGGAATCGCGCACCGGTGTGGAAAACGTCGCAGCGATTGCCGCCGTCGAGGGTGTGGATGCGGTGTTTATCGGCCCGGCGGATTTGTCGATCGGCCTGGGCCACGCCGGCAACCCCGGCCATCCGGAAGTCCAGGAGCGGATTCAATACGCCGTGAACGCCACACTGGCAGCCGGCAAGGCCTGCGGCATCCTCGCCCCCAACGAAGAAGACGCCCGCCGCTACCAGCGCTGGGGCTGCCAGTTCATTGCAGTGGCCATCGACATCAGCCTGCTGCGCCAAGGCGCCATGGCCACCCTCGCCCGCTACCGCGAACCCGCTGCCACTCAAGCGCCGTCACGCACTTACTGATCTGCCAAGGAGTCGCACCATGTCATCCGTGCCTGTTTACGAAAACTTCATCGACGGCCAGTTCGTGGCCAGCGCTGCCCACCTCGATGTGATCAACCCGGCCACCGGCGCCGTGCTGTCGAAAGTCCCGGCCTCGACCGCCGAGGACGTCGAGCGCGCCCTCGCCGCTGCCCGAGCGGCGCAAAAGGACTGGTCGCGCAAACCCGCGAACGACCGCGCCGGCTACCTGCGCCGCATCGCCGCCAAGCTGCGGGAAAACGTCGCGCATCTGGCGCGCACCATCACCCTGGAACAAGGCAAGATCAGCGGCCTGGCTGAAGTCGAAGTCAATTTCACCGCCGACTACCTCGACTACATGGCCGAATGGGCCCGGCGCATAGAAGGTGAAATCATCACCAGCGACCGCCAGAACGAAAACATCTTCCTGTTCCGCAAACCGTTGGGCGTGGTGGCCGGGATCCTGCCGTGGAATTTCCCGTTCTTTCTGATCGCTCGCAAGATGGCCCCGGCCCTGCTGACCGGCAACACCATCGTCATCAAGCCCAGTGAAGAAACCCCGAACAACTGCTTCGAATTCGCCCGACTGGTGGCCGAAACCGACCTGCCGCCCGGCGTGTTCAACGTGGTCTGCGGTGACGGCCAGGTCGGCGCCGCCTTGAGCTCGCACAAGGGCGTGGACATGATCAGCTTCACCGGCAGCGTCGACACCGGCTCGCGGATCATGGCTGCCGCCGCACCGAACATCACCAAGCTCAACCTGGAACTGGGCGGCAAGGCACCGGCCATTGTGCTGGCGGATGCGGACCTCGACCTGGCGGTCAGGGCGATCCGCGATTCGCGCATCATAAACAGCGGGCAGGTGTGCAACTGTGCCGAGCGGGTGTACGTCGAACGCAAGGTGGCGGATCAATTTATCGAACGCATCGCAGCGGCCATGAGCGCGACCCGTTATGGCGACCCGATTGCCCAGCCCGACGTCGAGATGGGCCCACTGATCAACCGCCAGGGGCTGGACAGCGTCAACCGCAAAGTCCGCACCGCGCTGAGCCAGGGCGCAAGCCTGATCAGCGGCGGGCGGATGGCCGACCTGCCCAATGGCTTCCACTTCCAGCCAACGGTGCTGGCGGGTTGCCGCGCGGACATGGAGATCATGCGCGAAGAGATTTTCGGCCCAGTGCTGCCGATCCAGATAATCGACGACCTGGACGAAGCCATCGCCCAGGCCAATGACTGCGACTATGGCCTGACTTCATCGATCTACACCCGCGACCTGAGCAAAACCCTGCAGGCCATGCGTGAACTGGATTTTGGCGAAACCTACGTCAATCGCGAGAACTTCGAAGCGATGCAGGGCTTCCACGCCGGCGTGCGTAAATCGGGTATTGGTGGCGCGGATGGCAAGCATGGGCTGTACGAATACACCCACACCCACGCGGTCTATCTGCAAGGCTGAGCCTCGCACTTTCTGTGAAGGGTACGCGCCTATGCCATCGCTTAGGCGCCTGCCCATCCTCCTGAAATGGGCATCTCATCGGCATTTCCCCGGGCGCAGCAATGGGCAGGTTGAACAGTACTCAGCGGGTTCGGTGGCCAGGTAATAAAAGCAACAGGTTCGGCGAAAGCGAATGCTCCGCTGCCCATCCTCCACCAGCGTCGGCGGTCGGCGGAAATGGCTCAGCGGGTTGTAATCGAGGCCAAACAGCGCTGGTTCGGCTTGGGTCAGCAACCAATTGAAATCCGCTTCATAGCGCTCGCGTATCGAAGGGTCGTCGATTTTTGCCATGCGTTTTTCATACAGTGAATACACGCGCACGGCGGTGTTTTCCCAGAGGATGCGGCGGGAAACTCCGGTGACACGATTGAAGGTTTGCCACAGCGGTTTCAGCAGTCCGGCGAACAGTCCCTGCACCAGCATTTCCCGCCAGGCCTCGCGTTCATTGAGACCATAGGTCAGTGGCTGACCGTGATGCAGCGGCATCGAAGAAGTCCACAGCCCCTCATCGTGACCGTATTCGATCACCGTGTTATCCAGGGACATTTGCAGCCCCTTGTCATACACCGACATCGCGTACAGGCAGGCGCCAGTCGCCAGAAACGACAAACGCTTGCCCAGCAGCGAGGCCGTGATCGCCCGGGTTGGCGAGCCGATCACCGGGCCCAGTGCATCCAGCAGTTGCTCGCACACGTCTTCCTGCAACAAGTCCCGGGCCTTCATCGAACGCAACGGGTCGCGCTCGTCGCTGTCCTTGAGCCGCAAGCCACCGGACAACAGCGCCCACTCCGACGCAGTGAAATGACAGGCCAGGCTCATTGCGGCAACTCCCGGCCAAACGGAATGCACAACGGCGTTCCAAAGAACGGATCGGGAATGATCCGGCAATTGAGGTCGAACACGGTTTTGACCAGGGTCTCGGTCAACACCTCGTCGGGTCGCCCCTGGGCGAAGGCCGTCCGGTTGTGCACCGCCACCATGTGGTCGGCGTAACGACAGGCCAGGTTGAGGTCGTGCAGCACCATGATGATGGTTTTGTTTTCGAGCCGGTTGAGGTCGCGCAGCAGGTCCAGCACCTCGATCTGGTGCGCCAGGTCGAGAAAGGTGGTGGGTTCGTCAAGCAGCACGATACCGGTGTCCTGGGCCAAGGTCATGGCGATCCACGCGCGCTGGCGTTGCCCGCCGGACAGCGCGTCCACCGGTCGGTCCGCCAGTGTCTGCAGACTGGTTTGCGCCAGCGCGCGGTTGACCATGGCTTCGTCTTGCGCCGACCACTGTTGCATCCAGCTCTGATACGGATAACGCCCCAGCGCCACCAACTGCCTGACGGTGATGCCCTCCGGCGCGCTGGGGGTCTGGGGCAAAATGGCCAACTCCCGAGCCACGGCGGCCGTGGACTTTTGCTGGATATCCACACCGTTGAGAATCACCGAGCCCTGCTGCGGTTTGAGCAGTCGGGCGAAGGATTTGAGCAAGGTGCTTTTGCCGCAGCCGTTGCTGCCGATCAATACCGAAATCCTGCCCTGGGGCAGTTGCATGTCCAGCGCGTCAATAATCACCTGGCGCTGATAACTCAGGGTCAGGCCGCGACTTGCAATCGACGTCATACGTTGAATTCCTTAATGACGCTGTTTGATCAACAAATAGAGAAAAAAGGGTGTGCCCAGCACGGCGACAAAAATCCCGGCCGGCAGATCCAGCGGCAAAAACAGTACACGCCCGGCGAGGTCGGCCAGCACCACAAGATTTGCCCCGACCAACGCCGCCATCACCGCCTGACCACCGAAACCCGGGGTCACCAGACGTTTGGCAATGTGCGGCGCAATCAGCCCGACAAACGCAATCGCCCCGCCCCAGGCAATCGCCGCACCGGCCAATGCCACGCTCACCAGCAACAAGCCGGCGCGCAGCCACTGCACGTGCACGCCGATGCCTTGGGCCAGAGAGTCATCCAGTTGTTGCACCATCACCTGCCGGGCCAGCAGCACCAGCAGCGGGCAAATACCCAACAACCAGCGCCCCAGCGCCAGCGGTTCCGGCCAACTGGCGCCATACACGCTGCCGGTCAGCCAGACATAAGCCGACAGGGTCGTGGTCAGCGGACTGAAGACCAGAATGAAGGTGGTCGCGGCGGTCAACATCGCGCTGATGCCGACCCCGATCAACACCAGGCGCAGCGGTGAGGCCCCCTGTTTCCAGGCCAGCAGATAGATCGCCAATGCCGCCAGCCCGGCACCGAGCATCGCCGCCAGCGGCAGATACTGTTGGCCCAGTGCGACAGAGAAAAACGACAGATACAGCACTGCCGCCGCACTGGCGCCGCTGGTGATACCCAGCAGGTCAGGTGACGCCAGCGGGTTGCGGATGATGCTTTGCAGAATCAGCCCCGACACCGACAACGCCGCCCCCACCAGCGCCGCCAGCAGCATGCGCGGAAAGCGCAGTTGCTCGACGATGAACGTCAGGCTGGGGTCCTGGCTCGACAGCAAAATGCGCAGCACCTGCAATGGCGACAGCATGACTTTGCCCAGCGACAGCGAGGCGAGCATGATCAGCGCCGTCACCATCAGGACTGCCAGCAAGCGCCACAACGTGGCGACATTGATCCGCCGGGAAAACCCGCTGCGGCGCCAGGTCAGGACCTTATCCATAACGACCTCCGCGCCGGGCCAGCAGAATGAAAAACGGTGCGCCGAACAACGCCGTCATTACACCCACAGGCACCTCCTGCGGCAGGATCAACACCCGCGACAAGGTATCGGCCAGCAGCAGGACAATCGCGCCGAGTAGCGCACTCCCCGGCAGCAACCAGCGATAATCAATGGACAAGCCCTTGCGCACCATGTGCGGCACCAGCAAACCGATAAACCCGATGCTGCCGGCCAGTGCCACGGCACTGCCCGCCAGACAGATCACCAGCACGCTCATCAGCAGCCGGATCAAGCCGGTTCGCTGACCCAAACCGGTGGCGATCTCCTCGCCGGCGTTAAGCACGTTGACCTGCCCCGCCAGCAACATCGCGCCGAACAATCCGAGTACGCCACACACCAGCAGTGGCGCGGCGACCGACAGGCTGCGCTCGGTCAACGAGCCCGCCAGCCAGAACAGCACCGTATCCAGGCCATCCTGATTGACCACCAGCAACGCCTGGCTGAATGCGGAGAACAACGCCGCCATCGCCGCTCCCGCCAACACAATGCGCAACGGGCTGAGACTGCCCTGCCCCATGTTGCCGATCAGCCACACCAGGCTGCCGGCCACGGCCGCGCCGATGAACGCACACCACAACCAGGCATCCGGGGATGACAGAGAAAACAACGAGGAACACAGGATGATAAAAAAGGTCGCGCCGGCATTGATCCCGAACAAACCGGGGGACGCCAGCGGATTGCGCGTCAGTGCCTGCATCAAGGCCCCCGCCACGGCCAGGCTCGCGCCCACGGCCATCGCCATCAAGGTGCGCGACAGGCGTGTGGTGGTCACCAGCACATGGCTGACGCTCAGCGGGTCGGGGTGCACGAAGGCTGCGGCAATTTGCGAAAGCGGAATCCAGGTCGCTCCGACTGCCAGGCTCAGCACACTGCTGAGGATCAACACGACCCCGGCACAGCACAGTTTCAAACCATTGCTCATCCGGCCAGGTCCGCCGTGACCAGCCGCGCAACGTCATCGAGCATCAGGTTCGCACCGAGCATCCCGCCCGACAGGCTCCAGGCCACTCCGTCGATCCGCCACACCTGCCCCTGTTGCGGCGCACGCATTTGCTGCCACAGCGGATGCCGCACCAGGCTTTCATAATTTCGTTGCACTGCCGGTTTCTCCGCACGCAAGAAGACAAAGAAAATATCGGCATTGACCACCGCCAGACTTTCCTTGCTGGTGAGTTTGATCGATACCCCGCTCGCCGCCCGACTGGCCTCACTCCAGCCGAACCCCAGTTCAGTGACTATCGAACCTGGAAAACTGGCCGGCAAATAACTGCGGATATGGTCTTCGCGGACATCCAGAATCGACACCGTCGGCGGCCAGCGCCCGGCAAACTTTTGCTGCAGTTGCTGACGCAGTTGTGCCGTGCGCAACTGCCATCGGGCCAACATCTCGTCAGCCCGCTGCTGGCGGTGCAAGGCCAGGCCCATCAGTGCCAGGGTCTTTTTGAATTCGAACACCTCCTCCAGCATCACCACCGGAGCGATCTGCTTGAGCAAGGGTGCGATGCGCTCATGACGAAAACGCGAGGCGATGATCACGTCCGGCTTGAGCAGCGCGATGTCCTCAAGGCTCGGCTGGGTTTCCAGCCCGACATGGGGCACCGGCTCCAGCGCCGAGCGCAGATAGCGATAGGTGGGCTTTTCACTCCAGGAATCGACAATGCCGCACGGTATAATGCCTAACGCCACGGCGCTGTCCGTGGCACCCTGAAACAGGGTGATCACCCGCAGCGGCGCGGCGTCGGCCCGGGCCCACGCCGATGGGGTATACCTCAGCGCAAGCACGCCCAGGGAAAGGCGCAGCAGCGTGCGCCTGGAGGGCGTGTTGACCTGTTCGTTCTTGAGCGGGTAAGTGAGGCTGCGCATGCTCTTGTCCTCTGCAATCGATGCATGACACAACTCGGCGGCGCCCTTCCCTGTGGCGCAACGCACGGTTGAATCGATTCAGAAGTCGACGGTCGCCGAAAGGAGGTAGGTTCGTGGAGTCGCGAGCGTCAATCCAGGCTCGCTGTCATCCGAGGCCCCGGCAGAACTCCAGTAACGCTTGTCAGCCACGTTCTCGACATTGGCCCGCAGGGTGATGTTCTTTTCCTCGACCTTGAAGGCGTAGCGCGCGCCCACGTCGAAACGCGTCCAGGCATCGATTTCCTTGTTATTGGACTGGTCCAGATACTGCGAGCTGGAATAGATGCCGCGGCTGGTCAGGGTCAGGCCTTGTACATTCGGCACGTCCCACTCGGCACCCAGGTTGACGTTGTATTCAGGCGTGGCGGGAGCGCGGTTGCCGTCAAAAGTGCCCTTGGTGGTATTGGTCAGCTCGCTGTCGATGTACATGACGCCGCCGAGCAGGCGGAAACCTTTGAGTGGCTCACCGAACACACTGACTTCCACACCCTTGTTTTCACGTTTGCCGTTCGGGCCGAAAACCCGCGTCGTGGCGTTGGTTTCATAGGCCGGCTGCTTGATCCGGAACACCGCGGTGGTGATGGCGAATGCACCCGCATCATATTTGGCGCCGACCTCGACCTGCCGACTGATGAACGGCGGGAAGATCTCGTCTTCGTTCACCGAGGTCGACGGCGCGATCTTGCCCTGGCTCAAGCCTTCCATGTAGTTGGCATACAACGAGAGCTTATCGGTGGCCTTGAACAGGATGCCGCCCGATGGCGAAACCTTTTCCTCATCGTAGGCCGTGTCGCCTTTGACATTATCCGTCCAGTCGTCGACCTGCACTCGCTGCCAGCGGGCGCCGAGGGTCAGCAGTACCCGATCGTCGAAGAAACCCAATGTGTCGGACAACGCCACGCTGCTGGAGCGGTTCTCGGTATACACCTCGGAATCGAGTCGCGTGGGGGTAATGGGTGTCGGTGTTTGCACCGGGTTGTAGATGTTGCTCGGGGCGGCGGCGTAACGGGCGCCGCCGTTTTCGAAGTCCATGTAGAAATAGCTGGCCGCCAGGTTGATTTCATGGCTCACCGGACCGGTATGGAACCAGTTTCGCACCCCGACGTTGGCCGTGCGGACATTTTCGTCACGGGTGAAGTCACGTGGCAGAACGCTGAAATTACCCGCGTTGTTGGTGACCGCTACGGCGTGCCGGAGGAAGTCATGATTACTTTTACGCGCGCCCGCACCGGCGTACACCATGACGGAGTCGCTGACATCGTACTCGCCGGTCACCGTACCGAAGGTGTCCTTGGTCCGCGCCTTGCTCCACGGCTGCGCATAGTTGTGGCGAACATCGCTGGCATGGGGAACCTGGGCGTTGGCGCCCACCTGCACGCGCTCCTGCGGGGCGTCGGTGTCACGCTCGTTATGTCCGACGTCGGTCGAGAGCCGCAGGCGTTCACCGCGAAAATCCAGGCCCAGCACCGCCATCTCGCGGTCAACGCTCTGGTGATCCCATTCGGTGTCGCCGGACTGCTTCACGCCGTTGAAACGAACACCGAACATGTCCCCCTCTCCAAAGCGCCGACCGATGTCCACGGCCCCGCCGACCTGGCTATCGGAAGCATAGTTGCCGGTAAACGACGTAATGGGCACGTCGGTGGCGCGCTTGGGCACCACATTGATCCCGCCACCCACGCTGCCCCGCGGCGAGATGCCATTGATGAGCTGGCTCGGGCCTTTGAGGATGTCGACGCGGTCGGCCATCTCCATATCAATGGTGTAAGTCGGCAGGATGCCGTAGAGACCGTTGTAGGAGACATCACTGTTGAACAGGCTCATTCCGCGAATGGTGAACTGCTCATACCGCCCACCCGCCGGGTTGGTGGCGCGAACCGAGGGATCGCTGGCGACGAGGTCGCCCAAGGTACGCGCCTGCAGGTTTTTCACCAACTCACTGGTGTAGGTGGTCTCGCTGAACGGCGTCTCCATGAAGTCTTTCGAGCCCAGCAAGCCTTGCGATCCACGGCGTGCGACCTGCCCGCCGACATACGGATCACCGTGCGCCGTGTCCGCCGTCGCATAAATGGAGGTAGCGCCCAGTTGCAGGGTGCTGCCTGTTGGCGCCGGGGTCAGCATGTACGCCTGCTCGCCCACCGGCAGCAGTTGCAGACCGGAACCCTGTAGCAGTTGGGCGAAGCCCTCCTCCACCGCGAAGTCGCCGGAAAGACCGGGGCTGGTGCGCCCGCTCACCAGTGCCGGGTCCACTGACAGATTGACCCCTGCCAGCCCCGCGAAACGGGTCAGCGCAGCGTCGAGGCTACCGGCTGGCACCTGATAGCTGCGGCGCGGCGCGTCTTCGGCCCAACCGGCAGTGATGAACAATGGACAGGCACTCAGGCTCAACAACAGACTCAAGTGCAACAACGGGCGCAACCTGGATGGAGCCGGACGCATACTGCAAGACATCACTGCGGGCATTGTGAATCTCTCTGATTTCGTTTCACTTACCTTGAAAGACAAGCGGCACGAAAAAAGGGGACACGCTTTAAACACTATTTTTTCGCGGTACCAGCGTTACCCAATAACGCGTACGCGAATGCACTTCCAGTGGCAGGCTGGCCGCCAACAGAGCCAGAACGCGATCGGTGTCTTCAAGGCGGAAACTGCCGGTGATGCGCAGCGATTCCAGCTCTAGCGCCCAACGCAATACACCCGGACGATAGGTGCCGAGTTCACGCAGAAAATCCCCCAGGGGCTGGTTCTGCGCCATCAACACACCGTCACGCCAGCCTGGGGCCAGCACGTCGAATGGCTCCACGGCACCGGCACCCGCCGCTTGAAGGCCGACCTGCTGACCGCCGCGCAACGAAAAGACCGGCCCGCGCAGAGGCTGCAACTGCACCGCGCCGTTGAGCACTGACACTTTGCAACCCGCCTGCCCCTGACGAACACACACCTCGCCCTGACTGACGACCACCTGCCCGAAGCGCGTGAAAATCGTCAGCGGCGAGGCCCCGGGCACATTCAGTGCAATTTCGCCTTCCACGAGGGTCAGGCGCCGGTGCTTCAGGTCGATATCGACGGCACTGGCAGTATTCAATTGCACAGAGCTGCCATCGGCCAACCGGACTTTTTTGCTTTCCCCGGTGGCGGTCCGCAGGTTGGCACTCCAGGCGTCCAGAGGCAACTGTCGACTGATCAGCCAAGCGGTCGGCAGCAAAGCCACCGCCCCGACAGCGCGTTTGAGTACCGTACGTCTACTGGCTTGTGGCCGGTCCAGACTGGCCATGGCAAGGGCCGATGGCAAGTCGGCAAAGCGTTGGCGCAAGAGTTGCGCTTTCTGCCAGGCTTGCTCGTGACTGGAATGACTATCGCGCCAGCTCTGCAGCTGCGCCCGGTCCTGCTCATTAGCGCAGCCGGACTCCATGAGGGCCAGCCACTGCGCGGCGACCCGCACGACTTGCCGGGTCTGAGCCGAAGGTGCCGAACCGTTCACATGTCCACCAGCAGGCAATGTTCGTAGGCTTGAGCCATGTAGCGCTTGATCGTGCGTTCCGATACTTGCAGTCGCTCGGCAATCTCTTGATAGCCCAGGCCTTCCAGCTGACTCAAGAGAAACGCCCGGCGTACCGGGCCCGGTAATCCATCGAGCAATTCGTCCAGGGCTTGCAGGGTTTCCAGCAGGATCCAGCGTTGCTCGGGGGACGGCACGCAGTCCTCGGGCAGCAACGCCAATGCATCGAGATAGGCTTGCTCCAGGCTGCGGCGCTTGTAGAAGTTGGCCAGCAGCCGCTTGCCGACTGTCGCCAGGTAGGCGCGAGGCTCTTGCAGGTCGGCGATGCGCTGAGAGCTGGCGAGCAAACGAACAAAGGTATCCTGGCTCAGATCCGCCGCGTCGCTGCCATTGCCCATGCGTCGTCTCAACCATCCTTCGAGCCAGCTCCGGTGATCGCGGTACAGGTCGTGGAAGGTTTGCTCCGGCGGCATCGCTGCATCACTCATCTAAAGAAACCCTGCGCGAAGAAATATTTTAAATGCGACTCATTCTAATTAGTGTTGAGAGGTCAAACCAAGCCCTTTGTGCGATTCGCACCCGGTAAATGCTTGAATAATTGGATGACAGGCCGATATTTCGGCCGCGCGACGCCGGCTTATCGAGGCTGCGGATTATTGAGGGGGAGTTTTCAAGAGACAACGGAATTCACTGGCCATCCGCGCGTGGTCGGCGGATGCGAAACCGTGAGGGTCGTGAGGAAGTAGAAAAAGCCAAATCGCAGAAACAAAAAACCCCGGTCTTTCGACCAGGGTCTTTGCTATCGACTCGAAGTAACCAGTGGCTTCTTCGTAGCTCCAAGGCGTTCAGTGGGCCTCGGGGCAGATATGGCGCAGCGGACGGGACTCGAACCCGCGACCCCCGGCGTGACAGGCCGGTATTCTAACCGACTGAACTACCGCTGCGTATCGCTTTGAGCTGACGCTCAAGTAACTTGTCTGATTGAAAGCTCCGAGACTTTTCAATCTCTCTTTCAATCTCGAATCAAGGCATGCCTGACTCGGAAAATATGGCGCAGCGGACGGGACTCGAACCCGCGACCCCCGGCGTGACAGGCCGGTATTCTAACCGACTGAACTACCGCTGCGCGTCGGTGGAGGCATTTCAGCCTACCTCTTGCTTTCGCAAGTATCTCGGAAGTGGTGGGTGATGACGGGATCGAACCGCCGACATTCTGCTTGTAAGGCAGACGCTCTCCCAGCTGAGCTAATCACCCGTTTGCATCTCCGAGGCCGCGAAATTTACGCAGGTAGCGAACCTAAGTCAATAGCAGGATTGAAGTTTTTCTGAAAAAGACAAAATTATGTATGTGCAGCAAGTGCGCTTTCGCGAGCAAGCCCGCTCCCACAGGGGAATGCATTCCAAATGTGGGAGCGGCGGTGCGACGATTCGACTTGCTCGCGAAAGCAGCACATTCAACATCAATCCCGGAGCTTACTCGCTGTAAATCATCTTCTTGGTCATGCCGCCATCGACCACGAATTCCTGGCCGGTGACAAACCCGGCGTTTCTCGACAGCAGCCAGGCCACCATCGCCGCGACATCCTCGACCTTCCCCACCCTGCCCGCCGGATGCTGGGCATGATCGGCCTCGGTCAAGGGTTCGGCACGTTGCACCGAGGGGTCGCGCGCATCGATCCAGCCAGGACTGACGGCATTGACCCGGATCTCCGGGCCAAGGCTGATGGCCAACGCATGCGTCAGGGCCAACAAACCGCCCTTGCTCGCCGCATAGGCTTCTGTGTCGGGCTCCGACTGCCCGGCGCGGGTCGAGGCCAGATTGACGATGGCGCCGCTGTGTGCGCGCAGGTACGGTGCACAGTGCTTGGCCAGCAACATCGGCCCACTGAGGTTCACCGCCAACACCCGATTCCAGTGAGCCAGGTCGAGGCTTTCCAGGGTGATGTTGTGCGGATCGGCAACCGCTGCATTGCATACCAGCGCATCCAGGCGCCCGAACTGACCGAGCACCTCGGCTACGCCCAGCGCGACTTGCCCCTCGTTGGAGACATCCATGGCGATGAACCAGGCGTTGTCGCCCAGCACTTTCGCCACTTTCGAACCGCGCTCCCGGTCCAGATCCGTCAGCACGACTTGCCAGCCTTCGCTGATCAGCCAGGCCGAAATCCCCAGGCCAATGCCCCGCGCAGCACCGGTCACCAGCGCTACGCGACCATTTGAGCCGGTGGTCGGCGCAGACAACTCGATCACAACGCAGCCAGGCCGCGCGCCAGATCGGCTTGCAGGTCCGCCACGTCTTCCAGGCCGACCGCAACGCGGATCAGGCTGTCACGAATGCCCGCCGCTTCACGCTCTTGCGGCGCCAGGCGACCATGGGAGGTGGTGCTCGGATGGGTGATGGTGGTTTTGCTGTCACCCAGGTTGGCGGTGATCGAAATCAGGCGCGTGGCGTCGATAAAGCGCCAGGCGCCCTCTTTGCCGCCCTTGACCTCAAAACTGACGACCGCACCGAAGCCCTTCTGCTGGCGCAGCGCCAGTTCGTGCTGCGGATGGCTCTTGAGGCCGGCGTAATGGACTTTCTCGATACCGTCCTGCTGCTCCAGCCACTCGGCCAGTTGTTGGGCGTTGGCGCAATGGGCCTTCATCCGCAGGTTCAAAGTTTCCAGGCCCTTGAGGAAGATCCAGGCGTTGAACGGGCTCAGGGTCGGCCCGGCGGTGCGCAAGAAACCAACCACCTCTTTCATCTGCTCGCCGCGACCGGCCACGACACCGCCCATGCAACGACCCTGGCCGTCGATGAATTTGGTGGCCGAGTGCACGACGATGTCCGCGCCCATTTTCAGCGGCTGTTGCAGCGCCGGGGTGCAGAAGCAGTTATCGACCACCAGCATCGCGCCTTTGGCGTGAGCGATTTTCGCCAGTTCGGCAATGTCCACCAGCTCGGCCAGCGGGTTGGACGGCGATTCGACGAACAGCAATTTGGTGTTGGCCTTGATTGCCGCGTCCCAGCCGGACAAGTCCGCCAAGGGCACGTAATCGACTTCGATACCGAAACGCTTGAAATACTTCTCGAACAGGCTGATGGTCGAGCCAAACACGCTGCGCGACACCAGCACGTGATCGCCGGCGCTGCACAGGCTCATCACCACCGCCATGATCGCGGCCATGCCGGTCGCGGTGGCCACGGCCTGCTCGGCGCTTTCCAGCGCGGCAATGCGCTCTTCAAAGGCACGCACAGTCGGGTTGGTGTAGCGCGAGTAGACGTTGCCCGGCACTTCGCCGGCAAAACGCGCGGCGGCATCGGCGGCGGTACGGAATACATAGCTGGAAGTGAAGAACATCGGATCACCGTGCTCACCTTCCGGCGTACGGTGCTGACCGGCACGTACGGCCAGGGTATCGAACGCTACGCCTTCGAGGTCGCTGTCCAGCCGACCGGCATCCCAATCCTGACTCATGCTGTCACTCCTTGCCTTGCTCTTGATAGATAAAAGTCTTTTTGCCAGATACAAAACCGGCCCCTCAGGGCCGGTAGTTACTCAGTTGTTGTACAGATCGATGATCGCACTGACTGCCTGCGTCTTGACCTTGGAGGCATCGTTGCGTGCCTGCTCGATCTTGTTCAGATAAGCCTCGTCGACGTCGCCGGTGACGTACTGGCCGTCGAACACCGCGCAATCGAACTTGTCGATCTTGATCTTGCCGCCCCCGACCGCTTCGATCAAGTCAGGCAAGTCCTGATAGATCAGCCAGTCGGCGCCGATCAGGTCTGCCACGTCCTGGGTCGAACGGTTGTGGGCGATCAGCTCGTGAGCGCTCGGCATGTCGATGCCGTAGACGTTCGGGTAGCGGACCGCTGGCGCCGCGGAGCAGAAGTAGACGTTCTTGGCGCCGGCTTCGCGGGCCATCTGGATGATCTGCTTGCAAGTGGTACCGCGAACGATGGAATCGTCCACCAGCATCACGTTCTTGCCGCGGAATTCCAGCTCGATGGCGTTGAGCTTCTGGCGTACGGATTTTTTCCGCGCGGCCTGGCCCGGCATGATGAAGGTCCGGCCGATGTAGCGGTTCTTCACGAAGCCTTCGCGGAACTTCACGCCCAGGTGGTTCGCCAGCTCCAGCGCGGCGGTGCGGCTGGTGTCCGGAATCGGGATGACCACGTCGATGTCGTGATCCGGACGCTCGCGCAGGATCTTCTCGGCGAGTTTCTCGCCCATGCGCAGACGGGCCTTGTAGACCGAAACGCCGTCGATGATCGAGTCCGGACGCGCCAGGTAGACGTGTTCGAAGATGCACGGGGTCAGGGACGGGTTGGTCGCGCACTGACGGGTGTACAGCTTGCCCTCTTCAGTGATGTAGACCGCCTCGCCCGGTGCCAGGTCGCGAATCAGGGTGAAGCCGAGCACGTCCAGGGAAACGCTTTCCGAGGCGATCATGTACTCGACGCCTTCGTCGGTGTGACGCTGGCCGAAAACGATCGGGCGGATACCGTGCGGGTCACGAAAGCCCACGATGCCGTAGCCGGTGATCATCGCTACGACGGCATAACCACCGACGCAACGGTTGTGCACGTCGGTGACGGCGGCGAAAACGTCTTCTTCGGTCGGCTGCAACTTGCCGCGCTGGGCCAGTTCGTGCGCGAACACGTTGAGCAGTACTTCCGAATCGGAACTGGTGTTGACGTGGCGCAGGTCAGATTCGTAAATCTCCTTGGCCAGTTGTTCAACATTGGTCAGGTTACCGTTGTGCGCCAGGGTGATGCCGTAAGGCGAGTTGACGTAAAACGGTTGAGCTTCAGCCGACGTCGAGCTGCCCGCGGTTGGATAACGCACATGGCCAATACCCATGTGACCGACCAGGCGCTGCATGTGACGTTGCTGGAACACGTCACGCACCAGGCCGTTGTCCTTGCGCAGGAATAACCGGCCATCATGGCTGGTCACGATACCGGCAGCGTCCTGGCCGCGGTGCTGGAGGACGGTTAGCGCGTCATACAGCGCCTGATTGACGTTCGACTTACCGACGATACCGACGATGCCACACATGCGACGCAACCCCTACTTAATGGATCTGAACTGAGCACTACTCACTGAGGCGTTTTGGCCATCGGCAAGAGTTGCTCCTTGAACGGAATATCAGCGGGTACGCTGATTCCGCTGGCAAGCCACTGACTGCTCCACCCGAGGATCAGGTTTTTGGACCAGTCTGCAACCAATAGAAATTTTGGCACGAGCTGTGACTCTTTCCACCACCCGTCCTGCTGTACCGGCCCCAGGCTCAACAGCCCGACGGCGATAACCACCAGCAACCCGCCACGCGCGGCGCCGAAGGCCATGCCGAGGAATCGGTCGGTCCCGGAGAGCCCGGTGACGCGAACCAGTTCGCCGATAAGATAATTGATCATTGCGCCTACGATTAAAGTGGCGACAAACATGATGGCACAGCCCGTTATTATACGTGCCGATGGCGTTTGAATGTACCCGCCGAGGTACTCGGACAGTGAGCCACCGAACATCCAGGCTACGACTCCTGCGATGATCCAGGTCAGCAGCGACAGTGCTTCCTTGACGAAGCCGCGGCTCAGACTGATCAATGCGGAGATGGCGACGATTGCAACGATCGCCCAGTCAACCCAGGTAAATGGCACAGTGCAGCCTACAGACGGATAAGGCGGCGCATTTTAGCAGAGCCCATGCTTATCGGTAAGCTGCGATTGTCAGTGCATTTCATATCGGGGCGATAGTTTTAACCACGTTCCGGTTGAAAGCGCACCACAAACCCCTTGAGGTTCTGCTGGCGGTTGAGCAAGTCACGCAGCCGGTCGGCTTCGGCACGCTCGATCAGCGGCCCGACAAACACCCGATTTTTGCCGTCGGCGGTACGGATGTAGGCGTTGTAACCCTGGCTGCGCAGGGTTTTCTGCAGTTTTTCCGCGCTTTCACGGTTCGACAGGCTGGCCAGTTGCACCGACCAGCTGACAGACAAACCATTGGCATCGACACGGCTTTGCGTGGTGTCCGGCTTGCCCGGCGCCGCGGTGATCGGCTGGGCAGGCGCCGTTGCAGGCTTAGCCGCCAAAGCCGGGACCGGCGCGGGTGCAGCCGGCTTGGCTGCTGGCGCTGGAGCCGCAGGCGCTGGAGCCACCGGAACAGCTGGCACCGCCGATTCCTGCTGGGCGATTTCGTCATCGCTCGGCACGGGTTCCTGAGGCAGGGCTTGCGGCTCAGGCACCGCCACGGGCTCGACCTGTACCTGGGGCATCGCCGGCGCTTGCGGAGCCGCGGGCGCTTCGACCGTCACCTGGCGCTGTTCGTCCTGGCGGGAAAACAGCATCGGCAGAAAAATCACCGCCAGCGCGACCAACACCAGGGCGCCAACCATGCGCTGCTTGTATGCCTTATCCAGCAATGCCATTTGCCGCTTCCTCCGTGGAGCGCCGGGCCAGCCATTCAAGGGCCTCGGCGACACAATAAAATGATCCGAACAACAGGATTTCGTCGTCGCTCGTGGCCTGCGCGCACTGCCCTTCCAGGGCGGCCGCGACACTGTCGTATGACGTGACCGACGCACCAAGACCTTGCAACGCGGCGTGCAAATCCGCAACCGAACGCGCCCGAGGCGAATCCAGAGGTGCGACAGCCCAGTGCTGGACACTAGCATTCAATTCGCCGACAACACCACCCAGGTCTTTGTCCGCCAGCAACCCGAACACCGCCAGACGCTTGCCGACCGGCGGGCGGCTGGCCAGGCGACGAGCCAGATACTCCGCCGCATGGGGGTTATGCCCCACATCCAGCAATAGATTCAAGCGCTTGCCTTGCCACTCGAACTCACGGCGATCCAGGCGACCGACCACCCGGGTGGCCCGTAGCGCCTCGGTAATCTGCGCATCCGCCCAAGGCAAGCCGAGCAGCAGGTAAGCCTGCAACGCCAGCGCGGCATTTTCCATCGGTAGATCGAGCAGTGGCAGGTCGCGCAGCTCCACCACGCGCCCTTGCCCATCGACACCGCGCCATTGCCAGTTGTGATCGGTCACACCGAGGTCAAAATCGCGCCCACGCAGGAAAAACGGGCAATTAAGCTCGCGCGCCTTGTCCAGCAGAGGTTGTGGAGGATTCAGATCGCCGCAGAGCGCAGGCGCGCCCTGACGGAAAATACCGGCCTTCTCGAAGGCCACGGACTCCCGGGTATCACCGAGGTAATCCGCATGATCGACACCGATACTGGTGACCAGCGCCATGTCGGCGTCCACCACGTTGACCGTGTCCAGGCGACCGCCCAGACCGACTTCCAGCACCACTGCATCGAGCCCGGAGCGCTGGAACAGCCAGAATGCCGCCAAGGTGCCCATTTCGAAGTAAGTCAGGGAAGTGTCGCCGCGCCCGGCCTCTACCGCGGCAAAGGCCTCGCACAGCTCGGCATCCGTGGCTTCGACGCCATTGACTGTTACCCGCTCGTTATAACGCAGCAGGTGTGGGGAGTTGTACACCCCCACTTTCAAGCCCTGGGCCCGCAGCAAGGACGCCACGAACGCACAGGTGGAACCCTTGCCGTTGGTCCCGGTGACCGTGATCACCCGAGGCGCCGGCTTGCCCAGTCCCATACGGGACGCTACCTGCTGCGATCGCTCCAGGCCCATGTCGATGGCCGAAGGGTGCAACTGTTCAAGGTAGGCGAGCCATTCGCCAAGGGTACGTTGGGTCATAGGCTGGCGGGTACCGGTGGAACCACGATCGGCTCGATAGGGGCAGCAACGAACTTCGGCGTCGGCAGGCCCATCATTTGCGCCAGCAGGTTGCCCAGACGCGGACGCAGCTCCTGACGGTCGATGATCATGTCGATGGCACCGTGCTCCAGCAGGAACTCGCTGCGCTGGAAGCCTTCCGGCAGTTTCTCGCGCACGGTTTGCTCGATCACACGCGGACCGGCAAAACCGATCAACGCCTTCGGCTCACCGACAATCACGTCGCCCAGCATCGCCAGACTGGCGGAAACGCCGCCGTAGACCGGGTCGGTCAACACGGAGATGAACGGGATGCCTTCTTCACGCAGACGGGCCAGCACCGCGGAGGTCTTGGCCATTTGCATCAGGGAAATCAGCGCTTCTTGCATCCGCGCACCGCCGGAAGCGGCGAAGCAGATCATCGGGCAACGTTTTTCCAGGGCGTAGTTGGCGGCGCGAACGAAACGCTCACCGACGATGGCGCCCATCGAACCGCCCATGAAGGAAAATTCGAACGCCGAAACCACAACCGGCATGCCCAGCAAAGTGCCGCTCATGGAAACCAGTGCGTCTTTTTCGCCAGTCTGCTTTTGTGCAGCGGTCAGGCGGTCCTTGTACTTCTTGCCGTCGCGGAATTTCAGACGGTCAACCGGTTCCAGGTCTGCACCCAGCTCGGCACGGCCTTCAACATCGAGGAAGATGTCGATACGGGCGCGGGCGCCGATACGCATGTGATGGTTGCACTTGGGGCAAACGTCCAGGGTCTTTTCCAGCTCCGGACGATACAGCACAGCCTCGCAAGACGGGCATTTGTGCCAAAGACCTTCAGGCACCGAGCTCTTCTTGACCTCGGAACGCATGATCGAAGGGATCAGTTTGTCTACTAACCAGTTGCTCATGCTTTCTTTCTCCAGTACCGGCGGCCCGAACGCTCTGGTTCGCGGCCCCGTGTATGCCCTAGCGCTAAATTCATGTGTGCGGCGATGATCAGTGAATGGCCGGGTCAGCGAAACGTGACCTGCGTACCACCCCATAACCCTCAGCCGTTTTGTACAGTGCAGTGGACGGCGGCAGACTGCCAGCCGTCACATCAACGGGTGCTACCGCGTACCGCTTTGATAAATGCCTGAATCCTTGCGTGATCCTTGATGCCCTTGCTCGCCTCAACCCCGCCGCTGACATCCACGGCATAAGGCCGAACGCGCGCAACCGCCTCGGCGACGTTATCCGGCGTCAGACCGCCCGCCAGAATGACCGGCTTGCTCAGGCCTTGCGGTATCAGTGACCAGTCAAACGCCTCCCCGGTTCCTCCGGGAACGCCTTCGACATAGGTATCGAGCAAGATTCCGCTGGCGCTGGCATAAGCATCGCAGGCCGCTGCGATGTCATCACCGGCCTTGACCCGCAATGCCTTGATGTACGGCCGGTGCCAGCCTTCGCACTCAGCGGCGGTTTCGTCGCCATGGAACTGCAACAGGTCCAGCGGCACCGCGTCGAGGATTTCCCCCAGCTCGCAACGGCTGGCATTGACGAACAAGCCCACGGTGGTCACGAACGGCGGCAGCGCCTTGATGATCGAGCGCGCCTGCTGGACCGTCACCGCACGGGGGCTTTTGGCGTAGAACACGAATCCGATGGCATCCGCCCCGGCCTCGACGGCTGCCAACGCATCCTCTATGCGGGTAATCCCACAGATCTTGCTGCGAACGGCTGACATGTCGATACAACTCCAAGACAAATCCGGGAAAGTCCCGGATGGTAACAAAAGCGTTCGAGGGCGTCAGCCGCCAAGTTCCGAGAAGCCGGTCAGGAAGTGCGGACCGATGTAGCGCTCGGGCAACTCGAACTCGTCACGGTACTCGACCTGAACCAGATACAAGCCGAATGGATGCGCGGTCACGCCACCGGTCCGTCGAATCCGGCTCTCCAGCACCTCTTTCATCCACTCCACCGGCCGCTCTCCGGCGCCAATGGTCATCAGCACACCGGCAATGTTGCGCACCATATGATGCAGGAAGGCGCTGGCGCGAATATCCAGCACGATCATCTTGCCGTGACGGGTAACGCGCAGGTGATGCAATTCCTTGATCGGCGACTTGGCCTGGCACTGACCGGCGCGAAAAGCACTGAAATCATGGGTGCCGAGCAGGTACTGGGCGGCCTCGGCCATGCGCTCGACGTCCAGCGGACGGTGGTTCCAGGTCACCTCTTCGTTCAAGTGCGCCGGGCGGATCTGATCGTTGTAGATCACGTAGCGATAACGCCGGGCAATGGCCTTGAACCGCGCATGGAAATGCGCCGGCATGACCTTGGCCCAACTGACACTGACGTCATGGGGCAAGTTGATGTTGGCGCCCATGGTCCAGGCCTTCATCGAGCGCTCGACCTGAGTGTCGAAATGCACCACCTGTCCACAGGCATGCACCCCGGCGTCGGTACGCCCGGCGCACATCAGCGAAACGGGCGAGTCGGCGACTTTGGACAAGGCGTTTTCGAGGGTTTCCTGCACGGTGAGCACCCCGGACGCCTGGCGCTGCCAGCCGCGGTAGCGCGAGCCTTTGTATTCGACGCCCAGCGCGATCCGGAAAAAGCCGTCGGCTGCCATTTCGGCGGCCGGGTTATCTATATTTGCCAAGGAGGGACAGCCTGATGATGTACCAAAGGCGGGCATTATAAGGCCGCCGGGCGGGGATGCCAGAGAGTTCTCCATTGACTGTCCCGGCCTCATCGCGGGCAAGCCCGCTCCCACAGGTTTTGTGAACGACATAAATCTCTGTGGGAGCAGGCTTGCCCGCGATGAGGCCCAAGCAAACAACATCCATTAATGAGCCAAACAAAAACGGCAGCCTCAATGGGCTGCCGCTTTTTTTCAACCTGCCGATCAATCAAGCCAGGCGCGAAAGCATCTCCTCGGCTTCACTCTTCTGCTCGGCACTGCCTTCGCTTACCACCTCATTGAGGATGTCGCGAGCACCGTCGCTGTCGCCCATGTCGATATAGGCCTGAGCCAGATCGAGCTTGGTAGCGGCTTCGTCAGTGCCCGAGAGGAAGTCGAAGTCATCATCGCCATCCAGCGCGGCATCAGCTTCGGTAAAGGTCGGCTCGCCGATGCTGTTGGACAAGCTCTCCAGTTCGGCGTTGACATCATCCAGCTCTGCCGCGAACGCATCCGGCGCGTCCAGTTCCTCGGCCAGCGACAGATCGAAATCGGCCGGCAACTCCAGATCGTCCAGCGCGACCTCAGGAACAGCCGGGGTTTCGGCAACCGGGAAATCCTTCACACCCTCATCCAGATCCAGCAGGAAATCGTCTTCAGCCAGCATCGCCGGCGACGGTTGCGCACCGAGATCCAGGTCGAGGTCGAAGTCCGACAGATCGTCGAGGTTTTCCTTGATTTCAGTCTGCTGCTGCAACACCGACTCAAAGCTCAGATCGTCGTCCAGCGGGAACTCACCAAGGTCTGGCAACGCCGCCACTTCAGGCTCCGCTGCAGGTGCAGGTGCAGGCGCCAAAGGCGTAATCGCGTCCAGATCATCCAGGCTCAGGTCGAAGGCGCTGTCGAGGTCATCCTCGAACGGTGCTGGTTCTGGTTCTGGCGCCGGTGCTTGCGGCTCATCGAGCAACAGCTCCTTGACGTATTGCGCATCCAGTTCGGCAGCAACGGCGGCCGCGGCGATGCCACCGGCAGCCACCAGCGCCATGGCCGGGAAGCGACTTTTGAGTTTTTCAACCTGGGCGAAGTTGTCGCCATTAGCCACCAACTGACGCTCCTGGCCGACGAACGCATCGCGGTCGCCTTGCTGGCCGTAGACTTCCATCAGTTTCAAGCGCAGATCGCTGCGCTTGGGCTCTTGCTTGACGCCGTCCTCCAGCAACGCGGCGGCCTGGTTCAGGCGACCGGCATTGATGTGCGACTGAGCCTGACCCAGCACGTCGTCGGAACGCTCGGCAGCCGGCGCCACCAATGGTGCGGCGATCGGCGTGGTCATCACCACCGGAGCAACCACCGGCGCTGGCGCGGGAGCAGGCGTCGGGGCAGTCGCCAGCTTCACGCTCGGCGGCGGAACTTCCAGACCTTCGAAGCTGCTTTCCGGCAAGTCGAAATCGGCCGAGAACGGCTGATCTTCGGCCAAGGCACGGGCCATGCGCAGATGTTTCTCGGCTGCTTGCTGGGCTTTGCGTCGACGCGCCAGCAACAGCAGCAGGAGCAGGAGAATCACCGCACCGCCACCGACCAGGCCCAGCAGCAGCGGATTGGTCAGCAATTCATTGAACTTCTGATCGTCAGATGCCGCCGGTGTCGCCTCGACGGGCTTCTCGGCTGGCGCGGGCGTTGCCTCAGGGGCAGGCGCAGCGGCAACCGGTGCAGGCGCTGCCTCCGGGTTGGCAGCCAGCTCGGCCGACATTGCCGGCGCGGTCGCAGCCGCTGGAGCAGCGGCAGCGCCCTCGGTTTGCAACTTGGCCAGTTGGTTGTTCTTCAACTCGAGCAGGCGCTGCAGCTTGTCCACCTGGCTTTGCAGATCGGCCATGCGGCTTTTCAGTTCGGCGTTATCACGACGACTGGTGTCGAGGCTTTCCTGGGTCACCGCCAGCTTGTTGCTGAGGGCCTTGGCATCTCCGGCAGCCCCTTTGCCAGGGTTCTTGCCGGACTCGGCAGACACCAGGCTCAACTTGTCGGAGGCCGCTTGCGCCGGAGCACCCTCGGTACGAGCGCGATTGGTGGCGTCGAGCTGTTGCTGCCCTGCCCCGGGTTTCGCCACATAGCGGCGACCCTGGCGCCAGGCCTTGTTCTGTGCGGCCACTTCGGCAATGGCCTTGGCTTGCGGCAGGCCAGTGCTCTGCGCCTGGTCCGGCATGCGCAGCACCTGGCCGGTTTTCAGGCGATTGATGTTGCCGTCGATAAAGGCATCCGGGTTCAACGCCTGGATGGCCAGCATGGTTTGCTGGATCGAACCACCATTACGCGCCTTTGCGGCGATTTCCCACAGGGTATCGCGCGGCGTGGTGGTGTATTGGGACGGTTTGGTCGCACCGGTGACGGGCGCGGCAACCGTCGACGTCGGCTGTGCAGCCGCTTCAGCGGTTTGCGGCGAGAATTTGGACGGATCGAGCAGCACACTGTAGTCGCGCAGCAAGCGGCCGTTCGGCCACATGACCTGAACCAGAAACTTCACCATGGGTTCGGAAAGTGGCTTGCTGGAGGTCACGCGCAGAATGCTTTTGCCGCTGGCGTTGAGCACCGGGGTGAAGGTCAAGTCGTTGAGAAACGCCTGGCGGTCAACACCGGCCTTGGCGAAATCGTCTGGTGAGGCCAGGCTCGGTACCACTTCGGCGGCGGTGAGATCCTTGACATCGAGCAGCTCGATTTCCGCCACCAGCGGCTGGTTGAGCGTCGATTTCAGGGTCAACTCCCCGAGCCCGAGGGCATGCGCCATACCGGAGGACAGCGCCGAGGCGGCCGCTATTGCTAACACCAGTTTGCGAACTTGAACCATTAGCTCATCCTTAGTTTGAACATTCCTCGGCCAGCGAGAAGGTATTGATAGTCGCTGCCGTAAGGCATTGCACGCAACGGCGAGGGTCGTCGCGCGCGATCATTTCATTGATGCCCGGCAAAGCCCCGCAGAGTGGCTCTGCCTTCAGCACTCCGGCAAGCATAGGCTCGCGCGGAATCATTCGACAAATTGTTGCAAAGTATCTTTTACAGCAGGTCTTTTATCAACAACTCGGCCAGCTGCACAGCGTTGAGCGCCGCGCCTTTGCGTACGTTATCTGACGTCAGCCACAGATTAAGTTCCGACGTGTCGTCAATACCATGGCGAACCCGACCAACGTAGACCACATCCTGGCCTACCGCATCGCCCACCGGCGTCGGGTAATCACCGGCTTCCACCAGTTCGATGCCAGGGGCGTCTTCCAGGGCCGCATTGACTTTCCCCAGGTCGATTTCACTCGCGGACTGCAGGGTCACGCTATAGCTATCGCCAAAAAACACCGGGGCTTGAATGCAAGTGACGGAAATCTTCAATGAAGGCCGCGCCATGACCTGGCGCAGCTCACGCACCAGGCGTTTTTCCAGCAGCGTATGACCTTGCTCATCCGGTTTACCGACCTGGGCCAACAGGTTGAAGGCCATCTGCCGATCAAAGAATTTCGGCTCCAGCGGCCGCACATTCAGCAGTTCAGCGGTTTGCCGGGCGAGCTCGCTCACGGCTTCGCGGCCCTGGGCCGATACCGCCAGGCTGGCGGTCAGGCTGATGCGCTGCAAATCAAGCAAATCCATCAGTGGCGCGAGCACCACCGCCAGCGTGGTGGCCGACGGGCTTGGACTGCTGACCTGAAAGGGTTTGTTCAAGCCGGCCAACACCTGGGCATTGGCTTCAGGCACAACCTGTGGCGCCTTTTCGGCCGGCAGGGCACCGGAGAGATCGATAACCGAGCAACCGGCATCGGTCGCGCGGGAAGCGAAACTCAACGAAACCGCCGGGCCGGCGGCAAAGAATGCCAACTGCACCTTGCTGAAGTCGAACTGATCGACTTCCCGCACCCGCACGTTCTTGCCGCGAAACGGCACCGAACTGCCGGCCGACTCGCTGCTGGCCAACAGGTGCAGGTTACCGATCGGAAAATCGCGCTCTTCGAGAATCTGCACGAGTGTTTCGCCGACAGTACCGGTGGCGCCGATCACGGCAATATCAATGGACTGGCTCATGGTTTGACCTCTGGCGAAACGGGGGGAGCGGCACTTTACCGGGTGGGTGGGATACAGGCAATTTCTGCCGGGGATTTGTAGTGTCTGTACCGGCCTCATCGCGAGCAAGCTCGCTCCCACGGGGGTACGCATTCCAATGTGGGAGCGAGCTTGCTCGCGATGACGGAATATCAGGCAACCCATAAACATCAGGTTGCCGGAAATAAAAAACCCGCGCCTCTTTCAAGGCGCGGGTTCTTTCATTGCATCAACCGATCAACGCTCGAGCAGGATCCGCAGCATGCGACGCAGCGGTTCGGCCGCGCCCCACAGCAACTGGTCGCCGACGGTGAACGCGCCGACGAATTGCGAGCCCATGTTCAGCTTGCGCAGACGGCCAACCGGGATGTTCAGGGTGCCGGTGACCTTGTTCGGGCTCAGCTCCTGAATGCTGGTTTCGCGGTTGTTCGGCACCAGCTTGACCCAAGGGTTGTGCTGGCTGATCAACCCTTCGATATCGGCGATCGGTACGTCTTTGTTCAGCTTGATGGTCAGCGCCTGGCTGTGGCAGCGCATGGCGCCGATGCGCACGCAGATGCCATCGACCGGGATCGGGCTCTTGAAGCGACCGAGGATCTTGTTGGTCTCGGCCTGGGCCTTCCACTCTTCGCGGCTCTGACCGTTCGGCAGTTCCTTGTCGATCCACGGGATCAGGCTGCCGGCCAACGGTACGCCGAAGTTTTCAGTCGGGTAAGCGTCGCTGCGCATGGCTTCAGCCACACGGCGGTCGATGTCGAGGATCGCGCTGGCCGGATCGGCCAGTTGATCGGCAACAGCGGCGTGGGTCGCGCCCATTTGCTTGATCAGTTCACGCATGTTCTGCGCGCCGGCACCGGAGGCCGCCTGATAAGTCATGGCGCTCATCCACTCCACCAGGCCAGCTTCGAACAGGCCACCGAGGCCCATCAGCATCAGGCTGACGGTGCAGTTGCCGCCGATGTAGTTCTTGGTGCCCGCGTCCAGTTGCTGGTCGATGACCTTGCGGTTGACCGGATCCAGAACGATCACCGCATCATCCTGCATACGCAGGCTGGAAGCGGCGTCGATCCAGTAACCCTGCCAGCCGGCTTCACGCAGCTTGGGGAAGACTTCGCTGGTGTAGTCGCCACCCTGGCAGGTCAGAATCACGTCGAGGGTTTTCAGCTCTTCAATGCTGTAAGCGTCCTTGAGCGGAGCAATGTCCTTGCCCACGGACGGGCCTTGGCCACCGACATTGGAAGTGGTGAAAAACACCGGCTCGATAAGATCGAAATCCTGCTCTTCCAGCATCCGCTGCATGAGCACGGAACCGACCATGCCGCGCCAACCGATCAGACCTACACGTTTCATCGCAACTACACCTTCTTGAAATGTGGGCCGCTGCCTTGTCTTGAATTTGGCAGCGGGCCCGAGAGATTACAGATTCCGCAGCGCGGCGACTACTGCGTCACCCATTTCCTGCGTACCGACTTTAGTGCAACCGGCCGACCAGATGTCACCGGTGCGCAAGCCCTGATCCAGCACCAGGCTGACGGCTTTCTCGATGGCATCGGCCGCGGCCTGCTGGTTGAAGCTGTAACGCAACATCATCGACACCGACAAAATGGTCGCCAGCGGGTTGGCGATGCCCTTGCCCGCGATGTCCGGGGCCGAACCGTGGCACGGCTCGTACATGCCCTTGTTGTTGGTGTCCAGGGACGCCGACGGCAGCATGCCGATGGAACCGGTGAGCATCGAGGCCTGGTCGGACAGGATGTCGCCGAACATGTTGTCGGTAACGATCACGTCGAACTGCTTCGGTGCGCGCACCAGCTGCATCGCGGCGTTGTCGACGTACATGTGGCTCAGTTCGACTTCAGGATAATCCTTGGCCACTTGTTCGACCACTTCACGCCACAGTTGGCTGGAGGCCAGTACGTTGGCCTTGTCCACCGAGCACAGCTTCTTGCCACGAACCATGGCCATGTCGAAACCGACACGGGCGATGCGGCGGATTTCGCTTTCGCTGTACGGCAGGGTGTCATAGGACTGACGCTCGCCGTTTTCCAGGGTACGGGTACCACGAGGCGCGCCGAAGTAGATGCCGCCGGTCAGCTCGCGAACGATCAGGATGTCCAGGCCGGCCACGATTTCCGGCTTCAGGCTGGAAGCCTCGGCCAGTTGCGGGTACAGGATCGCCGGACGCAGGTTGCCGAACAGGCCCAGTTGCGCACGGATTTTCAGCAGACCGCGTTCAGGGCGGATGTCACGTTCGATGGCATCCCATTTCGGGCCGCCAACGGCGCCCAGCAACACGGCGTCGGCCGCGCGGGCACGCTCCAGAGTCTCGTCGGCCAACGGCACGCCGTGCTTGTCGATGGCAGCGCCACCGATCACGTCGTGGCTCAGTTCGAAACCCAAGGCGAACTTGTCGCTGGCCAATTCCAGCACCTTGACCGCTTCGGCCATGATTTCCGGGCCAATACCGTCACCTGGGAGAATCAGAATCTGCTTGCTCATGCTTTCCTCATGTCATCAGTCGGTGCGCCTTGGGCGCACCCGGAAAAATTCTATCGCTCGGCCATCAGTACCAGCACATCCGTACTGAACGAACCATCGGCCTCAATCTCAAAATATTCGCGTACTTCATTGCCCATCGACTGCTGCAACTCGCGGATCGCCGCGCGCATCACTTGCGGTGTGCGCATGCGCTCGACCCAGCTGTTGTATTCCAGGCGCAAGCGCTGACGGGTGGTACTGCGGGTGTGCAGCCCCGCCTCGCTGACCTGGCGCAACCACTCGCCAGCGGAATAATCGCGCACATGGCTGGTGTCGCGCAGCACTTCGACGCTTTGCAGGTAAGTGTCGAACAGCGGGCTACCCGGTGACAACACGTCGACGAACGCCGCCACACCGCCCGGCTTCAGGACTCGACGCACCTCCCGCAGGGCCACGCCCAGATCGCTCCAATGGTGCGCCGAATAGCGGCTGAAGACGAAATCGAATTCGCCATCGGCGAACGGCAGGCGCTCGGCGGCACCGTTGACCGTGGTTACGTTGCTCAAGCCACGGTCGACAGCAGCGGCAGCGACCACGTCGAGCATTTGCTGCGACAGGTCGTAGGCCACCACCTCTTTCACCAATGAGGCTACGTGAAAACTCACGTGACCTGCGCCGCAACCCAGATCCAGGACCCTGGCCTCGCCCTGCCCCGCCAGTTCGGCCTGTAGCAGCGCGAATTCGGTGCCTTGAGCGTGTACGGCGCTGCTCAGGTAGGCCGAGGCCTGTTCACCGAATTGCTTCTGGACTACCTGGCTGTGTCGGGCGGTGCTGGTCATGGGGACTTCCTTTTTGGGGTGAGTCTTGGGGTGTCTGTTCTGGCCTCATCGCGAGCAAGCTTGCTCCCACAGGTTTTGTTTACGCCGCAAATCCAATGTGGGAGCGAGCTTGCTCGCGATGGCGTCATTACGTCTTACGCAAATTCAAGCGTCGCGAAACAACCAAGGCTGGCTCGCACGATGTTTGGCCTCAAATGCCGCAATCGCATCGCCGTCCTGCAAGGTCAGGCCGATATCGTCCAGGCCGTTCAACAGGCAATGCTTGCGAAACGCATCAATCTCAAAGCTCAACACCTTGCCATCCGGACGGGTCACGGTCTGGGCCTGCAGGTCAACCTGCAACTGATAGCCCGGATTAGCCTCGACCTGCTGGAACAGTTCGTCGACTTCGGCGTCGCTCAAGATGATCGGCAGCAAGCCGTTCTTGAAGCTGTTGTTGAAGAAGATGTCGGCATAGCTCGGCGCGATGATGCTGCGGAAACCGTACTCTTCCAGCG
The DNA here is from genome assembly GCF_019218985.1 of Pseudomonas sp. PDM30. Classification (NCBI taxonomy): domain Bacteria; kingdom Pseudomonadati; phylum Pseudomonadota; class Gammaproteobacteria; order Pseudomonadales; family Pseudomonadaceae; genus Pseudomonas; species Pseudomonas sp. PDM30. The sequence continues at coordinate 67,289 of NZ_JAHUWM010000007.1, forward strand.
CCCACGGCGCGTGTTCACGGCTGGAGCCGCAACCGAAGTTCTCGCGGGCCAGCAACACGCTGGCGCCCTGGTAACGTTCGGCGTTGAGGACGAAGTCCTTGTTCAGCGGACGCTTGGAGTTGTCCTGGTAAGGCTGGCCCACATCCAGGTAACGCCATTCATCGAACAGGTTCGGGCCAAAGCCCGTGCGCTTGATCGACTTCAAGAACTGCTTCGGGATGATCTGGTCGGTGTCGACGTTGGCACGATCCAAAGGCGCGACAAGACCAGTGTGCTGGGTAAAAGCTTTCATGCTGCGCTCCTTCAGATCAATTCACGGACGTCGACGAAACGACCGTTTATAGCAGCGGCTGCGGCCATGGCCGGGCTGACGAGGTGAGTACGACCACCGGCACCCTGACGGCCTTCGAAGTTACGGTTGGAGGTCGAGGCGCAATGCTCACCAGACTCCAGGCGGTCCGGGTTCATCGCCAGGCACATCGAGCAACCCGGCTCACGCCATTCGAAACCGGCCTCGAGGAAAATCTTGTCCAGGCCTTCCGATTCAGCCTGGGCTTTAACCAGGCCCGAGCCCGGCACCACGATGGCCTGCTTGATGGTCGAGGCCACTTTACGGCCCTTGGCGATCACGGCCGCCGCACGCAGGTCTTCGATCCGCGAGTTGGTGCAGGAACCGATGAACACGCGGTCGAGCTGAATGTCGGTGATCGCCTGATTGGCGGTCAAACCCATGTACTTCAAGGCACGGACGATGGAGTCGCGCTTGACCAGGTCCATTTCCTTCGCAGGATCCGGCACGTTCTGGTCTACCGCCAGCACCATCTCAGGCGAAGTACCCCAGCTGACTTGCGGCTTGATCTGGGTCGCATCGAGCTCGACAACCGTATCAAACGTGGCATCGGCGTCAGACACCAGGTCTTTCCAGGCTTCAACGGCCAGGTCCCATTCCGCGCCTTTCGGGGCAAATGGACGGCCCTTTACGTAAGCCACGGTTTTTTCGTCCGCAGCCACCAGGCCTACGCGAGCGCCGGCCTCGATGGACATGTTGCAGATGGTCATGCGGCCTTCGACGGACAGGTCGCGAATCGCGCTGCCGGCGAACTCGATGGCGTGGCCGTTACCGCCGGCGGTGCCGATCTTGCCGATCACCGCGAGCACGATGTCCTTGGCGGTCACGCCGAACGGCAATTGGCCTTCGACGCGCACCAGCATGTTTTTCATTTTCTTGGCGACCAGGCACTGGGTGGCGAGCACATGCTCGACCTCGGAAGTGCCGATACCGTGAGCCAATGCGCCGAATGCGCCATGGGTCGAGGTATGGGAGTCGCCGCAGACCACGGTCATGCCGGGCAAGGTTGCGCCTTGCTCCGGGCCGATGACATGGACGATGCCCTGGCGAACGTCGTTCATCTTGAACTCGACGATGCCGTATTCATCGCAGTTGTCATCGAGGGTCTGGACTTGCAGGCGCGAAACCTGGTCAACGATGGCGTCGATGCCGCCCTTGCGCTCCGGCGTGGTCGGTACGTTGTGGTCCGGGGTCGCGATGTTGGCATCGATGCGCCATGGCTTGCGCCCGGCCAGACGCAGGCCTTCGAAGGCTTGCGGCGAGGTCACTTCGTGGATGATGTGACGATCGATGTAGATCAGCGCAGAGCCATCGTCGCGCTGCTTGACCAAATGCGAATCCCAGAGCTTGTCGTAGAGCGTTTTGCCGGCCATCAGACGGTTTCCTCATCAGCTTGTTTCTATGCCCTGGGTCTTGAGCGACTCAATAACCCCTTGGCTTGTGAGGCTGATCCTATGGGGTTACATTAAATAACTCAAATTCATATTTTTTATGCTTTGGATAACCAACTGGAATGCAACTATGGACCTGGCTAACCTCAATGCCTTTATTGCCATCGCCGAGACCGGAAGCTTCTCCGGCGCCGGGGAACGGCTGCACCTGACCCAGCCGGCCATCAGCAAGCGCATCGCCGGGCTGGAGCAGCAATTGAAGGTGCGGTTGTTCGACCGTCTGGGTCGTGAAGTGGGTCTGACCGAGGCCGGGCGCGCCCTGCTGCCGCGGGCTTATCAGATTCTCAATGTCCTCGATGATACGCGCCGTGCCCTGACCAACCTCACCGGCGAAGTGACCGGCCGTCTGACCCTGGCCACCAGTCACCACATCGGCTTGCACCGTTTGCCACCCTTGCTGAGGGAGTTCACCCGACTCTACCCACAAGTGGCGCTGGATATTCAGTTCCTCGATTCGGAAGTGGCCTACGAGGAAATTCTCCATGGCCGCGCCGAACTGGCGGTCATTACCCTGGCGCCAGAACCCCATGCGCTGGTCAAGGCCACCCCGGTATGGGACGACCCGCTGGACTTCGTGGTTGCGCCGGAGCATTCGTTGCTCAATAACGGCAAGGTCAGCCTGGCGGACATCGCCCGACACCCGGCGGTCTTCCCCGGTGGCAATACCTTTACCCACCACATTGTGCAGCGGCTGTTTGAAGCCCAGGGCCTGACGCCAAACATCGCCATGAGCACCAACTACCTGGAAACCATCAAGATGATGGTCTCGATCGGCCTGGCCTGGAGCGTTTTGCCGCGCACCATGCTCGATGACCAGGTGGCGCGCATACCTTTGCCGGGCATACAGCTCACTCGCCAGCTAGGCTATATCTTGCACACAGAAAGGACGCTGTCGAATGCTGCGCGGGCCTTCATGGCCTTGCTGGACGCTCAACTCGATCAGCCAGGGACTCAAGGCTAAGCTGTGCTAATCCTGTAGAGCCGCGAATTCCTGCCCCAAACGCCCATTCAGCCCAAGGCTTGCCAATGCCCAAATCTGTTGACCGTATTCCGCCAATGCCGCGTATACAGGCACTTGACCCGAAAAGCTCCGAACAGAGCTGGGAAAGTGCCCCGCAATTGTTGGCCGCGCTCAACGGCGCGCGCCTGGGTGCGTGGTATTGGGACATCGAGCGCGGAAAGATCAGTTGGTCCCGGGGCACGCAGGCGCTGTTCGGCTTCGACCCCCGCAAACCGTTGCCATCGGATCTGGAATACCTCGACTTGCTGCCTCCGGAGGATCGCGCGAAAACCGTTCGCGCGTTCCACGCAGTCATCGCTGGCGCACCGCTGGAGCAAGCGATGCATCACCGCATCCGCTGGCCCGATGGCAGCCTGCACTGGCTGGAAATCAGCGGCAGCCTGTTACCGGACAAGCACGGCCGGCCACGGATGATCGGTGTAATCCGCGAGATTACCCACCAGCGCCAGCGCGAACAGGCGTTGAGCAGCTCGGAAAAACGCTTCGCCACCCTGTTCCACCTGTGCCCCAACATGGTCCTGCTGACCCGCCAGGAAGACGGCCTGATCACCGAAGCCAACCAGTATTTCGAAAGCCTGTTCGGCTGGCCGGTGCAAAACGCGATCGGCCGCACCACCCTGGAACTGGGCCTGTGGGTGCATCCAGAACAACGGGCCGAACTGGTCAAGGCCACCAAAGCCAAAGGCGACCTGGTCAGCATGGAAGTGCAGTTTCGCGCCAGCAATGGCCAGGTCCACGACGGCATCCTCAGTGCGCAAAAGGTCGAGCTCGAAGGCCAGCCCTATCTACTGAGCACGTTCCTTGACACCACCGAGCGCAAAGTCGCCGAACAGGCCCTCAAGGACAGCCAGGAACGCCTCGACCTGGCACTGGACTCGGCGCAACTCGGCACCTGGGACTGGCACATTCCCAGCGGCATGCTCTACGGATCGGCACGGGCCGCCCAACTGCACGGTCTGGACGCCAAGCCCTTCCACGAGTCCTTCGACGAGTTCTTCGAAGGCGTGCCCGGCGAAGAACGCGACACCATGCGCGACGCTTACCGCAGTCTGCGTGAAGGCCCGGCCGGCAACTATCAATTGACCTACCGCGTGCAATTGCCCGACGGCACCTCGCGCTATCTGGAAAGCCGTGCCCGCCTCTACCGCGATGACAACGGTGTGCCGGTGCGTATGGCCGGCACCTTGCTCGACATCACTGATCAGGTGGAACGCGAACAACGGCTGGTGGCCTCCGAAGAGAAATTCGCCACGCTGTTCCAGGTCAGCCCCGATCCGATCTGCGTCACCCGCCAGGACTCCGGCCAGTTCATTGAAATCAACTCCAGCTTCACCCAGACCTTCGGCTGGAGCACCGCCGATGTGATCGGCCGCAGCGCCGACGAAATCGGCCTGTGGGACGCTTCGGCGAAAAGCCTGCGACGAATCGAACAAGTGATCCGCGAACAAGGCCTGAACAACGTGGCCATTCTGGTCCAGCACAAGGAAGGACAGACCCTGACTTGTGTGATTTCCAGCCGCCAGATCAGCGTCGGCGACCAGCCCTGCATCGTCACCACCCTGCGCGATATCACCCAGCAACAGCGCTCGGAAGCGGCGCTCAAGGCCAGTGAAGAGAAATTCGCCAAGGCCTTCCACTCCAGCCCCGACGCCATCACCATCACCGAGCGCGACACCGGACGCTATCTGGAGGTCAACGACGGCTTCTGCCGCCTGACCGGCTACCGCGCCGAGGAGGTGGTGGGCCGCACGGTGTACCAGGTCGGGATCTGGGCCGAAGAAAAACAACGCTCGGCGCTGCTGGCCGAATTGCAGATCAAGGGACGGGTTCATCACCAGGAAATGCTCGGGCGCAACAAGCGCGGCGAACTGCTCACCGTCGAAGTCTCGGTGGAACCGATCACCCTCAATGAAACCGCCTGCCTGCTGCTGACCGCGCGCGACGTCAGCCTGCTGAAAAATGCCGAAGCGCAGATCCGCCACCTGGCCTATCACGACCCACTGACCAACCTGCCCAACCGTGCCTTGCTGATGGACCGCCTGAGCCAGCAGATCGCCCTGCTCAAACGGCATAACCTGCGGGGCGCGCTGATGTTCCTCGACCTCGACCATTTCAAGCACATCAACGACTCCCTCGGGCACCCGGTGGGCGATACCGTGCTGAAAATCATCACCGCGCGCCTGGAGGCCAGCGTGCGCATGGAGGACACCGTTGCGCGCCTGGGCGGTGACGAATTCGTGGTACTGCTCAGCGGCCTCGAAGGCTCGCGCAGCGAGGTCAGTGAACAGGTTCGCGAAGTGGCCGACACCATCCGCGAGCTGCTGTCCGAACCGATGTTCCTCGACGGCCAGCGCCTGCAAGTGACACCCAGCATCGGCATTGCGCTGATCCCCGATCACGGCTCGACCCCGACCGACCTGCTCAAGCGCGCCGACATCGCGCTCTATCGCGCCAAGGACTCGGGTCGCAATACCACGCAGATGTACCACAACACCATGCAGAAGGCCGCGAGCGAACGCCTGCGCATGGAAACCGACCTGCGCCTGGCCCTTTCCCGGGGCGAGTTTCGCGTGCATTACCAACCCCAGGTCGACGCCCGGGGCGACCGCATCGTCGGTGCCGAGGCCCTGGTGCGCTGGAATCATCCGGAACTCGGCCCGCAGTCACCCGCCGAGTTCATCAAGGTGCTGGAAGACAGCGGACTGATTCTGGAGGTCGGCACCTGGATCCTCGACGAAGCCTGCCAGGCCTTCAAACGGTTGATCGACGACGGTCTGGTGAATCCGTATAAATTCAGCCTGTGCGTGAACATCAGCCCGCGCCAGTTCCGCCAGAACGATTTCGTCGAACGTGTCGAAAACAGCCTGAACACCTATGGCCTGCCCTGCTCCCTGTTGAAACTGGAAATCACCGAAGGCATCGTGATCCAGAACCTGGAAGACACCATCAGCAAAATGCGCCGCCTGAAAAAACTCGGTGTGAGCTTCGCCATGGACGACTTCGGCACTGGCTACTCCTCGCTGACCTACCTCAAGCGCTTGCCGGTCGACACCCTGAAAATCGACAAGTCTTTCATCCGCGACGCCACCAGCGACCCGAACGACGCCGAGATCATCCGCGCCATCGTCGCCATGGCCCACAGCCTGGATTTGAAAGTGATAGCCGAAGGGGTCGAAACAGCGGAGCAGCTTGAGTTCCTGCAGGGGCTGGAGTGTCACTTCTACCAAGGGTATTTGCACAGCCTGCCGTTGCCGGTGGAGGAGTTTCAAAAACTGCTGAAGTGACAGGCACAAAAAAGGGCGCCAATGGCGCCCTTCTTCTTGCTCCGACTCAGTGTTGCAGAGCCGGCTTTTGCGTCCCGTTGATCGGGATGCGCTTGGCTTTCGCCTCTTCCGGAATCACCCGTAGCAGGTCGATGCTCAACAGACCGTTGCTCAGGCCGGCAGCCTTGATCTCGATGTGGTCCGCCAGACGGAAGGACAGCTTGAACGCACGCTGGGCAATGCCCTGATACAGATAAGTGACGTCTTCGTTCGCGTCGCGTTTACCGCCACTGATGGTCAGCACACCTTTCTCGACTTCGAGCTCCAGATCTTCTTCCTGGAAACCGGCCGCGGCAATTACGATGCGGTATTGATCGTCGCCGTGTTTCTCCACGTTATAGGGTGGATAGCTGCTGCCTGGCTCGTTGCGCAGGGCGGTCTCGAACAGGTCGTTGAAACGGTCGAAACCTACCGAGGAACGGAACAGTGGGGCCAAGGATAATGTAGTAGCCATGATGCAAATCTCCTGAAAACAATCAGCAAGGTTTTTTGTCTCCGCGACCCGAATTCGGCATCGCGTAATCCTTAAATAGGGACCGCTGATTGCATTTCAAGAGATTGTTTTCTGCTTTTTTTACAAAAAATTTCAGGCCGCTTCCGCCACCGGCAGCCCCAGCAAACGCGAGACGTTATCCAGCTCGGTTTCACGACGCAGCACGGTAAAGAGCTCTACCGCCTCGGGATAATTGCGGGTCAGCATCGCCAGCCATTGCTTCAGACGACCCGGCGACTGGCGTGGCGTCATTTGTGCCTTGGCTTGCAGCCAGAAGTCCTGGATCAGCGGCAACAACTCGGTCCAGGTCATCTCGACCACCTCTTCACCGGCCCGCGCCGCGGCGATCTGCCGGGCGAGATCCGGGCGCGAAACCAGGCCGCGACCGAGCATGATGTCTTCCACGCCGCTGATCTCGCGGCAACGACGCCAGTCTTCGACGCTCCAGATGTCGCCATTGGCGAACACCGGCACCTTGACCACGTCCTGCACTCGCGGAATCCACTCCCAGTGTGCCGGCGGCTTGTAGCCGTCGACCTTGGTCCGCGCATGCACCACGATATGTTCGGCACCGCCTTCGGCCAGGGCCGTGGCACACACCAGCGAGCCGTCCGGACTGTCGAAGCCCAGGCGCATCTTGGCGGTGACTGGAATGTGCGCGGGGACGGCACGACGGACGTGCTCGACGATCTGGTTGAGCAGCTCGGGTTCCTTGAGCAATACCGCACCACCACGGGATTTGTTGACGGTCTTGGCCGGACAGCCGAAGTTCAGGTCGATCACTTCGGAACCCAGCTCACAAGCCAGCGCGGCATTTTCCGCCAGGCACACAGGATCGGAACCGAGCAGTTGCACACGCAGCGGCACACCGGAGGCCGTCCGGGCACCGTTGAGCAACTCCGGACCGAACTTGTGGAAATAGGCAGGTGTGAGCAACTGGTCGTTGACCCGGATGAACTCGGTCACGCACCAGTCAATACCACCCACACGGGTCAGCACGTCGCGCAGGATGTCGTCGACCAACCCCTCCATGGGCGCCAAAGCAATTTGCATGAAAAACACACTCGAGGAAAAACGTGCGGCAGTTTACTGGATAATCGAGCAAAAGACTTGCGCATACCCTTGTGGCGAGGGGGCTTGCCCCCGTTGGGTCGCGAAGCGGCCCCGGCATTTCGTCAGATAAAATGCATCGACAGGTTTTGCGACTGCTTCGCAGCCGAACGGGGGCAAGCCCCCTCGCCACAGGAACCAGTGTCAGGCCGGGGTTTGCAACGCCGGGCCATAACCCTCGATGAACTCCGCCGGCATGCGCTTGGGCTTGCCCGTGGACAGTTCGATGCAGACGAAGGTGGTCTGCGCGCGCAATAGCGTGGTGTTGTCGCTGGGACGGACCAACTGGAAGTGCCGGGTCATTTTAAGGCGCTGGTCCCAATCGACGATCCAGGTCGCCAATTGCAACTCATCGTCCTCATAGGCTGCCGCCAGGTAATCGATCTCGTGCCGCACCACCGCCATCGCCCGGTCCAGCCGCCGATACTCGACCAGGTCCAGGCCAAGACGCTGGGAGTGGCGCCAGGCACAGCGTTCGAGCCAGGTCACGTAGACCGCGTTGTTCGCGTGCCCCAACCCGTCAATGTCCTCGGCGCTCACTTGCAGATCAATGATGAACGGCGTTTCCCGATCCCAGCCCATGCCCGACTCCCTGGTCAGATAATTTCGACCGGGGCAGTGTAACGGAAGCTCAGGCGGATTGGCGTGATTGCAGACTGCGCCCGGCCAGCAGTGATAACACGCCATCAATCACCCGAGGGTCGGCCAACACTCGCTGATGACCACCGTCTTTCAAACGCAACAAGCGGCTGTCGAACCAGGCTTCATGGATCAGCTGGGATTCCTTCACAGAGACAAAGTTGTCGTCTTCGGCGTGGACAATCAGGCCGGGCATGTCGAGTTGATAGTGCGCGACATCCAGCGTCGCGGCTCGCATGCCGACGTCTTGCTCGACCTGGCGAATGAACGCCGAGCGGGCCTTCGGTGGCAGCCCGACATAACGGGCAAAACCACGCAACACACCGAGAATCCGCGCCGGGGCCGCAATGCTGACCAGGGTTTCGGTGCGCAGGCCCAACTGGACCGCGAGCATCGCACTGGCGCCGCCCATGGAGTGGCCGATGACCGCTTGCAGGGGTGGCAGTTCGGCGGCCGCTTCCAGCATGGCGCGGGCGAACAGCACCACATTCGCTTCACTGCCCGGTGAGCGACCGTGGGCCGGGCCATCCAGGGCCACGACCGAGTAACCGGCATCGACCAGCGCGGTGATGAGGCTGGCAAACTGCGTCGGCCGCCCTTCCCAGCCATGCATCAGCAATACTGCCGGGCCCTGACCCCAACGCAAGGCCGAGAGACCGAAACGCAGGGTGACCCGCTCGGACTTGGCCAACAGTGGCAGCTCCCAGTCACGCAGCGGCAGGTCCCTTGGCGTCATGAACGCCTGTCGCATTTTGCTTGCGACCAGTTTCGGGGCAAACCAGCCCAAGGTGCCATTAACGCCACGAACCCACTTTAACGTGCTCATCGCATTCTCCTCAGGCCGCAGCCTTCAGGTCAACGCACCGCCGATTTGGCGGCGCGCAGTAATCGATCGGACAACTCTCCTGGCCCCAACGCCCGCGCCAGAGCCAGCCCACCCACCATCAAGGCCATGTCGGCCAGGGCTTTTTCGGTTTCTTCAGGGCTGGCCGCCAACTGCACGACCATCAATTCCACATGCTCATTGAGCGCGACACGAAACGCTTCCGGCAGCCGCCCCAGTTCGCCGACCGATGCCGGGATCGGACAGGCCGATTCGGAGGAATCACGGTGCTTGCGCGACAGATAGAACGCCGCCACCAGCGCGCGGCGCTCTTCGCCGGTCAACTCCGCGTCCATGTCGGCAATCAAGTCACGGCGGTGACCGAGCAATTGCCTGAACGCCTCCAGCATCATCGCGTCCTTGCTTTCGAAGTGGGCGTAGAAGCCGCCGACCGTCAGGCCCGCCGCGCCCATCACTTCGCCCACGCTTGGCTCGGCCGGGCCGCGCTGAATCAGCGCTGCGCTGGCAGCCTTGAGGATGCGTTCGCGGGTTTGGGCTTTTTTATCGTTCATCGTTGCCTCCGAATATTACGATTGAAATATTATTCTCATAATAAATTTTAGCAAGTCATGGGCGTGACCGCTGGTCTGAAGAACAGTTTTTTTGGAAATTTTGGAAATGGAGGAATTTGGCCAAACGCCAGACAAACAAAAGGGCCATTCAATAATTGAATGACCCTTATAAATCCCGCAGAGCGGGTAATCGTGGCGTCCCCTAGGGGACTCGAACCCCTGTTACCGCCGTGAAAGGGCGGTGTCCTAGGCCACTAGACGAAGGGGACACAAACCCTTCTATACAACTGATCAGTGCTGAGTGCTGATCGATTCAAGGCCGGTGTGGCCAGACCTTGAACTGTAAAATTGGTGGAGCTAAGCGGGATCGAACCGCTGACCTCCTGCATGCCATGCAGGCGCTCTCCCAGCTGAGCTATAGCCCCGGATTTTTCGCCTCGCGGCGGAGCGACATCTTGCAACATCGCTTCTGTAAAACTGGCGTCCCCTAGGGGACTCGAACCCCTGTTACCGCCGTGAAAGGGCGGTGTCCTAGGCCACTAGACGAAGGGGACGCAAACCCTTCTATACAACTGATCAACGCTGAGTGTTGATCGCTTCAAGGCCGGTGTGGCCAGACCTTGAAGTGTAAATTGGTGGAGCTAGACGGGATCGAACCGTCGACCTCTTGCATGCCATGCAAGCGCTCTCCCAGCTGAGCTATAGCCCCTCATCGTTGATGTCATCGCTGAGGACGGGGCGAATCTTAAGGGCGTATCGAAAGCCTGTCAAACTTATTTTTCAAAAAAATTAAAATTTTTTGCCGACATAACAATCACTTACCGCCCTCCCCCCCGAAAAATCGGGGTCTGAGGACCACTGCGCGCCCAACGACGGGCACACACAATGGCCATCAGCCCTTCATCAAGCGTGTCAGGCAATCGCGCCCAACAGCTTTTCCCACTCCTTGTTTTCTTTCTTCGACACGCCGCCCAGCAGGTCAATGGCCTGGCGCAGACGGAAACGGGTCAGGTCCGGCCCGAGGATTTCCATCGCATCGAGCACCGACACCGAGCTGGCCTGGCCAGTGATCGCAGCGAACATCAGCGGCATGGCATCACGCAGCTTCAGCTCCAGGGATTCGACCACCGCCTGAATGGTCGCGGTGATGCTGTCCTTTTCCCACTGACGCAGGCTTTCGAGCTTCCACAGAATCAACTGCATCAACTGACGAACCTGATCACCCGACAGCTTCTTCGATTCGAACAACTTCGCATCCGGGTTCACGCCACCGGCAAAGAAGAACCCGGCCAGCGGTGCCACCTGGCTGAAGGTTTCGACCCGGCCCTGTACGTGCGGTGCGATCTTCATCATGTATTCGGAATTGAACGCCCACTTCTGCACGCGCGCGGCGAACTCTTCCACCGGCAGGTCGCGCAGCCACTGGCCGTTGAGCCACGACAGCTTCTCGATGTCGAAGATCGGCCCGCCGAGGGACACGCGCTTGAGGTCGAAGTTGTCGACCATTTCCTGCAGCGAGAACTTCTCGCGCTCGTCCGGCATCGACCAGCCCATGCGACCCAGGTAGTTGAGCATCGCTTCGGGCATGAAGCCCATGCGCTCGTAGAAGGTCACCGAGGTCGGGTTCTTGCGCTTGGACAGTTTGCTCTTGTCCGGGTTACGCAGCAGCGGCATGTAGCACAGCTCCGGTTGTTCCCAGCCGAAGTATTCGTAAAGCAGGATCAGCTTCGGTGCCGATGGCAGCCATTCTTCGCCACGCAATACGTGGGTGATGCCCATCAGGTGGTCGTCGACCACGTTGGCCAGGAAGTAGGTCGGCAGGCCGTCGGTCTTCATCAGGACTTGCATGTCCATGCGGTCCCACGGGATTTCAACGTCGCCACGGAGCATGTCCGGCACCACGCAAACGCCTTCGCTCGGTACTTTCATACGGATGACGTGCGGCTCGCCAGCGGCAAGGCGACGGGCGACCTCTTCCTTGGACAGCAGCAGCGCGCGGCCGTCATAACGCGGGGTTTCGCCGCGAGCCATCTGCTCGGCGCGCATCTGGTCAAGCTCTTCGGCGGTGCAGAAGCACGGGAAGGCATGGCCCATTTCGACCAGTTGCTGGCAATACTTCTGGTAAATGTCGCCACGCTCGCTTTGACGGTACGGACCGTGCGGGCCGCCGACATCCGGGCCTTCGCTCCAGTCGATCCCGAGCCAGCGCAAGGCGTCGAAAATCTGCTGTTCGGACTCGCGGGTCGAACGCAGCTGGTCAGTGTCTTCGATCCGCAGGATGAACTCACCGCCGTGCTGCTTGGCAAAGCAGTAGTTGAACAAGGCGATGTAGGCGGTACCTACGTGGGGATCCCCGGTAGGCGATGGCGCGATGCGAGTGCGGACGGTGGTCATGGCATGTCTCGAAAAGAATAAAAGCGAAGTTCAAACAAGGCGCGAATGGTAACAGGCGACACCCGCCCGGCTCCAGTGAACAGGGCATTTAAGCCAAGGTTGCGTCTGTAACGCCCGTACAGGGAGGTGAATGGCCGAAAATCAGCCGACAGCATTTACCGCTTATCGGCTGTATGCCAGATTTGCCCGCTGATAACTTCTCTTACAATTTCTCGACTACAGTTTGCCCCATGCCTGCCCAACTCAAGCGTCGCCTCTTCTCGTTCCTGCTGATTGTCCTGTTGATTGCCGGGGGCCTGTTTGCCCATTGGCTCTTGAAGGGGCGCTTTTATGAAAGCACCGACAACGCTTATGTCCAGGGCGAGATCACCCGCGTGTCGAGCCAATTGGGCGCGCGTATCGATCAGGTGCTGGTGCAGGACAACCAGCATGTCGAGAAAGGCCAGTTGCTGGTCAAACTCGAAGGCGACGACTTCCGCCTCGCTGTCGACCGCGCCAATGCCGCCCTGGCCACCCGCCAGGCCGAACGCCTGCAAGCCCAGAGTAAACTGACCCAGCAGGCCAGCCTGATTGCCGCCAGCGAAGCGCAAGTCGCGTCCAGCCAGGCCAGCCTGGGTCGCTCGCAGATCGACCTGACCCGCGCCGAGACCCTGCGCAAACCCGGCTATATTTCGGAAGAACGGGTGACCACCCTCTCCGCCGACAACCACATCGCACGCTCGCAAGTGGCCAAGGCCCAGGCCGACGCGCAAAGCCAGCGCCAGCAGGTCAATGCGCTGAATGCAGAGATCAAACGCCTCGACGCGCAGATCGCCAACGCCAAAACCGACCTGGCCCAGGCCGAACTGAACCTGACCCGCAGCGAAATCCATGCCCCCATCAGCGGCCTGATCGGCCAGCGTGCAGCCCGCGAAGGCCAATATGTGCAGGCCGGCGCTTACCTGTTGTCGATCGTGCCGGACGAAGACATCTGGATTCAGGCCAATTTCAAGGAAACCCAGATTGGCCACATGCAACCCGGCCAGGAAGCCGAACTGACCTTCGACGCCTACAGCGACACCCCGATCAAAGCCAGGGTCGACAGCCTGTTCGCCGCCTCGGGCGCGCAGTTCAGCCTGTTGCCGCCGGACAATGCCACGGGCAACTTCACCAAAGTCGTACAACGGATTCCGGTCAAACTGACCTTCGCCGCGGACAATCCGCTGCGCGGCAAGATCCGCCCGGGCATGTCGGTCACCGCCAAGGTGAACATCAAGGACGCCCCTGAAGAAATCACCCCCAAAGTGAGCCACAAAGACGCCCCTGACGATGGCCGGTGATCAACTGATCCGCCCGGTCGGCGAACCGACCCGGCGGGACTGGATTGCGGTGATGAGCGTGATGCTCGGTGCGTTCATGGCGGTGCTGGACATCCAGATCACCAACTCCTCGCTCAAGGACATCCAGGGTGCACTGTCGGCGACCCTGGAAGAAGGTTCGTGGATTTCCACCTCGTACCTGGTGGCGGAAATCATCATGATCCCGCTCACGGCCTGGCTCGTGCAGCTGCTGTCAGCCCGGCGCCTGGCGGTGTGGGTGTCCCTCGGATTCCTGGTCGCGTCCCTGCTCTGCTCCATGGCGTGGAGCCTGGAAAGCATGATCGTGTTCCGCGCCCTGCAAGGCTTTACCGGTGGCGCGCTGATTCCGCTGGCGTTCACCCTGACCCTGATCAAGCTCCCGGAACACCACCGCGCCAAAGGCATGGCCATGTTCGCCATGACCGCCACCTTCGCGCCCTCCATCGGCCCGACCCTCGGCGGCTGGCTGACGGAAAACTGGGGCTGGGAATACATTTTCTACATCAACATCCCGCCCGGCCTGATCATGATCGCCGGCCTGATGTACGGCCTGGAGAAGAAAGAAGCCCACTGGGAATTGCTGAAAAGCACCGACTACGCCGGCATTCTCCCCCTCGGCGTCGGGCTCGGTTGCTTGCAGGTGTTTCTGGAGGAAGGGCATCGCAAGGACTGGCTGGAATCGAGCCTGATCGTAACCCTGGGCAGCATCGCACTGGTCAGCCTGATCAGCTTTGTGATCGTGCAGACCTCCAAACCCAACCCGCTGATCAACCTCGGCATCCTGCGCAATCGCAACTTTGGCTTATCAAGCATTTCCAGTGTCGGGATGGGGGTCGGGCTGTACGGCTCGATCTACCTGTTGCCGCTGTACCTGGCGCAGATCCAGAACTACAACGCCCTGCAGATCGGCGAAGTGATCATGTGGATGGGCGTGCCGCAGCTGTTTCTGATTCCGCTGGTGCCCAAGTTGATGAAATACGTCTCGCCCAAATGGCTGTGCACACTGGGCTTCGGGCTATTCGGGTTGGCGAGTTTCTCTTCGGGCGTGTTGAACCCGGACTTTGCCGGACCGCAGTTCAACCAGATCCAGATCATCCGCGCCCTGGGCCAACCACTGATCATGGTCACCATCTCGCTGATCGCCACCGCCTACATCCTGCCCCAGGATGCGGGATCGGCCTCGAGCCTGTTCAACATCCTGCGCAACCTCGGCGGCGCCATCGGCATCGCCCTGCTCGCCACGCTGCTGGATGCGCGGACCAAGGTTTACTTTGATTACCTGCGTGAATCCATCGTGCCGAGTAATCCGCAGGTCGCTGAACGGATCGCCTCACTGGCTGACCGGCTGGGCAATGAAACGGCAGCCCTGGGCAAACTCAGCGAAATCGCCCACCAGCAGGCGTCGATCATGGCCTACAACGATGCGTTTCATTTTGTCGGGATTGCGTTGGGGATCAGCATGGTGGCGGTGTTGCTGACCAAAAAGTTGCCGGAGGGGTTGAAGGCTGGGGAAGCACACTAATTGATACTTGCAGCGCCCTGACCGGCCTCATCGCGAGCAAGCTCGCTCCCACAGGGATCACACCGAACCTTGCTCGCGATGAGGCCAGTTCAGACACTACAAATCAAACAGTAATCAACCGCTCGCGCAACTTGCCAATCTCATCACGCATCTGCGCCGCCGCTTCAAACTCCAGATCGCGCGCCAACGCATACATCTTCTCTTCCAGGGCCTTGATACGCTTGGCGATCTCGCCCGGCGAACGCAATTCCGCTTCGTATTTGGCGTTCTCTTCCGCCGCCTTGGCCATGCCCTTGCGCTTCTTGCTGCGCGAACCCGGCACGGTGGCGCCTTCCATGATGTCGGCGACGTCCTTGAACACACCTTTGGGGGTGATGCCGTTGGCCAGGTTGAAGGCGATCTGCTTGTCGCGACGACGCTCGGTTTCGCCGATCGCGCGCTCCATGGAACCGGTAATCCGGTCGGCATACAGAATCGCCCGGCCATTGAGGTTACGTGCCGCACGCCCGATGGTCTGGATCAGTGAGCGCTCGGAACGCAGGAAACCTTCCTTGTCGGCATCAAGGATCGCCACCAGCGACACTTCCGGCATATCCAGGCCTTCGCGCAGCAGGTTGATCCCCACCAGCACATCGAAAGTACCCAGGCGCAGATCACGGATGATCTCGACCCGCTCCACGGTGTCGATGTCCGAGTGCAAATAGCGCACGCGCACGCCATGATCGGCCAAATAGTCAGTCAAGTCTTCGGCCATGCGCTTGGTCAGCGTCGTGACCAGCACTCGCTCTTCCAGAGCGACGCGCTTGGTGATTTCCGACAGCAAGTCGTCGACTTGGGTCAGTGCCGGGCGAATCTCGATTTGTGGGTCCACCAGCCCGGTCGGGCGCACCACCATGTCAATGACGCGGCCAGCGTGTTCGGCTTCGTAGTTGCCCGGGGTCGCCGAGACGAAAATCGTCTGCGGGCTGATGCTTTCCCATTCATCGAAACGCATCGGCCGGTTATCCAGCGCTGAAGGCAAGCGGAAACCGTATTCCACCAGCGTCTCTTTACGCGAACGGTCGCCTTTGTACATCGCACCGACCTGCGGAACGCTGACATGGGATTCGTCGATCACCAGCAAGGCATCGGCAGGCAGGTAATCGTAAAGGGTGGGTGGTGCCGCGCCGGCTTCGCGGCCGGACAGATAGCGCGAGTAGTTTTCGATGCCGTTGCAGTAACCCAGCTCGAGGATCATCTCCAGGTCGAAACGGGTACGCTGCTCCAGGCGCTGGGCTTCCACCAGTTTGTTGTTGGAGCGCAGGTATTCCAGGCGCTCCTGCAACTCGACCTTGATGCCCTCGACCGCGCCCATCAGGGTTTCCCGTGGCGTCACGTAGTGGCTCTTCGGGTAGAAGGTGAAGCGCGGCAGTTTGCGAATGACTTCGCCGGTGAGCGGATCGAACGCCGACAGGCTTTCCACTTCATCGTCGAACAGCTCGATGCGGATCGCCTCGAAGTCGGATTCCGCCGGGTGGATATCGATCACATCGCCACGCACGCGGAAGGTCGCACGGGCAAAATCCATGTCATTGCGGGTGTATTGCAGGTCAGCCAGGCGTCGCAGCAATTCGCGCTGGTCGAGCCGGTCGCCGCGATCCACGTGCAACACCATCTTCAAATAGGTTTCCGGGCTGCCCAGACCGTAGATGCACGACACCGTCGTGACGATGATCGCGTCCTTGCGCTCGAGCAATGCCTTGGTCGCCGACAAACGCATCTGCTCGATGTGGTCGTTGATCGACGCATCCTTCTCGATGAAGGTGTCCGAGGACGGCACGTAGGCTTCCGGCTGGTAGTAGTCGTAGTAGGAAACGAAATACTCCACCGCGTTGTTCGGGAAGAACGCCTTGAACTCTCCGTACAACTGCGCCGCCAGGGTCTTGTTCGGCGCCAGCACCAGGGTCGGGCGCTGCACCTGGGCGATCACATTGGCGATGCTGAACGTCTTGCCCGAGCCGGTCACACCGAGCAGCGTCTGGTGCGCCAGCCCGGCTTCGATGCCCTCGACCATCAGGCGGATGGCTTCCGGCTGATCGCCGGCGGGCTCGAAACGGGTGACTAGCTGGAATTCAGACATGAAATACCTCTGGAATCACGCTTGCCGGCAAAACCGGCACGAACGAGAAAGACCGCAAACGACCGATGTCGCCCGAAGAAAAAACTGGATTGTGCTCAATGTGGAGCCGATTGCCAGCGCTTTCAAGGCAAACGTCCTACATCGCGCAAAACCATTGCCGACGCCTTTCGACTAACGGTCGCAAAATAATCGGAAAAACTTACCTTAAAAGCCGAATAGCCTGTCGCCATTGATCGCGGATGGCCTCTATACTAGCTCCCCGTTTGTGCACCGCTCTAGTGCATTCGGCTGGAGCGCGACACGTCCCTCCACTCTCCATTCAGAGCCGCCGCAATAATGAGCCTGTTCTCCGCTGTCGAAATGGCACCACGCGATCCAATCCTGGGCCTCAACGAAGCATTCAACGCCGATACCCGGACCAACAAAGTCAACCTGGGGGTCGGTGTTTACTGCAACGAGGAGGGGCGAATTCCACTCCTGCGCGCCGTTGTCGAAGCCGAAACCATTCGCGCCGCTCAACACGTTTCCCGTGGCTACCTGCCAATCGACGGCATCGCCGCCTACGACCAGGCCGTGCAAAAGCTGCTGTTCGGCAATGACTCGCCGCTGATCGCTGCTGGCCGTGTAATCACCACCCAGGCCGTTGGCGGTACTGGCGCACTGAAAATCGGTGCCGACTTCCTCAAGCAACTGCTGCCGAACGCCGTTGTGGCGATCAGCGACCCGAGCTGGGAAAACCACCGCGCACTGTTCGAAACCGCCGGTTTCCCGGTGCAGAACTACCGTTACTACGACGCCGCGACCCACGACGTGAACCGTACCGGCATGCTGGAAGACCTGAACGCGCTGCCAAACGGCTCGATCATTGTGCTGCACGCCTGCTGCCACAACCCGACCGGCGTGGACCTGAGCCCGGCGGACTGGAAAAACGTCCTGGACGTGGTTAAAGCCAAAGGCCACGTGCCGTTCCTCGACATGGCCTACCAGGGCTTCGGCGATGGCATCGACGAAGACGCCGCTGCCGTACGCCTGTTTGCCGAGTCGGGCCTGACTTTCTTCGCCTCCAGCTCCTTCTCCAAGTCGTTCTCGCTGTACGGCGAGCGCGTGGGTGCCCTGTCGATCGTCAGCGAATCGAAAGAAGAAAGCGCGCGCGTGTTGTCGCAAGTCAAACGCGTGATCCGCACCAACTACTCCAACCCGCCGACCCACGGTGCCAGCGTTGTCGCTGCAGTGCTGAACAGCCCGGAACTGCGCGCCCAGTGGGAAGCCGAACTGGCCGAAATGCGCCTGCGCATTCGTGGCATGCGTACCCAGATGGTCGACCTGCTGGCACAAAAAGCGCCTCAGCGCGATTTCAGCTTCGTCGGTCGTCAGTGCGGCATGTTCTCCTACTCCGGCCTGACGGTTGAGCAAGTTCACCGCCTGCGCAACGAGTTCGGCATCTACGCCCTGGACACCGGCCGCATCTGCGTGGCCGCGTTGAACCAGAGCAACATCAAGGTTGTGACGGACGCTATCGTCCAAGTCATCTGATGACACCTTGAAATGAAAAACGGGAAGCCATGGTGCTTCCCGTTTTTTATTTGTCACAGATAATTTTCGGCAACTAGAGCGAGCCCTCTAAACTGCACACAACCATCCACTGTGGGAGCGAGCTTGCTCCGGGCGGCGTTCCGACGATAGCGATTGTCCTGCCAACATCAATGTTGAATGTGATGCCCTCATCGCGAGCAAGCTCGCTCCCACAGGTTTGAATACACCCTGGAATTTCTGCGAGAACCCATATGAAAAACGACGACCTGCGCGCCGACCGCGATGACCTGGATGACCTGGATCACTTCACCCCACGCGCCCCGGCAAAACGCGGCAACAACCTGGTGATGCAAGTGGCCGCCGGTGTGTTTCTCGGCGGCCTGGCCCTGTGGCTGGTGCAATTGGGTGCCACGGCGCTCTACGCCAAACTGATGCTTGGCACGATTACCTTCGGCGGTTAAGCCAGTTCGGTCGCGCGCTGGCTGGCAGCGTCGTCGTAGGCGACATACAGCGATTCAGCGACCTGGCTCTTGATCGCTTTAGTGCTTTCCAGGCCCAGGACAAAACCTTCAGCCTTGCCGCCAGCACGGTTCAATGCTTCAGCGGTGCCGGCCTGAGTGATGGCGTCGAACAACTTTTCGGCGTGAGGGCCGACACCTTTGGGCAGGCTGATCAGAGAGATGCTCATGGGTGCACCCCGTGGTGTCGAGGTGTGAGGGTCAAATGATTCATGGCGCGTACCTTTTCGGCGAATGGCCGGCAGCGCGTGTCACCACTTCCGGGCAGCCATGGTAGACCTCTGGGGCGATCCTGGTAACCGCCAATCGCCGCTAAACCACCGCCCGTCCCGATGATTCGCTCAAATTGTTATTCGGTGCTTGACTTCTCTTTTTGAATCAGTAAGATACGCGCCATTCCGCGATAGCTCAGTTGGTAGAGCAAGTGACTGTTAATCACTGGGTCCCTGGTTCGAGTCCAGGTCGTGGAGCCAGACAGCAACATCGAAAAGCCCCTGAATCGAAAGATCCAGGGGCTTTTTTGTGGTCGATTGAAAAGCCAACGCCTGAAAAGCAAAAAGCCGATCTGTCTATTCGACAGATCGGCTTTTTTCAGTTGCCGTGAACGTCAGACATGCTCACTGCTTTTCGTGTGGACCGCCCGTGGTTCCGCCACGCCGTGTTCCGATTCCAGCACCGGAATCTCCTTGCCGTCGCAATCGTGCAGTTTACCGTCGCTGAAGTAGTCCCCTTCACGCAACGCCGCCAGATCCTGATAACGCAGCACCCGCTCGGTACCGGCCGCAAACACCGATTGCTGGTCGGAGTTACCGGCAGTCAGATGGTTGAAGGTCAGGTTCAGCACGATGGCCATGATTGCCGAAGAACTGATGCCCGAATGGAAAATGGTCGCGAACCAGCTCGGGAAGTGATCGTAGAAGCTAGGTGCCGCGATCGGGATCATGCCGAAGCCAATCGAGGTCGCGACGATGATCAGGTTGACGTTGTTGCGGTAGTCGACCTTGGACAAGGTCCGAATGCCGCTGGCCGCGACGGTACCGAACAGCACGATGCCAGCGCCACCCAATACGGAGGTCGGTACGGCGGCGATGACCCGGCCCATGAAGGGCAGCAGACCGAGGATCACCAGGAACAGACCGCCGGTGGCCACCACGTAGCGGCTCTTGATGCCGGTGACCGCCACCAGACCGACGTTCTGGGCGAAGGCGCTCTGGGTGAAGGAACCGAAGATCGGCGCGAACATGCTCGACAGCATGTCGGCGCGCAGACCGTTGCCCAGGCGCTTGGAGTCAACCTTGGTGCCGATGATCTCGCCGACGGCCAGAATGTCCGCCGAGGTCTCCACCAGCGTCACCATCACCACGATGCACATCGACAGGATCGCAGCAAAGTGAAAGGTCGGCATGCCGAAGTGGAACGGCGTCGGGAAGCCGAACATCGGGCCCTGGGTTACGGACGAGAAATCCGCCATGCCAAGGAACACCGCGATCACCGTACCAATGACCATGGCCAACAGAATCGACAGGCGGGAGATGGTCGCACTGCCGATTTTGCTCAGAAACAGCACCAGCACCAGCGTTACCGCCGCCAGACCGATGTTCGCCATGCTGCCGAAGTCCGGCGCATGGCTGTTGCCGCCCATTGCCCAGCGCGCGGCTACCGGCATCAGCGTCAGGCCGATGGTGGTAATCACGATGCCGGTCACCAGCGGCGGGAAAAACTTGGTGATACGCGAGAACACCGGGGTTATCAGTAACCCGATCAGGGACGCCGCTATCACCGCCCCCAGCACCGATTGAAACCCGCCCTCCCCGCCACTGCTGACAATCGCCACCATGGTCGCGACGCCGGAGAAGGATACGCCCTGCACCAGCGGCAATTGACAACCAAAAAACGGTAAACCCAGGGTTTGCAGCAGTGTTGCCAGCCCCCCCGCAAACAATGAAGCAGCAATCAACAAACCGATGTCCGCCGGCGAGAGCCCGGCCGCCTGGCCGATGATCAATGGCACCGCGACGATACCGCCATACATGGTCAGAACATGTTGCAGGCCATAAGCCATATTCGCGCCGATCCCAAGATTTTCGTCCTCGGGTCGTTGGTGTGAAACATGGGGCGTTTTCATGGAGGGGGTTCCCTGGTTTTTGTTATGCGCACACTGTATGCAAGACATAGGACAAATGTCTATAGAGTTGTATACAACTTGTCAGTCACAAAATGGATACTTGTCCATTTCCGCCTGACGCCCACCCTCCTGGCCCCACCAAAAACCTTGAAATACATCCCTCGCTGCCCGCACCCGCGTGCTGACTAGTCTTTTGAATTCCTGGCGACCATCGGTAAGGCCCGCCTCTTCTACATACATATAAAGTATGCATAATGAAGTCATTCGAAATTCAGTTCCACAAGGCCAAGAACGCAGCCAACAAACTCAAGCACCAAGGCATCAGCCTCGCAGAGACTGAACCGGTATTCCATGACGAGCGAGCGCTGACCATCGAGGACAACCACCATGATGAACAACGCTGGATCACCCTGGGGCTGGACGCCAAAGGCCGGTTGCTGGTTGTCGTGTACACCCACCGTGATCCGAATTTCGTTCGAATCATTTCCGCGCGCATCGCCACCAAAAGCGAGCGTCGTCAGTACCTGGAGGCATGACCGATGAAAGACGAATACGATTTCAGTAACGCCAGGCGGGGGGCCGTGGCGCCTGCCAAAGGCAAGACCCGCATTACCATCATGCTCGATGATGCAGTCATCGAAGCGGCCCGCGCACTGGCAGAACACGAGGGGTACGGCTACCAGACGGTGATCAACAATACCTTGCGCCGAGCCCTGCTCAACGAAGGCAAGAGCGCACACCTGAAACAAACCCTCACCCCTGCCGAACTCAAGGGGCTGGAGCAGAAACTGGCAGAGGCCTTGCGCGAAATCCAACGGGTGATGGAGCCGGGTGTTCGGCCCTGAAACACAAAGGGCCGATCAATCGGCTCAGCTCTGTGCGATGTCCAGGATCAGCCTGTTACTGCGGTGCTGCGATCAATCGTTTCAGAGTCCGTGCCAATTGCGCCTGTTCCGGTACGCGAATGCCGAACTCGCTGCCCAGCAGGCCAATCAGTTCCTGAACATCCGTCACCTCCCGCCGCTCGCTGTCATGGCCAATCCGGTGAATCGCGAAGCTGCCATTGTTGAGCGTGCGTCGCCACCCCTCCCCGGTGCGCGCCACCATCAACTGCTTGACGAAAGACGACTCGGGGTGGGTCGAGACGTACCAGTTGCCCACAGCAAAATCGATATCTTCCTGGCGTTGCAGGTCGAAGATGTACATCGCTCGCCATTCACCCGCAACGTTGGCGCGCAGGGTAAAGCCGTCGACGTGCAGATCGATGCGATACGACTCGTGCGGGGTGGGTTGTTCGGCGCGGGTATCAAGCAACAGGGGCGCGGTCGGTACCATGCCGCCGAAGCCGACGTCGGTGATGTAGCGCACGTCATCGATGATGACCAGGCTCAGGCGGTGGGTCCGGGCAGTCCAGGAGCCCTCCGGCTGACCCATCACCACCCGGCCGCTGATGGCACGGGCGTCGAAACCCAATTCCTGTAGCAAGGCCAGGAACAGGTTGTTGAGTTCGTAGCAGTAACCGCCACGACCATCGTGCAAGACCTTCTGCTCTATGGACGGCAAGTCGATCAGCACCGGCTCGCCGGATAATGTGGTGAGGTTTTCAAACGGGAAAACGCCGGTATGGCGCAGTTGCAGCTGGCGCAAGGTTTCCAGGGTCGGTGCTGGAGGTGCATCGAAGCCCAGGCGTTGCAGATACAAATCACGGTCGGTCAGGCGTGGCTCGCTCATCGTTCAGTCCTTTTGCACGCAAGCGGCGGATTGCTCCGCCAGTGGCCGCTATGTATACGGGATCAAGCACTGCCGCCGACAATTGATTTAGCCAATCACCCGGCATGAAAAAACTCAACGCCGCTTGTGCGAGCCCAATTGAATCCAGGTGGGCGCGTGGTCGCTGGCATGGGGCTCGTTGCGCACCCACGCATCCACCCCGGCGTCTTGCAGATACGGACTCAGGGCCGGGTTGAGCAGCAGATGGTCAATGCGCAGCCCCGAGTTTTTCTGCCAGTGCTGACGGAAATAATCCCAGAACGTGTAGAGCCGATCCCGTGGATGCAAGTGCCGCAATGAATCGGTCCAGCCCTGGTCCAGCAACCGTTGGTAGCACTCGCGACTTTCCGGTTGCAGCAAGGCGTCCTTGAGCCAGGAGCGCGGGTTGTAGATGTCCAGGTCGGTGGGCACCACGTTGTAGTCCCCCGCCAGCACCACCGGATGTTCGCTTCCTTCAAGCGTCTGCGCGTAACGGATAAGCCGTTCGAACCACGCCAGCTTGTAATCGAATTTCGGCCCCGGTTGCGGGTTGCCGTTGGGCAAATACAGGCAACCCACCAGAACTCCGTGGACAGCGGCTTCCAGATACCGACTATGGTTGTCGCTGTCATCGCCGGGCAACCCGCGTCGGCTTTCCAGCGGCTGCGCATCCCGCGCCAGGATCGCCACGCCGTTCCAGGACGCCTGACCCTGCCAAATGGCACCGTAGCCGGCCGCTTCAAGCTCAGCCGCCGGGAATGCGCTGTCCACTGCCTTCAATTCCTGCAGGCAGGCGATATCCGGTTTTTCCCGCTCAAGCCAGGCCAACAGATTCGGCAGGCGTGCGCGCAGGCCATTGACGTTGAACGTGGCGATCCGCAACTTTTTCATGAACGGACACTCCTGATGACGAGGTGCCTGACGTGTGACACCAGCAGGTTTCGCAGGTTGCGTCAGCGGTCCCGGGGGGGGGGGGCGGTAGCACCTTGAGCGCAAGCTGGTCGATCATAGGCCTTGCTGACGCTGAGAGCTGTGTGGGAGCGAGCTTGCTCGCGATGGCGTCGTATCAGTGGCCAACCATTTGCCTGACCTGTCGCTTTCGCGGGCAAGCCCGCTCCCACAGGGTTCTCGTTTGGCCATGGATCGGTGGCGCCCTAAGGCCCCGTGCCATTCGTCAACCGGGGCGGCACCAACCGCGTGACCCTTCACACTAACATCAGGTAACGACTCATCCCGGGAGACGACCATGATGAACATAAAAATGACTTCGCTGCTCATGGCCGGATGGTTGTCGGCGACGTCCCTGGCCACGTTTGCGGCGTCCGGCGATGGTCCTGGCGCGACCGGTACGGCACCCGGCGCAACCCGCAATTCAACTCTGCTGCCAGACAACAACAGGCCCAGCGATCCCTCGAGTAATAACGGGCGCGGACAAACCCCCGGCTCGTCAAGCGGCAGCACCGGCGTCAATGGCCCGGGCAGTGGCGCGGGCGGCGGCACCGGTGCGCCCGGTGGCGGAACCGGCGGTGCTGGCGGCGGAACAGGTAGCTGGACAGGCAAAAGCCGCCAATGACATGCCGTCATTGGCCGCTTTTTGTGACCTGAGGCCTACATCGGCTTGACCGCTGGCGGGTTCCACTTGCCATTCAGCGCCTCGGCTTTCGGGCCGTACAGACGCATGGTCAGGTTGAACGGCCCTTTGGGTGCCGGTAGCCAGTTGGCCTCCAGATCCTTGCCAGGGCTTTCGTTCTGGAAGTAGAGATCCAGCGAGCCATCGGCGTTGTTCTTGAACGGCATCCAGCTACTGACCGCAAAACGATTGAGTGAGTTGGCGACCTGGAACCCTTCCGGGTCATACAGGGTGATCGACCAGAAGGCATTCACTGGCGGCGCCTCGCCCTTGTTGAAATGCAGCACATACTTGTTTGCGCCCTCGAGCGGCTTGCCGTTGCTGTCGCCGATGTTCAACGGATAAATCGCGTCCTCGGGCAGGTTGGCACCGAGCCCCACCTGCGTAACGATGGCGCGCTTGAGGTAGTAGTTGCCGTAGACGCCCATGGTGTCAGTGTTCATCGACCAGCCATTGACCTCCCGCGCCAGGGTCGGCACTTTCCAGGTCATCAAGGCCTGCGCATCCTGGGGCACGCTTTGCAGCGCGGCCTGGATTTGCGGATCCAGCGTGTCCATGTCGAACGACTTGCCGGGTTCGATGCCGATCCGTTTGATCTGCGCCAGCATGGGCTGGTCGGTGCTGTGCGGCGGATTCACTTTCAGCAGTTCGGCAGCGTAAGTGAAGTAGTTGGCAGCCGACATGGAATCGACCTGAATCTTCGGTGGCGTTTTCATGTCCACCGCCGGGTCGACCTTCACGGTGACGGCTTCAGGCTCCTTGCCGAACCGGGACAACGGCGTAACCGTGTAACCGGCCTGGATCTTGTGCACCGCCGCGTAATCCGCCGCGCCATCAGTCTTGGTACGGCCGATGACCCAGACAAACGGAGTTGGCGCCGGCAGGTGGCTCATCCCGGCGGGCACCGTCCCGGTCCATCCCGGCGGCGTCACCAGAAATTGCCCGGCCTCAGTGCCCGTGGTGCGCCAGCCCGGCGAAGCGAATACGTCGGTCCACATATCCAGCATCGGTAACAGGTAGAAACGCCCATCGGTATCGGGCGCGGCGATCACCAGCGGTTCCTTGGTCAAGTCCAGCCAGGCAATCGAATACAACGTGTCGAAATTAGAGCGCACCACCCCTCTGAAATCGGCAGGCGGGTACTGCGGCACACTCACAAACATGTTCATCGGGCCTTTACCGAACTCCTTGCCCGGCTCGATGTTGGTGAACTGCTTGCGAGTGACGTCCATGCTCAGCAGCGGGTAAAAATAGATGTAGGCATCCACGCCGATCGAGTGAGCTTCTTCGGCGGTGATTTTCGATTGCGCGTGGCTGGCCAGCGGAAAGATGGCAGTGGCTGCGACGGTCAAAGCAACGGCTGTCAACGTTTGAGGTATCAACATGTTGGCGATCGTCCATGCGAGTGGATGTCTGCCGGGATCGACAGAACAATCGGAACTCTAGACGATCAATTCCGCCAGACCAGGGAGACAGACCACCGGCAGCAACAGCACCTCAACGGTCGGAGCGCATCAACGCCTCGACGCCACCGGCCATCGACAACGTTGCCACGCGGTTTCTCCCCGAATGCTTGGCCTGATACAACGCCGCATCCGCCCGCTCGACAAACACATCCATGCTGTCACGCCCCGACGGCACGAACGAATAGCAACCAAGACTCACCGTCACGTAGCCATTGGGCGAGCCGGTGTGGCTGATGTTCTTGTCGATGACGCTGCGGCGGATCTGCTCGGCAATCGTCATGGCGCCGTGGATGTCGGTGTCCGGCAGCAGCACCGCAAACTCTTCGCCGCCGTAACGCACCGCCAGATCGGCCTTGCGGTGGCAGCAACTCTTCAGCGCGCGTGCCACTTCGGCCAGACAGTGATCCCCCACCACGTGGCCGTAGGTGTCGTTGTAGCGCTTGAAGTAATCGATATCGAGCATGATCAGGCTCAAAGGGCTCGCCTGCCGGGCGCCGCGCCCGAACTCGACGTCCAGCGCCCGCTCGAACAATCGGCGGTTGGCCAATCCGGTCAGGCTGTCGTGGGTGGCGATCAGCTCCAGCGCTTGCTGTGCCCTGCGCAAATCCGACTCGACCCGCTCGCCAACACGCACCTGATGCAGGAACACCCACCCGAACAGCCCCACGCCCAGCAATACCAGGGCAACAATGAGACTGGAGCGAAACGCCGTGTCGTACCAGCCCGCGAGAATGGATTCCGTGGACGACGCCGCCGTGACCACCAGCGGATACGCCTCCAGCTGTCGGTAACCGTAAAGGCGTGTCACACCATCGATGATGGATGTGAACATCGCATTGCCGGAGCTGGCCAATGGCAGGGACTTCTGGAAAATCTCGCTCTGGGCCAGCGACGTGCCAATCTGCGCCTCCACAAAAGGTCGACGCGCCAACAGCGTGCCATCGGTCAGGCCGAGAAACATCGAGCCGTTGTCGTCGAGGCTGAAGCTTTTGAAGAACTGGTCGAAGTACGACATCTTGATCCCGGCCAGCAATACGCCTTGGAAACGGCCGCTCTTGTCGTTAACCCGTTTGGAAACCGGAATGATCCACTCACCGTTTTCCCGACTGCGAATGGCTGGGCCGATATGCGCCACCGACGATACGTTCTGCTGGTGATACTTGAAGTACTCGCGATCGGCGACGCCGGGCCCCCGAGGCAGATTTTCAAACGAGGTCACCACCCACTGGCCCTTCTCGTCGAACAGCAGGATGCCGTGCAACTGATCCAGCGCCAGCACGCGCCGAGCGAAGGTCTGCTGCAAGCGTGGCCGTTGGTCCGGACCGAACCCGTCGACCTGAATCCAGTCCACCAGACTGGTCAACACCAGGTCGGCCTTCATGAAGGTGTCTTCGGCTTGCTGCGCCATGGCCCGCGTCAGGTTCGAAGACGCCACTTGCGCCAGGCTCAGGTCGTGGCGACGGGACTGTTCCAGTTGCAGGTAGAGCAAACCGCACAGACACAGGCACACCGTGGCAATGAACAATACCGCGGCCTTGCGCAGCGGTATGCGTTTCAATGCGATGCCAGGGGCGTGGTCCGGGTCGTTAAAGCGCGTGGGCAAAAGTTCATCCTGTCGGGGGCAAGGCATGGGCAACGACCCAAAGCCCTCAGTCTTCGGGTGGCGTAGTTTACGGGGTTATCCAGGACAAATGGGTGGCCACTTGCCCAGCGGTATCAAACCGCCCGTCGGTGCTGCCCGGACACAATGTCCGCACCCTGCCTGCGCTGCAAACATGACCCAGGGCAAGCGCTAGCTGTGCGTCAACGAGCTACGATTAGACAAACCTCAATACAGGGAATCGACATGAGCAAGGCAGACGAACTCGCCGCAAAATTGAAACAGACACGGCTGGCCAGCGCGGATCAGGCGATCGATGGCTGGCCGGGCCAGGTCTACGAACTGTATCAACGGATAGAGACCTGGCTACAACCCTTGACCGAAGCGGGCCTGATCCTGCGGCGCAACCCCACCCACGTCTTCGAGAGCCACCCCGATGGCGACGCTTGCGACTACGCCATCGACCAGTTGGTGATCACCGGCAACGGGCACAGCATTACCTTTGACCCGGTTGCACGCTTCACCGCCGACGGTGAGGGGCGGGTCGAGATCCACACAACAGACAACGAACTCGCCCTGTTGCGCACCGTGGACGAACACGGTGAAACACACTGGTGGCTACAAACGATCGAGCAGGCCACCACACAGCTGGACGCAGTGGCGCTGACTGAAACTGATCTGCTTGTCGTGGTGCAACAAGGGTTGGCGCTTTAGGGGCTAATGCCAGTCAGTTAAGTGTTTGAACACCGCAAATCTTGTGGGAGCGAGCTTGCTCGCGATGACGGTTGGACAGTCACGTAAGGGGTGCCTGACAGTCCGCTATCGCGAGCAAGCTCGCTCCCACAGGTTTCGTGTGTTAAGTGATCAGTAATACGCTCCGGCGCCCGTTTCCAGTCTTTCGTTACTGCTTGTTCTGCCCCGTCACCACCAGCGGTATCTCTGCGCGACGCAAGTCCAGAGCTGGCAATTTCGTAGGCTGACTCAAGCCCTGCAGCACCCTGGCATCGTAATCATAAATGTCGGGCTTGAACGTCACCCGCCCGTCATTGCTCAGGTCCACGGTCCAGTAAGCCAACAACACCGGCACTTTCACCGGTAGCGGGATGTTCTCGGTCCTGCCATTGGCCAACTGTTTTTGAATCCCGGCGCTGTTCCAGCGTACCGGGTCGTTAAACAACAGCTCGACCAGTTGCAAGGGGTTTTCCACGCGGATGCAGCCTGAACTGGTGGCCCGGACTGTCTTGGCAAACAGCTCGCGGTGCGGCGTGTCATGCAGGTAAATCGCATAGTCGTTGGGGAAGCGGATCACCACCTGCCCCAGCGAACTGTCGGGGCCGGCATCCTGACGCAGGTGGATGCCTCGCGGGTTGCTCCAGTCAACACTCGACGGATCGAGCACATTGCCTTCGCGATCCAGCACGCGAATCCGGTTGGCCGCCAGATAACCCGGATCGTTCTGGACTTTCGGAATCACGTCCTGCTTGAGGATGGTCGGCGGCACGGTCCAGGTCGGGTTGAACGTGATGTAGGTGATTTCGGCCTGGAATACCGGCGTACTGCGCACCGGCTTGCCGACTTGCACTCGCGAACGCCAGATCGGCAGACCGTCACGGTACATCGCCACCTTGTATCCGGCGATATCGACGATCACAAACGTGCCCTGCAGTTTGTACAAAAGCCACCGGGCGCGCTCCATGTTGACCCGCACCTGATCGATCCGCGCCTCGACCGGCACGTTCAGCGCCGCCAACGTCACCGCCCCCGCCACGCCATCGGCCCCCAGGTATTGCTCGGCCTGATACTTCTTCACCGCGGCAATGACCTTGTCGTCGTAACCGGCTTTTTTCGACAGGTGCGCGTCCAGGTAACCGCCCGCCACCAGACGCGCACGCAATTGAGCCACCGCCACCCCGTCCATGCCGGGCTTGAGCGATTGCCCTTCAGTGACTTTCGGCCAGCCGCCCGCATCATGGACCTGGCGCAACCGGGCCAGGCCTTCACGCAAATTGCGGTAAATCTCTTCCTGAGGAGGCGCATCGGCGAATGCACGCGCAACGTCATGGGCATCGAGGGCGGCGAACAGGTTGTTCATGTCCTCGTGGGCATTGCCGCCGGCAGGATCGAAATTCCAGTGAATGTCCAGCCGCGACGGATCGACTTTACCCCGGCGCAGTTGCAGCAGCGCGGTGATGAACGTGCGGGTCGCCGCCATATCGAACATCGCCCGTTGCGCCGTGGAAGGCATGGCAGCCACCAGCGACTCATGGGCCTGAGCCAGTTCGGTGATGCGGAAATCCGCCGGATTCAGGCCGTCGATCCGGGTGGCTTCGAGGCTCTTGAGTAATTGCGCCACGTCACGATCATCCGTCCACGCGGCGCGATAGTTGCGATGCATATAGAAATCCAGCACCACCCGACTGACATCCACACGCTGATGGCGCCTGGACGTGAGCAACGGCGGAAAGGCCGATCGCAGCGGTTCCAGGGTCGCTTGAATCGCTTGGCCGACCGCGTCGTCGGGCGCCGCGGCATCGATTGTGCTGCTCGCCGCAGATACCGGCTCAATCGGCGAAACTTGCCCAAACGCTGCACCGCTGATCAGAAAGCCCATAAAAAATATGCGGCTTATGACGAATGACCTTGTTAACTGCACCATGGATAATCCTTAATCCCCCGTTTCAAACGGCTAGTTTTCCGCTCGCTGCTAGACTCGAAATTATCATGATGAGACCCGACTATGGCGCTAATCCGCTTTGGCCTTTTATTTGCCATTTTACTGACGTGCCTTTCAGTAACGTCAGCCTACGCCGATTCGCTTGAAAACGCGCTGGTCAAAGCAGCACCCGGCGCCGACGCCAAAGTGATTGCCCTGGCCGTTCGTGCCACTCAATGCAGCCGTGCCCAAGGTGTCGCCCCCGCCCAACGACTGGCGGTGATCGATTACTCCCTGCCCTCGACCGAACAACGCCTGTGGGTCTTCGACCTTAAACGGCGCAAGTTGCTGTTTCACGAACTGGTCGCCCATGGCCGCAACAGCGGTGAAAACATGGCCACGCTGTTCTCCAACCGCAACGAAAGCCACGCCACCAGCATCGGTCTGTTCCGCACCCAGCAAAGCTACCTCGGACAGAACGGCTACTCGTTGCGCATGGAAGGCCTGGAGCCCGGCTTCAACGATAACGCCTTTGACCGGGCCATCGTCATTCACGGCGCGCCCTATGTCAGCCCGGTGCTGGCCCGCGCCAATGGCCGCATCGGCCGTAGCCTGGGTTGCCCGGCCGTCAGACCGGCGATTGCCCATCGGCTGATTGATTCGATGAAGGACGGGCAATTGTTGTTTTCCTACTACCCGGACCAACGCTGGCTGAAGTCGTCTTCCTACATCAACTGCAGCGGCGACACGGTGGCCTCAAGGGAAAAGTCCACTTCACGCCGGTAAGCGACGCCCAACCTGTCAAAACTGTAATCTTCGCCTCAGCCAGCTGAAAGGCACCGCCTGCTAGCCTCATCGACAAGTTCAACAGGCTGACGGGCGGAACAGACGGCATGCACTCCCACACTTCAAGACGCACCTTCGTCAAAGGCCTGGCCATCGGCGGGCTCTTCGGCGGCCTCGGGTTATGGCGCACGCCGGCCTGGGCAATCAGCAGTCCCGGCGAACCGCAGGTGTTGGCCGGTAATGATTTCGACCTGTTCATCGGCGAATCCCCGGTCAACTTCAGCGGCAACCCACGCACCGCGATGACCATCAACGGCGGCATCCCCGGCCCGCTGCTGCGCTGGCGTGAAGGCGATACGGTGACACTGCGGGTGCGCAACAGACTCAAGGACAGCACGTCCATTCACTGGCACGGCATCTTGCTGCCGGCCAACATGGACGGCGTGCCGGGGCTGAGCTTCAAGGGCATCGAGCCCGGCGGCATGTACGTCTACCAGTTCACGGTGCGCCAGAACGGCACCTACTGGTATCACAGCCATTCGGGGTTTCAGGAACAATCCGGCGTCTACGGCCCGCTGGTGATCGACGCCAAAGATCCGGAGCCGTTCCAGTACGACCGCGACTACGTCGTGATGCTCAGCGACTGGACCGACGAAGACCCGGTCGGCCTGATGAAGACGCTGAAAAAACAGTCCGATTACTACAACTTCAACAAACGCACCGTGGGCGACTTCATCCACGACGTCAGCGAAAAAGGCTGGGGGCCGACCGTCGCCGACCGCAAAATGTGGGCCGAGATGAAGATGAACCCCACCGATTTGGCGGACGTCGGCGGCGCCACTTACACCTACCTGTTGAACGGCCAGGCGCCGGATTCGAACTGGACCGGGGTGTTCCGCCCCGGGGAAAAGCTGCGGCTGCGCTTCATCAACGGCTCGGCCATGACCTACTTCGACGTGCGCATCCCCGGCCTGAAAATGACTGTGGTCGCCGCCGATGGCCTGTACGTCAAACCCGTGAGCGTCGACGAGTTTCGCATCGCCGTGGCGGAAACCTTCGACGTTATCGTCGAACCGACCGAAGCGGCCTACACCCTGTTCGCCCAAGCGATGGATCGCACCGGCTACGCACGGGGCACCCTGGCGGTGAAGACAGGACTGGTTGCGCCGCTGCCGCCACTGGACCCGCGCCCCCTGGTGACCATGGATGACATGGGCATGGGCGGCATGGACCACGGCAGCATGGCGGGCATGGATCACAGCAACATGGCTATGGGCGATATGCCCGGCATGCAGTCCCACCCGGCCTCGGAAACCGACAACCCGCTGGTGGACATGCAAGCCATGTCCACCTCACCGAAACTCGACGACCCCGGCATGGGCCTGCGCAACAACGGGCGCCGCGTACTCACCTACTCCGACCTGCGCAGCACCTTCGAAGACCCGGACGGCCGCGAGCCTGGCCGCAGCATTGAGCTGCACCTGACCGGCCACATGGAAAAATTCGCCTGGTCGTTCAACGGCGTGAAGTTCTCTGATGCAGAGCCGTTGCGCCTCAAGTACGGCGAGCGGCTGCGGATCGTGCTGGTCAACGACACGATGATGATGCACCCCATCCACCTGCATGGCATGTGGAGCGACCTCGAAGACGAAAACGGCCAGTTCATGGTGCGCAAACACACCATCGACATGCCACCGGGCTCCCGGCGCAGCTATCGGGTCACGGCCGATGCGCTCGGCCGCTGGGCCTATCACTGCCATCTCCTGTACCACATGGAAATGGGCATGTTCCGTGAAGTTCGCGTGGAAGAATGAGGTGCGCCCCATGATTCGATTCACCCCGGTTTTTTTCGCACTCGTGACCTCGACGGCAATGGCCGCCAGCGATGACATGCAAGGCATGGATCACAGCCAGATGGACCACGGCCAGATGCAAGGCATGGATCATAGCCAGATGAACCACGACCAGATGCAAGGCATGGACGAGGGCCAGATGCAGCCCGCCACCCCCAGCGAAAGCCGCACGCCGATCCCGGTGCTGACCGATGCCGATCGCGCTGCGGTGTATGCCGATCCCGCCGGCCACCACGTACATGACAGCACGCTCAACTCCTTTTTCCTCGCCGACAAACTGGAATGGCAGGACGCCGACGACGGCAGCACCCTGGCCTGGGACTTGTCCGGTTGGGTCGGCGGTGACATTGATCGCCTGTGGCTGCGCTCCGAAGGCGAGCGCACCAACGGCGTGACCGAGGACGCGGAAATCCAGGCCCTGTGGGGCCACGCCATTTCCCCGTGGTGGGACGTCGTCAGCGGCGTGCGCCAGGACTTCAAACCCGGTGCCCCGCAAACCTGGGCCGCGTTCGGCGTGCAAGGCATGGCGCTGTACAACTTCGAGGCCGAAGCCACGGCCTTCATCGGCGAAGGCGGTCAGAGCGCCGTGCGGCTGGAGGGCGACTACGACATCCTGCTGACCAATCGGCTGATCCTGCAGCCGACCGTCGAGCTCAACGCCTACGGCAAAAACGATCCGCAACGGGGCATCGGCGCGGGGCTGTCCAACACCGAGGCTGGCTTGCGCCTACGCTACGAAATCCGCCGGGAATTCGCGCCCTACCTCGGCGTGACCTGGAACCGCACCTACGGCAACACCGCCGACTATGCCAACGACGAAGGCGAGGACCGCAGCGAAACCCGCCTCGTGCTCGGTGTTCGGATGTGGTTCTGAACAGACTCACCCAAAACCAACAACAACCGCTTCGAGCGGTAAAGGACCTTGCATGCGCATCTTCAAACCCACCGCTATCGCAGTCGCGTTGCTCAGCGGCCTGCTTGTTAGCACCCTCGCTCAAGCGCACCCCAAACTACTCTCTTCCACCCCGGCGGAAGGCGTAGAAGGTGCATCACCCGACAAGATCGAACTGCACTTCTCCGAAAACCTCGTCACCCAGTTTTCCGGTGCAAAACTGCTGATGACCGAAATGTCCGGCATGGCCCATGCCCCGATGCCGGTCAAGGCCAAAGTCAGCGGCGGCAGCGATCCGAAGACCATGTTCATCATCCCGGCAGCGCCCCTGGCTGCCGGCACCTACAAGGTCGAATGGCGCGCGGTGTCGTCGGACACCCACCCGATCACCGGCAACGTCACCTTCAAAGTGAAATGATCGATGAGCGACTCGGCCAACGTCGTGCTGCGGTTTGTGTTGTATGTGGATTTGATGCTGTTGTTTGGCGTGGCGCTGTTCGGGCTCTACAGCTTCAAGGGACAGGAACGGCTATCCGGGACAGTCTTGCCCTTTCGCCGGTTATTGACGGGAACAGCCGGGCTCGGCGCGCTGCTGTCCATCGCCGGCATGGTGCTGATGGTCCGCGTCATGAGCGGTGAATCAGACGTTACCGAGTTGCGCCCTCACCTCGAAATGATGCTGTTCGAGACAGACGTCGGGTTGGCCTGGGCCGTGCGGATGATTGCATTAGCGGTCGCGGGTTTGGCGTTGATATTCAACCCACGCGCCCCCGGCATCAGCCTGGTGATCGCCGCCACGGCCGGCGGCATCGCCCTCGCCAGCCTGGCCTGGAGCGGGCATGGCGCCATGGACGAAGGCAGTCGCCGTTACTGGCATTTCGCTACGGACATCCTGCACCTGTTGGTGGCGGGTGTCTGGCTCGGCGCGTTGCTGGCGTTTGCGTTGATGGCGCAACCCCGGGCCCTGCAAACCGAAGCGCACATACGGTTGCTGGCTCACGCAGTCAGGCGATTTGAGCTTGTCGGTGCGCTGGTCGTTGTGATCATCACCGTGACGGGCGTGGTGAACTACCTCTTCATTGTCGGACCGAAACTCGATGAGGTTTTACTCAGCCGCTACGGAATTTTGCTGGCGATCAAAGTTCTGCTGTTTGCCGGGATGCTGGTGTTGGCGGCGCTGAACCGCTTCTATCTTGGCCCCTTGCTGGAGCGGTCGTTGCGAGAGGGCCAGTATCGCGTGGCAGCCCATGCACTTCGGCGTAGTGTGTGGGTGGAAATGGCCGCGGCGATATTGATTGTGGGGTTGGTGGCGTGGCTGGGTACGTTGAGCCCGGAAGTGGAGTGAGTCATCTTCAGGGGCGTTGATTTTTCACACCGGTGAAAGTTTCACTACACTCCCCTTTCAAAACCACTCCAGCACAAAAGCCCGATAACAATGACGAAAATCAAAAGAGCAATGATGCTCGGCGGCTTGCTCGCACTTTCCCTTGGCGTCCAGGCAGAACCTTCGCATCTGGACAGCGTCATGCAACAGGGACAACTTCGAGTCTGCACCACCGGCGACTACAAGCCCTACACCCTCAAAGCCGAGGACGGCGAATACTCCGGCATCGACATCGCCATGGCCCGAGCCCTGGCCGACAGCCTTGGCGTCAAGGTCGAGTGGGTGCCCACCACCTGGAAAACCCTGATGCCCGACATGCTCGCCGGCAAGTGCGACATCGCCATGGGCGGCATCTCGGTCACCCTGGAACGGCAGAAAAAAGCCTTCTTCAGTAGCATCCTGGACGTCGACGGCAAAATCCCGCTGGTGCGCTGCGAAGACCAGGCGCTGTACCAGACCGTCGAACAGATCAACCAGCCAACGGTTCGCCTGGTCGAACCCGCCGGCGGTACCAACGAAGCCTTCGTCCACGCCTTCCTACCCAAGGCGCAATTGAAGTTGCACGACAACGTGACCATCTTTCAGGAACTGCTGGATAAAAAAGCCGACGTGATGATCACCGACGCATCCGAGGCGCTGTATCAGCAGAAGCTCAAGCCGGGCCTGTGCGCGGTCAACCCCACCCACTACATGCAATACGGCGAAAAAGCCTACCTGCTGCCCCGCGACGACATCACCTGGAAGCTGTACGTCGATCAGTGGCTGCACCTGGCCAAGGCGACAGGCAACTACCAGAAGATTCTGCGCCAATGGCTGGCGGTGCCTGACGCCAAGTAACGGATCGTTTTTTTCGCACAACAAAGGGCGCCCCCAAAGGAGCGCCCTTCTTCATTGCGGAGCGCGTATCAATCGTCGTGCAGCAAACCTGAGCCGTATTCGCCAAAGCTATTGCCGAGCGCACTGCCATGGAAATTCATCTTGTCGGGATTGCTGCTGGTCGGCCCCGGGCCAAACCCGGCCGGCTGCACCGAGTCGGCCGAATAATCACGATGGGCGCTCACACCCGAACAGGCGCTCAACAACAAAGCACCGGCAAGCAGCGAGACTTTGACGAGGTTTGCGATCATTTTTTGATTCCTGTGGGTTGAAGCGCGGGGCATGGCGTTTGGCGGTCATCCTATGCCTCGTCTGTGCTGGGCAACATGAAACTTTGGAGGGTGACAGCGTTGGTTCAGGAACCGTGCGCACCTGGCGATCTCTCACATCCACTACCTTGTGGATCGACATTGTCCAATGCCCGATTCACCAACAACTCCCCCACCACCGCCAGTTGCTGAATCGACAGCGCCAAACTGCGTGTTGAACCTTCGAGCTTGCAAGCCAGGTCAGTGGTCAAGACGTTCAACGATGCAAGGGTTTCACAGGCGTGACAGAGGAGCGTTTCAGTGTCGACGTTGGGCAGAATGGTGAACACATGGCAGACGGGATCAGCGTGATTCGGATTTCGTAGACGTTTGCTGACAAAGCGATCATGGCCACCAGCTTGACCATGTCACTTGAAGAGATCAATCAACTGATGGAAAAAGCCTCGCTGCAACTTCCAGAAGACATGGACGACCGGCCGCGCTACTCGTATCAGGTGGTCTTGTTGGGTCTGTGGATACTCTCTGAGATTTGTGGGCAACTTCACCTGTTCAAAGCGATGCCTGAGTTGGATGCAGTGATTAAGTCGATAATCGAGCGGTATGGCGAGGATGGCGATGGCTATGTACAGAGTGAGATTGACTTGGTGCTGCAGAAGATCGCAATCATCGTGGCGATTTCGCGCAGCGCCCAGGAGCGCGGCGCCGGCCACGTGCATCTGACCGAGGGCCAACACTACTCAGTAACTCCCGAGTACCTGATTCTCGACCCGGTCCTGTCCCATGCCATTTACACGCGGTATTGCAATGTGGATGACCGCAGCGCGCCGGTGATCAGCAGCGGCGTACAGTTCGCCAAGCTGATCGTCGAAGAACCCTATTTTGTGAAGTGCGAACCGTATGCCGATATGGGGGGTGGCCGTGAAATGTTGTTCCTATCGTTGAAAATGCTGCAGGAAAAGAACATCGACATCAGCCTGCTCGGCTGGGGAGGTAACCATGGAGGCAATAACTTTAACTGAGCATTTCCAGCCGGCCCGAATCAAGCGCTCCCCAGTGCTCACCTGCTTCATGCAGTTGGATAAGAAATTGTTCAAATCCAAAGTGCCAAAGATAAACCTCTGCACTCATAACCATTGGTACAAAACGCCCTACGAACCGGACAGTGAGAAATCAGTACAGGCGGTGGGGGCCGCCCCGCATTACATCTACATGAACATCCTTAAGCTGCTTCGCGTCACCAGCAAAAACTGGAACAACACTAGCAGTGAGGGCGGCGAACACACCAATCTCAACTTGATGCAGCGGGTCTTTGCTCTTGACCACGAACTGGCCATGGCCAGGAAGTCGATAACAGGTGCGGTATGAATACGGCCTTCCTGCTAATGGCCCAGTACAATGGCCAGGCAATCATCCCGCTTGAGCGAGTCTGCGCTGACTATTTCAGCCATCTGACGCCGGAGAAAATGAAGCTCAAGGTCGCGGCTGGCCAGATAGACCTAACACTGGTGCCAATGGAGAGCAGCCAGAAATCCGCGCGAGGTGTCCACCTGTCTGACCTGGCTGACTACCTCGACGCTCAGCGCAGCAAGGCCAAGGCCGAGCACGAAAAACTGATGGGTCGAGGTATACACCGAGCATCTTAATGGGACATGGCCCCAATCACGGGGCCAGTTACAACTCTCTCCAACCACGGCCAATCCTTGTACGGGTCGCCATTCCCCCGCAGGTGCGTATAGCGTCGCATCGAGTTCCAATCTCGGTGGCCCGACACGCTGGCTACTTTCGGAATATCCCACCCCATTTCAAACAGCCGACTCACGCCATCATGGCGCAGGTCGTGAAAATGCAAGTCTTCGATTTCGAGGAAATGACAGGCCCGGGTAAAGGACGCGGATACGGATCTGGCATTATATGGAAACACCTCGTCGGCGATCTTCGGCATGGACCTCAATATCTTCCAAGCCTCGTCCGGAACATAACACCAAACATCGTTGCCATATTTCTGCCCAGGGTTCTTCATGTCGGTGATCAGCACCGACTGGCGAGCCTCGTCCATGGCGTCCCAACGAATCCGGGTGATCTCTTCCTGTCGACGCGTTGAGAACAGTGCGAAAGCAGTCACCCTGACCATGTCGATCTCTTGCTTACGACGCGCCCGCATATCGACAAAGTAGGTCAGGATTTTATCAAGCTCTTCCAGTGTGGGCCTACGGCCTCGCTCCTTGCTCTTTGATACGGCACCCATCTTGCGCAACACGCGGCGTGCGTCCGGCATGGCCATGGGGTCGATATCATATCCCCAGGCGGGTCGAGCAATAGATAACACTGCGCCAAAGTGTGCCAGGTCGTTACCCACGGTTTGCGGTTGAATGCCGTCGCTCTGCATCCGGTCGTTGGCGTACTCCACCAGCTTCTGGCTGGTGATGTCCTTATCTTCGAGCTTACCCAGCCAGGTTTCGCTGATAGCCTTGAGGGTGGCGCGCTTGGTCTTGCCCAGTGGCCGGAGTTTTTCATACTCCCCGAGGTAGCGCTCGATCATTTCCTTGACCGTCACGCCCTTACGGTTGGCCTTGGCAATCGCGCCAGGTTCGGCCATTTCCGTCTCGCGCCGCTTGATCCAGGCCTGAGCCGTGGTCTTACGGTCGAACGTCTGGCTTTCCTGATAAACTGTCACACCCTTTTGCATGATGCGAATCTGCGCGGTGTACGCTGCAGAGCCATCCTTGCGCTTGCGAACGGTGATTGATCCCATGGATTTTGCTACACGGCTGGTTTTAGTTGCTACATTGTAGCAACGACCATCCCAAAATAAGCAAAAACCGTAGCAAACAGTGGCAAATGAGAAGTAGCTAAATGCTGACTAAACCCGCAGAAAACCTAGAAATTCCAGCACATTCGGTATCCAGAAGGTTTTCTGTTGCGCCCATGATGGATTGGACAGACCGCCACTGCCGCTTCTTCCTGCGCCTGCTGTCGAAAAACGCCCTGCTCTACACCGAAATGGTCACTACCGGTGCCCTGCTCAACGGCGATCACGAGCGTTTCCTGCGGCACAACGAAGCCGAGCATCCGCTCGCGCTGCAGCTCGGTGGCAGTGTGCCGCTGGACCTGGCCGCGTGCGCGCGCATGGCGCAGGAGCATGGTTACGATGAGGTGAACCTGAATGTCGGCTGCCCGAGTGATCGGGTGCAGAACAATATGATCGGCGCGTGCCTGATGGGACATCCGCAGTTGGTGGCCGATTGTGTGAAGGCGATGCGTGATGCGGTGTCGATTCCGGTGACGGTCAAGCACCGTATCGGGATCAATGGCCGGGACAGTTACGAGGAGCTGTGTGATTTCGTCGGCACGGTGCGGGATGCCGGGTGCACCAGTTTTACCGTGCATGCGCGGATCGCGATTCTGGAGGGATTGTCGCCGAAGGAGAACCGTGACATCCCGCCCCTGCGTTATGACGTGGCAGCGCGGTTGAAGGCGGATTTTCCTGAGCTGGAGATTATCCTCAACGGCGGGATCAAGTCGCTGGAGGCTTGCCACGAACATTTGCAGACGTTTGACGGCGTGATGTTGGGCCGCGAGGCGTATCACAACCCTTATGTGATGGCCGAGGTGGACCAGCAACTGTTCGGCAGCGCGGCGCCGGTGATCAGCCGGGCTGAGGCGCTGGCGCAGTTGCGTCCTTATATAGCGGCGCACATCGCAGCAGGTGGTTCGATGCACCACATCACTCGCCATGTGCTTGGACTGGGAACCGGGTTCCCGGGAGCACGCAAGTTTCGGCAGTTATTGTCGGTGGATATTCACAAGGCCAAAGAACCTTTGGCCTTGCTGGATCAAGCGGCGGAGTTGCTTGAGGGGCGTTAACGGTTAGCCGCTGCCCTGCGACCAGGCTGCATGTCCTGCAGCCTGGTGCAAGTGTCAGAGCGCTGCAGCTTCGGTCCAGTCAACCCAACCGAATACCCACGTTGCCAGAATCAGCAAACCGAATCCGATCCGGTACCAGGCGAACAGGGCGTAACTGTGGCTGGCGATGAACTTGAGCAAACCACGCACGGCGATCATGGCGAAAAAGAACGCCGTCACGAAACCCAGCGCAAATACTGGCAGGTCGCCAGCCTGAAACAGATCCCGATACTTATAGCCTGAATACACTGCTGCACCGACCATGGTCGGCATCGCCAGAAAAAACGAAAACTCCGTGGCAGCCTTACGCGACAGGCCAAACAGCAACCCGCCGATAATCGTCGATCCGGAGCGCGAGGTGCCCGGGATCATCGCCAGGCATTGCGCGAAACCGACCTTGAGGGCGTCGGCCCAGCGCATATCGTCAACATGCTCGACAGACACCACATGTTCCCGCTGCTCGGCCCACAACATGATGATGCCACCCACCACTAATGCCACTGCTACAGTGATTGGATTAAACAGATACTCATGGATCTTATCGGCGAATAACACCCCCAGGACCACTGCCGGAAGAAAGCCGATCAATAGATTCAAGGTGAAACGTTGTGCATTGCGTTGAGTCGGTAAGCCGGTAACGATCTCGAGAATCTTGCGACGGAACTCCCAGACAACTGCCAGGATCGCGCCCAATTGAATGATGATGTTAAAAGCCATTGCTCGCTCGCCGCCGAAGCTGAGCAAGTCCGCGACAACAATCTGGTGCCCTGTACTTGATATCGGCAAAAACTCCGTCAGACCTTCGACCATCCCTAAAACCAACAC
This sequence comes from Pseudomonas sp. PDM30, assembly GCF_019218985.1. Classification (NCBI taxonomy): domain Bacteria; kingdom Pseudomonadati; phylum Pseudomonadota; class Gammaproteobacteria; order Pseudomonadales; family Pseudomonadaceae; genus Pseudomonas; species Pseudomonas sp. PDM30. The sequence goes on from NZ_JAHUWM010000007.1 coordinate 108,504, forward strand.
TGATATGGTTGTCCAAAGATCCATTAATTCCTCCCTCAACGACAAATACCCATGCGTCGACTTCGCTCTGATTCAACGCCAACGCGAAAGTAAAGCGCATTAGACAAACTAATAAAACTCAATGTTATGAAATGTCCATGGTCAACACCACCAACATGAACGTTATATAACGGTTAATATTGGATAGCTCCGAGCCAAACAAGAGCAATCACTCGCACTTGAATCAACAAAGCCCTACTGCCTCATGGCACCCAATGAAAAAAATCAAGCCGCGGGAACTTTAGCGGCATCCACGGTCGTATTGATGCGAAAAACCGGGACATCGGGACAAAAGATGGCACAATGATATGACCTGTCAGCCCGCGAGATTCCAATAGGCCATCAGGCCTCTTGAGCCATTGGTAAGCAAACGATCACGTGAGAATCACCAGCAACGTTAAAAAAGGTAGCGACCGCTTGAAAAACGAGTGAAATGTTACCAATTGTCAGTCACAACCGAGAATGAGTGCTTTAACATTCAAATGCCAGCACCCAGCCGAGTCAAAGCATGATGCTTACAGGGAAAATAACGACTACAGACCACAGCTACGCGAAGGAGGAGAAAGGTATTCTCACCGTTGGGCGAACCCACACGCTAGCTGAGGGCTTTAGGGAATTAGTCGCAAGCCACGTAGGCAAGGATATTGCCGTTGATGCAATGTGCTATAGCAACTCATTCAAAAGAAACAAGAATACTGATTCATACCGTGCAATTTTTATCGTAATCGACAGCCCTCAAGCATTTGTTGAAAGCCTCACCACGGTAGAAAATATTCGCGCCGAAAATCTGGCGTCAATAATTTTCGTAGCCATCACCGGTAGAGGCACCTACAACAAGATGAAGTATTACTTTGCCGGGGCCGACTACTGTATTAATTGCGATACTTTTGCAGACAAAAAGTCTGACGTACTGTCCGAATTTTTTAACAGTCCAGAATGGCAAAAAAAGCATAATCTGCTTTTGGACCCCACTCGCATGTGCCTGATTGGCGAGTATAAAAAACTGGATGTATCGTTTGCAGAAATGAAAATTCTTGAGGCTTTTTCTCAGACCAAAAACCAAATATTGAGCCATGATGAAATCGCCAGGATCATGGGGCTGAATATAAATTTTTATGACCCAAGAGCCTTGGAAAAGTCGATCAGTCGCCTTCGCGGCAAAATAAAAGGCATGTATGGAACCAACGCCATTCAAAGTATCCGTGGGCATGGATATCGTTTAATCAGGGGTCTGATCTCGACAACCTGATTCTTAATGTAAAAGGGAGTTTCTGTTTTATGAACGCAACAGGGAGCGTGCGATTCTACGATCACGCAGAGCATTACCTGTCTCGACAATTGATCCTCACTCGGGATGACTGCCCGTTTGCCAGCGAGATCAGAATACATTTTGACGATTCTGCTTCCGCGCCCTGCGCGCCAGAGGCGTATCAGATGAGTGGGATCTACAGTGAAGTACTGATGCAAACCAGGCTGATTGCGTTCTCACTAAAAGATCGCGACACCACTAACGGGAGCAAGTACTTAAGCCGTAGTTTTGTTTGCGTAAAACAGTCGGACCTCGCCAACTCTGCGCTCACGGAAGAGTTGATACAGTCCGGCGCTGCTCTGCGCGAATTTGGCCAGACACTGGTTATCGCGCTCAATGAACTACCCCTCTCGGCAGTCAGCTTCGCAGAAAAAAAGAAAATCCTTCATAACGTGTATCTATTGAAAGATCACGGCATAGAAATCGCGCTCGACGATTACAACATCGATGATGAAAGTATCGAAATCTTTACAACCCTGAATCTATTCGACTATATAAAGATTTCCACTTCCTCTCTAGACTTGAGTCTCAAGCTCAGCGGCAATCCAGAATTATTCAATCGCCTCCACGAACGCATGACCATGCTCACTCACAACACAAAAGTCTCCTTTATAGCGGACAGAGTCGAGCATGCTGCCAGCCATATACTGGCACGTGCGCTGCCCTTTGATTACTTCCAAGGGAGCCATTACTCCCCCGCCGACAACCTTTAAATCAACACCCAGATGTGCAAATCAGGAGAGAGCCATGGATAGCAGCACAAACCTCCCTAGAAAATACTTTGTCGTGGTTACTCACAACCCCGCACTACAACTAGAGCTTGAGGCATTACTGACCAGCAAGCGATATAACAGTTACGGCACGTCACAGGCAAAGATGTTTTATGAAGGCGTTGCCCCACCCACTTCTGCCCCCAAGCTTATGGAATTTATTTCCCCGCAGGTAGCCAAGATGGTTCCTCCGGTTATCAAGCATGATACCCAGCGCATCCTTTCGACGTTCAAGTCCGAATGGCAAGCAGTCCAATCCGTAACGAAATTTACTCACTTCACATCAACTGCGGACAACGCCAGAGATGACACCAGGGAATGCGTCTCCCAGGCGTCCAAACCGCACGCTCCACTGACTGAAACCTGGCGACTGAGCGATGCCAACGGCGCGCTGACCAAAGATGGCATGGAGATTGCGTTGACTGGCCTGGAGGCCACGCTGCTGAAAAAAATGCTGCACCATGAAGATCGCGTGGTCAGCAAGGACGATCTTATCCGCAGCATCGGCAGAGAACCTGAACACTATCGGGGTCTCGAAATGTGCCTGAGCCGACTACAGGAAAAGTTTAAAAACGCCAGCAACGGCGAACGTCTTTTCCGTGCAGTAAGGAATCGTGGGTACTGCCTGATACAAAAAATCGTGCGCGTAAAAAAATCAGCCTGAACCATTCAGGCGTTCGCCCTGGCAGTGCAATACAACAATAAAAAAGCACGCCAATTTATCTCCCCCCCTCTCCACCCGCCCCCCTTTTAAAAAGCCGTGTTAATAAAGTTGAATCCAGACTATTTCTAACGCCACTCTCGCCCAGATATATCAACCATATACACCGCCCTCTCGTTAAAAGTCGTCAGACAGTGCTCCCCCTAATAACTTAATCTATCCATTGATGACGGCGCCGCCCTCTTGGCGTTTCGATCATCAATGCTCCGCCATCTAATATGAACAATAACTCTTATTTCATTAATTTTGGCTTTTGTCTGTCGAAACGCGAATGGACGTATTTTGGGGATAACGTATGGTTAACAATCTTCGTATCAATCGAAATACCACTCTCAAAGGACTGACCTTCTGGGGACAGTGGGCTCTTGGCCTGGGCTTTGTTGTTGCCCTATTGTTAATACTGGTTTATTACAAGACGGGTACGGTTGAGTTCTATTATCGAGTATGTGCAACCCTTACTGTACTTGCATCGGTTCCAGCCTATTCCTGGTGTGGCGTCTACGCCAAGAAGGACAACTACCTGGAGGGTCTGGTAAGACTTCTGATGGGTTGGTCAATGACACTGGCAGCGCTGGCTATTGTCGCCTTCCTCTGTAAGGCCAATGAACTGTTTTCTCGTCAAATCATTCTGATATGGGCTATCTGCAGCTACCTCGGGCAGGCGCTGTTGTACGTCCCACTGCATGGTTTTTCGAAGTACTACCAACGGGCGCTTCAAGTTGAGCGCAGAACGCTGATTGTGGGTACTGGCGAACTGGCACTGGGACTGGCTAACAAGCTTCGTGCCCTCGAGCACTTCCCATTGGTCGGCCTGGTAAGCTCCGACACCACTCCTTTGCTGGAGACCGGCGCACCACCGGTTGTAGGCCCGCAAGAGGAACTGCTCGAACTGATCAAGACTCATGACATCCGACGTCTGTACATCACGCTTCCCCTGAGCGAAGCGGTACAAATCGAAGAAATGTATGTCGACTTGCTGGATGCCCACGTCGATGTTGTCTGGGTCCCGGACTTGAACAGCCTGACGCTGCTCAATCACTCGGTCAGTGATGTGGATGGCATGCCGGCAATCCACTTGATTGAATGCCCGCTTTCCAGCCAACCCACTGCCGCATTGAGTAAAAGCCTGTTCGATAAAAGCGTGGCTCTGATGGCCATTATCGCTCTAAGCCCGTTACTGTTGATCATTGGCCTGGCCGTCAAATTCACCTCCCATGGTCCGGTATTTTTCAAACAGGACCGCCACGGGTGGAACGGAAAGGTCATCAAAGTCTGGAAGTTTCGATCCATGCGCGTGCACGACGATCACGAGGTGAAGCAAGCCAGTCGTAACGACTCGCGGATTACCCCGATCGGGCGCTTTATCCGTCGCACTTCCATTGACGAGTTGCCGCAGCTGTTCAATGTATTGCAAGGTCATATGGCGCTGGTCGGACCTCGCCCTCATGCCGTTGCGCACAACAACTACTACTCCGGCAAGATTCTCGCCTACATGGCTCGCCATCGAATCAAACCGGGAATCACCGGGCTGGCTCAAATCAACGGTTGCCGCGGCGAGACCGACACCATCGACAAGATGCAGAAGCGCGTCGAGATCGACCTCAAGTACATCAATAACTGGTCGTTGTGGCTGGATGTGAAAATCCTGGTGAAGACGCCGTTCACCTTGCTGTCAAAAGACATTTATTGAGGGGACGCCTGCAGGCTAACCAGGGGACGCAAGCCATTTACCCAGTGCGCTTGCGCCGTCACTAGTGGCTGGGTTTTCCCAGCCATGCCTGCAACTGCACCAACACCGGCAGGTTGTTCTGCTGTCGACTCTCGTGGCGATACTCATCGCCAACTTCTTTTAAGTCTCCGCTCGATACCGTACGGCTTTTTGACCAGGTTCAGGGCGATATCGACACGCCCGGGCTTACCTTCAGGCAGGCGCAACGGCAGCAGTTGACCGCTAAAAAGTGGATACCGGGTAATCGCGTGACGACAAACACCGTATTAGCGAACGGGAGCGTCAGCCATGGCGTAAAGCTGCGGCCCTGGCCGAGACCGCTGCTTTCCTGGTGCTGCGACAAAAGCTTAATGCCTACTGGGGAGGGGGAACTAAGACGACGGCAATTGACCTTGTTGCCAGGCGGTATCTGTTGATTGGCAGGCCGGGAGCAACGCTCCGTGTCAATGCTTACTGATACCAACCAAGGGCATGCTGATTCTTTGCTCACGTTGCAGCAATGTCATCAGGAGCAACACTCGCTGCTCGCCCTCCATCGCCAGGAAGATCGCTTCCACATCGACAAAAGGCCCCTCATTGATACGCACCCGCTCTCCACAGGCAAACCGAGCCTCCACAGGGGCTCCGCTATCGTGCTCATGAAGTTGTGCGATCAAGTCATCACCTACGGGTACCGGTTTGCCTCCAAAACTGACAATTCGCAATACACCGCGAGTAGAACGCAAAGGCGCCCAACTCTCACCTAAGCCGAGCTGGATAAACAGATAACCCGGAAACAGCGATTCGCGAACAACCCTCCTGCGCCCCTGCATATCACGCTCGCGCCGATGCGTAGGGCGAAAACAGGTATACCCCTGGTTAACCAGATTGATCTCTGCACGCTCGTCCTGGCTCGCCTTGCATTGCACCAAATACCATGCGCTAGAGGTGAGACTCTCAGGCAAGGTCATTTGAACAGCCGAAGCACTATGGATGGACACAATCAGCCCCTTCTGCACCTGTGTGGTCAAGTAGCTCCGTGGTTTTCTCATCGATCTTGCGACGAATTTCTCCCAAGGATGGAAATGCACCTGAAAAACGGAGTTGGCCGATCATGGAAACGTAACCCTTCAAAAACATACGAAACTTATTAGCAATACAGGAACGCTAGTGAACCCTTCGCCCAAGGCAAAACCCCGAACATCATTAGCATCAAATTACGTATCAAGACGTTTAACACACTCCAATACAGGACAACACAAAAAAGCCAAAAACGTTAAAATCCGTCAGGCAAGAACCAACAATGTTATTTAACTGTTATTTAATATCTGGCTTTATGTATGGAATTTTTTTTGCCATATGCTTTCAATACTCGCGTGGCATTTAATGGTTGATGTTGTCGTGGGTTGCCAGTTATGATTTTTAGCATAGCAACTGTCAAGCACACTCCAAGTCCGGATTCCAGCAGGCCAGAGTCTTCGCAGTCAAAAGCTTCATCCAGCACGGTAACTCCTCACGGAAAGAGGCACACACCCAATAGCTGCAAGCCGTCACAAAAGTGCCATTGAAGAAAAGCATAGTTTTAGTCTTTCCAATTGCACATCACCACAAGTGTGGAATTTCCAGGGAGGTTGCCTTGTTTAACAAGATTCTAATCGTTTGCATTGGCAACATTTGCCGAAGCCCCACTGCCGAACATTTGTTGCGAGCAGCACTGGGGCAGTCCGATATCGAAGTTAGCTCTGCCGGTCTTGGCGCACTACAAGATCACCCGATCGAACCCACCGCCCGGATCGTACTGGAAGAGCATGGCCATCTGCCAGAAGAGCACAAAGCCAATCAATTGACCCATGCAGCCATCAGCGAATCGGATCTGATTCTGGTGATGGAGCAGTCGCACATAGACCGTGTTCTCAAGATCGCGCCTGAAGCGCGAGGAAAGGTCTTCTTGCTGGGCAAGTGGCAGAACAACCGCGAAATCAGCGATCCCTACCGTCAAGGCAAACCTGCTTTTGTGCATGCATACGCGTTGACTGAAGAAGCAGTAACCGCCTGGGCAAGGCGTCTCGCACGCTAAACCACTCCTCGAATATCTGTTAAAAAAGAACCCACTTATGCAGCAAACTCCAGCATTAACCTCACATGACGATGATGAAATCGACTTGATGGGCCTACTCGGGACACTGGTCGATCATAAATGGTTGATTGCCGGGATCACTGCTGCCTCCATGGCCGTTGGCACGGCGTATGCGGTGCTGGCCAATCCTGTTTATCAGGCAACTGCCTTGATACAGGTGGAGGCAAAGAAAAATGACATGCTCGGCTTCTCCGATATCAACAGCATGTTGGGTAAAGAGTCACCTTCAGCCACAGAAATTGAATTAATCAAATCGCGCGCGATCATCGGCAAGGTTATCGACAATCTATCGCTCGATATTACCGTCGAGCCGAACCATTTTCCGGTGATCGGCGACTTTATTGCTCGTCGGTTCAAACCAGACGCTGTTAATACGGTCGCAACGCCATGGCTTGGCATGAACAGTTTTGCCTGGGGTGGCGAAACCCTGAAAATATTTCAGCTCGAGCTCCCACAAGAGCTCCTGAGCAAGACGCTTACATTGGTCACCGGTGAGAACGGTCACTTCACGTTGATGGATGAAGACGACAATGCCCTGGTCCAAAGCCAGGTAGGCCAAGCCTATGAGCAGAACGGCATCAAACTGCAGGTCGAAGTGTTGCAGGCGAATCCTGGTACAACGTTCAGCATTGTGCGTGACCCACGTCTGACCAGTATTTTGAAGTACCAAAAGGTACTTGATGTATCAGAGCGCGGTAAAGAATCCGGCATGATCGGGCTTGCTCTTGAAAGCGAGAAACCGGCTGAAGCCATTCAAATCCTCAATGAAATCGCCAAGCTCTACGTACGGCAGAATGTCGAGCGGACTTCGGCCGAAGCCGCTCAAAGCCTGGAGTTTCTAAAAGATCAACTGCCTCAGGTCCGCAAAGACTTGGAGAAAGCCGAAAACGCCCTGAACAAGTATCAAATTCGCAGTAAATCCATCGATATCAGCCTGGAAGCCAAAGCCATTCTCGATCAGATCGTGGCGCTTGATACCAGCATCTCCGAACTGAAATTGCAGCAAGCGGAAATGGATCGCAAGTTTACCCGTCAGCATCCCGCCTATCGGGCCTTGCTCAGCCAATTAGGCGAGCTGACAGCCAAGCAGGATGGCCTCGCCAAAAAAGTCGAGGGCCTGCCTTCAACACAGCAAGAACTGCTTAGCCTCACCCGCGATGTAAAAGTCAGTACCGAAATTTATACCCAGCTCCTGAATAAATCCCAGGAACTGGATGTGATGCGTGCCGGCACCGTGGGCAACGTGCGCTTGATCGATACCGCCGATGTGGATCTGCTTAAGCCCGTTAAACCCAGGAAGCCACTGATCGTTCTCATCGCCACCCTGTTCGGGGCTTTCCTGGCGACTGCAGTGGTGCTTTTTCGCAGAGCCCTTAATCGTGGCGTGGAAAATCCGGATCAAATTGAACAGCTGGGATTACCGGTGTACGCATCCATTCCTTTCAGCACTCTGCAAAAAACTGAAGAAAGCAAAACCTTCCGAAGTGGCCGAGGCCGCGCTAACAACGCCGCCCCCATACTGGCCAGCAGTCACCCCACCGACCTGGCCATAGAAGGATTGCGCAGCCTGCGCACCAGTCTGCACTTCGCCATGCTCGAAGCCAGCAATAATCGCCTTATGATCTCCGGCCCGAGCCCCAAGGTTGGTAAAACGTTCGTTTCCGCCAATCTCGCTTCAGTCATCGCTCAGACCGGCCAGCGTGTATTGCTTGTCGACGTGGATATGCGCAAAGGGTATTTGCATAAAGTATTCGGGACCCCCGCTGAAAACGGGCTTTCTGATCTACTCGTCAAGCGCTGCGACCTGGCAACCGCGATCAATAAAACTGAATTCGAGCACCTTGACGTTATCGGTCGCGGACAAATACCGCCCAACCCTTCAGAACTGCTAATGCATGCAAACTTCAGTGCCTTTCTGGAGCAAGTCAGCGCCCAGTACGACCTGGTAATTCTGGATACACCACCGTTGCTGGCGGTGACGGATGCGGCGATTGTCGGTCGCCAGTCGGGTACAAGTTTGATTGTGACGCGCTTTGCGCTCAACCCGGTTCGTGAAATTGAATTGACCATGCGCCGCTTTGCACAAAATGGTGTTGATTTGAAAGGCGCCATTTTCAATGGTGTTGAAAAAAGAGCCTCGGCCAAATATGGCTATGCCGACTATGGTTATTACAACTACGAATATAAATCAGAGAACGTTTAGTTAATTAACTGCTGTCTGTACCCCCGCTACCGTCGAGCAGTAATGAATGGCGGTAGCCATATCAACTCCACCTTGCTACCTGCAGCTGAAAAAAATGCAGACACATTAATAAATAGTGACGCTCTCAGGGACTGGCAATTAATCCTGGGGCGGTAGCGTGGCAAAAATCAAATTCGTACTGCCCCACATCGATGGCTATCCGTTAATTCGGCGTATTTCTCTGGATCAACAAAGGTTGGGTCGCCGTTGTTTTATACAGCATCGGTCCGAAACGACATTTGTTATGTCATCCAAACATTCCTCCACCTTAAGCTACGAACATAGCAATGGATCGCCCTATGAAGACCCTATGCATTTTTGGTACCCGTCCTGAAGCCATTAAGATGGCTCCACTTGCATTGGCACTGGCGGCAGATGAACGCTTTGAGGCGAAAGTCTGCGTCACCGGCCAACACCGTGAAATGCTCGATCAAGTACTGGGGTTGTTTGCCATTGAGCCAGACTTCGACCTGAACATCATGAAACCCGGTCAGGACCTGACCGATGTGACCAGCGCGATCCTGCAAGGGCTGAAGAAAGTCCTGGCAGAATTCAAACCCGATATCGTGTTGGTTCACGGTGATACCGCCACCACCTTTGCTGCCAGCCTCGCGGCCTACTACCAGCAGATTCCGGTTGCGCACGTAGAAGCCGGTTTGCGCACGGGTAACCTCTACTCTCCGTGGCCGGAAGAAGGCAATCGTAAACTCACCGGGGCGTTGGCCAACCTGCACTTCGCGCCAACCGAAACGTCAAAAGCCAATCTGCTGCGCGAGGGCGTTGATCCAGACACAATCGTCGTCACTGGCAACACAGTGATCGATGCCCTGCTGGATGTCGTCAAACGTCTCGATCAGGATCAGGCCCTGCTTGCCCAGGCCTCTGCACCGGCGGCCTTCCTGAACCCTGCTCGAAAATTGATCCTCGTAACAGGCCATCGCCGGGAAAGTTTCGGTGACGGCTTCGAGCGCATTTGTCAGGCATTAATGGAGGTTGCCCAGCAACATCCAGAGGTTGATATCGTCTATCCCGTGCACCTCAATCCCAATGTGCGCGAGCCCGTCAATCGTCTACTGACCGGCATTGACAACATCTACCTGATCGATCCCCTGGACTACCTGCCTTTCGTTCACATGATGAGCCGTGCGCATATCATTTTGACCGACTCCGGAGGCATCCAAGAGGAAGCGCCGTCACTGGGCAAACCTGTACTGGTGATGCGCAATACCACGGAACGGCCAGAGGCTGTTGCCGCAGGCACCGTGAAACTGGTCGGCACCGAAACCGCCGATATCGCCCGCGAGTTGAACCGCTTGCTGACCGATACGGTCGCCTACCGCACCATGAGTTACGCCCATAACCCCTACGGCGACGGTAACGCCTGCCAGCGCATCATCGAGGCGCTGCTCGCTCGATAACCCCCTCCCTTGCTTAACAGCCGTTGCGTTGCGCGGCTGTTATCTCGCTTGAAAAACGTATCAACACATCACTATTCAAGGACGTTCCATGCCTTTCAAAACCATCTCCGTCGTTGGTCTCGGGTATATCGGCTTGCCCACTGCGGCTGTCTTCGCTTCGCGCAAAAAACAAGTGATCGGTGTCGACGTCAATCAAAACGCGGTTGATATCATCAACCGTGGAGAGATTCATATCGTTGAGCCAGACCTGGACATGGTTGTGCATGCGGCGGTGACGGAAGGCTACCTGCGCGCCACCACCCGGCCGGAACCCGCCGATGCTTTTCTGATAGCGGTGCCCACACCATTCAAGGGCGACCATGAGCCAGACCTGGGCTACATCGAATCGGCCAGTAAAAGCATTGCCCCGGTGTTGAAAAAAGGCGACCTGGTCATTCTTGAATCGACCTCCCCCGTCGGCGCTACCGAACAGATGGCCGCCTGGCTAGCCGAAGCCCGTCCAGACCTGAGTTTTCCGCAAACCCACGGTGAAAGCTCCGACATCCGCATTGCTCACTGCCCGGAACGGGTACTGCCCGGCCATGTGCTGCGCGAGCTGGTGCAAAACGACCGTGTTATTGGTGGCATGACGCCAAAGTGCTCCGAATTAGCCATCAGCCTTTACAAGGTTTTTGTCCAGGGCGAATGCATCGTCACCAACGCCCGCACTGCAGAAATGTGCAAACTCACCGAGAACAGCTTTCGCGACGTGAACATTGCCTTCGCCAACGAACTCTCGATGATTTGCGACAAGCTGGATATCAACGTCTGGGAACTGATCCGCCTTGCCAACCGCCACCCAAGGGTCGATATCCTGCAACCCGGGCCAGGAGTCGGCGGACACTGCATCGCTGTTGATCCATGGTTCATTGTCAGCAAAACTCCTGAAACTTCAAAACTAATAAGAAGTGCCAGGGAAGTTAACGACTCAAAACCACAATACGTAATTGAAAAGGTAAAACGCGAAGCCGATCGCTTTAAACAACCAAAAATCATGTGCTTTGGTTTAGCTTTTAAAGCCAACATTGATGACCTCCGCGAAAGCCCAGCTGTCGAAATTACAAAAGAACTATCCGAGCTATATCCGGACGCTGTATTTGGAGTAGAACCAAACATAGAAAAACTGCCTGAAACCCTTAGCAAAAAAATACAACTAATAAGTCAGGAGCAAGCCCTCCGCGAGGCAGACATCATTTTACTTTTGGTGGACCACAAAGAATTCAAAGCTATTGAGAAAAACAGACTCGACAGAGCCCTAGTAATAGATACAAAAGGGATATGGTGACGAGTGAACGCGCAGACAAAAAAGGCTGCGTCAACAAATGAAAAATATTATCTACAGCGCCTTAAGCAACCTGATTAACTTTCTTTTCTCAAAAGGCGCAATGGTCGTAGCGGGGGCTTTTGCCTCCCACTACGCAACCATTGAAGACGCTAAGACCCTGACAATAATAATCACGACCATCTCAGCCTTTGGAACACTATTCCAACAGGCCATTAGCACCACCCACATTAGATACAATGGAGATACGATTACCCATGACAAAAAATACAAAGCAACCTTAGTCGCTTTAATTGGAGTGATGTCGGTACCTGTTTCGATGTACCTATATTACTCGTCCTCTCTCTCACTCACCAATGCAGCATTAACAATAGTACTTCTAATTGCACACGGCGCTAGCGGCTTCAAGATAGCCGCAGCAACCCAATCAAAGAAATTTAAACTAATCTCTTTGATTGGCACCCTGCAAGGATTATTACTATTATTAACGTTACTACCACTTATAGCATACTCAGGAAACTCTTACTTATACACCGTTCCATTTCTTCTCACCTCCATACTATGGCTATTTGTAAACCCCACCCGAACTGAAACAGAAAAATGTTCTGCAACAATTTTAAGCATTGTGAAAAGAACATTTCTCCCTGCCATCTTTACCGGTTTATTTTTCATGCCCGTAATTTGGTTACTCCTCGGGTATGTACAGAGTAGATTTGGAGATCAGGAGTCTTTTCTGCTTGCGACAGCAAATCAGTGGAGAATGACCATAGGTATATTGCCCACGATTTTTGGAGGATATTTACTTCTGCTACTCGTCAACAGCCCGAAAGACACTCAACACAATAAAAACATAAACTTTTCGATCACCTACTACCCTGCCGTAATCATTGCAATTTTTCTTGCATTATCCACAAATAAATTATCAATGATTTATCCGGATGCGATTGTAAGAAACGGGGACCTTCAGCAAACAATAATGTTATTTATGCTTGCGAGCATTCTTACCTCATTCAAGAGCTCAATATCTCGAGAAATGGTAGCTGCTGAACTTGCAAAACTAAGCATACTAAGCAACATGATATGGGCGGGAATATTCTCTCTAATTTACTTTACGGCTTTCAATGAATCAGGAGCCACCGGAGTTGCTAAAGCCTTTTTAGCATCCCAGGTTATACATCTAATTCTTTGGGCCCCAGCACTTTCGAAACACAACTTAGTACCCAAAAGCTTCTTTGACAAGAAATTCTACATCAGCCTAATACCAATCGCCTGGATAACGTACACCTATGCCATCTAACAAAAAACCTTTAAACGCTTATATTCGAGGTGCTTATGGTCCGGGAAACCTGGGCGACGACGTCCTTCTTGAGGTGTGCATTAACATCTTGCGCCCGCACTTTAAAGAAGAAAATATATCCATAGGAGTTAAGCAGCCCAATAACGTCGGCTATCTAAATAAATACAAATGCAATTACGTGCCGATATCTGCCCCCATCAACACAGATTTTCTTTTTTTTGGAGGTGGAGGACAGTTTTTTGAGTTTAATGGGAACAAGGCCAAAAAGCCCTTTATCAAAAAATATCTGGAAGTTAGAAAACAAGGCCTAACTCACTTTGATATTTTGAAGATATTTTTATTGCGAGCGCTAAAAAAAAATCACCCTTTATACAAAAGAAGCGCAGCCATCTGTTTGGGCGTGGGCCCGTTTGAGACTTCTTCGCCCACTCAAATAGAACAAGCCATAAGTCCTTTTCTCAGCTGTGACTTCAGATCCGTACGGGACACTGTAAGCCTCGACATACTCAAAAAACTTCTTCACACGTCTGCTCTCTATACTGATCCGACCTTTCTACTTAGCCACTGGAATATTGATACATCGAAACCAGTTAGAGAAAAAAGTGATTCTATTGGAGTCATATTACGAGATTGGAAATTAAATCAGCACGGCGAGAATGTACTACAAAACACTATTGAAGCAGCGCGCCAACTTATTTCCCGAGGTTATGTAGTTAAACTCATTTCGCTATATCACGAGCATGACCGCGCAATTATAGATAAACACCCTGATTTTGAATGGCTAATCTGGGATCCTCAAAAGGGCACACCAAGCACATTCATAAGCAAATTACAACAAGAGTTCGACATATTAGTCAGCACTCGGGCCCACGGGGTTTTGCTACCCGCACAAGTTGGACTACCGAGCGTAGTAGTTGGCATAGAACCCAAACTGAAAAACATCCACAACTTATTACCTCAAGGCACCCTTTACAGTGACGGGCTGAATCCAGATGACATTATTGAGAAAACCTTAATCGGCCTCAATAATCAAAATGAGCTTTCTCAACAACTGCTTAGCGATGTTAAAAAGCAGACCACCGTTGCCAACAACTTCTTAAAAGACATAAATTCATGGATAACAAAAAGCGTTCGGGAACTGCAGTAATCCTATACTTCGGGGTTGGAATTGAAACAACCCCAAAAATCGCCTTAATAAAGAGCACACTTGAAAAACAATATGAAAAAGTAACAATCGCAGGCATTACAGCCAATCACTATTCATCAACTGAACCACACAAAGTTATAGCGGTGAGCGCCAAAAATAAGCCATTGAAAATATTTAAATCTGTAACTGGAATATTAAAACTTTGCCACTGGATCAACAAAACACCTCCACAATTGATTTACGCAGTTAACCCAATACCAGGTTTGATTGCGGCTGTATTTAAAAAATTTAAATCCATTGAGTACATCTACGAAACACTCGAGATTTTTTGCGGACTAGATTACTTCCCCTATAGCAAAAAATATCGCCCAATCTGGTACTTCTTAGAGAAGATGACCATCAACAACAGCCTAAAGTCGTTCACGACAGATGAGTTCAGAGTAAAATTTCTTCGACGATTACTAAAAGTAAAAAAAGAAAAAATCACCTATACCTACAACACCAATAGCCAAGCGCATATTTTACCAGAGCAAGCCAAAAGTCAGCCGACCATTTTAAGCTACTGTGGCGGTGTATATCCAGGCAGAGAAATTGATAAAATTATTCGAGCATTTTCCCTACTAAAAACATCTACACCGAATATCAGACTAATAATAGCGGGCGGGGGAAATGCACTTTACATCCAAGAATTAATGCAATTGAGTAGTGACTTAGAAATAGCCTCATGCGTTGACTTTACAGGATCCATATCCAATAGCCAGCTTAAGAAAATAATGAGCGAATCCAAAATAACATTCGCCTTTTACAAGCGAGATTCACTCAACAACAGGCTCAACAGCCCCAACAAAATTTTTGACGCAATTTTCTGCCGCACACTTCTACTAACTACTAACTCTCCACTCTCAAGAAAAATCATACAATTAAACAACATAGGAGAATTGATTAAAGAAACCAGCGCTACAGAAATCAGTAAAAAATGTCATGAGCTTCTCAACAACCGCGAAAACCAATCACATTTCAATGAACTGATAGACAAGTATTCCTGGGAAACAGAAGAAAGAAAAATATTAAAAGCACTTGGATCAGCCTTACAATGACTTACATCGTTCTTTCTCTTCTATTTTTATGCCTAGGCCTTCTGAGGGAAAAAGGCCTACTACCTTTCCTGACGTTAATTGCCTGCTTACCATTCTCAAACTCTTTCTCCATTTATTTTTACCAATACGGATTGTACTCTTACGACTATTTTTTCTTCGGAGTACTGATTTCGACAAGTATCAGTGGCATTGCCACTAAAGCCAACGTTATAAATGTTCCCAAATGGGCAACCATTTCGTTTTTAATAATTGCAACTTATTCAGTCATCCCTGTCTTCTCTGGGACCTCCCTGGATGTATATTTTTTGCGGGATTATAGGCCCGCAATTTTTGCTCTTGAGTTAATCGCGGCATCGTTACTGCTCAGGTCACGAAAACTACAATTATCAAGTCGCAACATCCTCACCATAGCAACTCTAGCAGGCGCTACAAATCTCATTTGGCTGGCACTTTCCATCGCGGGGGTAATGTCATCAGAGGACGAGTATTACACGACAAACAACTTCAAGTACTTTGATGCAAGTACATATATATCCGCACTATTCATAATATATTTTTTCTCCAAAGCAAAGGCTCACAGGCACCCCGAACGCAAACTAGCTTTTAATCTGAGACAGACCCTCGCAATCACTGCTTCATTACTTTCAGTCATTTTGTCAGGGTATAGAATACTCGCCTTCGCGACGATTATTGCAGCCGCCTTAGCTGCAGCCAAAAGCCCAAAAAAACTTATCCCTATCGTAATAATTTTGGCCATCTCCTCACTGATATTTATATACTTGGCTGAATATTTCGGTGCCGCAAGGGTAGCTGAAGGTCTCACTGCAAGTGGATTACTACAGCAATTATCGACTAGGTATGGGCCAGCCTTAGACGTCATATCCTCTTTTAAACCATATAACTATTTATTTGGAAGCGGCTTTGGCACTTCATTCGATATAACATGGTTTGAATACAGATCGCTAGACACCAGAAACAATTTCGTTGACAGCGCCTACATTACATTTTTCGCAAAATATGGACTTCTCGGAATACTGTACATCACATCAATCACTTTATCCCTTCTATCCCTAGTACCAAAGCCGATCAAACTTTCGCTCTTGGCATATCTACTTATTCTATTCATTGCTTACGCAATATCTTACCAACCAGCATCAGCGGGAATCATCATAGGCTGCATGATAGTTAGGATACTTCAATCAAATTCGGACAGCGCGGCAAAAATATGACCACGAGATTAAACATGCAAAGAATCGATTTTTTGGACTGCCCCATGGATGTCGCCTCCATGGACAACACCGTCGAGACAATTCGTAGCGCGATTACTGCCGGCCAGTTCACCCAGCACGTGGTGGTGAATGTCGCCAAGCTTGTAAACATGCGTGACGACCCTCAGTTGAGCGAATCTGTTCGTTCTTGCGACATCATCAATATCGACGGTATGGGTGTGGTGTTGGGTGCCCGCTTTCTCGGCCACTCAGTGCCCGAACGCGTCGCGGGTGTCGACCTGTTTCATGAATTGCTGGAGATGAGCGCGGCCAACCACTTTTCGGTGTTCTTGTTAGGCGCCAAGGACGAGGTCGTTTCCACCGCCGCCAGCAAGGTGAAAGCGCTTTACCCTGGGCTGAAAGTCGCCGGGTATCACCATGGCTATTTCTGGGACGACGAAGCCGCACTGGTCGAGAAGGTTCGGGCTTCAGGTGCTCAGCTGCTGTTCGTCGCCATCACCTCGCCGATGAAAGAAAACTTTATCAACCGCCGGCGCGATCAGTTGGGGGTCACCTTTGTGATGGGGGTGGGCGGAACGTTCGATGTGGTCGCGGGGAAGGTAAAACGTGCGCCGCAATGGATGCAGAATTACGGGCTGGAATGGCTGTACCGTGTTATCCAGGAACCCGGCAGGATGTGGAAGCGCTACTTGACCACCAACAGCAAGTTCGCTTGGTTGCTTATCAAAGAAAAGCTTAAGCGGTCTTGAATATCATCGCCGTACTCGTGGCGTGGGCGGACAATGTTAGAAACAGTGGGTGCGCGTTATAAAACGTCAGACCTGTCAGGCGTCCTACACAGGTATTCTTAAGGCAATAATCGCAAGATAAACCTCACTGAGGAATGACCCAGAGGTCCACTCTCATCGAGTTCGAATCAATACTATCCTTAACGTTAATGGACGCTCAGCGTTTTTGGCCTTGCACGCTCGCTTTTTAGTTTCACCGCCAATACCGACGATGCATCAAAAAGGAATCTACTATGACCAAACTACTTGCTTCCGCTCTATTGCTGTCTTTAAGTGCCTCCGCTTTAGCCGCTGAGCCCCCTGCAGCGTCTTCCGCTCCAGGCACACCTGTAAAAAACACTTCTTTGAATCAGTCCACCCCTCTCGTGGGCAGCCTGTCCACAGAGGCTGCTCTTGGCCTCGGCGCCGTGGTTGTCGCCGGAGCCGCTGCACTGTCATCCAGTGGTGGCAGCAGCAATGGCGGCGGCACTACCGGCACTACTGGTACTACCGGCACCACCGGTACACGCTAAGCGTACCGCGAGGTCGATAGCCTTCCACCACCCGGAGCAATCCGGGTGGTTCAGTTCTGATGTGTTCCCTCCACAAGTGTCCTCAATCATGATTCGTAGTTTGTCGCTCGCTGTGCTTGCAGGCGTAGCCCTGCAAGGCTGTATGTTCTCACCCGGTCAACACTTGGATACCAGTCAGGTCGGCCGTGATGGCTCACCGGAAAGCAGTCGGATCGAGTTGATTCCGATAACGCCCAAACTGATTGCCCAGAACGCGGCGACAAAAGTGCAAGCCTCGGTGCCAGCCGAGTTGTTGGCGTTCAAGCCGCAGGCTTACCGGATTGGCGCCAATGATGTGCTGTACATCACGGTGTGGGACCATCCTGAGTTGACTGCACCATCGGGTGCGCAACAGCAAATCGATGCGAACGGTCGCCTAGTACGCCCGGACGGCACCATGTTTTACCCCTATATCGGCAATATTCATGCCGCAGGTAAAACTATCGAGGAGCTACGCGGTTTTATTGCCGAGCGCCTGACGCAATTTGTCGACAGCCCCCAGGTTGACTTGAGTGTTTTGCGGTTTGCCAGTCAAAAAGTGGTGATTTCCGGTGCCATTTTAAAAGCCGGTCAACAACCCATTACCACTTCGCCACTCACTGTCGTCGAAGCCATGGGTACTGCTACTGTCGATCCGTTGAATGCCGACCTTGCAGGCCTGACACTGACCCGGGACGGACGTGAGTATCCGCTCGACCTGGACTCGCTTAACAGCAAAGGCTCGCAGTTGCACAACGTCTATTTGAAAGACGGCGATCAGTTGTACCTGCCCTACAACGACCGGAAAAAGATCTACGTCATGGGTGAGGTCAACCAGCCTCGGGCGCTCACGTTCAAAATCAACCGGATGAACCTGGCGGATGCGATCGGAACGGTCGGTGGACTGAACCAGACCACCTCCAACGGCAATGCGCTGTATGTCATTCGAGGTGCCGAGAATCTTGAAACCGAGCCGGCAAAGGTCTTTCAGCTGGACGCCGAATCGCCTACCGCGTTTGCTCTCGCCAGCCGCTTCGATCTGCAACCCCAGGACATCGTCTACGTCGGCCCTGCAGGCGTGACCCGCTGGAACCGCTTGATCAGTCAGTTGCTGCCCTCGGCTACTATCCTGGGTACCGGAGCGGCCGCTCAAAACAATCTCAGTGAAGCCAGCAGTCGATAAGGTTTGAGCCGCTTTGAAAACTTTGCGTAACAGCTCATGCCTGGCGGTGGGTTTACTGCTGTGTGGCTGCAATCCGTTGATGCAGGCGTCCCTGGATACCTTTAAAGCCGCCACACTGGGCGTCCAGCCGCTGCAAGTGACTGCAGCGCAAGTGGAGGCCGTGCCCTATGCGCAGATCAAGGTCACCACGGACGTCAGCGAAGGTGTGCTGGCGAAGCTTCGCCAGCAGGACGACCTGGAGTTCTGGGTCGCCTCCGGCAAGCAAGTGTTGTTGATGCGCGATGGTCTGGTCGTGCGCACTGTTGGCCTGAGCATCAATCTCGATGGCACGCGCTTCGACGGTGAGTCGCCGTTCAAGCGTGGCTTGCAGCAATTGCCCGACGGTTACAGCAGTACCCGCTGGATTGATGTCTATCAGGGTCCGCGGGTCGGTCTGGCTGTTAACAGTCGTTTCAGTCGACAGGGCATCGAAACCGTCACCATCCTGGACAAGGACTATGCGTTGCAGCGCATAGATGAACGCGTCGACATCCCCGAGCTGGGATTCAAGGCCACCAACCGTTTTTGGGTCAGGCCTGACGATGGCTTGATCCTGCAGAGCGAACAACATCTCACGCCGGAACTTTTCTTGAAGATTGTGCAATTGCGCCCTGACCGGGAGACGGCTCGGTGAGATATTCGAAAACGCTGTCGGCTTGCCTGTTGCTGGCAAGTTCTACGATGACTCAGGCCGCCGTCACGGTCACGGGTGATGTACTGAACGCCGGATCCTTCACGTTCGTGCCAGGCTCGCGCTTGCTCGATGCCGTCAGCGAGGCACGCCCGAACGCCGAAAGTTACTGGTTGGCCGCCGCCTGGCTGCACCAGCCACTGCTGGAGCAGCAAACCCGCCTTAAGGCCGGCGTGCTGTTCGATCTGAAGTTGCTTCAACGTGGGGCCTTGCTTGAAGAAAAAAGCAGCCTTGCGGCCCTGGCTGCGCGTCTGTTTGAAGAGGTCAGCCGACTGCCCGTTACCGGCCGAAAAGTCGCGGTGCTCGACCCTGTGGCGCTGGAGGTTGGGTTCGCCCGCAATTACTCGCTCAGTGACGGTGACCAGCTGATTTACCCTCTACGCCCGACGACGGTCACTGTCCTGGGTGCAGTTGAACAGCCCTGCACGCTGCCCTATCGCGCCCAGCAGCCAGCCCAGGAATATCTCAAAAGCTGTCTGCCGGTGACCGACGCAGATGCCGATTACCTGTGGTTGATTCAGCCCGATGGCCTGGTCAAGCGAGTCGGCAACGCCGCCTGGAACCGCGAAGATGGTGTGATTGCCGCCGCCGGCAGCACAATTCTGGTGCCCGTGCGCAACGATGATCTGGATTTGCCCACACCCGACTTGAACGAGCAGCTTGCTCAGTTTCTCGCCACCCAACCGCTGCCCGAGGTGGCCCCTTGAAGTTACGTTTTGCCGCCGTAGTGTTGTTGCCCTACAGCTTGGCTCATGGAGAGCCGCGTTTTACTCAGAATGATTTCGGTGGTGTGGGTTTGTTGCAAACCCCCACCGCACGGATGGCACCCGCCGGCGAATTCAGCTTGAACGCCAACCGGACAGACCCTTATTCGCGCTATAGCATTTCAATACAGCCCCTTGATTGGCTGGAAGGTAGTTTCCGTTATACCGCTATCGGCAACCATAAATACGGGGCCGAATCATTCAGTGGCGACCAAAGCTATAAAGACAAGGCGGTCGATGTCAAAGCCCGCCTCTGGCAAGAAAGCCACTGGTTGCCCGAGGTCGCGCTCGGTTTTCGGGATGTCGGGGGCACCGGCCTGTTTTCCAGCGAATACTTTGTGGCGAACAAACGTTACTACGACCTGGATTTTAGCCTGGGCGTTGCTTGGGGCTACATCGGTAACCGCGGTGATTTCGATAACCCGCTGGGGTACATCGACGAGCGTTTTGATACACGCCCGGTAAACACCGGCGCGGACGCGGGCAACGTCAATACCGGCTCGTATTTTCGCGGTTCGCCCGCGTTGTTTGGCGGTGTGTCCTATCAGACGCCCTGGTCGCCCTTGAGCTTGAAACTCGAGTTCGACGGTAACGACTACAAGCACGAGCCGTTCAACAGTAGCCTGGAGCAGGACTCGCCCATCAACATCGGGGCGGTCTTCAAGCTAAGTGACTCTGTCGATCTGACCGCCGGTTGGGAGCGCGGCAACACCGCGCTGTTCGGCATCACTTTTCATACCAACTTCGTCAGCCGCAAGGCGCCGGCCAAGCGCTACGACCCTGCCATCGAAGCGCTTCCGGCAAACGCGCCGACTACGCCCCTCAATCAGGTCGACTGGGCCGGGGTTTCCAAACGACTGGAAAACAACGCCGGTTATAAGGTCGAGCGTATTGCTCAGCGCGATTCCGAGCTGATTGTGTATGGCGAGCAGTCGCGCTATTTCTACTCAGCCAAAGGTGTAGGCCGGGCCAGCCGGATTCTGGACAACAGCGCGAATGACGACATCGACTGGTTCACGATGGTGAACAAGCGTTACGACATGCCCGTGGAAGAAACCAGTGTGCCGCGCGAAACCTTCCGGGAAGTGGTGAACAACCAACAGGACCTTGCAGACCTGCACCGCACCACCGAATTGAACCGGGCCACGCCACACATTGAAAACACGCTGTACACCCAGCCCCTTGAGCCTTTTACCTACGGTATCGGCTTGGGTTACAAGCAAAACATTGGTGGTCCTGACGGTTTGCTGTACCAGTTGACCGCTGATGTGGACGCAGAGTACCGCTTTACCCGCAACACGTGGACGAGTGGGGTCATAAGCACCAATCTCCTGAACAACTTTGATAAGTTCACCTACGACGCGCCGAGCAATCTGCCCCGAGTGCGGACCGATTTGCGCAAGTACGTCATCACCTCTGATGTAACAATGCCGACATTTCAGCTCAACCATGCCAAGCAATTGGATCAAGACTTGTATGGCATGGTGTATGGCGGTTATCTGGAATCAATGTTCGCCGGGGTCGGTGGTGAATTGCTGTACCGCCCCATGGGCGAGCGTTGGGCCGTGGGTGCTGATTTGAACTTTGTACGCCAGCGTGACTTTGACCAGGGTTTTGGTCTGCGCGATTACAACACCACGACCGGTCACATCACCACCTATACCGAACTGCCGTTCGACTTGCAGGCGGCGGTCAGTGTTGGACGTTACCTGGCGCGCGATTGGGGTGCCACGATCGATCTGTCGCATGAGTTCACTAACGGCGTGAAGTTCGGTGGCTGGGTCACCCGCACCACGGCCTCGAAAGAAGAGTACGGCGAGGGTAGCTTCGACAAAGGTATCTACATCTCGGTCCCCTTCGACGAGTTGATGAGCGTCTCCACGATGCGTCGCGCCAACCTGGTCTGGGCTCCGCTGACCCGCGATGGTGGTGCGCGTCTTAACCGCCAATATTCGCTGTACACAATGACCAATGGCCGCGACAAAGATGCGTTCTATAAGAACTTTGAGAAAATCACCGAATGAGTTCGTTGTTCCTGGGCATAACACAACTTCCCCAATGGATACGAACTCTGATTTTCATCAGCGTTGGCGCGGTCTTGCTGGCAGCCGGGTTGCGAGCGCAACCCATTCCCGAAGCCTTTGTCCAGGAAGACAAGCTGCATCACTTGATAGGCTTTTTCGCTTTGTCGTTTAGTTGCCGGCTGGCCTTCCTGCGGGTCAACGTGCGCTGGATCGCCTTGGGCTGTCTGGTGACGGGTATCCTGATCGAGTATGCACAAGGACTGATGCCGCTGCGCACAGCATCACCTTACGACGCCCTGGCGAATGCTGTCGGTGTGCTGATCGGCTTGATTGTGTGGCGTTGTAAGCACCCAATCAAACAGTCCGCAGAGCTCCCGGACACTTAAGACCATGGCTTCGTCCGTGAGCATAGCGAGAATTGGGAGGCTCTGCCCATTGGCGGGGGCATCTGTGCTGTCCGCAGAAAATGACGGCTTCTCTTATACATTGGAAAAAAGGACGCTTCTATGATCCGTAAATGTCTATTCCCTGCTGCCGGCTATGGCACGCGCTTTCTGCCCGCCACCAAGTCGATGCCGAAGGAAATGCTGCCGATCGTCAACAAGCCGCTGATCCAGTACGGCGTTGAGGAAGCACGGGATGCCGGCCTGCAGCACATGGCGATCGTCACCGGGCGCGGCAAGCGGGCGCTGGAAGACCATTTCGATATCAGCTACGAGCTGGAGCATCAGATTCGTGGTACCGACAAGGAGAACTATCTCAACGGTACCCGCGAGTTGATGGATACCTGCACCTTCTCTTACACCCGTCAGGTGGAGATGAAGGGGCTGGGGCACGCCATTCTCTCTGGCCGTCCGTTGATTGGTGATGAGCCGTTTGCGGTGGTGCTGGCGGACGACCTGTGCTTGAACCTGGAAGGCGATGGTGTGCTGTCGCAGATGATCGCGCTCTATAAGCAGTTCCGTTGCTCGATCGTGGCCATTCAGGAAGTACCCAACGACCAGACGCACAAGTACGGCATCATCGCCGGCGAGCAGATTCGCGAAGGTATTTACCGGGTTAACAGCATGGTTGAAAAGCCTAAACCGGAAGATGCCCCGTCCAATCTGGCCATTATTGGTCGTTACATTCTGACGGCCGATATCTTTGACTTGATTGCTGATACCGAGCCCGGCAAGGGCGGTGAGATCCAGATCACTGACGCGTTGATGAAGCAGGCACAAAGCGGTTGTGTCCTGGCATACAAGTTCGAAGGTCACCGCTTTGACTGCGGCGGAGCGGAAGGTTATATCGACGCGACCAATTTCTGTTATGAGAATTTGTATAAGAAAGGCCTGTAACCGGTAATTTTCAGCTCTTGGGTGCCGCGTTTCCGAGCGGCCATAAACCTTTTGCAAGGCAGACCACTATGAACGCTTCCAGATCACCGATCGACTCTGTCTATAAATCGCTGGACCCTTTTGCACCGGGCAATATGGTTTTGGGGCAGGAGTTCACCGAGGGCAACAGTGGATTGATGGCCTGGTTGCGGACGTACGAAAGAGCACCCTCCTCTACCTCCCCTCAACCCAGATTGCTGGTGGAACGCATCGGGCTTTTCCCCTCCTCCGGGGACATTCGATGTGCAGTCAGTAATCCGACTGCCGTACTGACGCATCTTCGTTCGTTGTACGCCAGTAAAGCGCTGGACGTAGACGAGAGCGACGGCCTAAGCCTGACGTTCACTGAATGGCGCTTCAAGATCCACCTCTCGCAGACCGAGCCAGAAATCGTGCTGAACGTTGAGAGTCGTGGTGATGTTGCACTGATGCAGTTGAAAACTGCAGAGCTGCTGGCCCGGATTGATGAGAAAAGCAGTAGTGAGTCCTAGCTCCACCCTCTTGCCGGGACTCGACATCAAGCCAATCGCTATAACCGTGACGGCCCGCCAGAAGTACGCCAATGAGGCTGCATAAAAGCCTTTTCTGCCCCCGACAGAGTCACTGCCAGCGAGTTCAAGACCCCCTCGGCGGTGTACTTGGGAATGCTCGTACTCAGTAGAATCCCCGCGAGCCCCAGCGCCAGGGCCGGCAAAGGAATTTTGCGGATTTCCCTTCTCTCCAGCCTGAAAAGAAAGACGCACGCCGCGGCTGATCCCACAACCGCCCCGGCAATCGCTTCCGGCAGAGGATGAATCGTCTGACCGACATACTGGATGCTGAACCACCAGGTCGACAGCAGCCCCGCTCCCAGCGCCAGCCATCGAAGGCGATGATCCAGTTGGCGCAACAGCAAACTCAGTACAACGGTCGACACCAGGCAGGCGTTCATTGCGTGGCCACTGATGACCGCGATATCCAGGCTTTCCAGGCCGATTCCCCAGCCCTTGAAAAGCACTTTACTGAAACCTACGACGAGATAGGCTACGAACAGTACGCCTAGCCATAAGAGGGCGAGTTTTCTGGATGCCGTGCACCATAACCAACCCGCGACGACCATGGCCGCTGGAAGCATGACTGTGATTCCGGCGTATTGTGCGATATACAGTTTTGACTCCAACCTACTTCCTCACGCCTGATGCAATTTTCCAGTGTAATGGACACTGGGCGCGTGTTCAGTAGATACAGCGCTCATCGATCCGAAAAGCACTTCAGACGGTTCTCTACGACAAGCACCGAATAACTCGCGATGTGCATTGCCAGTCCATCCTCTACCAGCGCGTCCAGCAAGGCAGCCTGTGCCGCGAAGCGCAGGTCGCGGTTGAGTTTTCGAGAGGCGTGCATCTGATCGATCAGAACATGCGTTACTTGATAAGGAGTGTTAACCCTCAGACGTCCCAGCCAGACAGGTAGTTTTTTTGCAGTTTTAGTCTGCTTGATATCCTGTACGCCTGTTGCCTTGTCCGAAGAGGGGCTTTTCGAAACTTCAACGATCTCTTCAAACACGTTGGTCAACTTTTTTAATGCGTAGCCGAGCATCAGATCATCAAACGCATCCAAAAACATATACCTCTTCACTTTGTGAAGTCATTTCCACCATGCAAACACTTGCTATTATCACACTACACTTTATTCGCTTTATATATTCGACGTATTCTAACGATCACACCTTATTAGATAACACCCCACCAAAAGTAAGATAACCCTTGCGACAACTTAGTAGACTTTTTATAACAATCACTGAGGGCGCAACCAAACTATATAGAATTCAAAAAATTAGCGGTATTACACCCAGGGCACAGTGGGCGTTATCAGAAGATTCAGGTGTCAGGTGATCTGATTGCAAGGCGATAACCGTCAGCTGAGTTGAACCTGTGAGCCCGCCTGGCATCCTATTTATCGATACCGCCCCCCACCTTTCAAACACCTGTTTTCAGGTTGTTGCCACAGGGGGCATTGATACACGTACACGCCCTTGAGTGGCTGTCAGCGCTCGGGTAATGTCATCAGACCCATAGGACAGAGCACGCCCATGACTTCCAAGCTGGAACAACTCAAACAAATGACAACCGTGGTTGCCGACACCGGCGACTTCGAAGCTATCGCTCGCGTTAAACCCGTGGACGCCACTACCAACCCTTCCCTGCTGCTCAAGGCCGCGGCCATTCCTGCGTATGCCGAGTTGCTGAACGCCTGCGTCAATGACTGCAAGGGCGATGTGGGCCTGGCCAGCGACCGTTTTGGCGTGGCCGTGGGGCAAGAAATCCTGAAAGTGATTCCGGGCCGTATTTCCACCGAAGTGGATGCGCGCCTGTCGTTCGACACTGATGCCATGCTCAAGCGTGCGCATCGCCTGATCGAGCTGTACGACAAGGCCGGTATTGGCCGCGACCGCGTGCTGATCAAGATCGCGTCCACCTGGGAAGGCATCCGCGCTGCCGAGATCCTGGAAAAGGAAGGCATCCAGACCAACCTGACCCTGTTGTTCTCCTTTGCCCAGGCAGCCGCCTGTGCCGAAGCCGGGGTGTTCCTGATTTCGCCGTTCGTGGGCCGTATCTACGACTGGTACAAGAAAGCCAACGGCAACGACTACACCGGCGCGGATGATCCGGGCGTGCAGTCGGTGACGCGCATCTACAACTACTACAAGGCCAATGACTACAAGACCGTGGTCATGGGGGCGAGCTTCCGCAACCTGGGCCAGATCGAGCAACTGGCCGGCTGTGACCGCCTGACCATCAGCCCGGACCTCATCGACAAGCTGGCCGCGGATACCGGCAAGCTGGAGCGCAAACTGGCGCCTGGCCATGCCGGTGAAGCGCGCCTGAGCCTAAACGAATCGCAGTTCCGCTGGCTGTCCAACGAAGATGCGATGGCGACCGAGAAACTCGCCGAAGGCATTCGTCAGTTCGCGCGGGATCAGGAGAAGCTCGAGGCGTTGTTGCAGGCCAAGCTGTGATCTGAGCGGGTGTAATGCAAAAAGGGCGAACCTGTGAGGGTTCGCCCTTTTTTGTATGTGCTTGGTGACTGGCAGGACGCCATCGCGAGCAAGCTCGCTCCCACAGGAGTTCGCGGGATGACTGAGGTCGTGTGCTAAACGAGGACCTGTGGGAGCGAGCTTGCTCGCGATGGGGGTCTGGCTGACCCACATCAATTCAGGGGATCAATGGCGTTCGAGCGCATTCACCAGGTCATGGAAGGCTTCACGATTGGTGTCGTTCAGGCCCATGAGGATCTTGTGCGCTTCGAGCACCTTGATCCGCACCACTTCTTCGGACTGATCCTGGTCTGGCAGGTCGTCCAGGCATTCCGGGCACGGCACCGGCTTGTCAACGATGTTGAACACCTGCTCGAAGCCCATGGACTGCAGCAGCCGCGTGATGTCTTCGTGGGTGGTGACGACGGTCGGCAGCAGGCCAACCTTCTGCCGCGACAGGATCGACAGCTTGGCCAGCAGGCCAAGTGTGGTGCTGTCGATGCTGCGGGTTTCGGTCAGATCGATCACGATCGAATTGAAATTCAACGCGCTGAAGATCCGCTCAATAGTCGCATCCAACGCCGAACACAGGGTCAGGCGAACTTCACCGACGAACTTCAGGACGAAGGTGCCATCCTGCTCGGCGAACTGGATTCTACCGGTACTCATCAAAGATTCCTGCTCAACACCAACAGGGCGATATCATCCGGCATCTCCCCTAGCGTGGCCAATCCAAAAACCTGCCGCAGCCCATCCAGGGTGCCGCCCGCAGCCTTGACCCGTTGGGGCAACGCCGCTTCTTTCTCTTTGAGTGTGGGTTCTGGCAAAAGATCCAGAATGCCATCAGACATCAGCGTCAGGCTGAACGTCGGTGGCAGTTCCAGCACGTGGTCTTCGTAGGTGGCTTCGTTGAAGAGGCCCACCGGCAGACCACGCCCTTGCAGATAACGAACACTGTCTGGCGTGTACAACACTGGCAACGGCAAATGACCGCCGATGCTATAGGTCAACAAACCGGTCTCCTCGTCGATGACTCCACCGACCATTGTGACGTGTTTACCCAGCTTACAACTGATCAGGCCCCGGTTGATATGACCAAGAACCTCTGAAGGCTTGAATTCCGGCAGGGTGCCGCTGCGCTTGGACTCGAACAGCAAGCGCGTGGTCATGAACTTCAACAGCACGGTGACGAAGGCTGAGGAGGCGCCGTGACCGGAAACGTCCGCCAGGTAAAAGGCGACCCGGCGCTCGTCGACCCGGAAGTAGTCGACGAAATCACCCGACAGGTACAGCGACGGGATGATCTGGTGAGCAAACTTGAACTCGTCGATGGTCCAGGGGCTGACCGGCAGCATGTTCATCTGCACCTGGCGACCGGCGTTCTGGTCCTCCTGGAGCAGGTTCAGGCTGGCTTCGAGCTCGCGATTGGCCTTCTCCAGCTTCTCGCGGTAGCGCTGGTTCTCCAGCAGCAGGCGCGCACGATCCAGGGCCCGGCGCACAGAGTGCTCGAGCACAGCCAGATCTTCGAGAGGCTTGATCAGGTAGTCCGCCGCGCCCAGGCGCAGGGCTTCGACCGCGTCATTCATCACGCCGGCACCCGACACCACAATCACCGGGGTTTGCGGCGACAGTTCGGTGACCTGGCGAATGAGTTCGAGACCGCCCATCTGCGGCATGCGCAGATCGCAGATGACCAAGTCGGGCTTGTCTTGCTCGAATACCTGAAGACCCTGCTGACCATTGCTGGCCTGCAAGACGCTGAAACCACTGTCTTCCAAATAGGCGGCGAGGCTCGCGCGCACTACTTCGTCATCATCGATTATCAGCAGCGTGGCACTGGTTTTTGGCATGTGGGCAAACGGCGCCAGAATTAGGTTGGCGTAGCAGGCGGGGATTTTGGCCCGGCGCTGACTACTGGATTCGCTTTCTAGCCTCTCTGTAGCACCGCTTTCGGGCATTTGCCCTACACACGTGTTCACCAGAGGTGCCCTTCTAAGGCGCAGACGGTACTCCCATCCGCGGGGCGTTTCAAGCTCACGCCGATGGTCGCTTGACGTCTTTATTTGTCAAATCACCGAGAGTTATAAGAACAGGCAAATCCGTAACCCAATGAAAGGTTCGAACCTGCGAGTCAAACCGGCCGGGACTACAGTGAAAACCGCGATTTCATCCGCATGCGGGTCTTCGCAGACAAAAAAGGCGGCCTTGATGGCCGCCTTTTTCAGTTTACCGGTCGAGATCAAAAATCGTCTTCGACCTGACCGTCTTTCACCTTGAATTCACGGTTCTGCAAGTACGCATTACGGATGAAGGTGTACTTGTCGCCGGTGATCAGCTTCTCGCTCGACAGCAGGTTGGCACGGGTATCGATGATGTCCAGGGCGTGGAACGAGTTACGCACCGAAACGTCGTTTACGTAACGATAAGCGCCGGTGTAGCTGTCGACGTACTTGGACGGCGCATCACGCAAGGTGCTTGGCCCCAGCAGCGGCAGCATCACGTAAGGGCCGCTGCCGACACCCCAGTAGCCCAGCGTCTGACCGAAGTCTTCGTCATTGCGCTGCAGGCCCATTTTCGTGCCGACATCAATGACGCCCAGCAAGCCGAAGGTGGTGTTGAAAATGATTCGCGCGGTATCAACGCCTGCGGCATGAGGTTTGGCCTGCAGGATATCGTTGGCCAGGTTGCGCACATCGCCGATATTACGGAAGAAGTTGTGAACGCCGTCTTCGACAAACTGTGGCGTCACGTACTCGTAGCCCTGGGCCAGGGGTTTGAGCGCGTAGGTGTCGATCACGTCGTTGAACTTGAAAATCGGGCGGTTGACGCTTTCCCAAGGATCCTCTTCCGTGGCTGCCTGGGCAGCGAACGGAACCAGCATCACGCTGGCGCATACACAAATCCTGGCTAGATGATTGCTCCAGCGCATAGAAAAAAACTCCTTGGTTTGTACTGGCTCGGGCACTTGGCCCAGGCAATAAGTTGGCAAGTATAAGACGTAAACGCCGTTTAACGCACTTTGTACGAGATCCACACGGAAGGAATCGTGCCAAATGTGAGCGTTTCACATCCATGTCATTCAACTGTCACCGTCGTCCACTAGCCTTCAGGCTATTTCAGGGACGTCCACATGCCGCTCGCCGAAGCCTTGCCCCAAACCGCACCCAGCCTGACCGCCGTACTGTTCGGCCTCAGTGGCTGCCTGGTGGATTTCGGCGCGCACACGCACCGGCACGGCAGCCACTCGGCCGAACACGCCGAGGCCACCCCCGGCGCACTGGATAGCCTGCGCAGCTTGCAGCGCCAGCAAATCCCCTGCGCCTGGCTCGATGAACTGCCCCCTGCCCTCAGCCAATCCCTGGCCGCGGCGCTGCCGGAATGGATCAAACCCTCGCAACATTCAGCTACAAACAACCCATGGCCCGCCCCGAATGCCTGCTGGCACGCCTTGATGACCCTGAACGTCGAGCGACTCGACGGCTGCGTACTGGTGAGCGGCGAACCCCGTTTGCTGCAAGCGGGGCTCAATGCCGGGTTGTGGACCATCGGTCTGGCGTCCTGCGGCTCGCTGTGCGGGCTGGCACCCGAGCAATGGCAAGCGCTGCCCCCGCAGGAGCGCGACATCAAACGCGCCAAGGCGACGATGCAACTGTTTGGCCTGGGCGTGCATTCGGTGATCGATCACCTCGGTGAACTCGACACCTGCCTGGCCGATATCAGCTTGCGTCGGCTCAAGGGCGAAAAGCCCTGATCGAGATCATGCACGTTGGCCGCGAGTGGATTAATCTAAAGGTCAGCCATCGACCTTTGGCCTGCCGCCATGGTCTATGCCAGTGCCTATCGATAAAAGAAGGAAGAACGCCATGCCTGCCCGCGAACTGCAAGAACAGCTCAATGCCCTGCGCGAGCAATTGGAACAGAATCCTCCATTGTCTGAAGCCGAACGCGCAGAGTTGAACGAACTGATGCAACAGATCGAGTTGAAGCTTGAACTCGAAACCAAAACCCAGGATTCCAGCCTCGCCGATGGCGTCAACCTGGCCGTGGAACGCTTCGAGCTCGAACACCCTACCCTTGCCGGCACCCTGCGCAACATCGGGCAGGCCTTGGCCAATATGGGGATCTGAAACCAACAATGCCTTTGCAGGAGCGAGCTTGCTCGCTCCTGCAGGGTTTCGTTACTGACGGACCAGGCGATGGTTCGGCAGCTGCACCTCTTCAGTGCTGCGATACGGGTTGATATCCAGCCCGCCCCGACGCACATAACGCGCATACACCGTCAGTTTCTCTGGTTTCAGCAACCGCTGCAGGTCGAGAAAGATCCGTTCTACACACTGTTCATGGAAGTCCGAGTGCTGGCGGAAGCTGACGATGTACTCGAGCAGGCTCGCATGATCCAGCGCCGCGCCACGGTACTCCACCGCGACGCTGCCCCAGTCCGGCTGGCTGGTGACCGGGCAGTTGGACTTGAGCAAATGGCTGTGCACGCTCTCCTCGACAATGCGCGAATCATCGCAACGCAGCAGTTCCGGCCGTGGATGCTCGTAGTTGCTGACGCTGATATCCAGTTCATCGATGCACACGCCCGGCAAGGCCACGACGCCTTCGCTCTCGACCTCCTTGAGACTGCGAATGCGCACACCCACCGGCTTGCCGGCAGCCGCAGACAAGTCCTTGGCCAGCGTCGCCTCAAGGCTCGCCGTATCGACAAACGGCGTCTGGTTCAGGGAGTTCAGGTAGAGCTTGAACGACTTCGACTCGATGATGTTCGGCGAATCCGCCGGAATGCTGAATTCGCCGATCGCCACCACTGGCTTGCCCGACGGCAGCAGCCAGGACAGCTCGAAGCAGTTCCAGAAGTCCACGCCTTTGTACGGCAGGGTTTGCGCCGTCAGGCCCAGCTCCGCCCACTTCGCGGTGCGCGGGATCGGGAACAGCAAGGACGGCGTGTAGGTGGCGATGTATTCGCTGGACTTGCCCAGCGGCGAGTGTTCGGCTGCGGGATGCATGGCGGAAACCTGACTGAAGAATCAGCGGATTCTATCAGCCTTTGCTCCCGCCTTTGAGTGCTTACTGACTGACAGTCAGTTTGCCGACCATGCCGGCCTGGTAATGACCGGGAATATTGCAGGCGAACTCAAGGCTGGTGGCCTTGCTGAAGGTCCAGGTCAGCTCGGCGGTCTTGCCCGGTTCCACCAGCACGCTGTTGGGGTCATCATGCTTCATGCCGTGGTCCATTTTGCTGTGATCCATGCCGGCCATTGCCTTCATTCCGGTTGGCGCCAGCATGCCGCTCTGTTGCATCTGCAACATTTCCTGCTGGTGCCTGGCGTGCAACGCCGCATCCCCCAAGTTGAACTCATGCAGCAACTGGCCTTTATTGACCAGCACGAAGCGCACGGTTTCCCCGGCCTTGATATCGAGGGACTTCGGCGTGAAGGACATGTCCCCCATCACCACCTCGATGCTGCGGGTCGCCTTGGCCGCCGAGGCCGGTTGACCGAAATCGTAGGTATGCCCGGCGTCTGCCCACACCGGTGAACTCAGCGCCAGCAAACACAGGATTTGCGCCACGGATTTGCGTAAAAACATCGTCATACTCCAACAAGTTAAGGCTCAGCATGCGCAAAACTCTAAACTGCTGCCACTGCCCGCAACCTGACAGCCAGATTACAACTTTGTCAGGTTGCCCTGTGCGAATGCTGCCCACGGTATAAAGCCTTCGTTCCACTTGCCATGAGTCGCCCATGAAACTGCTGATCGTCGAAGACCAACCGAAAACCGGCCATTATCTGCGCCAAGGCCTGACCGAGGCCGGGTTCAACACCGAACTGGTGGCCGACGGCAACACCGGTCAGCAATTGGCCCTCAGCGGCGAATATGCCCTGCTGATTCTTGATGTGATGCTGCCGGGTCGTGATGGCTGGCAGATTCTGCAAGCGGTGCGCAGTGCCGGCCTGGACACGCCGGTACTTTTTCTGACCGCCCGTGACGCCGTGGAGGACAGGGTTCACGGCCTCGAACTGGGCGCCGATGACTATCTGGTCAAGCCGTTTGCCTTCTCCGAACTGCTGGCCCGGGTCCGCAGCCTGTTGCGTCGTGGCAGCGCCACGCCTCAGGAGACCAGCCTGCAACTGGCCGATCTGCGCCTGGACATGATCCGGCGCCGGGTCGAACGCAGCGGCCAGCGTATCGACCTGACCGCAAAGGAATTCGCCCTGCTGGAAATGCTCCTGCGCCGCCAGGGCGAAGTCCTGCCCAAGTCGCTGATTGCATCCCAGGTCTGGGACATGAATTTCGACAGCGACACCAATGTCATCGAGGTGGCGATCCGTCGCCTGCGCCTGAAGATCGACGATGAATTCCCCAACAAGCTGATCCATACCGTACGCGGCATGGGCTACGTCCTTGAAGAGCGTCCCGCCTGATGCGCCGCCTCTCCATGAGCAACCGCCTGGCCCTGCTGTTTGCCGCGTGCACCGCCGTGGTGTCGTTGTTCGCCGGGGTGCTGTTCAGCCGCGCCAGCGAGGCGCACTTCGTTGAACTCGACCAGCAACTGCTGGACGGCAAGCTGATTGGCTTGCGTCGGGCCCTGCACGACTTACAGTCGAGTGACAGCGAAGTGAAACTGGCCGAGGAACTGAGCCGGCAGGCTGACCTGTCCCTGCGAATCACCGGCAGTGACGGCCAGCGCTGGTATGACAGTTCGACCAACATTCCCCAGGCACTGCCGCGCCGGTCCGGATTGTCGACGGTGAGCCATGAAGGCACAGATTACCGCGTCCTGAATGCACCGCTTTTCGCGGACAAACCCGAGTCACCGCAACTGACTCTGCTGTTGGACATCACCCATCACCAGCACTTTCTGCAACGCATGCAGCATTTGATCTGGCTGACCGTCGGCCTGTCAGCCCTGGCCACCGCACTGCTGGGCGCCTGGGCGGCACGCAGCGGCTTGCGCCCGTTAAGGCGGATCAGCGCGGTGGCCAGCGGTGTTTCCGCGCAATCGCTGAACTCGCGACTACCTGAAGAAAACATGCCACCGGAACTGGCGGAAATGGCCCACAACTTCAACGCCATGCTCGGACGCCTCGACGACTCGTTTCAGCGCCTGTCGGCCTTCTCCGCCGACATTGCCCATGAACTGCGCACGCCATTGTCGAACCTGCTGACCCACACCCAGGTCACCCTCACCCGCCCTCGCCCCATCGAGGACTACCGCGAAGCCCTGCACAGCAACCTCGAAGAGCTGCAATGGATGGCGCAACTGGTCAACGACATGCTCTATCTGGCCAAGGCTGACCATGGACTGTTAATCCCCAAGCGCGAACCGCTGGAACTGGGACAGGAAACGGATCTGCTGCTGGAGTTTTTTGCGCCGCTGGCGGAAGACGCGCAGGTAAAACTGAGTCGTGACGGCAATGCCCGCATCGAAGGTGACCGCAGCATGTTGCGCAGGGCACTGTCGAACCTGCTGGACAACGCACTGCGTTTCACGCCGATCGATGGCGAGGTTCGGGTGCGAATCGTCGATCAGCCAAAAGAGTTGCGCCTGACCGTTGAAAACACGGGCCAACAGATTTCCAAAGATCTATTGCCGCGCTTGTTTGACCGGTTTTACCGGGCCGATCCTGCGCGTCGTGAAGGCAGTAGCGAACATGCGGGACTGGGACTGGCGATCACCCAGTCGATCATCCGTGCCCATGGCGGGCAGATTCGTTGCGAATCGGAGAATGGGTGGACGCGGTTTGTGATCGAGTTGCCAAGGGGGGATTGAGGCCGGCAGGTACAGCCCCATCGCGAGCAAGCTCGCTCCCACAGTTGACCGAGTTGACTCAGATCTACTGTGGGAGCGAGCTTGCTCGCGATGGCGGTGTTACTGGTTACGAATATCTAAGTGCATGAGCCGGCTCGATCTTCGCCGCACGCCAGGCCGGGTAAACCGTGGCCAGGAAGCTCATGACAAACCCCGCCGTACAGATCAGCGCCACATCCGCGCCTTGCAGCTCAGACGGCAGGTTACTGACGAAGTACACGTCGGAACTGAAGATGTGCTGCCCGCTGACCCGCTCGATCCAGCCCACGATCTGGCTGACGTTCAGTGCGGCGATCACGCCCAATACACCGCCAATCAAGGTGCCGACGATGCCGATCACCGTGCCCTGCACCACGAAGATCGCCATGATCTGCCGTGGCGTGGCGCCGATGGTGCGCAGGATCGCGATGTCCGCCCCCTTGTCGTTCACCACCATGATCAGGGTCGCGATGATGTTGAACGCCGCCACCGCGACGATCATCAGCAACAGCAGGCCGATCATGGTTTTTTCCATCTTCATCGCGCTGAACAGGCTGCCCTGGGTGTGGGTCCAGTCGTCAGCCTTGTAGGCGGCGCCCAGCCCATTGGCGATGTCGTTCGACACTTGCGGCGCGGCATACAAGTCCTTCACCGCCAGGCGCACGCTCTGCACCTGATTCGGCTCCCAGTGCTGCATCTGCGCGGCATCGGCCATGTGGATCAGCGCCATGGTGCCGTCCAGTTCCGCACCGACCTTGAACACGCCGACCACATTCAGCCGCTGCATGCGCGGGGTAATGCCGCCCGGCGCATTGCTGACCTCAGGCACGATCAAGGTGATCTTGTCGCCCACGTTCAAGCGGAAGCGGCGCGCCGTGATCTGCCCGATCACCACGCCGAATTCGCCCGGCTTCAGGGCTTCCAGGCTCCCCTGAACGATGTGCTTGGCAACGATCGACACCTGGCCTTCCAGCGCCGGGTCGACACCGCTGACCTGGATCGGCTGCATCGTGCCCTTGTAGGACAGCATGCCCTCCATCTCGGTGAACGGCACCGCCGCCGTCACTTCCGGGTTTTTCATCGCGGCCGCCGCCACGGGCTTCCAGTCGTCAATCGGGTTCACGCCGACGATGGTGGCGTGCGGCACCATGCCAAGGATGCGCGAGCTCATTTCGCGCTGGAAGCCGTTCATCACCGACAGCACCACGATCATCGCCAGCACGCCGAGGGCGAGGCCGATCATCGAGGTCATCGAGATGAAGGAAACAAAGCGATTGCGGCGCTTGGCGCGGGTATAGCGCGTGCCGATAAAGATCGATAACGGTCTGAACATTCGCTGGGGCACCGTATAAAAATATAAGACCCGACGCACCTTTCGGTCGCGTCGGGTTTCAATCCGTTAGATGGGAGTCAGGCAACCTTCCTGCAAGTGCAGGACGCGGTCCATCTGGCGGGCGAGGTTCATGTCGTGGGTCACCACCAGGAACGCCGTACGCATCGAGGTGCTGAGCTCCAGCATCAAGTCCTGGATCCCCTGGGCGGTGTGGGAATCGAGGTTGCCGGTCGGCTCGTCGAGCATCACCAGGCCCGGATTGTTCACCAGGGCGCGGGCGATGGCCACGCGCTGACGCTCACCACCGGACAGTTCGGCCGGCTTGTGCTCCAGGCGATGTCCCAGCCCTACCCGCTCCAGCAACGCCTTGGCACGCTGACGCGCTTCGGGGATCGCGGTCTTGCCGATCAGCAACGGCATGCAGACGTTCTCCAGGGCGGTGAATTCCGGCAGCAGGTGGTGGAACTGATACACGAAGCCGAGGGCGCGATTACGCAGCAGGCCGCGTTTCTTCTCGCTCAGCGCCGACAGTTCTTCACCGTCGAGCCAGACGCTGCCCTTGGTCGGTGTATCGAGGCCGCCCAGCAGGTTGAGCAAGGTACTTTTGCCCGAGCCCGACTTGCCGACAATCGCCACACGCTCGCCCGGGTGCAATTCCAGTTGCAGGCCGGCCAACACTTCCACCGATTCCGGGCCTTCCTCGTAGGATTTGCCCAGGCTGCGGCAGCTCAAGATTGCTTTATCACTCATGCCCGACTCACTCATAACGTAGCGCCTCCGCAGGCTGGGTGCGCGCGGCACGCCAGGCTGGATACAGGGTGGCGAGGAAACTCAGGACCAACGCCGCGGAGCAGACCATTACGACGTCCTGGCTCTGCACCTGCGACGGCAGGTAATCGATGAAGTACACGTCGGCGTTGAGGAACTTGTGCCCGATCAGGCCTTCGAGGGCCGAGATCGCGGCGCTGACGTTCAGCGCGGCGAAGATCCCGACCACCGCGCCGATCGCGGTACCGACTACGCCAATGACGGTGCCTTGCACCATGAACGTGCGCATGATCGTGCCCGGTGTGGCGCCCAGCGTGCGCAGGATCGCGATGTCGCCCTTCTTGTCATTCACCACCATCACCAGCGTGGAAATGATGTTGAACGCAGCGACGGCAACGATCAGCAGCAGCAACAGGCCGATCATGGCTTTTTCCATGCGGATCGCCTGGTACAGGTTGCCGTGGGTGCGGGTCCAGTCGCGGGCGTAGTAGCGGTCTTCGCCGAGGTCGCGGGCGATGCTCCACGCGGTGCGCGGCGCCTGGAACAGATCGTCGAACTTCAGGCGCAGGCCCTGGACCTGATCCGGTTTCCAGCGGTGCAGCCGGGCCAGATCCTGCAGGTTGGTGACGCCAAGATAGCCATCGAGCTCACCGGCGCCGACATGGAAGATGCCGACCACGGTAAAGCGCTTCATGCGCGGGAACATCCCGGCCGGGGTCACCGTGACTTCGGGCGCGACGAAGGTCAGCTTGTCGCCGATGGCCGCACCGAGCTTGGCCGCGGCCTTGTCGCCGATGACGATGCCGAACTCACCCGGCACCAGGTCGTCGAGTTTTCCCTGGGTCATGAATTGATCGATGATCGACACCTGGCGCTCTTGCGCCGGGTCGATGGCATTGAGCAGGACTTTCGAGACCTTGCCGTTATTGGTCAGCAAACCCTGCATTTGCGTAAACGGCGCCACGGCGGTCACCTGCGGGTTCTGCTTGACCTTCGCGGCCAGGCCTTGCCAATCGCTGATCGCCTCACCGGACTCGATGGTCGCGTGGGGCACCATGCCCAGCACGCGGGTGCGCATCTCATGATCGAAGCCGTTCATCACCGACAGCACCACGATCATCACGACCACGCCAAGGGCGAGCCCGATCATCGAAGTCAGGGAAATGAATGACACAAAATGATTGCGACGCTTTGCACGGGTGTAACGCGTGCCGATAAATACGAAGAGAGGTCTGAACATGTCGGGGCTTGTTCGGAGGGAAAAGGAACGTCCTTGTGGCGGGGGTCGATAACCAGCTTTACACTCAGACCACCGCCGCTACCATGGGTTCGCCATGTCGACATTAGATGAAGAAGATCGCCGCGAATACTACCGTATCGAGGATACGATCGCACTGGAAATTCGGCCCCTGTCCGCTACTGAAGCCACAGGCCAGGAAGTGTTGCAGGATGCTTCTCCACTCTTCAACTTGCTCAGCGAACTGCACCTGAGTGAATTCGAGTCGCAACACCTGTTACGCCAGATCAGCGAACGCGACCGGAACCTCGCGGCGTTCCTCAAATCCCAGAACAAGCGCATCGACTTGCTGAGCCAGGTGATCGCCATCACCGTGCTCGGGCAGATCGGCGAACCACAGCCGGTGATCATCTCCGAAGGCGGCATCGACTTTCAGCACCCATCGCCCATTGCCGCCGGCGCACGCCTGTCGGTCAAACTGGTGCTGATGCCGCAGGCCCTGGGCCTGCTGCTGCGCGCCCGCGTCACCCATTGCGACCGCAAGGGCGACGGCTATGACGTCGGCACCGAGTTCGAACACCTGACCGACGCCCAACGCCAACTGCTGGCCCGCCACATCTTGCAAAAGCAGGCCCAGGAACGACGCCTGGCCCGCGACCAACTCGAATCAGGCAATTAAATTAAGGAAGAACCGTGACCCTCATCTACGGCCATCGCGGCGCCAAGGGCGAAGCACCGG
Organism: Pseudomonas sp. PDM30; assembly: GCF_019218985.1. NCBI lineage: Bacteria > Pseudomonadati > Pseudomonadota > Gammaproteobacteria > Pseudomonadales > Pseudomonadaceae > Pseudomonas > Pseudomonas sp. PDM30. The sequence goes on from NZ_JAHUWM010000007.1 coordinate 147,225, forward strand.
AAAACACCCTGACCAGCTTTCAGGAATGTCTCAAGCACGGCGTGCGTCGCTGCGAACTGGACCTGCACCTGTCCATGGACGGCGAGCTGATGGTCATCCACGACCCGAGCCTCAAGCGCACCACTGACCGTCGCGGCAAGGTCGTCGAACACACAGCGGCCGAGCTTGTGACCTATGACGCACGCAAGGGTGGACCGGGCTGGATCAAGCCTTGCCCGATTCCGACGCTGGAACAGCTGTTCGAGCAATGCGACTTCGATCACTGGCAGCTGGAAGTCAAAAGCGCATCACGGATGCGTGCCGCGACCACCGTGCTGGCGATTCGCGAAATGGTGCAACGTCATGGCCTGATGGACAAGGTGACCATCACCTCGAGTTCCCGTGAAGTGCTCAAGGCTGCGCTGGAGTTGGTGCCGGACGTATCCCGCGGGCTGGTGGCCGAGTATGCCTGGCTTGACCCACTGAAGGTCGCCGCCAGCTATGGCTGTGAGATTCTGGCGCTGAACTGGACCCTGTGCACGCCGGAACGCCTGCAAAGGGCGCAGCGTCAGGGGCTGCATGTGTCGGTATGGACCGTCAACGAGCCCGCGCTGATGCGCAGACTCGCCGACTTCGGCGTTGACAGCCTGATTACAGACTTTCCCGGTTTGGCCACCGCCACGCTCGAGAATTGCTGAAATCGGTCTCCCCGGCCGGCTCAGGCCACCGGCCGGAGCCCGTCAAAAAAGCCGGTTGAGGCCGTCGTACGCGGCTACCCGATAGGCTTCGGCCATGGTCGGGTAGTTGAACGTGGTGTTGACGAAGTACTTCAACGTGTTGAGTTCGCCCGGCTGGTTCATGATCGCCTGACCGATGTGTACGATCTCCGACGCCTGATAACCGAAGCAGTGAACACCCAGCACTTCCAGGGTTTCACGGTGGAACAGGATCTTCAGCATGCCTTGCGGCTCGCCGGCGATCTGCGCCCGCGCCATGCTCTTGAAGAAGGCCTTGCCCACTTCGTACGGCACCTTGGCCTGGGTCAGTTCCTGCTCGTTCTTGCCGATCGAGCTGATCTCCGGAATGGTGTAGATGCCGGTCGGCACGTCATTCACAAAGCGCCAGCTACCGTTATCGACGATGCTGCCAGCGGCCGAACGACCCTGGTCGTGGGCGGCACTGGCCAGGCTCGGCCAGCCGATCACGTCACCGGCGCCGTAGATGTTCGGCACGCAGGTGCGGTACGCCTCGTCGACTTCGATCTGGCCACGGCTATTGACCTTCACGCCGATGTTTTCCAGACCCAACTGATCGGTGTTGCCAGTACGACCGTTACACCAGAGCAAGGCGTCGGCCTTGATCTTCTTGCCAGACTTGAGGTGCAGGATCACGCCGTTGTCCACGCCTTCGACGCGGTCGTAGTCTTCGTTGTGGCGAACCGTGATGTTGTTGTTGCTGAAGTGATAACTCAGGGCCTGGGAAATTTCCGAGTCGAGGAAGCTCAGCAGTTGCCCACGGTTGTCCACCAATTCAACCAATACACCCAGACCGCTGAAGATCGAGGCGTATTCGCAACCGATCACGCCGGCGCCGTAAACGATGAGTTTACGCGGGGTGTGGCCGAGGCTGAGGATGGTATCGCTATCGTAGATACGCGGGTGGTGGAAATCGATGTCCGCCGGGCGATAAGGACGCGAACCAGTGGCGATGATGATGTGCTTGGCCACCAGTTTCTCGACCACGCCGTTGGCGCAGACCACTTCGATGGTTTGCTCGTCGGCGAAGCTGCCGGTGCCGAAGAATACGTCGACGCGGTTACGGGCGTAGTAGCCGGTACGCGAAGCGACTTGCTTGGAGATGACTTTCTCGGCGCTTTTCAACACGTCCGGGAACGAGAACCAGCGCGGCTCACCAATGGCCCGGAACATCGGGTTGGTGTTGAATTGCATGATCTGCCGCACCGAGTGACGCAGTGCCTTGGACGGGATGGTGCCCAAGTGAGTGCAGTTGCCGCCGACCTGGCGACGGCTATCGACCATCGCCACCTTGCGCCCTGCCTTGGCGGCGTTCATTGCCGCGCCTTCCCCTGCCGGGCCGGAACCCAACACCACCACGTCGTAGTTGTAGACAGCCATGCGTACTCCTCAGAACAGGCCGCGGCACCCTCGGCACCTGCGGCTAAATCACGCCAATGCGTGGCATGAAGGAACAATTTGGGGCCAGTGCAGAACCCGGACACAGTCTATAGAAGCGTCAACGCCGCGCACATTAACCCTTGGTCGCGTCGTAGGCTACTTTTGCCTGCGCTACAACGCCAGTTTTCAATGCTCAAATCGCCGAAATCATTCGGTTTTTTTGCCACTGATGCGTTCAAAAGCGGGACTGCTGCGTGTGACGAAACCTGTATCGGCACGAATCACAAAAAATGCGCCGATATCGTGTTTTTCTGCGTAGTCCCAACCGCGCTCCGGGCCGAGAATCAGCAACAGCGTCGATAAGCCATCGGCCATCAACGCAGAAGGATGAATCACTGTGACGGACGCCAGGGTGTGTGAGACCGGCGCACCGGTGCGGGCATCGAAGGTGTGGGAAAAACGCTGTCCGTCCTGCTCGAAATAATTCCGGTAGTCGCCGGAAGTGGACAGGCCATAGCCGTCGACGACAATGACCCGCTCCGCCACCTGCCGGTCATCCCGCGGCTCTTCCAGGGCAATGCGCCACGGCGAGCCGTCAGCCTTCCTGCCGGACGCCTTGAGCTCACCCGTGGCCTCGGCGAGGTAGTCATGGATGCCCATCGCCTCGAGTCTTGCGGCAATCGTGTCCACCGCATAACCGGCGGCAATGCTGTTGAAGTCGACCTCGACGGCGGCGTCCTTGCACAACCGGTCACCATCGATGCGCAAATGCTGGTGACCGACGCGCTTGCGGACTTCGGCGAGCGCGTCGGCGGTCGGGACTTTTTCCCCGCGGGCCTGCGGACCAAACCCCCAGAGGTTCAGCAACGGCTCCACCGTCAGATCGTAGGAACCGTCGCTTTGCGCTGACAGTTGCTCACCCACGCGGACCAATTCGAGGATCGACGCCGGCATTGCCTGACAGCCGTTGGCCGGTAACGCATTGAAGCGCTCGATGTCCGAGTCGCTGCGGTAGGTCGACATTTGCCGGTCAATGTCAGCGAGGATCTGCTCGACCTGGACACGGACTTCGTCCGGCGCCGGAAGGTCGGCATGGCGCACATACTTGATCGAATAAGTGCTGCCCATGGTCGGGCCACCGAAGCTCTCCAGAGTGTCGCCGTTGCCGCAGCCTGATAGTGCGCCGAGCAGCAAAAATGCCACCCCCTGCCACCTGATCAACAATTTCCGAGCTCCCCAATGCATCCCCTGACACACCGCCAGGGCCAGCCATTATGCGATAGAACCGTGGGAGCGGGCTTGCTCGCGAAGAGGCCATCACATCCAGCATTGATAGCTCTCTCAGACCGCTATCGCGAGCAAGCTCGCTCCCACATTGGATAGCTGGCGTGATCACTACCGTGCAAACACCACCATACCCTGTGGGAACGAGCTTGCTCGCGATGAGGCCAGTGCGAACAACACATCCCCCAACAGACAAAAGCAGCACAAACAAAAACGCCCCGACCAAGGCCGGGGCGTTTTCATGTGCAGCTAAGGCTTAGCGCGGGAATGCTGGCGGGTTTACACCGGCCATGTCTTCCATCACGCGAACCACCTGGCAGCTGTAACCGAACTCGTTGTCGTACCAGACGTACAGAACAACGCGGTTATCCTGGGTGATGGTCGCTTCAGCGTCCACTACGCCTGCGTGGCGCGAGCCAACGAAGTCGGTGGAAACCACTTCCTGGGAGCTGACGTAGTCGATCTGCTTGTGCAGATCCGAGTGCATGGCCATCTGGCGCAGGTACTCGTTGATCTCTTCGCGAGTGGTGGCCTTTTCCAGGTTCAGGTTCAGGATAGCCATCGACACGTTCGGCGTAGGAACGCGAATCGCGTTACCGGTCAGCTTGCCCTTCAACACTGGCAGAGCCTTGGCGGCTGCAGTGGCGGCACCGGTCTCGGTGATTACCATGTTCAGCGGCGCGGCGCGGCCACGACGGCTGCCCTTGTGGAAGTTGTCGATCAGGTTCTGGTCGTTGGTGAACGAGTGAACGGTTTCGACGTGGCCGTTGACGATGCCGTACTTGTCATTCACAGCCTTGAGCACCGGCACGATGGCGTTGGTGGTGCACGAAGCGGCCGAGATGATCTTGTCGTCAGGGGTGATTTCGCCGTGGTTGATGCCGTGCACGATGTTCTTCAGCGCGCCCTTGCCAGGTGCGGTGAGGATTACGCGGGCAGCGCCCGGGCAAGCCAGGTGCTGGCCCAGACCATCGGCGTCACGCCATACACCGGTGTTGTCGACGATCAGAGCGTTTTCGATGCCGTACTGGGTGTAGTCGACTTCGGCCGGGCCCTTGGCGTAGATAACCTGGATCAGGTTGCCGTTGGCGGTGATGGTGTTGTTGGCTTCATCAATGGTGATGGTGCCATCGAACGGGCCATGAACCGAGTCGCGACGCAGCAGGCTGGCACGTTTGACCAGGTCGTTCTCGGCGCCCTTGCGGACAACGATGGCGCGCAGACGCAGGCCGTCGCCACCACCGGTTTTCTCGATCAGGATGCGCGCCAGCAGACGGCCGATACGACCGAAGCCGTACAGGACAACGTCGGTGCCTTTGCGGGCGGAAGCGTTCTGCTGGCCAACCACGTCGGCCATCTCTTCACGGACGAACTGCTCGGCACTACGACCATTGCCTTCGGCCTTGTATTTGGCCGCCAGCTTGCCCAGGTCTACCGAAGCGGCACCGAGCTTGAGCTCGCTCATCGCCTTGAGTAGCGGGAATGTTTCGTGGACGGAGAGTTCGGTTTCGTCGGTCTGGCGATGACGGGCAAAGCGGTGCGCTTTGAGGATCGAAATCACCGAGCGGTTGATCAGGCTGCGGCCATAGATCGAGCTCACCACGTTGTTATTGCGGTAGAGCTGACCGATAAGCGGAATCATCGCTTCTGCGAGTGCTTCACGGTCGATCCATTCACCAAGACACTGGTCGGGCTTCTGAGTCACGGGAACCTTCCACATGTAGGGGCAGAAAAAAGGGGCTACATTATGCCGCCGAGTGACAGCGGTAGCAATGCGCGCCCGTCGCGCTTTACGTAACAAATCGTCGTTCAAAAAAATTACGCCTCGCTCCAGCCCAATAAAACCGGGGCTTTCAGCACAGTCAATTTTTTGGAGCCAAAGTCTCCTTATCCGTAACCCTCCGTAACACTCGTTGTTTTTGCCACTACATATTCATTAATTTTAGGTAAAAAAGCGCAGAATTTTGTCTTTACCACTACATTTCGCCAAACCCGTGCTTTAGACACAGTCAGCAACTGACAGGCGGCATCGTAGACCGCTACAATTACCGACTTTGTCGCAACGCTTGGAGCTCAACCTTCCGTGCCCGTTCTGCGTCTACCGCTTCTCCCTGCCGCGGCAGGTAAACAGCACTGGGGCAACCTGCCCGGTGCCGCCCTGAGCCTGGCCATTGCCGAGGCCGCCAGCGCTGCCAAGCGCTTTACCCTGCTGCTGACCGCCGACAGCCAAAGTGCCGAACGGCTGGAACAGGAGCTGGCTTTCTTCGCCCCGGATTTGCCCGTATTGCACTTTCCCGACTGGGAAACCCTGCCCTACGACCTGTTCTCACCGCACCAGGACATCATTTCCCAACGTATCTCGGCGCTCTATCGACTGCCGGAGTTGAGTCATGGCGTGCTGGTGGTGCCGATCACCACGGCCCTGCACCGCCTGGCGCCCACCAAATTCCTGCTCGGCAGCAGTTTGGTGCTGGATGTCGGCCAGAAGCTAGACGTCGAGCAAATGCGCACCCGGCTTGAAGCCACCGGTTATCGCTATGTCGATACCGTGTACGAGCATGGCGAGTTCACGGTCCGCGGCTCGTTGATCGACCTGTTCCCGATGGGCAGCAAACTTCCATACCGCATCGACCTGTTCGACGACGAAATCGAAACCCTGCGCACCTTCGACCCGGAGAATCAACGCTCCATCGACAAGGTCGACTCGGTCAAACTGCTGCCGGCCAAGGAGTTCCCGCTGGAGAAAGAAGCCGTGACCCGCTTCAAGGCGCGTTTTCGCGAGCGCTTCGATGTCGATTTCCGTCGCTGCCCTATCTTCCAGGACTTGAACAGCGGGATCACCCCGGCCGGTATCGAGTACTACCTGCCATTGTTCTTCGAAGAAACCTCGACGCTATTCGATTACCTGCCACAGGACACGCAAGTGTTTTCCCTGCCAGGCATCGAACAGGCCGCCGAGAATTTCTGGAACGATGTGCGCAATCGCTATGAAGAACGCCGTGTCGATCCTTCCCGTCCTTTATTACCGCCAGCCGAGTTGTTCCTTCCAGTGGAAGACTGCTTCGCGCGCCTGAAGAACTGGCCGCGCGTAGTGGCCAGCCAACAGGACATTGAAAGCGGTGGCGGCCGCGAGCGCTTCCCGGCTCGAGAACTGCCGAACCTGGCCATCGAAGCCAAGGCCACCCAGCCATTAGCGGCACTGGCTGGTTTCCTCGACGAATTCCCCGGTCGCGTGTTGTTTACCGCCGAATCGGCAGGCCGCCGCGAAGTGTTGCTGGAGCTGCTGGAACGCCTGAAGCTGCGACCGAAAACCGTCGACAGCTGGCCGGACTTTGTCGCCGGCAAGGAACGGCTGGCGATCACCATCGCCCCGCTCGACGAAGGCTTGCTGCTCGATGACCCGGCCCTGGCCCTCGTCGCCGAAAGCCCGCTGTTCGGCCAGCGCGTGATGCAGCGCCGTCGCCGCGAAAAACGCGCCGATGCCAACAACGATGCTGTCATCAAGAACCTCACCGAGCTGCGCGAAGGTGCGCCGGTGGTGCACATCGACCACGGTGTCGGCCGCTACCTGGGCCTGGCGACCCTGGAAATCGACAGCCAGACCGCTGAATTCCTCGCCCTGGAATACGCCGAAGACGCCAAGCTTTATGTGCCGGTGGCCAACCTGCACCTGATCGCCCGCTACACCGGCAGCGACGATGCCCTGGCCCCGCTGCATCGCCTGGGCTCCGAGACCTGGCAGAAAGCCAAGCGCAAAGCCGCCGAACAGGTGCGTGACGTGGCCGCCGAGTTGCTCGACATCTATGCACGTCGCGCTGCCCGCGAAGGCTATGCTTTTGCCGATCCGAAGGCCGACTACGCCACCTTCAGCGCCGGTTTCCCGTTCGAAGAAACCCCGGACCAGCAAACCACCATCGAAGCGGTGCGCGAAGACATGCTTGCGCCCAAGCCGATGGATCGCCTGGTGTGCGGCGACGTCGGCTTCGGCAAGACCGAAGTGGCAATGCGCGCCGCGTTCATTGCGGTGCACGGCGGTCGCCAGGTGGCGATTCTGGTGCCGACCACCCTGCTCGCCCAGCAGCACTACAACAGCTTCCGCGACCGCTTTGCCGACTGGCCGGTGAGCGTGGAAGTGATGAGCCGCTTCAAGTCAGCCAAGGAAGTGAATGCGGCGGTCGCGGACCTGGCCGAAGGCAAGATCGACATCGTCATCGGCACGCACAAGCTGCTGCAGGACGACGTGAAGATCAAAAACCTCGGGCTGGTGATCATCGACGAAGAGCACCGTTTCGGTGTCCGTCAGAAAGAACAGCTCAAGGCCCTGCGCAGCGAAGTCGACATCCTGACCCTGACCGCCACGCCGATTCCGCGCACGCTGAACATGGCGGTGTCGGGCATGCGCGACCTGTCGATCATCGCCACGCCGCCGGCCCGTCGCCTGTCGGTACGCACCTTCGTCATGGAGCAGAACAAGAGCACGGTCAAAGAGGCCTTGCTGCGTGAGTTGCTGCGTGGTGGCCAGGTCTACTACCTGCACAACGACGTGAAAACCATCGAGAAATGCGCTGCCGATCTGGCCGAACTGGTGCCGGAAGCACGGATCGGTATCGGCCACGGGCAGATGCGCGAACGCGAACTCGAACAGGTGATGAGCGACTTCTACCACAAGCGCTTCAACGTGCTGATTGCCTCGACCATCATCGAGACCGGCATCGACGTACCGAGCGCCAACACCATTATCATCGAGCGTGCCGACAAGTTCGGCCTGGCACAGTTGCACCAGTTGCGCGGCCGGGTCGGACGCAGCCACCACCAGGCGTACGCCTACCTGCTGACGCCGCCACGCCAGCAAATCACCCCGGACGCGGAAAAGCGCCTGGAAGCAATTGCCAACACCCAGGACCTCGGCGCGGGCTTCGTGCTTGCCACCAACGACCTGGAAATCCGTGGCGCCGGCGAACTGCTCGGCGACGGCCAGAGCGGGCAGATCCAGGCCGTCGGCTTCACGCTGTACATGGAAATGCTCGAGCGCGCGGTGAAGTCGATCCGCAAGGGCGAACAGCCAAACCTCGATCAACCGCTTGGCGGCGGTCCGGAAGTCAACTTGCGGGTACCGGCGTTGATCCCGGAAGACTACCTACCGGATGTCCATGCCCGCCTGATTCTCTACAAGCGCATTGCCTCGGCCACCGACGAGGACGGCCTCAAGGATTTGCAGGTGGAGATGATCGACCGTTTCGGCCTGTTGCCGGAACCGACCAAGAACCTGATCCGCATCACAGCATTGAAATTGCAGGCCGAGCAACTGGGCATCAAGAAAGTCGATGGCGGCCCCCAAGGCGGTCGCGTCGAGTTCGCCGCACAGACGCCGGTCGACCCGTTGACCCTGATCAAACTGATCCAGAGCCAGCCAAAACGCTACAAATTCGAAGGTGCCACGATGTTCAAATTCATGGTTCCGATGGAGCGCCCGGAAGAGCGCTTTAATACTGTAGAGGCGCTTTTCGAGCGCCTCGTTCCGAAAACTGCTTGAAGGACGCCGCATGCGCCTGTTTCGCTCACTGACCCTGTTGACCCTGCTGATGCCAGCGCTGGTCGCACCCACGGCATATGCCGATGACCTGTATCAGGTCGAAATGATTCTGGTCCGTCAAAACGCCGTACCGGCAATCGTCAGCCGCGCCGCGCCGGAAGACTGGGCCGCTGGCGCCCAACCGGTCAGCCCCGACAGCCTGCGCACGCCAAGCCTCAATGGCGAGGTGGAAAAACTCACCAGCAGCGCCGACTACACGGTGTTGCTGCACAAGGCCTGGCAACAGCCCCTCGGCGAAACCGCCAGCAAAGTGGCGATCAGCGACGGCAAGGAACAGTATGGTCAGTACCCGATCGAGGGCACACTGAACATGAAACTGGGGCGCTTTACCGACGTCGACGCCGATTTCTGGGTCAACCAGATCGATGCCAATGGCATGGTGACCGCCAGCGAGCGCTTGAAACAGGAAAGCCACACCAAAAACGGCCAATTGAACTTCCTCGACAACGGCCACCTCGGCCTGCTGATCAAGATCACCTCGCTGACCGCCCCCGCCCCCCGAGCAGCTCCCGAAGAAATTCCGGACTGATTCCCAATGTCCGCGACCCTGAGCAAACCCCTGGCACCGTCCTGGGTCAGCCGATTCAAGGAACAGAGCCTGGAGCGTGGCCGCCGCTACGCGCTGGAGAATCGTGTCAGGATCGTCGAAGCCGGCGACGCAACCATCGTCGCCGCGTGTGAAGGCTCGGGCGGTAACGTTTACCGCCAGACCATTCGCCTGCGCGAGTCAGCCAAGGGCACTCTGCTGATGGTCGACGCCACCTGCTCCTGCCCGGTCCACAGCAACTGCAAACATTGCGCGGCGGTGCTCCTGCAAGTGCAGGAAACCCTCGACTACCCCGCTGCCGCCAAAGATGCCGAACTCCTGGAAAAACTCCAGGCAGTCCTGGAAAACCGCAGTCCGAAAGCACCGCCGCAAGTGCTGGTGGACAATGTGCAGCCCGTTCCGCGCCTGTGGCTGGCCAGCATCGAGTTCAGCGCGTTCGAACCGCGCAACGGTCGAATGCAGCGTTACATCCAGCATCGCGCGGCGCTGTCTTTCAGTTACCTGGACGAGTACGTTTCCGGGCAGAAAAACACCGACATCCTGATTCGTCAGGAAACCCAGACGCTGCGGATCAAACGCCACCCGGAAGTGGAACAGTCCTACCGAGAGCAACTGCGAATCCTCGGCTTCAAAATCGCCACCCGGCAAAGCAAGGCCCTGCCGGAAAGTGCCGGCGAGCTGTTCGAGATGGTCAATGACAGCGCCTGGCTGACCTTTACCCTCAATGAACTGCCGAAGTTGCGCACCCAGGGCTGGGAATTGCAGATCGACGAGGACTTCGGTTTCGACCTGACGGCGGTAGACGACTGGTACGCCACGGTCGACCAGGCACCGGAGCGAGACTGGTTCGACCTGGAACTGGGAATCATCGTCAACGGCGAACGCCTGAGCCTGTTACCGATCCTGCTCAACCTGATGCGCTCCCACACCGAAATCCTCAACCCGGAGCGTCTTGCCCGACGCCGCGACGACGAGCTGATCCTGGTCAACATCCCCAATCGCCCGAACTCCGGGCACGGCCCGCTGCAAGTCGCCCTGCCCTTCGGCCGCTTGAAACCGGTGCTGGCCACCCTCGGCGAGTTCTACCTGCAGGAGCCCGGCGACACCACGCTGCGCCTGAGCAAGGCCGATGCCACGCGCCTGAACCCACTGGAAGACATTCCACTGCTCTGGGAGGGTGGCGAACAGATCCGCACCTTTGCCCAGCGCCTGCGCGACATCAAGGACCACACGGCCGTCGCCCCGGACGGTCTGAATGCGACGCTGCGTCCGTATCAGCTTGAGGGCTTGAGCTGGATGCAATCGCTGCGGCAACTGGAAGTGGGTGGAATCCTTGCGGATGACATGGGTCTGGGCAAAACCCTGCAGACACTGGCGCACGTCCTGAGCGAGAAAAACGCCGGTCGTCTCGATCGGCCGTGCATGGTGGTGATGCCGACCAGCCTGATCCCCAACTGGCTCGACGAAGCGGCGCACTTTACGCCGCAGCTCAAGGTGCTGGCGCTGTACGGTGCCAGCCGCAAAAAACACTTCGACAAGCTGGCCGACTACGATCTGATCCTGACCACCTATGCGCTGCTGCCCAAGGATGTCGAACGCCTGGCGGCGCAGCCCTTGCACATACTGGTGCTGGACGAAGCGCAATACATCAAGAACCCGACCAGCAAGGCCGCCCAGGCTGCCCGCGAGCTCAATGCCCGGCAGCGCCTGTGCCTGAGTGGCACGCCACTGGAAAACCATCTCGGTGAACTCTGGTCGCTGTTTCACTTCCTGTTGCCCGGCTGGCTGGGCGACGTCAAAAGCTTCAACCGCGATTACCGCGTGCCGATTGAAAAACGCACCAGCGAGGTCAGGCTCCAGCACCTCAACGGCCGGATCAAACCTTTCCTGCTGCGCCGCACCAAGGAACAGGTTGCCACCGAGTTGCCGCCAAAAACCGAGATCATCCACTGGGTCGAACTCAATGAGGCCCAGCGCGATGTGTACGAAACCATGCGCCTGGCCATGGACAAGAAAGTCCGCGACGAGATCACCCGCAAAGGCGTGGCCCGCAGCCAGATCATCATTCTTGAAGCCCTGCTCAAGTTGCGACAGGTGTGCTGCGATTTGCGCCTGGTCAACGAGGCGACCCTGCCAAGCCGTGGCAGCACGTCAGGCAAGCTCGATAGCCTGATGGAAATGCTCGAGGAATTGTTCGAGGAAGGTCGGCGGATCCTGCTGTTCTCGCAGTTCACTTCAATGCTGTCACTGATCGAAGACGAACTGAACAAGCGCGGCGTGGCCTACGCTCTGTTGACCGGCCAGACCCGCGACCGCCGCACACCGGTGAAGGAATTCCAGAGCGGCAAGCGTCAGATTTTTCTGATCAGCCTGAAGGCCGGTGGCGTTGGCCTGAACCTGACCGAAGCGGACACGGTGATTCATTACGACCCGTGGTGGAACCCGGCGACGGAAAACCAGGCGACCGACCGTGCGTATCGCATCGGCCAGGAGAAGCCGGTGTTCGTCTACAAACTGATTGCGCGCGGCACGGTGGAAGAAAAGATTCAGCACCTGCAAAAGGAAAAATCCGACCTCGCGGCCGGCGTACTGGATGGGCGCAAGGCCGGGGACTGGAAACTGCAAAACGATGATATTGAGGCGCTGTTTGCGCCGCTGCCGGAAAACCTCGAAAAACGTTGAGATCTGTGGCGTTTTTTAGTCCGTCATCGCGAGCAAGCTCGCTCCCACAGTGTCCGCAAAAGACGCGGACACTGTGGGAGCGAGCTTGCTCGCGATGAAGTCAACTCGGTATCAAGCGGGACTCAGCCCTTGAGCACCCTCGCCAGCGTCGATTTCACCTTGCCCATGCCGTCATGCAACGCCTGCTCGATCTCGGCCATGGTGATCACCGCCGTCGACTTGCCCGCCGCCGGGTTCACCACCAGCGCCAGACAGGCGTAATCGAGTTCCAGCTCGCGGGCCAAGGCGGCTTCCGGCATACCGGTCATGCCGACGATGTCGCAGCCATCGCGCTCCAGCCGGGCGATTTCAGCCACTGTCTCCAGGCGCGGCCCTTGAGTGCAGGCATACACGCCATGACTGCTGTAGCCCACGCCTTCCGCCGCCAATGCCGCAATCAGTTGCTGACGCAATGGCTCGCTGTAGGGGTAGCTGAAGTCGATATGGGTGACGTGCTCTAGGTCATCGGCAAAGTAGGTGTGCTCACGACCGCTGGTGTAGTCGATCAACTGATGCGGCACGCAGAAATGCCCGGTGCCCATCGCGGCATGGATGCCGCCCACGGCGTTGACTGCCAGAATGGCTTCGGCACCGGCCTGCTTCAGCGCCCAGAGGTTGGCGCGGTAGTTGACCTGATGCGGTGGAAAACGATGGGGATGACCGTGACGCGCGAGGAACAGTACTTCCTTGCCGGCATACTCGCCGATCTGAACGTCGGCCGAAGGTGCGCCATAAGGCGTGTCCACTGCCAGTGACTGGCGAATGCTCAGGCCTTCGAGTTGAGTCAGGCCAGTGCCACCGATAATCGCGTAAACCGTCATAACGAACAGTCCTTAATCAATCAATTGAGCTTCTTTGAGCGCGCCGACAGCGGCCAGCCAGCGCGGGTCTTGACGGTATTCGGTGCTGGCAAACGACTGGCCGCGCATCCGCGCAATACGCTCGGAAGGCTTGACCTTCAGACGCTGGGCAGCGCTCAGGGCCAGTTCGGCGGCCGCACGGTCGTTGCACACCAGACCCATGTCGCAACCGGCAGTCAGCGCCGCTTCGATACGGCTGGCGGCATCGCCGACCACGTGAGCGCCCGCCATGGACAGGTCGTCACTGAAGATCACGCCATCGAACTGCAACTCGCCACGCAGGATGTCCTGCAACCAGCGGCGGGAGAAGCCGGCGGGCTGGGAATCGACTTGTGGATAAATGACGTGGGCCGGCATGACGGCGGCCAGTTGCTTGCTCAGCTTGGCAAACGGCACCAGGTCATTGGCGCGGATCTCGTCGAGGCTGCGTTCGTCGTTGGGAATCGCGACGTGAGAATCCGCTTCAGCCCAGCCGTGGCCGGGGAAGTGCTTGCCGGTGGCAGCCATCCCGGCGCTGTTCATCCCGCGGATGAATGCACCTGCGAGCAAGGCAGCGCGCTCGGGATCACCTTCGAACGAACGGGTGCCAACAACGGCGCTGCGCTGGTAATCCAGGTCCAGCACCGGGGCAAAGCTCAGGTCCAGGCCAACGGCCAACACTTCAGTCGCCATTATCCAGCCGCATTGCTCGGCCAGGTATTCGGCGTTCGGGTTGTCGGCAATGGCGCGCATGGCGGGCAATCGCACGAATCCCTGGCGCAGGCGCTGCACGCGGCCGCCCTCTTGATCAACCGCCAACAGCAGATCGGGACGAATGGCGCGAATGGCCGCACTCAGCTCGCGCACTTGACGCGGATGCTCGATGTTGCGGGCAAAGATGATCAGGCCACCCACTTCGGGCTGGCGCAACAATTGGCGATCTTCAGCCGTCAGCCAGGTACCGGCGACGTCCACCATCAACGAGCCTTGCAAGCCAGCAGTCATAGAAATTCCTTGATAACAGAAAACCCGGCCCACACGAATTCGCCGCCAGACGCTGTGCCCGGCAGGTCGGCAATTTCAATGGGAAACGGGTTCAGAACGAGAGTCGGCATGGGCGGCTAGCTTAGCGGATGTCAGCTGCCGCGCCCACCCGTGTGCGGTTAAACCTTGGCGGCAACCGGTGTCGATTTGCTACGCGGACGCAACTGGGCCGTGGCCATGGCCGTGTCGGTAACGCCGGATTCGGCGCGCATGCCGGCAGCCAGGAACGGCACCATCAGGCGCATGACCTGCTCGATCGAGGTGTTCACGCCGAAATCGGTTTCGGCAATCGCGCGCAAGGCCTTGATACCGGACATGCTGAACGCCGCCGCACCCAGCATGAAGTGCACGCGCCAGAACAGTTCGATAGGTGGAATACGTGGCGCCGCTTCGTTGACCAGCATCATGTAGCGGCGAAACACCTTGCCGTACATGTCTTCCAGATAACGACGCAAGTGCCCCTGGCTCTGACTGAACGCCAGTCCCAGCAAACGCATGAAGATAGACAGGTCGTTGCCACTGCGCGGCTGCACCACCAGTGCCTGCTCGACGAGGATTTCCAGCAACTCTTCGAGTGTCGGCTTGATTTCAGGCTTGGCCTGACGCCGCTCCAGTTCTTTATCGAGGCTGATGCAGAATGGCCCGAGGAACCGCGAGAAAACCGCTTGGATCAACGCTTTCTTCGAACCGAAGTGATAGTTCACCGCCGCCAGGTTGACACCCGCCTTGCTGGTGATCAGACGCAACGAGGTTTCGGCGAAACCTTTTTCCGCGAACAACTGCTCGGCGGCATCAAGAATGCGTTCAACGGTTTCCGACTGGGCCATGGCTACTCCGCCTGACAAACACTTGTTTGAAACATACGTTTCAGCCTGTGCATTGTCAAGTCTGGCAGTTCGTTTCGGGAATGGTCGGTCAGACATTTAACCACACAACGGCAAAGCTTCAATCCATCGGCTGTTTGACCGTCCGGCGGCGACTGAAAAATGGAGCATTGCCAAGACCGACTTACTGTATATAATCCCAGTCACTGTATAAAAAAACAGAGCGATCGATATGCTAAAGCTGACGCCACGACAAGCAGAGATTCTGGCCTTCATCAAGCGCTGCCTGGAAGACAACGGGTATCCACCCACCCGCGCGGAAATCGCTCAGGAACTGGGTTTCAAGTCACCCAATGCGGCGGAAGAACACCTCAAGGCACTGGCCCGCAAGGGTGCAATCGAGATGACGCCTGGCGCCTCCCGTGGCATCCGCATTCCCGGCTTCGAAGCCAAGGCCGACGATTCCACCCTGCCGATCATTGGCCGGGTAGCAGCCGGCGCCCCGATTCTTGCGCAGCAACACATCGAAGAGTCCTGCAACATCAATCCCGCCTTCTTCCATCCGCGCGCCGACTACCTGCTGCGCGTCCATGGGATGAGCATGAAGGATATCGGCATTTTCGACGGCGACCTGCTGGCGGTCCACACCACCCGCGAAGCCCGTAACGGCCAGATCGTCGTTGCGCGGATCGGCGACGAAGTGACCGTCAAGCGCTTCAAGCGTGACGGCAGCAAAGTCTGGCTGATCGCCGAGAACCCCGAGTTCGCCCCTATTGAAGTGAACCTTCAAGACCAGGAACTGGTGATCGAAGGCTTGAGTGTCGGCGTCATTCGCCGCTAAAGGAGGCACCATGCAGTTCCCACAGACATCACCACAGCAAACCCAACTGCCGTTGTTCGAAGCGTTCATGGCACAGCCATTGGCGCCGATCCTGAAAGACGTAGTCGAGTCCCCCTGGAGCGCCGAACCTGACGTTTTCAGCGAGCTGTCACTGCGTGGTGCAGCCGGGAACTGCCTGAGCCTTCTGGCACCGATCCTCAGGGAATTGAGCCAGGACCAGGACGCACGCTGGCTGACACTGATCGCGCCACCCGCCAGCCTGACTCAAGCCTGGCTGCGAGATGCCGGCCTTAACCGCGAGCGCATTCTGCTGCTGCAACCCCGGGGCACCCAGAGCGCCCAGCAACTGACTTGCGAAGCCCTGCGCCTGGGTCGTAGCCACACGGTGGTCAGCTGGATCAACCCGCTGAGCCCCCAATCGCGACAACAACTGATCAGCGCCGCCCGTACCGGGGACGCTCAGAGCCTGAATATTCGACTGGGTTAACCGGCGGACAAACGCGTGATTCACCGCGCAAGGCTTCTCCAGGGACAGAGAAGCCGATGAGTAACGACATCAGGAAAAGCGACAGGCGGCGGTCAATGAAGAACCCGCGCCCCCTCTTCCTTGTCGAATTCGCCTTCAACCAGGCGACCGGCCATCTGAACACCGACGCTCAACATCGCCTTGGCGACTTCCACGTGCTGCCCTTGCAGGAATGCCTTGGCGTCCTCGGAGAAATCCAAAGTAACCAGAGAACCCTCGTCCTCGGCCCTGCGCAGCTCGATACGGCCGTCTGGTAACTCGACAATTTCTAGAAAGGACGTTGGCATAAAGGACTGTTCTCCACGAAAGGCGGGGATTATATAGGCATCGGCCAGGCTTCGCTCGGGATCTTGACCAGATGCCATCCCAAAACTGTTTCTGTCAGCACTCGTTCAGGCCTTCGCGAAAGCGGATCGCCAACCCCTTCAGGTTCTGACGCCAACTCTCCAGCTCTTCCCGACTCAGCTCTTGCGGCGCCTCCTCTTCATCCAGATTGACAGCCTGAATCAGTGGCTGGGTCACGTCGCCTTTTGGCTTGTGGGGCGCCCGCGGCGGCTGAAACAACGCAGCATGGGCAGCCAACAGCTTGGCCAGCCAGGTCTCCGGGTTATTGGCCAGCTCGACCAGCTCAGCCATTTCCGGAATGGCGATGGTGTCCAGCACCTCGCGAGTCAGCAACAACTCTGCACGGGGCGCATTGGCCTGAGGCAAGCGATAGAAACCGGCGATCTCGTGACACAGGCCCAGCAGCGCGCCGTACAGATGAAACAGCGCGGATTCGCGCCCAGCCTGGATCAGCGCCAGCGAATTCATCGCCCGCCCCTCTTCAGTGCGGGCCAGCGCTTCAAGCGACAAGCCGGCGAAATAAATCTTCTGATTGGTGCGGGTGTACAGTTCGTGGGCCATGACGGCAGCCTCCACAACGAAATAATTGCTTCACGCAGGTTTGACAGTGTCATGGATCAGCCGATCCGACCGCAAGCCCAAAACAAAAAAGCCGCATGAAAACCCGAGGGTTCTCATGCGGCCTTGCGCACTAACTGTAGGAGCGAGCTCGCGATGGACCTGAGAGCAACGCGGGCATTCTGATGGCCCGCGTCATCGTTGACGACCATCGCGAGCAAGCTCGCTCCTACAGTTTTTTAAGCCTTGGCTGCCGGACGCTTGTCTTCAACCGTCCACTTGCCACCGTCGTAGTAAGCCTTCCAACCGGTTGGCTTACCGTCAACCTCGGTCTGCACGTACTGTTCCTTGGTCTTGCGACTGTAACGAATCACAGTCGGGAGGCCATCCGGATCTTTCTTCGGTGCTTCGCAGAGGAAGTGATACTTCGGATCGATCTCATCCTTGTGCGGGATGATTTCCATCACCAATGGAGCACGAGTCTCGCGGTTTTTCGGGAACTGGCTGGCCGCCAGGAACAGACCGGATGCACCGTCGCGCAGAATGTAGGTGTCGTTGACCTTTTCGCACTTCAGCTCAGGCATCTTCACCGGATCCATCTTCGGCGGCGCCGCATCACCACTCTTCAGCAGTTTGCGGGTGTTCTTGCAGGTGGCATTGGTGCAACCGAAGAACTTGCCGAAACGGCCGGTCTTGAGCTGCATCTCGCTACCGCACTTGTCGCACTCCAGGCTCGGACCTTCATAGCCCTTGATGCGATAGGTGCCCTCTTCGATTTCGTAGCCATCGCAATCCGGGTTGTTACCGCAGATGTGCAGCTTGCGCTTCTCATCGAGCAGGTAGGCGTCCATCGCCGTGCTGCAGATCGGGCAGCGATGCTTGCCACGCAACACCAGCGACTCCGACTCACCCTCGTCGTCCGCAGCGATTTCATCGCCCGGCACCAGGTTGACGGTGGCCTTGCAGCGCTCTTTCGGCGGCAGGCTGTAGCCCGAGCAACCGAGGAACACGCCGGTCGACGCGGTACGGATCTGCATCGGGCGACCGCAGGTGGTGCACGGAATGTCAGTCATGACGGGCTGATTGGCCCGCATGCCGTGTTCCGGGCTTTCGGCTACTTCGAGTTTCTTCTTGAAGTCGCCGTAGAACTCGTCGAGCACGTTTTTCCAGTCGCGTTCGCCCTGGGCCACGTCATCAAGATGCTCTTCCATACCGGCCGTGAAGCCGTAGTCCATCAGGTTGGAGAAGCTTTCGGCCAGACGCTCGGTGACGATGTCGCCCATCTTTTCCGAGTAGAAACGACGGTTGTGCAGCGCCACGTAGCCGCGGTCCTGAATGGTCGAAATGATCGCCGCGTAGGTCGAAGGACGACCGATGCCGCGTTTTTCCATTTCTTTTACCAGGCTGGCTTCCGAGTAACGCGCCGGCGGCTTGGTGAAGTGCTGGGTCGGATCAAGCTTGATCAGCTTCATCGCGTCGCCCTGGGCCATGTCCGGCAGCACGTCGTCATCGCCCGGCTTGGCGATTTGCGGCATGACGCGGGTGTAACCGTCGAACTTCAGGATGCGGCCCTTGGCGCGCAGCTCGAAGTCGCCGGCACCGACAGTGACCGTGGTCGACAGGTATTGCGCCGGCAGCATCTGGCAAGCGAGGAACTGGCGCCAGATGAGCTCGTAGAGGCGCTCAGCGTCACGCTCCATGCCCGACAGCTTGCTTGGCTCGGTATTGGCGTCGGACGGACGAATCGCTTCGTGAGCCTCTTGTGCGCCTTCCTTGCTGCTGTAGACGTTCGGGGTTTCCGGCAGGTATTTCTTGCCGAATTCGCCTTCAATATAGGCACGCGCCATCGCCACGGCATCAACCGAAAGGTTGGTGGAGTCGGTACGCATATAAGTGATGTAGCCAGCTTCGTAAAGACGCTGGGCCATCATCATGGTCTTCTTCACACCGAAGCCCAGGCGATTGCTTGCGGCTTGCTGCAAGGTGGACGTGATGAAGGGTGCCGACGGCTTGCTGCTGGTCGGTTTGTCTTCGCGCTTGACGATGCTGTAGCTGGAAGCCTTGAGCTTCTCCAGCGCGGCCATGGCCTGGGTTTCATTGAGCGGCTTGAAGGCTTCGCCTTTCTCGCGGGCCACGTCGAAGCGCACGGTCGCGCCTTTTGCGGTGCCGAGGTCAGCGTGAACTTCCCAGTACTCTTCCGGGATGAACGCGCGGATTTCACGTTCGCGCTCGACCACCAGCTTCACGGCAACCGACTGCACGCGACCGGCGGACAGACCGCGAGCGATCTTGGCCCACAGCAGCGGCGAAACCATGTAACCCACCACGCGGTCGAGGAAACGACGCGCCTGCTGGGCGTTGACGCGATCGATATCCAGCTCGCCTGGTTTCGAGAAGGCTTCCTGAATCGCCTTCTTGGTGATTTCGTTGAACACCACGCGCTTGTAGCGGGTATCGTCACCACCGATGGCTTCGCGCAGGTGCCAGGCAATGGCTTCCCCCTCGCGGTCCAAGTCGGTTGCGAGATAGATGGTGTCAGCATCCTTGGCGAGCCGGCGCAGCTCTTCGATGACTTTTTCCTTGCCCGGGAGGATCTCGTACTTGGCTTTCCAGCCATGATCCGGATCGACACCCATGCGCGCGACCAGCTGCTTGCGCGCTTTTTCTTTCGGCGACAGTGCCGGCGCTTCACCCGCAGCAGCCTTGCCGCGCTTGGCGGCTGGCTCTTTGCTGGCGCTAGCCGAACCGCTGGTGGGCAGGTCTCGGATATGGCCGATACTCGACTTCACCACGTATTCGTTGCCCAAATACTTGTTGATGGTCTTGGCCTTAGCCGGGGATTCCACAATGACCAGCGATTTGCCCATGGATCAGAAAATTCCTGAATTCGAGAAGTGAAAGGCGGTTGGCGCCTGACGCGGCACCGCTATATATAGTGGCTACAAGATGAGGTCAAGCGCAGGGCTCTGCGCGAACTCCCCTTATGGCTGCGGAAAAACGCTCGGTTCGGCCTGCACCAAAGCAAAGCGTGGCACCTGTTCGCCGTCAACCTCGACGGACTCCAGGAACATGCTCAAGGGACGCACCCAAAAGCCGTAATCGCCATACAGGGCTTGGTAGAAGACCACTTCTTCTTCGGTTTCCGAATGCCGCGCAACACTGAATACGCGGTACTGCGGACCTTTGTAATGTTGGTAGAGCCCAGGTTGTATCGGCATGCTTTGGCCCTCACTCAAATTTTTTCAAAATAAAAAAATAAATCCGGAAAAACAAAAACCGGGGCACTTGGCCCCGGCTTCCATCAACGAGACGCTTAAACGCGTTCGAAGACGGTGGAGATGCCTTGGCCGAGACCAATGCACATGGTGGCTACCCCGAAGGTACCGCCATTCTGCTTCATCACATTGAGCAAAGTGCCGGAGATACGCGCACCGGAGCAACCGAACGGGTGGCCCAGGGCGATCGCGCCGCCGTGCAGGTTAACCTTCTCGTTCATCTTGTCGAGTACTTTCAGATCTTTCAGCACTGGCAGGGCCTGTGCGGCGAAAGCTTCGTTGAGCTCGAAGAAGTCGATGTCGGAAATGCCCAGACCCGCGCGCTTCAGTGCTTTTTGTGTGGCCGGTACTGGACCATAGCCCATGATTGCCGGATCCACACCTGCCACTGCCATCGAACGAATCACCGCCAGAGGCTGGATACCCAGATCCTGTGCACGCTGCGCCGACATCACGATCATGCACGAGGCACCATCGGTGATCTGCGACGAGGTACCGGCTGTCACGGTGCCGCCCTTCGGATTGAACGCCGGCTTCAGAGCCGCCAGGCTTTCCAGGGTGGTTTCCGGACGAATGGTTTCGTCGTAGTCGAAGGTTTTCAGGAAACCGTTCTCGTCGTAGCCCTGCATCGGGATGATTTCGTCTTTGAACTTGCCTTCCACGGTCGCCTTGTGGGCGAGTTGGTGGGAGCGCACGCCGAAAGCGTCCTGTTGCTCGCGAGTGATGCCGTGCATCTTGCCCAGCATTTCCGCGGTCAGGCCCATCATGCCCGAGGCTTTCGCCGCGTACAGCGACATGTGCGGGTTCGGATCGACACCGTGCATCATGCTCACGTGCCCCATATGCTCGACGCCACCAACCACGAAAACGTCACCGTTGCCGGTCATGATCGCTTGCGCGGCAGTGTGCAGAGCGCTCATGGACGAGCCACACAGGCGGCTGACAGTCTGGCCGGCCGAAGTGTGCGGGATCTGGGTCATCAGCGACGCCATGCGCGCGATGTTCCAGCCCTGCTCCAGGGTCTGGTTCACACAGCCCCAGATCACGTCTTCGACTTCGTTCGGGTCGACCTTGACGTTACGTTCCAGCAGTTTGCTGATCAGGTGCGCCGACATGTCTTCGGCACGGGTGTTGCGGTGCATGCCGCCCTTGGAGCGGCCCATCGGAGTACGACCGAAGTCGACAATCACGACGTCTCTAGGATTCAAGCTCATAAGTTCACTCTCACTCTAGTTGGGGGCACTTAACCGAAGAAGCTCTGGCCGTTCTTGGCCATTTCGCGCAGCTTCGCGGTCGGGTGGTACAGCGCGCCCAAATCAGCGTACTGGTCAGCCAGGGCAACGAACTCTGCCACACCGATCGAATCGATGTAACGCAGCGCACCGCCACGGAATGGAGGGAAACCAATACCGTAGACCAGACCCATGTCGGCTTCGGCAGCGGTTTCGACGATGCCGTCTTCCAGGCAACGCACGGTTTCCAGGCACAGCGGGATCATCATCCAGTTGATGATGTCTTCGTCGGTGACTTCGCGCTGCTCGTAAACGATCGGCTTGAGCACTTCCAGTACCGAAGGATCGGCAACCTTCTTCTGCTTGCCTTTCTTGTCGGTCTCGTAGGCGTAGAAGCCCTTGCCGTTCTTCTGGCCCAGGCGCTTGGCTTCGTAGAGCACGTCAACGGCCGAGCGACGGTCGTCTTTCATGCGGTCCGGGAAGCCTTCAGCCATCACGTCACGACCGTGGTGACCGGTGTCGATGCCGACCACGTCCATCAGGTACGCCGGGCCCATAGGCCAGCCGAATTTTTCCATGATCTTGTCGATACGGACGAAGTCCACACCGGCGCTGACCAGCTTGGCGAAACCGCCGAAGTACGGGAACAGGACGCGGTTGACCAGGAAGCCCGGGCAGTCATTGACCACGATCGGGTTCTTGCCCATTTTCTTGGCGTAGGCAACGGTGGTGGCAACAGCCAGCTCGCTGGACTTCTCGCCACGGATCACTTCCACCAGCGGCATCATGTGCACCGGGTTGAAGAAGTGCATGCCGACGAAGTTTTCCGGACGCTTGAGGGCCTTGGCCAGCAAGGTGATGGAAATGGTCGAGGTGTTGGACGCCAGGATGGTGTCCTCCTTGACCTTGTCTTCAACTTCGGCCAGTACCGCTTGCTTGACCTTCGGGTTCTCGACGACCGCTTCGACCACCAGATCCACGTGACCGAAGTCGCCGTAAGACAGGGTTGGACGGATGCCGTTGAGCACTTCAGCCATTTTCGCGGCGGTCATGCGACCTTTATCAACGCGGCCGACCAGCAGTTTGGCGGCTTCGGCCAGACCCTGCTCGATACCGTGCTCGTTGATGTCCTTCATCAGGATCGGCGTGCCTTTGGAAGCCGACTGATAGGCGATACCGCCACCCATGATGCCGGCGCCCAGTACGGCGGCCTGCTTCACGTCCTTGGCGATTTCGTCGTAGGCCTTGGCCTTTTTCTTCAGTTCCTGATCGTTCAGGAACAAGCCGATCAGGCTCTGCGCGGCAGAGGTCTTGGCCAGTTTGACGAAACCTGCAGCTTCAATTTCCAGCGCCTTGTCGCGACCGAAGTTCGCGGCTTTCTGGATGGTCTTGATCGCTTCAACCGGCGCCGGGTAGTTCGGGCCAGCCTGGCCGGCCACGAAACCCTTGGCGGTTTCGAAAGCCATCATTTGTTCGATGGCGTTCAGCTTCAGCTTTTCCAGCTTCGGCTGGCGCTTGGCCTTGTAGTCGAACTCGCCGGAGATGGCGCGCTTGATCAGTTCCAGCGCGGCATCCTGCAGTTGCTCAGGAGCAACCACTGCGTCGACGGCGCCGACTTTCAGCGCGTCTTCAGGACGGTTTTCCTTGCCGGCGGCGATCCATTCGATGGCGTTGTCGGCACCGATCAGGCGCGGCAGGCGCACAGTACCGCCGAAGCCCGGGTAGATGCCCAGCTTGACTTCCGGCAGACCGATCTTGGCCTTGGTGGACATGACGCGGTAGTCCGCCGCCAGGCACATTTCCAGACCGCCACCCAACGCGATGCCATTGATCGCGGCGACGGTCGGGACGTTGAGGTCTTCGAAATCGCTGAAAATCTTGTTGGCTTCGAGGTTGCCAGCAACAAGTTCTGCATCCGGCAGCTTGAAGTTGTCGACAAATTCGGTGATGTCGGCGCCGACGATGAACACGTCCTTGCCACTGCTGACGATCACGCCCTTGATCGAAGCATCTGCCTTGATGGTGTCTACGGCCTGACGCAGTTCGTTCAGGGTTAGACGGTTGAACTTGTTGACGGACTCACCCTTGAGGTCGAACTTCAGTTCGACGATGCCACTTTCAAGAGCCTTAACCGTGATGGCTTTACCTTCGTAAATCATCAACTGATCTCCACGATATGGAAGCTGAACAGTACACGTCGGACGCAGGCGAACGGCTTGGCAGGGACGTTGATCGTCAATGCTACGCCCATTCCCCCGGCACACCCGCCAACGCGATAGTCGGGATTCTGTAGGAGCGGTCTGAAATACAAACGCTCAATTCATACGCCCGTTTGATTTGGGTGCGTCACCTTCACGGAATTTCCGACAATTGTCAATCGCCCGAAACATGGGTTGAAACGCGACTTTCCGGTCATATCCGTACTGCGAAGACCTTAAACACGCTTGAGCATGCAAGGTCATTCATAGAATCAATTGTTAGAAAGTTCGCCCTAATTCGCTGCAGCTCGTGTTTAACAAGCTACGCTGGCGGAACCCAGGGGAAAATTGTGAACGCTTTTGGCGAATGCCCAGCGTAAGATCAGCCAACACCGTTTTTACCGGCCTGCCTGGCCAACTCCAGCCCGATGATGAATGTCGGGCTTTTTATTGCCTGCGAAAAACACCTGCAGGAGCGAACCTGCTCGCGATGGACGTCAACGATGACGCGGGAAGCCTGGCACCCCGCGGCGCTCTCAGGTTCATCGCGAGCAGGCTCGCTCCTACAAGGGATCGGGGTTCAGGCGAGGGCTTTGAGGGTGGCGTCGATCTGCTGCAACACCTCGGCCCCGCCCTTCTCGCCCCAGTACAACGTGATCATTTGCTTGTCCGCCTCGACTTTGTAGACGTTGGCCGGCAATTTTTCGAAATGATCGAGCAGTGCCCTGTCTTCACAGATTTCCTGCCATTGATTGACCCAGACACCCGGTGATTTTTGCCAGTAACTCCAGCACGCCGGCTGATTGCCACGTCGAGGACGATGGTACTGGGCGCAGGGGCTCGGCGGCTCCTGGCTGAGCCAGTGCGGCCACTCCTGAGGCGCCAATTGCATGGCCAGCCCGATGCGTCGAGCCTCCATCCGCAAGGCGATGCGCCCGCTCTGAACTCGCGACGGCCGCAACCATGCCAGCGGACTCAGCACCACCAGCAGGATTGACACCACTATCCAGACCGTCATATCTGTACTCCCGAATTTGAATGAGCCCATTGTGTCACTTTGGAACCAATGCGCTTGAAACCAGCCATACTTACCAATATTGCATCCCTCAGGAGGAGCACCTCATGCCCTACAACCATATTCTGGTCGCTGTAGATCTGACCGAAGAGTGCGACCCTGTGATTCACCGCGCTCGCGAACTGTCGGTGAGCAACGGTGCGAAATTGTCGCTGGTGCACATTGTCGAGCCGATGGCGATGGCCTTCGGCGGCGACGTGCCGATGGACCTGTCACAACTGCAACAGCAGCAGTTCGATCAGGCCAAGGAGCGCCTTGACCGCTTGATCCTGAAATACCCGGAGCTCTCCAGGGAATACAGCCACCTGACCTACGGCCAGCCACGCCAGGAGATCCACCACCTGGCCAAGGAGCAAACCTGCGACCTGATCGTGGTGGGCAGCCATGGCCGGCATGGTCTGGCACTGTTGCTGGGCTCCACCGCCAATGACGTGCTGCATGGCGCGCCTTGCGATGTGCTGGCGGTGCGTCTGCAAAACAAAAGCTGACAACACACCCCTGTAGGAGCGAGCCTGCTCGCGATGAACCTGAGAGCGCCACGGGGTGTCAGGCTCCCCGCGTCATCGTTGACGACCATCGCGAGCAGGCTCGCTCCTACAGGGGGATTGCATTTCATATGAAAAGCCCGGCGTTCATCACTGAACGCCGGGCTTTTTTTTGTTACCGGGTCAATCAGGCATCCAGCTCGGCCCAACGCTCGACCATGATGTCGAGTTCAGCCTGCAACTGCTCCAATTGAGCAATCACCGCAGCCGTTTCGGCCGCCGGACGCTGATAGAAGCCGGCATCCGCCATCTGTGCTTCAACGGCGGCAATCTGCTGCTCCATGGCCTCGATCTGCCCCGGCAACGCCTCCAGTTCGCGCTGCAATTTGTAGCTGAGCTTTTTCTTCGCCACTGGCGCTTCGACAGCTGCCGCAACCGGCGCAGGCTCGGCCTTCACCACCGCGGAGTTCAGGTCGGCCTTGCCGGACTTGCTCTCGGTCACGCCCAGTAGACGCGGCGAGCCGCCCTGGCGCAGCCAGTCCTGGTAGCCACCGACGTACTCGCGAACCTTGCCTTCACCTTCGAAGACCAGGGTACTGGTGACCACGTTGTCGAGGAATGCCCGGTCGTGGCTGACCATCAGTACGGTGCCGTTGAAGGTCAGCAAGACCTCTTCCAGCAGCTCGAGGGTTTCGACGTCGAGGTCGTTGGTCGGTTCGTCGAGTACCAGCAGGTTCGCCGGCTTGCTGAACAGCTTGGCCAGCAACAGACGGGCACGCTCACCACCCGACAGCGCCTTGACTGGCGTGCGGGCACGCTGCGGGCTGAACAGGAAGTCGCCGAGGTAGCTCAGCACGTGGCGGCTCTGGCCGTCGATATCGATGAAGTCGCGACCTTCGGCCACGTTGTCGATCACGGTTTTTTCCAGATCCAGCTGATGGCGCAACTGGTCGAAGTAGGCGACATCGATCCGGGTGCCCTCTTCCACTTTGCCGCTGGTCGGCTGCAAGCCGCTGAGCATCAGCTTCAGCAGGGTGGTCTTGCCGGTACCGTTGGCGCCGAGCAGACCGATACGGTCGCCGCGCTGCAGCACCATGGAGAAGTCCTTGATCAGGAACGGACCGTCCGGGTGAGCGAAACTCACGTTATCGAGGACCATTACCTGCTTGCCGGACTTGTCGGCGGTTTCCAGCTGGATATTGGCCTTGCCGGTACGCTCACGACGCTCGCTGCGCTCGACACGCAAGGCTTTGAGCGCACGTACACGACCTTCGTTACGGGTGCGACGGGCCTTGATGCCCTGGCGAATCCACACTTCTTCCTGGGCCAGGCGCTTGTCGAACAGCGCGTTGGCGGTCTCCTCGGCCGCCAGTGCGGCTTCCTTGTGCACGAGGAAACTGGCGTAGTCGCCGTTCCAGTCGATCAGGCCGCCGCGATCCAGTTCGAGGATGCGGGTTGCCAGGTTCTGCAGGAAAGAACGGTCGTGCGTGATGAACAGCACGGCGCCCTGGAAATCCTTCAGCGCTTCTTCAAGCCAGGCGATGGCACCGATGTCCAGGTGGTTGGTCGGTTCGTCGAGCAGCAGCAGGTCCGGCTCGGACACCAGGGCCTGGGCCAGCAGGACGCGACGACGCCAGCCGCCGGACAACTCGGCGAGGGTCTTGTCGGCCGGCAGTTGCAGGCGGCTCAAGGTGCTGTCGACGAGGGTCTGCAAGCGCCAGCCATCGCGGGCTTCGAGGTCGTGCTGGACGTGCATCAGCTTGTCCAGATCGGCGTCAGTGACGATGTTCTGGCTCAGGTGGTGATATTCGGCGAGCAAGGCGCCAACGCCGTCCAGGCCTTCGGCCACCACGTCGAACACTGTCCGCTCGTCGGCCACCGGCAATTCTTGCGGCAATTCGCCGATCTTGAGCCCGGGTGCGCGCCAAACGGAGCCGTCATCGGGCTTCTGGTCGCCCTTGACGAGCTTCATCATGCTGGACTTGCCAGTGCCGTTGCGGCCGATGATGCACACCCGCTCACCACGGGCGATCTGCCAGGACACCTTGTCCAACAACGGCATAGCGCCGAAAGCAAGGGACACATCGCTGAATTTGAGCAGGGTCATGAGCTTCTCCAAAAACCGGGCGCGCATTCTACCTGACTTGAGGCTTCAGAAGGCCGGCAATTTCACTCTCGTAGCACTCTGCATGACAAATGTTGCGAACTGATGCGGGAAGACCCGCAAAGCTTTCACCGGCTGCTGGCAAAAGGCTAAGCTACAGACAATTCAGCGCGGGCCTGGCCCGCGCTTGTCATGATTTTTCTCTGCCCGGACGTCTCATGCGCAGTCGCCTTTTCAATCTTTTATCTGCTTTTTTACTGTCTGCCGCTGCCGTTCAATCCGCCCAGGCGGTGGACCTGTCCACCCAACGCCAGTATTACGATGAAGCCAAGCGCGCCCTGGCCAAGGGTGATAGCGGCCCGTATTTCCGTTACAGCCAGGCCCTCGCCGATTATCCGCTGGAACCCTACCTGGCGTACGACGAACTGACCGCGCGCCTGAAAACCGCGAGCAACGCCGAAATCGAGAAATTCCTCGCCGAACACGGCGACCTGCCCCAGGCCAACTGGATGAAGTTGCGTTGGTTGCGCTGGCTGGCGGAACGGGGCGACTGGGCGACCTTCGTCAAGTACTACGACCCGAAAATGAACTTCACCGAACTGGACTGCCTGAATGCGCAGTACCAGATCAGCCACAACCTCAAAGCCGAAGGTTACGCCAACACTGAAAAGCTCTGGCTGACCGGTAAATCCCAGCCCGAAGCCTGCGATGCCCTGTTCGGCATGTGGGCCGCCGATGGCCAGTTGACCGAGCAAAAGCGTTGGGAACGCGCCAAACTCGCCGCCCAGGCGCGCAACTATCCCCTGGCCAACAGCCTGATCAACGGCATGACCACCCTCGCCCCTCGCGGCCGCTTGCTGGTGGACGTGGCGCAGAAACCGGAACTGCTCAACCAGCCGTCACGCTTTACCCCGGCCGATGAAGCCATGTCCGACGTGGTCAGCCTCGGCCTGCGCCGCCTGGCTCGTCAGGACCCGGACAGGGCCATGAATCTGCTCGACGGTTACGCCAGCAGCATGCATTTCTCCCGGGATGAAAAAGTGGCGATCGCCCGGGAAATCGGGCTGACCCTCGCCAAACGTTTCGACAGTCGAGCCCTGGACGTCATGACCAAATACGATCCGGAACTGCGCGACAACACGGTTTCCGAATGGCGCTTGCGCCTGCTCCTGCGCCTGGCGCGCTGGGACGATGCCTATCAGTTGACCCGCCGCCTGCCCCAGGACCTGGCCACCACCAACCGCTGGCGTTACTGGCAGGCCCGCACCCTGGAGCTGGCGCAACCGCAGAACCCGGAAGCCCAGACCCTTTATCGAAGCGTGGCTCGTGAGCGCGACTTTTATGGGTTCCTCGCGGCGGATCGCTCGCAGTCCCCCTATTCGCTGAACAACAAGCCGCTGGTGATGAGCCAGGCGCTGATCAACAAAGTGCGCAACACCCCCGGCATACGTCGCGCCCTGGAGTTCCACGCTCGCGGGCAAATCGTCGACGGGCGCCGCGAGTGGTACCACGTCAGCCGTCACTTCAGCCGCGACGAAATGGTCGCCCAGGCCAAACTGGCCTACGACCTGAAATGGTACTTCCCGGCCATTCGCACCATCAGCCAGGCGCAGTACTGGGACGATCTGGATATCCGTTTCCCGATGGCCCACCGCAACACGCTGGTGCGTGAAGCGAAGAATCGCGGCCTGCATCCGAGCTGGGCGTTCGCCATCACTCGCCAGGAAAGCGCCTTCATGGAAGATGCCCGCTCCGGGGTCGGCGCCTCGGGCCTGATGCAACTGATGCCCGCCACCGCCAAGGAAACCGCACGCAAGTTCAGCATTCCCTATAGCTCGCCACAGCAACTGTTCAACCCGGACAAGAACATCCAGCTCGGCGCCGCATACCTGAGCCAGGTGCACAGCCAGTTCAACGGCAACCGCGTCCTCGCCTCCGCCGCCTACAACGCCGGCCCGGGCCGAGTGCGCCAATGGCTGCGCGGTGCGGACCACCTGAGTTTCGACGTGTGGGTGGAAAGCATTCCGTTCGACGAAACCCGCCAGTACGTGCAAAACGTGCTGTCGTATTCGGTGATCTATGGCGAGAAGCTCAACTCACCGCAGCCAATCGTGGATTGGCATGAGCGGTATTTCGACGATCAATGATTCAAATCGACCCTCAAAAAAAGCCCGCATCTCAGATGCGGGCTTTTTTGTTGCTCAGAATTTCTTTGCCGACTTGAGTCGTGCGAAGACCTGTTTTCCAAGCTGGGTCAGGCGATACTTTTGTGCCGGACTACTTGGCGACTCAGGATGGGTCATCTCTATCCATTCGACCGCTAATGCAGGCCTGAGATAGTTAGCCCGAAAGGTCGCCCTGTGCACCAATCCGATGTCAGCCATCAATTCGCTGATCTTTCGCGGACCGTTAAGATGCAGTGCAGAAAGCAACTTCTCTACTGGGTCGGTTACTGGGTCGGTTACTGGGTCGATTTCTGGCTCACCCCGTACCGCCTCCGATAGTGCAAGGCTCATGGCTTGCAACATGAACTCTACGAAAGGCGTTGATTCCGCCAAATGATCGGCCGCCGACAATGCCGCGTAGTACGCCTCCTGCTGATCCCGAATCACGGCCTCAACCGGCAAATAAGATAATACCGGGCGCCACTGACTGAGTATCAGGGTTTGCCAAAGGCGTCCCATACGTCCGTTACCGTCAGCGAAGGGATGGATGAACTCAAATTCATAATGAAAGACGCAGCTGGTAATCAGCGGATGCCAGTCCGAGGCACCAAGCCACGCCAACAAGTCATCAATCAAGTGCACAACGCGACTCGGCGGCGGCGCCATATGGATCAACTTATCGCCACGATAGATACCCACGCCGGTTCGACGAAACTGCCCGCATTCATCAATCAATCCGCCCATCAGCAATTCATGGGCACGCAGTAAATCGGTCCGGCTGCTTGGCTGCCAATCAGGCATGGCTTCGTATGCAGCAAACGCATTTCGTACTTCCTGGATTTCCCGAGGCAACCCCAGCACACGCTGCCCTGCCAGAACGGCAGTCACCTGCTCGATGCTCAGCGTATTGTTTTCGATGGCCAAAGAAGCCTGAATCGTTCGAATCCGATTGCCACGACGTAACTGAGGTGTCTGCAGGCGTTCGTCCATAGCCGTAAGCTGACCGATCTGTTCGCTGATATCGGCGATCAGCGACAACATTTTCGTCGTCAAGGTCAACGGTGGTTGATAACGGCTCATATCCTCATCCGGGCTCATAACAGAGGACGACATAATGCCCGAACCGGGCGTCATTCATCAGTAGTCATTCATGCCGCTTCATGTCCATCACTGAACTGCAACGCCGCCAACCGCGCATACAACGCATTGCTGGCAATCAGCTCCAGATGCGTGCCCACCGCCACCAGTTTCCCCTGGTCCATCACCGCAATTCGGTCGGCGTTTTTCACCGTGGCCAGGCGATGGGCGATCACCAGGGTGGTCCGGTTTTTCATCAGTGTCGGCAGCGCCTGCTGGATCAGGTGTTCGCTTTGGGCGTCGAGGGCGCTGGTGGCTTCGTCCAGGAGCAGGATCGGCGCGTCCACCAGCAACGCACGGGCAATGGCCAGGCGTTGGCGCTGGCCGCCGGACAAGCCGAGACCACCGTCCCCCAGATGAGTCTGGTAACCATTGGGCATGGCTTCGATAAAGTCATGGGCGTAAGCGACTTTTGCCGCTTCCTGTACCTCGGCCAACGTCGCCTGCGGATTGCCGTAGCGAATGTTTTCTTCAATGCTGCCGAAAAACAGCGCCGGGGTTTGCGACACCAGGGCAAAACAGCGACGCAGGTCCAGCGGGTCGAGTTGAGTCAACGGCACGCCATCGAGCAGGATGCGCCCCTCGGCCGGGTCGTAAAAACGCAGCAGCAAGTCATACACCGTGGATTTTCCGGCCCCCGATGGCCCGACCAGCGCCAGCGTCTCACCGGCATTGACGGTCAGGCTCAACCCGTCGACAGCATAATTTTCCGGCCGCGACGGGTAGGAAAAACGCACATTGTGCAGTTGTAGTTGGCCATTGACCCGCTCCGGCAGCTTCACCGCGTCCGCCACCGGCGGCAGGATGATGTTTTCCGAACGCAGCAACTCGGCAATCCGCTCGGCCGCGCCGGCTGCCCGCTGCAACTCGCCAATCACTTCGCTCAACGTGCCGAACGCGCTGCCGACAATCAGGCTGTAGAACACGAACGCCGCCAGCTCGCCAGCGGAAATTCGCCCGGCGATGACGTCCATGCCACCAACCCAGAGCATCACCCCGACGGCACCCAAGACCAACACGATCACCAGGGTAATCAGCCAGGCCCGCTGGAAGATGCGCTTGCGCGCGGTGTTGAACGCCTCTTCCACCGTCACGGCAAACCGTCGCTCGTCCTGGGCCTGATGGTTGTAGGCCTGCACGGTCTTGATCTGCCCCAGGGTTTCGGACACATAACTGCCGATATCGGCAATCCGGTCCTGACTCAGGCGTGAGAGGTTACGCACCCGGCGTCCGAAAATCAGGATCGGCGCGATCACCAGGGGCAAGGCAACCACCACGATGCTGGTGAGTTTGGGGTTAGTGATGAACAGCAGGACGATCCCACCGATCACCATCAGCAAATTGCGCAGGAACAATGACAGCGAAGAACCGATGACCGATTGCAACAGCGTGGTGTCGGCGGTCAGGCGGGACTGGATTTCCGAGCTGCGATTGTCTTCGTAAAACCCCGGGTGCAGGTAAATCAGATGATTGAACACGTTGCGGCGGATATCGGCGACGCAGCGCTCGCCGATCCACGACACCAGGTAAAACCGTGCAAAGGTTCCGATCGCCAATCCCGCCACCAGTAACATGAACAGACCGATGGACTGATTGAGCAGATGCGGTGACTGGGTCATGAACCCCTCGTCCACCAGCAGGCGGATGCCTTGCCCCATGGACAAGGTGATGCCAGCGGTGACGATCAGCGCCAGCAAGGCGCCAAAGGCCTGCCAGCGATATGGCGCGATGAAGCGACTGGCCAGGCGAATGGCACGGCGGTGACGGGCAGAGAGCATCGTAATCATCCTGGACAAGGCAATCATTAGGGTCAGCCTATACCGCTCAATGGGGTGGCTTGCTGCAAATCACAATGAGTCGGGTTAATTATGTCCGCCAACACTAGAGGCTAGACGCTATTGGTCTAAAGTTCGGGTAGCCACGTGGTGGCATTTCTGGTGGACTGGTTCTGCCCCCCAGGAAAGATCGCAGGGAGTTGTCATAGCCCGGTCACCTGGCGGTTCTACAGTAAGCACACAACCTGATGAGGAGACAGGCCATGTCCTTGCAACACAGCAGCGATGACAAGATTCAAGTGATCCGCACGCAACCAGACCAGTCTCTGGGTTGCTCGATTATTGACGAGCAGGGTCGCGAAGTACCGATCACTGAAGAAATGATCCAGAAAGCTTGCAGCGAACTGGATAAGCGATTGGTCAAACCTGCCAAACAAAAGTGATATAGCCACCGTCTTCTTGACCCGGCCCATTGTTGGCCGGGTTTTTTATGGGCGCCTGTCCGGACATTGTGGGGCGCCCTTCGCGGTCTATCAGACTGCCGTTGCCCCCAACGCCGCCACAATCCTCTGCAACTCAGGCGCATCCCCCTCGATCCGCACCTGCAATCCGTCGATCTCTCGACGCGAAGGATAATTCTTGCGCAACGCATCAAATGCCGCTCGCTGTTCGCTGACACTGCCGACAAGGCTGCGACGGAAGTCCGCATCGTCACGTCGCGGGTCATACACGCCACGGCACAGCATCGCCAACGCCCAGGCCGGGTCACTTTGCGCATTGAGGGTCACGTGCGACAGCCACGGCGCCGGCAGCAAATCGCCCAGGCTGACCCGGGCTGGCTGCCCAAGGAAATCGCAATAGGCCTGATAAATCTGCGCGGTGCCCCGCTGCTTGCCGTCGAGGCTGTAGCCGGCAATGTGTGGCGTTGCCAGCACGCAGAGTTCGGCCAGCGCCACGTCGACTTCAGGTTCGCCTTCCCAGACATCGAGCACCGCTTGCAGGTCTTCGCGCTCCAGCAGCACGTCGCGCAGTGCTGCATTGTTGACCACCGGCCCGCGACTGGCATTAATCAGCCAGGTGCCGGACCTGAGCTGGTTCAGGTGTTTTTCATCGAACAAATGCCAGGTCGATTGCTGACCCTGTTTAGTCAATGGCGTGTGCAGACTGATGACGTCGCACTCGTCGATGATCTGCTCGAGGCTGACGTAGTCTCCACCTTCCGCAGTTTGCCGTGGCGGATCGCACACCAGCACCTTCCAGCCCAGGCCTTGCAATACCTTGACCAGGCGTCCACCCACTTCGCCGGCACCGACCACGCCGTAGGTACGCCGGGTCAGGTCGACACCCTCGATTTCGGCCAGGGTCAGCAGACTGCCGAGCACATAGTCGACCACACCACGGGCATTGCAGCCCGGCGCGCTGGACCAGGTAATACCGGCCTGCTGAAAGTAATTCAGGTCCAGATGATCGGTGCCGATGGTGCACGTACCGACAAAGCGCACCTTGCTGCCCTCGAGCAGCGCGCGATTGACGTTGGTCACCGAGCGCACCAACAGCACATCGGCCTGCTCGACCGTGGCACGGTCGATGGCGCGACCCGGTACCCGGCGGATTTCACCGAAGCCTTCGAAGAAGGCATCGAGCAGAGGGATATTTTCGTCGGCAACAATCAGCATGGCAGGCTCCTTTGGCGGGTTGGCAGTGTAGGCGCAGAATTCATCTCTGTGTAGGAGCGAGCATGCTCGCGATGAGCGTTAACGATAACGAGGGCTGCCTGAATGAACGCGGTGCCCTCACATTCATCGCGAGCGAGCTCGCTCCTACAGGGAGAGCGGAGCGATTACAAATACCCAACACAGTCTTTTCCTGACCGAAGCGTCAACGCGTAGAATGCGCAGCCCTGCGCATCAAAACCTCTGGACGCTTCGCTTGTGAATTCCGTGACTGACACTACCGCCGCCCCACGCACGACCCCGGTTCGCCTGGAACTCAAAGGCCTGCTCGGCCTGGCCCTGCCGATCATGATCGCGCAACTGGCCACCACGGCCATGGGCTTCGTCGATGCGGTGATGGCCGGCCGCGTCAGCCCACGGGACCTGGCATCGGTGGCCCTGGGCAACTCGATCTGGATTCCGGTCTACCTGTTGATGTCCGGCGTCCTGCTGGCAACCACACCCAAGGTCGCGCAACGCTTTGGCGCCGGGCAGTTTGACGAAATCGGCCCGCTGGTACGCCAGGCGCTGTGGCTCGCATTGTGTGTCGGGTTGATCGGCAGCGGCCTGTTGCTCGGCGCCGAGCCGATCCTGCACTGGATGAAAGTCGATCCGCAATTGATCGAGCCGAGCATGGGTTACCTGCACGGGATCGCCTTCGGCTTGCCGGGCATGGCGTTCTATTACGTGCTGCGCTGCTACAGCGATGGCATGGGTCGGACCCGTCCGAGCATGGTCATCGGCTTGTGCGGCCTACTGCTGAACATCCCGCTGAACTACACGTTGATCTATGGCCATTTCGGCGCACCGGCCCTGGGCGGCGTCGGTTGCGGCTGGGCCAGCGGCATCGTGATGTGGTTCATGGCGTTGAGCATGGCCGGCTGGACCTTCTGGGCCCCGTTCTATGCCCGCACCCGTGTACTGGTGCGCTTCGACCGGCCGAAATGGGCCGTGATCAAGCGCCTGGTCAGCATTGGCCTGCCGATCGGTATCGCCGTATTCGCCGAGTCCAGCATCTTCGCGGTCATCGCCCTGTTGATCGGCAGTCTCGGCTCCACCGTGGTGGCCGGGCATCAAATCGCCCTGAATATCAGCTCGTTGCTGTTCATGATTCCTTATTCGCTGGGCATGGCGGTGACCGTGCGGGTCGGCCAGGCACTGGGGGCCGGCAATCCCTGGCAGGCGCGCTTCGCGGCGAAGGTCGGGCTCGGCGCGGCACTGGTGTTCGCGGCGTTCTCGGCGGCACTGATCCTGCTCCTGCGCGAACCTATCGCCTCGATCTACACGCCTGACAAGGCCGTGATCCAGATTGCGTCGATGTTGATTGTGTATGCCGCGCTGTATCAGTTTTCCGATGCCATCCAGGTGATCTGCGCCGGCGCGCTGCGTGGGTACCAGGACACCCGGGTGACGATGATCCTGACCTTGTTCGCCTATTGGGGCATCGGCCTGCCGGTCGGCTACGTGCTGGGACTGACCGATTGGTTCGGTCCGGCCAGCGGCCCGAGCGGGCTGTGGGAAGGGTTGATTGCCGGTTTGAGCTGTGCGGCGCTGATGCTGTCGATCCGACTGACGCTCAGTGCGCGCCGGCGGATTCGTAACAGCCAGGGTTGATCGCCACAACCCTGCAGGAGCGAGCTTGCTCGCGAAGGTCGTGAACGATAACGCGCGAAAACCAGATGCCCAACGGCGCCTTCGTTATTTTCGCGAGCAAGCTCGTTCCTACAGGGGGGTTGTTGGTTAAACAGACTTCTTGCGAATCCAGTAGAGGTAGGTGCCCTCATCTTCGTGCTGTGCCACCAGTTCATGGTCGAGAAACACACAGAACTTGGGAATGTCGCGACGGGTCGACGGGTCGGTGGCGATCACTTTGAGCAGGCCGCCGGGCACCAGATCACGGATGTGTTGATGCAGCATCATCACCGGCTCGGGGCAATTGAGGCCAGTGGCGTCGAGGGTGCCGTCTACCGGCGTATCAAGCATTTCACTCATGATTCACTCCTGAAGCTGGCCGGCATTGTCGCGCATTGCCGGGTGTAACGTCATCTGTGGCATTACGCCGCCCCCTTGTAGGAGCGAGCCTGCTCGCGATGATCGTTAACGATAACGCTGGATGCCTGACACCCCAATGCGCTCTCAGGTCCATCGCGAGCAGGCTCGCTCCTACAGGGGATTGCGGTGTTTCAGCGGGACTTGGGTTTCTTCACGTCCAGTCGACGCAAATGGCAAGTCACTTCCTCGCGGTCGTGGTACAGCTGCTTGCAGCCAATCTCGACCTTGATACCCCGGGCCTTGAAGCCATCGGCAATGCGCTCGAGCAAACGCTTCACTTCGGCATAGCGCTGTTTCATCGGCAGCTTGAGATTGACCACCGCCTCGCGGCAATGGCCGTCGCCGATCCACTCTTCCAGCATCGCGGCGTTGCGCGCCGGCTTCTCGACGATGTCGCAGACCATCCAGTCCACCGGTTGCTTGGGCTTGAAGGTGAAACCGTCAGCCATCAAGTGCTGCACCAGACCGGTGTCCATCAGGCTTTCGGCCATCGGGCCGTTGTCGATGGCCGTGACCAGCATGCCACGGTTGACCAGTTGCCAGGTCCAGCCACCAGGGGCGGCCCCCAAGTCAACGCCGGTCATGTCGCCATGCAGGCGCTCGTCCCACTGGTCGCGCGGGATGAAGTGGTGCCAGGCCTCTTCCAGCTTCAGGGTCGAGCGGCTCGGCGCCTCGCGGGGGAACTTCAAACGGGGAATGCCCATCGGCCACATCGCCGAGTTGTTCGACTCCGCCAGGCCCATGAACACTTCACGACCGCTCTTGAACGTCAGCAGCAAACGCGGTTTGTGGGCATCTTCCACCAGCTTGCCGGCCGCCATCAGCGCCTTGCGCAGGTGCACTTCGAATTTCTTGCAGAAGTTCGACAGTTCCTTGCCGTCGTTGGTGTCGACCATTTCCAGCCACAGGCTGCCGCACAGCGGAAAGTCCGCCATGTGGGCGAGGATCACACTGATGCGGTCGGTTTCCGGCAGATCGATGAAAATCCCCCGGGCCCACTGGCGCGGGAAGATCAGCTCGGCAAAACGCTGCCCGCGCATCAGGCGCTCGGCGCCGTCTTCTTCGGTGCAGACAAACTCGGCGCAGGCAGTTGCCGCCTTGGCCTTGGCATAACCGGCCACGTTCAAGCGCGCGGCGAGGTCGGAAATCTCGGAACAGACTTCGCCTTCGAAGCCCGGCCGGCAATGCATAAAGAGGGTGTTCATTAATACTCCTGGACCCTGTAGGAGCGAGCTTGCTCCCACAAAGAGAGACCGCTTGCCCTGAAGCAAAGCCTGTCACGAAAACCGGCGCATGATAGCCGAGATCGGAAGCTGGAGCTTGTCGATAGAACCCGGTTATTAGCCAGCTACTGAAAACAGAGCTAGGTTTAATGTTCTGCCCATCCCCTCAGTCCGTAGCCGTGCGGACTCAAAGGAGTGATTGCAATGCCGTCCCTCGATAGCCTGAATACGCTCAAGACCCTGCAAGTCGGCAACAAGACCTACCACTACTTCAGCCTGCCCGATGCCGCCAAAAGCCTGGGTGATCTGGACAAGTTGCCGATGTCGTTGAAAGTCCTGCTGGAAAACCTGCTGCGCTGGGAGGACGAAAAAACCGTCACCGGTGCCGACCTCAAGGCATTGGCCGCGTGGCTCAAGGAGCGTCGTTCCGACCGCGAGATCCAGTACCGCCCCGCGCGGGTGCTGATGCAGGACTTCACCGGCGTACCGGCGGTGGTCGACCTGGCCGCGATGCGCGCGGCGATGGCCAAGGCCGGCGGCAATCCGCAACGGATCAACCCGCTGTCGCCGGTGGACTTGGTGATCGACCACTCGGTGATGGTCGACAAGTTCGCCAGCAGCAGCGCCTTCGAGCAGAACGTCGACATTGAAATGCAGCGCAATGGCGAGCGCTATGCGTTCCTGCGCTGGGGCCAGAGTGCCTTCGACAATTTCAGCGTGGTGCCGCCGGGCACCGGGATCTGCCACCAGGTGAATCTTGAATACCTCGGCCGCACGGTCTGGACCAAGGACGAGGACGGCCGCACTTACGCCTTCCCGGACACTCTGGTTGGCACCGATTCCCACACCACCATGATCAACGGCCTCGGCGTGCTTGGCTGGGGTGTCGGCGGTATCGAGGCGGAAGCGGCGATGCTCGGGCAACCGGTGTCGATGCTGATTCCCGAAGTCATCGGTTTCAAACTCACCGGCAAGCTCAAGGAAGGCATCACCGCCACCGACCTGGTGCTGACCGTGACCCAGATGCTGCGCAAGAAAGGCGTGGTGGGCAAATTCGTCGAATTCTACGGCGACGGCCTTGCCGACCTGCCCCTGGCCGACCGCGCGACCATCGCCAACATGGCCCCGGAATACGGCGCCACCTGCGGTTTCTTCCCGGTGGACGACATCACGCTGGAATACCTGCGCCTGTCCGGCCGGCCCCCGGAAACGGTGCAACTGGTCGAGGCCTACAGCAAGGCCCAGGGCCTGTGGCGCCTGCCCGGCCAGGAACCGGTGTTCACCGACAGCCTGGCGCTGGACATGGGCAGCGTCGAAGCCTGCCTCGCGGGGCCGAAACGCCCGCAGGACCGGGTGACGCTACCGAATGTCGCGCAAGCGTTCAGCGACTTCACCGACCTGCAATTCAAGCCCACCAGCAAGGAAGAAGGCCGCCTGGAAAGTGAAGGCGGTGGCGGTGTTGCCGTCGGCAATGCCGATATGGCCGGCGAAGCGGATTACGATTACGAAGGCCAGACCTATCGCCTGAAAAACGGCGCCGTGGTCATCGCCGCGATCACCTCCTGCACCAACACCTCCAACCCCAGCGTGATGATGGCCGCCGGGCTGGTGGCGAAGAAGGCCGTGGAAAAAGGCCTGCAACGCAAACCCTGGGTGAAGAGCTCGCTGGCCCCCGGCTCGAAAGTGGTCACCGACTACTACAAGGCGGCCGGCCTGACCCAGTACCTCGATGAATTGGGCTTTGCCCTGGTCGGCTATGGCTGCACCACTTGCATCGGCAACTCCGGGCCGCTGTCGGAGCCCATCGAGAAAGCCATCCAGCAAGCCGACCTCACCGTGGCCTCCGTGCTCTCGGGCAATCGCAACTTCGAAGGCCGGGTGCATCCATTGGTGAAAACCAACTGGCTGGCCTCCCCGCCGCTGGTGGTGGCCTATGCGCTGGCCGGCACGGTGCGCACCGACCTCAGCCGCGAGCCTCTGGGCGATGGCAAGGACGGCAAACCGGTGTACCTGCGGGACATCTGGCCAAGCAGCAAGGAAATTGCCGACGCCGTGAATCAGGTCAACACCGCCATGTTCCACAAGGAGTACGCCGAAGTGTTTGCCGGTGACGAACAATGGCAGGCGATCAAGGTTCCGCAGGCGGCGACCTATGTCTGGCAGGACGACTCGACTTACATCCAGCACCCGCCGTTCTTCGACGACATCGGCGGCCCAGCGCCCGTGGTCAAGGATGTCAGCGGCGCCAGGATCCTCGCACTGCTTGGCGACTCGGTGACCACCGACCACATTTCCCCGGCCGGCAACATCAAGGTCGACAGCCCGGCAGGGCAATACCTGCGCGACAAAGGCGTGGAACCGCGGGACTTCAACTCCTACGGCTCGCGGCGTGGCAACCATGAAGTAATGATGCGCGGCACCTTCGCCAACATTCGCATACGCAACGAAATGCTCGGCGGCGAAGAAGGCGGCAACACCCGCTACATTCCCACCGGGGAAAAAATGTCGATCTACGACGCCGCCATGCGCTATCAGGCTTCGGGCACGCCACTGGTGGTGATCGCCGGCCAGGAATACGGCACCGGCTCGAGTCGCGACTGGGCGGCCAAGGGCACCAACCTGCTGGGGGTGAAAGCAGTCGTCGCCGAAAGCTTCGAACGGATTCACCGCTCCAACCTGGTGGGCATGGGCGTGCTGCCGTTGCAATTCAAGCTGGATCAGAACCGCAAGAGCCTGAAACTGGGCGGCAGCGAAACCCTGGACATCCTCGGCTTGACCGGCGTCGAGCTGACGCCACGGATGAACCTGACGCTGGTCATCACCCGCGAAGACGGCAGCCGCGAGAAGATCGAGGTGTTGTGCCGCATCGATACACTCAATGAGGTGGAGTACTTCAAGTCCGGAGGGATTCTGCATTATGTGTTGCGGCAGTTGATCGCGTCTTGACCGACCGCTGACAAAGACACCGCCTTCGGGCGGTGTCTTTGTTTGGGCCACGAAAAGCCATGTGGGAGCGAGCTTGCTCGCGATATGGAGAGAACATTCAACATTGTTGCCGACAGTCGGTAAGCTATCGTGCGCAAGCTCGCTCCCACAGGGGGTTGGCGGTGCATCGCAAATCCCGACAAAAGGACTTCAAATGATTGCCCTGCCATGGACGCTTCTGGCCCTGCTTTCCTTCGGCTACGGCCTGGCGCTGACCTACGGCCATCTCGGCTGGCTCTCGGCAATCTCGGTGTTCCTGTTGCTGGTCGCAGGTGTCGCCGTCCGCCAACGCGACATCCCTTTTGCCCGCAACCTCGGCCACGGCCTGTTCATCGTTCTGGCCCTGGCATTGGCGACGCATTGGCTACCCGGCTTCTATAACGGTCGCGCCATCGACCCCCAGCGTTTTACCGACAATGCCGTGTCATTCGCCATGCACCTGAACCTGGACAAACCGCTGATCGGCTTCTGGCTGTTACTGGTTTGCCCGTGGATTGTCGGCCGCCGTTCGCTTCGGTTGTCACTGTATGCCACCGTACTGGCCCTGGCCTTGAGCGCCATGCTGGCATTGGGTGGCGCGCTGTTGCTGGGCGTAATCGCCTGGGCGCCGAAATGGCCGGATCAAGCCTGGCTGTGGTTGCTGAACAATCTGCTGCTGGTGACGCTGGTCGAAGAGGCGCTGTTCCGTGGCTACATCCAGGGCGGCCTGACCCGGTATCTCAAAGACCGGCCCTACGGTGAACACCTCGCCCTGCTGCTGGCGTCATTGGTCTTCGGCCTGGCCCATGCCGGCGCGGGGTGGCGGTGGGTATTGCTGGCAACGCTGGCCGGGGTCGGCTATGGCCTGGCCTATCGGCTCGGGGGGCTGGGTGCCGCCATCGCCAGCCACTTTGGCCTGAACCTGCTGCACTTCGGTCTGTTCACCTATCCGATGCTCGCCGGCTGACGCAAGGGTCATTTTGCGACGCATTGCCGATTATCGAAAAATAATCTCAACAATCCGCCAGCCTTGCCGATACAGCACTTGAAAGCCTTGCGGATTAAAAAAGCCATGCGTAACAACCAGCCAATTACACAACGCGAGCGGACCTTCCCGGCTCAGCAACGGTTGATTTCCACCACCGATGCCAAGGGCATGATCACCTACTGTAACGATGCTTTCGTCGAGATCAGCGGGTTCTCCCGAGAGGAATTGATCCGTGCACCGCACAACCTGGTCCGTCACCCCGACGTCCCGGCGGCGGTGTTCGCACACATGTGGGACACGCTGAAACAAGGCTTGCCATGGATGGGCATTGTCAAGAATCGCTGCAAGACCGGTGATCATTACTGGGTGAACGCCTACGTGACACCGATCTTCGAAGGCAATCAGGTGATCGGTTATGAGTCGGTGCGGGTCAAGCCCACCGCCGAACAGATCCGCCGTGCCGAAGCGCTCTACCAGCGCATCAACCAGGGCAAGTCAGCCATTCCCTCCTCGGATAAATGGTTGCCGATCCTGCAGGACTGGCTGCCGTTCATCCTGGTCAGCCAATTGAGCTTCATGATCGGTGCATCGCTGAACTCCCACTGGGGGTTTGCCCTGGCTGCCGGTCTTTCGGTGCCACTGGGCCTGATGGGCCTCCAGTGGCAACAGCGAGGCCTCAAGCGTTTGCTGCGCCTGGCCGAGCAGACCACCTCCGATCCGTTGATCGCACAGATGTACACCGACAGTCGCGGCGCCCAGGCGCGTCTGGAAATGTCCATCCTCAGTCAGGAAGCACGCCTGAAAACCTGCCTGACGCGTCTGCAGGACACGGCCGAACACCTGACCGATCAGGCCCGACAGTCCGACGCCCTGGCGCACAACAGCTCCAGCGGCCTGGAACGTCAACGGGTCGAGACCGAGCAAGTGGCCACCGCGGTCAACCAGATGGCCGCGACCACCCAGGAAGTCGCCAGCCACGTGCAACGCACCGCCGACGCCACCCAGGAAGCCAACCGCCTGACCGGTCGTGGTCGTGACATCGCCGGGGAAACCCGCGAAGCCATCCAGCGCCTGTCGGTAGTCGTCGGTGAAACCGGCGTGACCGTGACCCAACTGGCCAAGGACAGCAACGAAATCGGTGGCGTGGTCGACGTGATCAAAGGCATCGCCGACCAGACCAACCTGCTGGCCCTGAACGCCGCCATCGAAGCGGCCCGTGCCGGCGAAATGGGTCGTGGTTTTGCGGTGGTGGCCGACGAAGTCCGTCAGCTGGCACAACGCACCAGTGAGTCCACCGGGCAGATTCACGCACTGATCGCCAAGCTCCAGCACACCGCCGGCACTGCCGTGCAAACCATGGAAGCCGGGCATCGTCAGGCGGAAGAAGGCGTGGCGCGGGTACTGGAAGCGGACCAGGCCCTGGTGGGGATCAGCGAAGCGGTGGCCAACATCACCGACATGACCACCCAGATCGCCGCCGCGACCGAAGAGCAAAGTGCCGTGGCCGAAGAGATCAGCCGCAACATCAGCAACATTTCGGAACTGGCGGACCAGACCTCGGAACAAGCACAGAACTCGGCGTTGCTGAGTGAAGAGCTGACCAAGACTGCCAATACACAGTATTCGTTGGTGGAGCGGTTTAACCGCTGATTGCTGCTGGAATGATAAAAACCCGGACAGTGAGAGCTTCCGGGTTTTTTATTGAGCCGGTGACAGTGATGTTGTCTGGTAGTCCCTCATCGCGAGCAAGCTCGCTCCCACAGGGTTTTGAGCCACACCACAAATCACTGTGGGAGCGAGCTTGCTCGCGATGGGGGCCTTACAGCCCGCACAAAACCTCACTGAAGGAATGAAGCCACCTTCTGCGCCGCCGCCGCCAAATGCTGCTCATGGTTAAACCCCGAAGCCTTCAGCGGCTTCAAGTCATGATCCCCCGCCACCAGCCAGAACACCTCGATACCCGGCGATAGCGCGTAACCCTCGACCGCCTCCCGGTTGCCCAACGCATCGCGCTCACCTTGCACGATCAAGGTCCGCGCCTTCAGCGCCGCCAAATGCTCAACCCGTGGCTTCTCCGGTTTGCCCACCGCATAGAACGGATAACCCAGGCACACCAGCCCATCCGCGCCCAACTCATCCGCCAGCAGACTGGCCATGCGCCCGCCCATGGACTTGCCGCCGATGGCCAGCGGCCCAGTGACATGGCGTCGCACCCGGGCATACACCTCACGCCAGCATTCCAGCAGTTTCGGCGCGGGGTTCGGCGGACGTCTACCGCCATCGAGGCGCCGTTGCGCCATGTAGGGAAACTCGAAGCGCAACACGTTGACGCCTTGAGCGGCGAGGCGTGCAGCCATGTCGCTCATCCAGTCGCTGTCCATCGGTGCGCCGGCGCCATGGGCGAGGATCAGCGTCGCCGCTGCCTTGCCAGCGGCGGCATTCCACAACCATCCATGATCCCGCACGCACTGCGCCCATTGATCCCCGTCAATACCGGCCTTGTGCCCTTTGTCCATGCTTGCCTCGCTTTTAGTCTGCCTATAACTCCGGCCGAAGGGTGCACTGCCTTGCGCTGCGCGCTCACTTCGGCTGAACCGTGGATGGGGAACCATGAACACTTCTATCAGTACCGCCTACAACTACAAGGTGGTCCGCCAATTCGCCATTATGACGGTGGTGTGGGGCATCGTCGGCATGGGGCTCGGGGTTTTTCTCGCTGCCCAGTTGGTCTGGCCCGAACTCAACTTCAATTTGCCGTGGACCAGCTTCGGCCGCCTGCGCCCACTGCACACCAACGCCGTGATCTTCGCCTTTGGCGGCTGCGCGTTGTTTGCCAGTTCGTTCTATTCGGTGCAACGCACCTGCCAGACCCGGTTGTTTGCGCCGAAAATCGCCGCGTTCTGTTTCTGGGGCTGGCAGCTGGTGATCCTGCTGGCGGCCATCAGCCTGCCGCTGGGCTACACCAGCTCCAAGGAATACGCCGAGCTGGAATGGCCGATCGACATCCTGATCACCATTGTCTGGGTCGCCTACGCCATCGTGTTCTTCGGC
Source organism: Pseudomonas sp. PDM30 (assembly GCF_019218985.1). Classification (NCBI taxonomy): domain Bacteria; kingdom Pseudomonadati; phylum Pseudomonadota; class Gammaproteobacteria; order Pseudomonadales; family Pseudomonadaceae; genus Pseudomonas; species Pseudomonas sp. PDM30. The sequence goes on from NZ_JAHUWM010000007.1 coordinate 191,897, forward strand.
ACGATCATGCAGCGCAAGACCAAGCACATCTATGTCGGTAACTGGTTCTTCGGTGCGTTCATCGTCACCGTGGCGATCCTGCACATCGTCAACAACATGGAACTGCCCGTCAGCTTCACCAAGTCCTACTCGCTGTACTCCGGCGCCACCGATGCGATGGTGCAATGGTGGTACGGACACAACGCCGTAGGCTTCTTTCTCACCGCCGGTTTCCTCGGGATGATGTATTACTTCGTGCCGAAACAGGCCGAACGTCCGGTGTACTCCTATCGTTTGTCCATCGTGCACTTCTGGGCACTGATCACCCTTTACATCTGGGCCGGTCCGCACCACTTGCACTACACGGCGCTGCCGGACTGGGCGCAGTCGCTGGGCATGGTGATGTCGCTGATCCTGCTGGCGCCGAGCTGGGGCGGGATGATCAACGGCATGATGACCCTGTCCGGTGCCTGGCATAAGTTGCGCAGCGACCCCGTCCTGCGCTTCCTCGTGGTGTCGCTGGCGTTCTACGGCATGTCGACCTTCGAAGGGCCGATGATGGCGATCAAGACGGTCAACGCCCTCTCCCACTACACCGACTGGACCATCGGCCACGTACACGCAGGCGCCTTGGGCTGGGTGGCGATGATCTCCATCGGCGCGCTGTACCACATGATCCCGAAAGTCTTCGGCCGCGAGCAGATGCACAGCATCGGCCTGATCAACGCGCACTTCTGGCTCGCCACCATCGGCACCGTTCTGTACATCGCCTCGATGTGGGTCAACGGCATCGCCCAGGGCCTGATGTGGCGTGCGGTGAACGAGGACGGCACGCTGACCTACTCCTTCGTCGAAACCCTGGTGGCCAGCCACCCAGGCTTCGTCGTGCGGCTGGTGGGTGGCGCGATCTTCCTCAGCGGCATGTTCCTGATGGCCTACAACACCTGGCGCACCGTGCGGGCCTCGCAGCCTGCCGAAGTCGCCGCTGCCGCGCAGATGGCCTGAGGAGTCCGCCATGAAACACGAAACTATCGAGAAAAACGTCGGCCTGTTGCTGCTGCTGATGATCCTGGCCGTGAGCATCGGCGGCCTGACCCAGATCGTCCCGCTGTTCTTTCAGGACGTGACCAACAAACCGGTGGAAGGCATGAAGCCCTACACCGCGCTGCAACTGGAAGGTCGCGATATCTATATCCGCGAAGGCTGTGTCGGCTGTCACTCGCAGATGATCCGTCCGTTCCGCGCCGAGACCGAACGCTACGGGCACTACTCGGTGGCCGGTGAAAGCGTGTGGGATCACCCGTTCCTGTGGGGCTCGAAACGCACCGGGCCGGACTTGGCCCGTGTCGGTGCGCGCTACTCCGATGACTGGCACCGCGCGCACTTGTACAACCCGCGCAACGTCGTGCCGGAGTCGAAGATGCCGGCGTACCCGTGGCTGGTGGCCAACCCGGTCGACAGCAGTCATACCGAAACCAAGATCAAGGCCATGCGTACCCTGGGCGTGCCGTACACCGACGAAGACATCACCGGCGCCGTCGCTTCACTCAAGGGCAAGAGCGAAATGGATGCGTTGGTCGCCTACCTGCAAGTGCTCGGCACTGCCATCAAGAGCAAGAGGTGAGCCATGCCCCTGTCTTTTATAGAGATCGAATTGAGCACTGGAATGATCCGCGGCCTCGGCACCGTCGTGGTGTTCGTGGCCTTCGTCGGCCTGACACTGTGGGTATTCAACGGCAAGCGCGGCCCGGAATTCGCCGAAGCGCGCCTGCTGCCGTTCGCCGACGAGCCACAACCCGACATCACTGACGAATCAGCAACAAGGAGTACCCGGCCATGACCACCTTCTGGAGTACGTGGATCTGCGTACTGACCATCGGCAGCCTGATCGGCCTGACCTGGTTGCTGCTCAGCACCCGCAAGGGCGAAACCAAGGGCAGTGTCGACCAGACCATGGGCCACAGCTTCGACGGTATTGAGGAGTACGACAATCCGTTGCCGCAATGGTGGTTCATGCTGTTCGTTGGCACCTTGGTGTTTGCCGTCGGCTATCTGATCCTCTATCCGGGCCTGGGCAACTGGAAAGGCATCCTCCCCGGCTACGAAAACGGCTGGACCGGGGTGCACGAATGGGAAAAGGAAATGGCCAAGGCTGACACGAAGTTCGGGCCGATCTTCGCCAAATTCGCGGCAATGCCCGTGGAAGAAGTGGCCAAGGACCCGCAGGCTCTGAAAATGGGCGGCCGCCTGTTTGCCTCCAACTGCTCGGTGTGCCACGGCTCGGACGCCAAGGGTGCATTCGGCTTCCCCAACCTGACCGACAGCGACTGGCGCTGGGGCGGCAACCCGGAAACCATCAAGACCACCGTCATGGCCGGCCGGATGGCGATGATGCCGGCCTGGGGTGAAGTCCTGGGGGAGGACGGTGTGAAAAACGTCGCTGCGTATGTGCGCCATGGCTTGGCCAAGCTGCCATTGCCTACCGACAGCAAAGCCGACCTGCAAGCAGGACAGCAAGCCTTCAGCACCACCTGCGTCGCCTGTCACGGAGCCAACGGCCAGGGCACTGAAGCCATGGGCGCACCGAACCTGACCCACCCGGCCGGCTTCATTTACGGTACAAGCCTGACACAGCTTGAACAGACGATTCGGCATGGTCGCCAAGGCCATATGCCGGCGCAGAATGAACTGCTCGGCAACGATAAGGTGCAGTTGCTGGCTGCGTATGTGTACAGCCTGTCCCACGGTTTGAATACCGAGCGCCTGCAGGCTGAAGACAACCGCAAATAAATTCCGACCGCTCTGCTGCCGCATTCTCCCGGATGCGGCAGTTCCCTGCCCCTTTGCGACCCATTGTCGCACCCTCGCACAGACTTTCTTTCGGAACCCCGGATTCGAGTCTAAGCTTCCCCCGATGCGGACTGGCCGGTGCCGGTTCCAGGTCGACCCTGAACGATGTGTTCGACGAATCTGCCCGATGACAGGCCGCAAAGGCTGGTAGATACCGGCTGTCGCGCCAGTTGCCTTCGGTCAGCCAAACGTTGCGTTTGAACACACCCCGTTACATCCGACCTGACCCCCTCGCCTGATCAGTCCGCCGGGACGTTTTGCCCACGGGCAATTTTGTCCCTACGCGGCGCATGGAAAGGCCGCAGAATCAGCTTTTGAAAGCATTGACCCAGGTCATGGCGCGTTGCAATGACCCCCTGCTTTCTCCATACTTGCGGCCGATTTTTAATCCTAATAAAACACCCAAACCGTGGAACCTTAGAATGAGCACAGCAATCAGTCCGACTGCTTATAACTATAAGGTAGTCCGCCAGTTCGCCATCATGACGGTGGTCTGGGGGATCCTTGGCATGGGGCTTGGTGTCTTCATCGCCTCGCAACTGGTCTGGCCGGAGTTGAACTTCGGTCTGGCATGGACGAGCTTTGGACGCCTGCGCCCGTTGCACACCAACCTGGTGATTTTCGCCTTCGGTGGATGTGCACTGTTTGCCACTTCTTATTACGTCGTGCAGCGAACCTGCCAAACGCGACTGATTTCCGACAGCCTCGCCGCCTTCACCTTCTGGGGATGGCAAGCGGTGATCGTCGGCGCGATCATTACCTTGCCGATGGGTTTCACCACCACCAAGGAATACGCGGAACTGGAATGGCCCCTGGCTATTCTGCTGGCCATTGTCTGGGTCACCTACGGTCTGGTGTTCTTCGGCACCATCGTCAAGCGCAAGACCAAGCACATCTATGTGGGTAACTGGTTCTACGGCGCGTTCATCGTCGTGACCGCGATGCTGCACATCGTCAACCACATGTCGCTGCCGGTCAGCCTGTTCAAGTCCTACTCGGCCTACTCGGGTGCGACGGACGCGATGATCCAGTGGTGGTACGGCCACAACGCCGTGGGCTTCTTCCTGACCACCGGCTTCCTGGGCATGATGTACTACTTCGTGCCGAAACAGGCCGAACGTCCGATCTACTCCTATCGCCTGTCGATCGTGCACTTCTGGGCGCTGATCACCCTGTACATCTGGGCCGGTCCGCACCACCTGCACTACACCGCGCTGCCGGACTGGGCTCAGTCCCTGGGCATGGCAATGTCGATCATCCTGCTGGCGCCAAGCTGGGGCGGCATGATCAACGGCATGATGACCCTGTCGGGCGCCTGGCATAAGCTGCGCACCGACCCGATCCTGCGCTTCCTGGTCGTCTCCCTGGCGTTCTACGGCATGTCGACCTTCGAAGGCCCGATGATGGCGATCAAAACCGTCAACTCCCTGTCGCACTACACCGACTGGACCATCGGCCACGTACACGCCGGCGCTCTGGGCTGGGTTGCGATGATCTCGATCGGCGCCATCTACCACATGATCCCGAAACTGTTCGGTCGTGCGCAGATGCACAGCACCGGCCTGATCAACACGCACTTCTGGCTCGCGACCATCGGTACCGTGCTCTACATCGCCTCGATGTGGGTCAACGGCATCACCCAGGGCCTGATGTGGCGTGCAATCAACGATGACGGCACCCTCACCTACTCGTTCGTCGAAGCGCTGCAAGCCAGCCACCCGGGCTTCATTGTCCGCGCCCTGGGCGGTGCGTTCTTCGCCACCGGCATGTTGTTCATGGCCTACAACGTATTCCGTACCGTACGCGCCTCGAACCCGGCTGAAGCCAAAGCCGCCGAACAGATTGCCGTAGTTGGAGCTCACTGATGAAGCATGAAGCAGTCGAGAAGAATATTGGCCTGCTGGCCTTCTTCATGGTCATCGCCGTCAGCATCGGCGGCCTGACCCAGATCGTTCCGCTGTTTTTCCAGGATGTCACCAACAAGCCGGTCGAGGGCATGAAGCCCCGCACCGCCCTTGAACTGGAAGGCCGGGACGTTTATATCGCCAACGGTTGTGTCGGCTGCCACTCGCAGATGATCCGCCCGTTCCGTGCTGAAACCGAACGCTATGGCCACTACTCGGTCGCCGGTGAAAGCGTCTGGGACCACCCGTTCCTGTGGGGTTCCAAGCGTACCGGTCCGGACCTGGCCCGCGTCGGCGGTCGTTACTCCGATGACTGGCAGCGTGCGCATTTGTACAACCCGCGCAACGTGGTGCCTGAGTCGAAAATGCCAGCCTACCCGTTCCTCGTGGAAAACAAGCTCGACGGCAAAGACACCGCCAAGAAAATGGAAGTCTTGCGCACGCTCGGCGTCCCTTACACCGACGAAGACATCGCCGGCGCCAAGGATGCTGTGAAGGGCAAAACCGAAATGGACGCGCTGGTGGCCTATCTGCAAGGCCTGGGCACCATCATCAAAAGCAAACGGTGATCTAAATGGATATCGGGATGATTCGTGGCCTGGGCACCGTCGTTGTGATGGTGGCCTTCATCGGTCTGGCGCTGTGGGTATTCAGCCCCAAGCGCAAGTCTGAGTTTGAAGACGCGACCTTGCTGCCTTTTGCGGATGATCCCGAAGCCATCAAGCACGTCGAGCAAGCTTCTAGGAGTAACAAAGAATGACTACATTCTGGAGTCTGTACGTCACAGTCCTCAGTCTCGGTACGATCTTTTCCCTGACCTGGCTGTTGCTGTCGACCCGCAAGGGCCAGCGCAGCGAGCAGACAGACGAGACCGTCGGGCACTCCTTCGATGGCATCGAGGAGTACGACAACCCGCTGCCGAAATGGTGGTTCATGCTGTTCGTGGGCACCATCATCTTCGCACTGGGTTACCTGGTGCTGTATCCGGGCCTGGGTAACTGGAAAGGCCTGCTGCCGGGTTATGGCTACCTCGACAACGAGAAGCAGACCCCGTTCGCCAACGGCCAGACCGGCTGGACCGGCGTTCACGAGTGGGAAAAGGAAATGGCCAGGTCGGACGCCAAGTTCGGTCCGATCTTCGCCAAGTTCGCGGCCATGCCAATCGAAGAAGTGGCCAAGGACCCGCAAGCCCTGAAGATGGGCGGCCGCCTGTTCGCCTCCAACTGCTCGGTTTGCCACGGTTCCGACGCCAAGGGCGCCTACGGCTTCCCTAACCTGACCGACGCCGACTGGCGCTGGGGCGGCGACGCGCAAGCCATCAAGACCACCATCATGGGCGGCCGTCACGCGGTGATGCCTGCATGGGCTGAAGTGATCGGCGAGCAAGGCGTGGCCGACGTGGCCGCGTTTATCCTGACCAACCTCGATGGCCGCAAGCTGCCGGAAGGCGCCAAGGCCGACCCGGCTGCCGGGCAGAAACTGTTCGCCACCAACTGCGTGGCGTGCCACGGTCCGGAAGGCAAGGGTACGCCAGCGATGGGCGCACCTGACCTGACTCACCCGGCAGCGTTCATCTACGGCTCGAGCTTCGCTCAACTGCAGCAGACCATCCGTTACGGCCGTCAGGGCCAGATGCCTGCACAAGAGGCAATGCAGGGTAACGACAAGGTTCACCTGCTGGCCGCTTACGTCTACAGCCTGTCTCACGGTGAGAAGGCAGCGGACGCCGAGTAAGGCAAACGCTTGAAGCAACAAAAAACGGCCCCGCCAATGTGAATTGGCGGGGCCGTTTTCATTTCAAGTCTACGCACGCTTATTTGCGCATAGTTCCGTGGACTTGCTGGCGAGTCATCCGGGTTATTATTTCTCACGCACTCTTCGATCAACCAATGTAAAACGGCTTCGCCATTTTTAGTTGGCGAAACCGTTTTAGACGCTCATGAACACACTTCGCATTCATGCGTATTGGTTGTAATCAAGGAAGGTTACCGCCACCCAGACTGTCCAGACCACCAGTCCCTTTCTTGTTGCCTGAAGAGCGATTTTCCTGAACTTTTTTCGCCGTCGGCGCCACCATATCCACAGTCGTGGCTGGTGCCGGAATCGTGCAGTCTGTACCAGGCTCATGAGCTTCGACAGTGACTGGTCCAACAGACTGAGTTGCCCAGGTGCAATCTTTATCATTAATAGACATTTTTACTTATCCTTAAGTAGATTTTTAAATATACGACACGCAATACCACAATCAAATCTTATTGCTGCCGCAGTGACAACTTATTAAAACAAGAACCAAACATCCATCGACCAACAATCACAAAGTATGACCAAAGTTAAAAACATATTCTTTATACAGCAGACTTTTGATATCTCTTTCCACCCAGGCACCCGTCGACGCTCGACGGAGAAAAAAGATAAATCGTCTATAGTCAATTGACCTGCATCATGTTTTGTTACATCTGCTACACCATTCATGATTTTTCCCCAACGCGACCAAAGGTCGCACCCGCAGGCTAGAGCGACAGGCGTATCATTGCGCCACTGCAACACCCCTTTTTGACCGCGGTCGGCACGTACTGACCGAGGCATTTTTCCACTGCCGTGGGATGCAATGATGAGCAACCAGATTCCGGTACACGACGTCACTCCACCCACCAAAAACGCGAACAACAGCGTCGACCTCTACGCCTCCAGGGAAAAAATCTACACCCGCGCCTTCACCGGCCTGTTTCGCAACCTGCGGATGACCGGCGGAGCCCTGTTGTTCCTGCTGTACTTCGGCACGGTGTGGCTGGACTGGGGCGGTCATCAGGCCGTGTGGTGGAACCTGCCGGAGCGCAAGTTCTTCATTTTCGGCGCCACCTTCTGGCCTCAGGATTTCATTCTGCTCTCCGGCATGTTGATCATCGCCGCCTTCGGCCTGTTCTTCATCACCGTGTACGCCGGACGGGTCTGGTGCGGCTATACCTGCCCGCAAAGCGTCTGGACCTGGATTTTCATGTGGTGCGAAAAAGTCACCGAAGGGGACCGCAACCAACGCATCAAGCTCGACAAGGCGCCGATGAGCGCCAACAAATTTGTGCGCAAGTTCAGCAAACACAGCTTGTGGCTGTTGATCGGCTTCGTTACCGGCATGACCTTCGTCGGCTACTTCTCACCGATCCGCGAACTGGTATTCGAATTTTTCACCGGCCAGGCGGATGGCTGGTCGTACTTCTGGGTCGGTTTCTTCACCCTCGCCACTTACGGCAACGCCGGCTGGTTGCGCGAACAGGTGTGCATCTACATGTGCCCGTACGCACGCTTCCAGAGCGTGATGTTCGACAAGGACACCCTGATCGTTTCCTACGATCCGCGCCGTGGCGAAGGCCGTGGACCGCGTAAAAAAGGTATCGACTACAAGGCCCAGGGCCTGGGCGACTGCATCGACTGCACCATGTGCGTCCAGGTCTGCCCGACGGGCATCGACATCCGCGACGGTCTGCAAATCGAATGCATCGGTTGCGCCGCCTGCATCGATGCCTGCGACGCCATCATGGACAAGATGGACTACCCGCGCGGACTGATCAGCTACACCACCGAGCACAACCTGTCCGGACAGAAAACCCATAAACTGCGCCCGCGCCTGATTGGCTATGCCATTGTGCTGCTGGCGATGATCAGCCTGCTGGTAACGGCATTCTTCATGCGTGCGCTGGTGGGTTTCGATGTCAGCAAGGACCGCGTGCTGTACCGCGAGAACGCCGAAGGCCGGATCGAAAACGTCTACAGCCTGAAAATCATGAACAAGGACCAGCGCGACCATACCTACCTGCTCGAAGCATCCGGCCTGCCGGATCTCAAATTGCAGGGTCGACGCGAGATCAAGGTCGCGGCCGGCGAGATCGTCAGCCAGCCTGCCGAGCTGTCCGTTGCACCGGAAAAACTGCCGTCGAGCACCAACGAGGTGAAATTCATCCTCAAGGACGCCGATGACGACAGCGTCCACATTGAAGCCAAGAGCCGGTTCATCGGCCCACAGAATCGTTGAGAGAACTGAACATGCCCGCAGCAAATGCCGCAAGCCCCTGGTACAAGCACCTCTGGCCGTGGATCATCATCGGGATCCTGGCCTGCTCGGTGGCCCTGACCTTGTCCATGGTGACCATCGCGGTGAACAACCCGGACAACCTGGTCAACGACAACTACTACGAGGCCGGCAAAGGCATCAACCGCTCCCTCGACCGTGAGCTGCTGGCCCAGACCCTGAAAATGCGCGCCAGCGTTCATCTCGACGGCATGACTGGCGAGGTTGACCTGCGCCTGAGCGGCGACAGCCAGCCCAAGACCCTGGAGCTGAACCTGATCTCGCCGACCCAGCCGGAAAAGGATCGCAAGATCATCCTGACCCGCAGCGAAACCGAACAGGGCCGCTACATCGGCCAGTTGAGTGACAAGATCGAAGGCCGGCGTTTTGTCGAGTTGCTTGGCACTCAGGACGAGCACATCTGGCGCATGTTCGAAGAGGAACCGGTCAGCCATGACAAGGATCTGCTGCTCGGTGATGAGCCGCTGCAAGGTGCCGAAGACCTGAAAAAGTAAAGCCGCGCTTCGCGCATCGCGAGCAAGCTCGCTCCCACAGTTGATCCCTGTGGGAGCGAGCTTGCTCGCGATGAGGCCCTATCCGACGATAGAGATTCAGCAGTACTAGTGAATACTCCATGACCACCACCCCACTCCCCTGCTACCACTGCGCCCTGCCCGTCCCGGCCGGCAGCCGCTTCACCGCTGCGGTCCTGGGGCAAACCCGCGAATTCTGCTGCCCGGGCTGCCAGGCCGTGGCCGAGGCCATTGTCGCCGGTGGCCTGGAAAGCTATTACCAGCACCGCAGCGAAGCCTCGGCCAACCCTGAAGCGCTGCCGGTGCAACTGGTGGATGAACTGGCGCTGTACGACCGCGCCGATGTGCAGCAGCCCTTTGTCCGCCACGATGGCGAACTGGCCGAAACCACGCTGCTGATGGAAGGCATCAGTTGCGCGGCCTGCGGCTGGCTGATCGAAAAACACCTGCGCACCTTGCCGGCCGTGGCCGAAGCGCGCCTAAACCTGTCCAACCATCGCCTGCACGTACGCTGGGCCGATGGGCAGTTGCCGCTGAGCCAGGTACTCAGCGAACTGCGTCACATCGGGTACGCCGCACACCCGTATCAGGCCGACCGGGCCAGCGAACAACTGGCCAGCGAAAACCGCCTGGCCCTGCGCCAGCTCGGCGTGGCCGGTCTGCTGTGGTTCCAAGCGATGATGGCAACCATGGCCACCTGGCCTGAATTCAACATCGACCTCAGCCCCGAACTGCACACCATCCTGCGCTGGGTCGCGCTGTTCCTCACCACCCCGATTGTGTTCTACAGCTGTGCGCCGTTCTTCAAAGGCGCCATGCGCGATCTGCGCACCCGCCACCTGACCATGGACGTTTCGGTGTCGCTGGCCATCGGCAGCGCCTACATCGCCGGAATCTGGACGTCCATCACCGGGGTCGGCGAACTGTATTTCGATGCCGTCGGCATGTTTGCCCTGTTCCTGCTGGCCGGGCGTTATCTGGAACGCCGCGCCCGCGAGCGCACCGCCGCCGCCACCGCGCAGCTTGTGAATCTATTGCCCGCCTCGTGCCTGCGATTGACAGCCGACGGCCAGAGCGAACGCATTCTGCTCAGTGAACTGCGTGTCGGCGATCAGGTGCTGGTTCATCCGGGCGCCATTCTCCCGGCTGACGGCAAGATCCTCGACGGCCAGTCGAGTGTCGACGAGTCGCTGCTGACCGGCGAATACCTGCCGCAACCACGCACCCTCGGCGACGCGGTCACCGCCGGCACAATGAACGTCGAAGGCGCACTCACCGTCGAGGTCCAGGCCCTGGGCCAGGACACTCGCCTCTCGGCCATCGTTCGCCTGCTCGATCGCGCCCAGGCCGAAAAACCGCGCCTGGCGGAAATCGCCGACCGCGCCGCGCAATGGTTCCTGCTGTTGTCGCTGATCGCTGCCGCCGCGATTGGCCTGTTGTGGTGGCAGCTGGATGCCTCGCGAGCCTTCTGGATCGTGCTGGCGATGCTGGTGGCGACCTGCCCGTGCGCCTTGTCGCTGGCGACGCCGACCGCCCTCACCGCCGCCACCGGCACACTGCACAAACTCGGTCTGTTGCTGACCCGCGGCCATGTGCTGGAAGGCCTGAACCAGATCGACACGGTGATTTTCGACAAGACCGGCACCCTCACCGAAGGACGCCTGGCGCTGCGCTCGATCCGCCCCCTCGGCGCGCTCGACAGCGATCAATGCCTGAGCCTCGCCGCCGCCCTGGAAAACCGCTCCGAACATCCGATCGCCCGCGCTTTCGGTCGTGCGCCGACAGCTGCCGAAGAAGTCCACAGCACACCGGGCCTTGGCCTGGAGGGGCTGGTTGATGGGCGGCGTCTGCGTATCGGCCAACCGGGTTTTGTCTGCGAACTCAGCGGCGCCATGGTGCCATCGATGCCGGAAGAGCCCGGCCAATGGCTGCTACTCGGCGACAGCGAGGGGCCGCTGGCCTGGCTCGTCCTCGACGATCGCTTGCGTGCCGATGCACCCGCGCTGCTCGCTGCGTGCAAGGCCCGTGGCTGGCGCACGCTGCTGCTGTCCGGCGACAGCTCGCCGATGGTCGCCAGCGTGGCGGCGGAACTGGGTATCGATGAAGCCCGTGGTGGCTTGCGTCCGGACGATAAACTGCAGGTCCTGCAACAACTGCACAAGGAAGGTCGCAAGGTGTTGATGCTCGGTGACGGGGTCAATGACGTGCCGGTGCTGGCGGCTGCGGATATCAGCGTCGCCATGGGCTCGGCCACCGACCTGGCGAAAACCAGTGCCGACGCCGTGCTGCTGTCCAACCGCCTCGACGCGCTGGTGCAAGCCTTCAGCCTGGCGCGGCGCACCCGTCGGGTCATTATCGAGAACCTTCTGTGGGCCGGGTTGTACAATGGCCTCATGTTGCCCTTCGCCGCCCTCGGCTGGATCACTCCGGTGTGGGCGGCGGTGGGCATGTCGATCAGTTCGTTGACCGTGGTGTTGAACGCGCTGCGCCTGACTCGCATGCCGAGCGCGCCCGCCCCCGGCACCACGCCAGAAACCCGCCCGCTGCCGGCCTGAGCCGCGCGGGCATGGAGTCCAGATGCCAGCTCTTTACGTGATGATTCCCGCTGCGCTGCTGATCGTGGCCATCGCCGTCTATATCTTCTTCTGGGCGGTGGACAGCGGTCAGTACGACGACCTTGACGGCCCGGCCCACAGCATCCTGTTCGACGACCAGGACCCGAACCACACTGCCGCCGTCGACGAGGCCAGCGGCCAACCGGCCAAAACGGACGACAAGGCCCCGCCCCATGCTTGAATTGACGCCACTGCTGGTGTCTGCGGTGATCCTCGGCTTGCTCGGCGGCGGCCATTGCCTGGGCATGTGCGGCGGCTTGATGGGCGCGCTGACCCTGGCGATTCCCAAGGAGCAACGCAGCCGCCGCTTTCGTCTGCTGCTGGCCTATAACCTGGGCCGGATTCTGAGCTATGCCTGTGCCGGACTGCTGATCGGCCTGGCCGGATGGGCCGTGGCCAGCAGCCCGGCGGCGATGTTCCTGCGCATCCTCGCCGGCTTACTGCTGATTGCCATGGGCCTGTACCTGGCCGGCTGGTGGAACGGCCTGACCCGTATCGAAAGCCTCGGTCGAGGCCTGTGGCGGCACATCCAGCCAGTCGCCAACCGGTTACTGCCGGTGTCGAACGTTCCGCGCGCGCTGCTGTTGGGCGCGCTCTGGGGCTGGCTGCCGTGCGGCCTGGTCTACAGCACCTTGCTATGGTCGGCCAGCCAGGGCAACGCGCTGGACAGTGCGTTGTTGATGCTCGCGTTCGGGCTCGGCACCTGGCCAGTGCTGCTGGCGACAGGCCTTGCCGCCGAGCGCATCACCGCACTGTTGCGCAAGCGCAGCGTGCGGATGGCGGGCGGGATGCTGGTGATGCTGTTTGGCATCTGGACGTTGCCGGGGCCGCATCAGCATTGGTTGATGGGGCATTAAACCGGCGGCGCGCCCATCGCGAGCAAGCTCGCTCCCACAGGGGGAGTCGCTGTGTACACAAAACCTGTGGGAGCGAGCTTGCTCGCGATGAGGCCCTCACAAACGACAAAGATTCTGACCTTGATGCAAATCAAGATGCCCCACCCCGCCCTCGCATAAAGTGGCTGACACTGCCAGCCTATCCGGGGGAATGCCCGCATGATGCTCGACGCCATTCGTTGGGACACCGATCTGATCCGCCGTTATGACCTGGCGGGACCACGCTACACCTCGTACCCGACCGCCGTGCAATTCAACAGCCAGGTCGGCACCTTCGACCTGTTTCATGCCCTGCGCGACAGCCGCAAGGCCCAACGCCCGTTGTCGCTGTATGTGCACGTGCCGTTCTGCGCGAACATTTGCTATTACTGCGCCTGCAACAAGGTCATCACCAAGGATCGCGGGCGGGCGCAGCCGTACTTGCAGCGCCTGGAACAGGAAATCCAGTTGATCGCCTGCCACCTCGACCCTACGCAGAAAGTCGAGCAATTGCACTTCGGTGGCGGCACACCGACCTTTCTCAGCCACGACGAACTGCGCCAATTGATGGCGCACTTGCGCAAACACTTCAATTTGCTGGACGACGACTCCGGCGACTACGGCATCGAGATCGACCCGCGCGAGGCCGACTGGTCGACCATGGGCCTGCTGCGCGAACTGGGTTTCAATCGGGTCAGCATCGGCCTGCAAGACCTCGACCCGGCGGTGCAGCGTGCAGTCAATCGCCTGCAAAGCCTGGAAGAAACCCGCGCGGTGATCGACGCCGCCCGCACCTTGCAGTTTCGCTCGATCAATATCGACCTGATCTACGGCCTGCCGAGACAGACGCCGGAGAATTTCGCCCGCACCGTGGAAGAGGTCATCCGCCTGCAACCGGATAGATTATCGGTGTTCAACTACGCCCACCTGCCGGAACGCTTCATGCCCCAGCGGCGCATCAACAGCGATGAACTGCCGACACCTGCGCAGAAACTGGAAATGCTGCAGCGCACCATCGAGCAACTGATCAGCGCCGGCTACCGCTACATCGGCATGGACCACTTCGCCCTGCCCGACGACGAGCTGGCGATTGCCCAGGAAGAATCGACCCTGCAACGCAATTTCCAGGGCTACACCACCCACGGTCATTGCGATCTGATCGGCCTCGGTGTGTCGGCGATCAGCCAGATCGGCGACCTGTACTGCCAGAACAGCAGCGACCTGAACCAGTACCAGAACGCGCTCGCATCCATGCAACTGGCCACCAGCCGCGGCCTGCTGTGCAATGCCGATGACCGGCTGCGGCGTGCGGTCATCCAGCAATTGATCTGCAATTTCAGTCTCGAATACGCTGACATCGAGCAGGCCTTCAACATCGATTTTCAAGGCTATTTCGGCGATCTCTGGCCCCAGTTGCAATACATGGCCAAAGACGGGCTGATCGAACTCGATCGCGACAGGATCACCATCCTGCCCGCCGGGCGACTGTTGGTGCGCTCGGTGTGCATGGTGTTCGACGCGTACCTGGAACAACACAGTCGCCAGCGATTTTCACGGGTAATCTAATTCTGCAAGCTAGCACCCCAGACTGGCCTCGATATCCTATGGTGAGTTACCCTTACGTCTTATGTGTGAATTCCCACAAGGATTGAAGAAATGTCCGAGCCAGTAAAACTGCGCGCTCATAATCAAGCCCATTGCAAGGATTGCAGCCTGGCCCCTCTTTGCCTGCCACTTTCGCTGAATCTGGAAGACATGGATGCGCTGGACGAAATCGTCAAACGTGGCCGGCCGCTGAAAAAAGGCGAATTTCTGTTCCGTCAGGGCGATACCTTCGATTCTGTCTACGCGGTCCGTTCTGGCGCCCTCAAGACCTTCAGCCTGAGCGACACCGGTGAAGAACAGCTCACCGGCTTCCACCTGCCCAGCGAACTGGTCGGCCTGTCGGGCATGGACACAGAAAAGCACCCTGTGTCGGCACAAGCCCTGGAAACCACCTCGGTGTGTGAAATTCCTTTCGAGCGTCTCGACGAACTGGCCCTGCAATTGCCGCAGTTGCGCCGTCAGCTGATGCGGGTGATGAGTCGCGAAATCCGTGACGACCAGCAGATGATGCTGCTGTTGTCGAAAAAGACCGCCGACGAACGCATCGCCACCTTCCTGGTCAACCTTTCGGCACGTTTCCGCGCCCGGGGTTTTTCCGCCAATCAGTTCCGCCTGAGCATGTCGCGTAACGAAATCGGCAACTACCTGGGCCTGGCGGTGGAAACCGTATCCCGCGTCTTTACCCGCTTCCAGCAAAACGAGCTGATTGCGGCAGAAGGCAAGGAAATCCGGATTATCGACCCGATCCAGCTGTGCGCCCTGGCCGGTGGCTCACTGGAAGGCTGAAACAAAACGTTGCGGCTGAGCGAAACGGGTCAGCCGCCGTTATACTGCGTCGTTTGCAGCCCTGCCAGGACACCACGACGATGGTCTTCGACTCCTTCGACATCAAATCCCTCATCCGCCCTGTCATCGACTTCCCGAAACCGGGTGTGATCTTTCGCGACATCACCCCGCTGTTCCAGTCGCCCACGGCCCTGCGCCTGGTGATGGACAGCTTCGCCCACCGTTATGTCGAGGCTGACTTCACCCACATCGGCGCGATGGACGCCCGTGGCTTCCTGATCGGTTCGGTACTGGCCTATCAGTTGAACAAGCCGCTGGTGCTGTTCCGCAAGCAAGGCAAGCTGCCAGCCGACGTGCTGGCCGAGGGCTATGCGACCGAATACGGCGAAGCCTTCCTGGAAGTGCACGCCGACAGCCTATGCGAGGGGGATTCGGTGGTGATGTTCGATGACCTGATCGCCACCGGCGGCACCCTGATTGCCGCCGCCAACCTGATCCGCCGCATGGGCGCCCGGGTGCATGAAGCGGCGGCGATCATCGATCTGCCGGAGCTAGGTGGCTCGCAGCGTCTGGAAGACATGGGCATTCCTACGTTCTGCCTGACGCAGTTTGCGTTGAGCGACAAGTAAGCGGCGCCGGTCAGACCGCCATCGCGAGCAAGCTCGCTCCCACATTCGACCGCGTTCTGTCAGAAAGAATGCAATCCACTGTGGGAGCGAGCTTGCTCGCGATGGCGTCAGCGGCAACACCACTAAATTCAAGATCGGCTCAAAGCCCCATCTGCTTGCTGATGATCTCGTTCATCACTTCCCGCGTCCCGCCGCCAATCGACAGGATGCGGTTATCGCGGTACAGCCGCTCCACCAGGCTCTCGCGCATGTAACCCAGCCCACCGAGTATCTGCACCGCATCGTTCACGATCCGGTCCGCAGTATCCGTCGCAAAATTCTTGGCCATGGAAATCTCCTTGATCACACTCTGCCCCGCCGCCATTTTCGCGGCCTGGCGGTATGTGAACTCCCGGGACACCTCCAGCGCGGTCGCCATCTCGGCGAGGCGATGCTTGATCACCTGAAACTTGCCGATCGGTTTGCCAAAGGCTTCGCGCTCGAGCGCCCATTTCAGGCTCTCTTCCAGCGCCAGCTGTGCGGTCATGTTGGCCATCAATGCTAGGGCCAGGCGTTCGCTCTGGAAGTTGCCCATGATGCAAGCAAAGCCCATGTTCTCGGCGCCGATCAGGTTTCCTGCGGGCACTGGGCAATCATCGAAGAACAGTTCAGCGGTGTCTGACGCCCACCAGCCCATTTTCTTCAGCTGCCGTCCTACGGTGAATCCCGGTGTGCCCTTCTCGATCAGTAACAGGCTGATGCCACCGAAACCCGGTTCGCCCGTTCGCACTGCGACGGTATAGAAATCCGCGCGCACGCCGCTGGTGATAAAGGTCTTGCTGCCACTGACCCGGTAAAAGTCACCGTCGCGCACGGCACGGGTTTGCAGGTTGGCGACGTCGGAACCGCCGCCGGGCTCGGTGATGGCCAGGGCGCTGATCTTCTCTCCCGACAGCACCTGGGGCAGCACTCGGTCCCGCACTTCGGGTCGGGCCCACTTGAGGATGGGCGGCAAGCCGATATCCAGCGACCCCAGGCCGGCAACCAACCCGCCTGAGCCACAACGCATCAACTCTTCACTGGCGGC
Organism: Pseudomonas sp. PDM30; assembly: GCF_019218985.1. Classification (NCBI taxonomy): domain Bacteria; kingdom Pseudomonadati; phylum Pseudomonadota; class Gammaproteobacteria; order Pseudomonadales; family Pseudomonadaceae; genus Pseudomonas; species Pseudomonas sp. PDM30. Next base: position 208,802 of record NZ_JAHUWM010000007.1, read on the forward strand.
AACCTTTGCGAACAGATCCCCTTCGTGGCTGCCTCCGTAGGCCTCCGGGTACCCGATGCCGAGAATCCCCGCCGCGCCGGCCTTGAGGTAGAGCTCGCGAGGAAAGCTTTCGGCTTCTTCCCACTGCGAGATGTCAGGAAGAATCTCGCGCTCGACGAAACGTCTGACGCTGTCGCGGACCAATTGGTGGCTGGGGTCGAAGTATTCCTGAAAGGCAGACATCGGCGAGCTCCACTGAAGGGGTCAGTGAAGTTAACCGAGCGCTTGCTTGGTTTTCAACAGGATTGTGTCATTCAGACGGACCGCGCCGCCTGCATCGCGAGCAAGCTCGCTCCCACAGGGGTTCTGCGGTGCACACAAAACCAATGTGGGAGCGAGCTTGCTCCGGGCGGCGATCCGACGATGGCGTCAGCATGGACGCCACATGAACTCAGAGCGAAATCGGCTTACGCCCGGCAAACGAATGCGCCAGCGTCCCGCCATCCACCAGCTCCAGCTCGCCACCCAGCGGTACGCCATGGGCGATGCGCGAGGCGATCAGGCCTTTGCTGCTGAGCAATTGGGCGATGTAGTGCGCCGTGGCTTCACCTTCCACGGTCGGGTTGGTGGCCAGAATGACTTCGGTGAAGGTGCCGGCCTCTTCGATCCGTGCCATCAACTGCGGAATGCCGATGGCTTCCGGCCCCAAGCCGTCGAGCGGCGACAGATGGCCCTTGAGCACGAAATAGCGCCCGCGAAAACCGGTCTGCTCCACCGCATAGACGTCCATCGGCCCTTCCACCACGCAGAGCAAGGTGTCGTCGCGACGGGTATCGGCGCATTGCGGGCACAGATCATCTTCCGTCAGCGTACGGCACAAGCGGCAGTGACCGACCCCTTCCATGGCCTGGCTCAGGGCCAGCGCCAGGCGCGAGCCGCCGCTGCGGTCACGCTCGAGCAACTGCAACGCCATGCGCTGGGCGGTTTTCTGACCCACGCCTGGCAGAATTCGCAGGGCGTCGATCAGTTGGCGAATCAAAGGGCTGAAGCTCATGGTGGAAAAGTCCGACAAAACAACGAGACGCGGTTTATACCCGCGCCTCGGTTGAGCGTCAAATTGCAGCGTGAATTACTCAGTCCCGGGAAACCCGAACCACCAGCTTGCCGAAGTTGCGCCCTTCCAGCAGGCCGATAAACGCATCAGGCGCCTGTTCCAGGCCATCGACCACGTCTTCGCGGAACTTCACCTTGCCATCGCGCACCCAGGGCGCCATGGCACTGAGGAATTCCGGCTGGCGATCACCATAGTCATCGAACACGATGAAGCCCTGGATGCGCACTCGCTTGGTCAACAGGGTGCGCTGCAACAGTGGCAGATGATCCGGGCCGCTCGGCGCCTCATGGGCGTTATAGGACGCGATCAAGCCACACAGCGGAATCCGTGCCTTGGGGTTGAGCAATGGCACCACGGCGTCGAATACCTTGCCGCCGACGTTTTCATAATAGATGTCGATGCCCTTGGGACAGGCTTGCGCCAGTTCGTCGGCAAAGTCCGGGCTCTTGTGGTCGATGCAGGCGTCGAAGCCCAACTCGTCGACCACATAACGGCACTTTTCCGCACCGCCCGCTACACCGACCACGCGCAGCCCCTTGATCTTCGCCACCTGGCCGACCACCGAGCCCACCGCCCCGGACGCCGCTGCGACCACCAGGGTTTCGCCGGCCTTCGGCTGGCCGATGTCCATCAGCCCCATGTAAGCGGTCATACCCGGCATACCCAGTACCCCGAGAGCCATCGAAGGGCTTGGCAGCGCGGGAATCGGAATGATGCTGCGACCGTCATTGATGCTGTGGCTTTGCCAACCGGTGGCACCGACCACCAGATCACCTTCCTGAAACTTCGGATTGAGCGAGCGCTCGACCCGGCTGACAGCGCCCCCGGTCATGACTTCGCCGATTTCCACCGGTGCGGCGTAGGACGGTGCGTCACTCATGCGCCCGCGCATGTAGGGATCCAGCGACAGGAAAACGGTCTTGAGCAGCACCTGACCGTCGGCCAGGTCCGGTAGCGCCACCCGCTCCATACGGAAGTTTTCCGGCGTTGGCGCGCCCACCGGGCGAGAAGCCAGGACAATGCGTTGATTGAGGGTCATGGGGTCGGACATGGCAGCGTCTCCTGTGATCGATGAGGTTCAGTGATGTAGGGAGCAGACCTTTGTGGCGGTATGGCGTTCGATGTTTATTCAGCAAGACCGAGGCGAATTCTTCGCGGGCAAGTCGGATCGCCGCACCGCCGCTCCCACATTTGGAATGCACCCCCCCTGTGGGAGCGAGCTTGCTCGCGATGACGGCATTCCAGACACTACATCTCCAATGCCGAAAACAAAAATGCCAGGCGCTATGCCTGGCATTTTTGTAACTCATCTGCCGCCTGAAGGCGAATCAGAATGGCAGTTTCATGCCCGGCGGCAGTTGCATGCCGGCAGTCATGCTGCCCATTTTGTCCTGGCTGTTGGCTTCGATCTTGCGCACGGCATCGTTGACCGCGGATGCGATGACCGCTTCCAGCATTTCCTTGTCGTCTTCGCTCATGCCTTCGACCAGGCTTGGGTCGATGGTCACGCTCTTGACGTCATGACGACCGGTCATCACCACGGTGACCATATCGCCACCGGCCTTACCGGTGACTTCGGCGTTGGCCAGTTCTTCCTGCATCTTGGCCATTTTTTCCTGCATCTGCTGCGCCTGCTTCATCAGGCCGGCCATGCCACCTTTCATCATGGTAATCACCTCAAAAGTACTTGGATTAAAACAGCGCCCGGCCCATGCGGCCAGGTGCCTTCAGTTATTAGCTCTGAGTGACCAGGGCGTCGACAGGTTCAATAGTATCGTTACGGACCACTGCACCGAACTGCTGCATCATTTGCTGGATGAACGGATCACCGTGGATCGATTCCTCTGCCTCGCGCTGACGGTTGGCGCGGCGGCGCGAAGCCGCTTGTGCCGGGGTTTCCTGCTCGGGCTTGATCAGCTCGATGCTCAGGGTCAGCGTGCGCTGGTGATACTGGTTCAGCGCATCGTTGAGGCGCCGCTGTTGAGTGGCGTTGAACAAGGCACTGTGGGCCGGGTCCAGGTGCATCAGCCAATTGTCGCCATCGACCGCGATCAGCGTGCAGTTGGCGGCGATACTGCCGGTCATGCCGGAGATCGGCAATTTCGGGAACAGCTCCAGCCATTGCAGGGCCAGACCGGTGGCCGGCATCGCCGCGGGCTCAGGCTCGGGCTCCGGAGCCGGGTCGGCGGCATGCTCGCTGGCCAGTTCGTCGAGGTAACTGTAGGCCGAATCCATGTCCGGCTCGATGTAATCCTCGTCCAGCGGCGGCTCGTCATCCAGGTCCATGCCCGGCGTCGCGGCATCGACGTCGGCCACCGAAGGTTCCGGGATCGGCGCGGCGGCCCACTCCGGGGCGTCCGGCACCACGCTGTCCGGCGTCGGCAACGGCATTGGCGGTAATTCGGGTTGTTCGCTGGCGGTTTCCAGCACCGGCTCTGCCGCCGGTTGCTGGACGGGCGCTGGCTCGACCGGGTCATTCCACGGCAGGTCGACAACCTCTTCGACCACGACCGCTTCAACCACAGGCACAGGCGCAGGTTCTGGCACAACGACTGGCGCAACCGGTTCCGGTGCAGGCACTGGAGCTGCCACTGGCGCAGCCGCTATCGGTGCAACGGCCGCAGCGACTACCGGCGCAACAACTGGCGCGGCAGCCACTGAGTTTGCGGAATCAACTGTGGCCTGGCTGATCCCCACTGGCTTTAGCGGTTGCCTCGGGGCATCCGCGGTGTCTGCGGGCCGGAACGCCAGCATCCGCAGCAACACCATTTCAAAACCGCCCCGGGGATCCGGCGCCAGCGGCAGGTCGCGGCGCCCGATCAGGCCCATCTGGTAGTAGAACTGCACGTCTTCGGCCGGCAACGCCTGGGCCAGTGCCAGCACGCGATCGCGGTCGCCGTGACCGTTATCGACACCTTCCGGCAAGGCCTGGGCGATGGCAACGCGGTGCAGCACATTGAGAATTTCCGAAAGCACGCCGTTCCAGTCCGGGCCTTGTTCGGCCAGATGGCGGACGGCTTCGAGCAACGCCTTGGCATCGCCTTCGATCAGGGCATGCAGGACGTCGTAGACCTGCCCGTGATCGAGGGTCCCGAGCATCGCCCGCACGTCGGCGGCCATGACCTTGCCTTCACCGAAGGCAATCGCCTGGTCGGTCAGGCTCATGGCATCACGCATCGACCCGTCGGCGGCACGGCCCAGCAGCCACAGCGCATCGTCTTCGAACGGCACGTTCTCGACACCCAGTACGTGGGTCAGGTGCTCGACAACGCGTTCCGGCGTCATGTTCTTCAGGGAGAACTGCAGGCACCGCGACAGAATCGTTGCAGGAAGTTTCTGCGGGTCAGTGGTCGCCAGGATGAACTTGACGTAGGGTGGCGGCTCTTCAAGGGTTTTGAGCAGTGCGTTGAAGGAATGGCTGGAGAGCATGTGCACTTCGTCGATCAGGTAGACCTTGAAGCGCCCGCGGCTCGGGGCGTACTGCACGTTGTCGAGCAGTTCGCGGGTATCTTCGACCTTGGTACGGCTCGCGGCGTCGATCTCGATCAGGTCGACAAAGCGGCCTTCGTCGATTTCGCGACACACCGAGCATTCGCCACAGGGGGTCGAAGTGATACCTGTCTCGCAGTTAAGGCATTTGGCAATGATCCGCGCGATGGTGGTCTTGCCGACCCCACGGGTACCGGTAAAGAGATAGGCGTGGTGCAGCCGCTGGCTGTCCAAGGCATTGATCAGAGCCTTGAGCACATGGGTCTGGCCGACCATTTCGCGGAACGAGCGCGGACGCCATTTACGTGCAAGAACCTGATAACTCATCGAAAACCGTCGCAGCGAAGGAAGCAGAAGCGGCTAATGCTAGCGGAGCAAGGGACAAATTGCATCCGGTGCGCTCGTGTATTGTGGCTAAGCTGCACATCGGGGGCTTTTAACGGAGTGTTTATGCGGCTGGCCTTGGGGGCATTGCTGTTGATCAGCCTGGACGGCGTGGCTGCGCAAGCACCGCTGCGCTTCGTGATATCCGACAGCTGGACCATGCCCATGGTGCAGCTTGAACGGGGCAAGCCGACCCAGGGCATCTTGTATGACGTGATGCTCAGCCTCGCGACTCAGGTCGGCGTGCCGGCCGAATTCCATGTGTTGCCTCGCGGGCGGGTGGAAAACGCCATGGCGCAAGGCGAGGTCGATGTCCGCTGTTATGCCGCGCAATCGTGGCTGCCCGATCAGCCTGACGATTATCTCTGGAGCATCCCGCTCTTCATTCAACCTGACTTGTTGATCACCCGGCATGCGCCGCCCGGCGCAGTCAACCCCGCCGACTTGCCGGAACAGCCCATTGGCACCGTGCTCGGTTACAGCTACCCGACCCTGCAGCCGCTGTTCGACACCGGCCAACTGCAGCGCGACGACGCACGCAATCAGGAACAAGTGCTGGAAAAGCTCCTGGCCGGCCGCAATCGCTATGCCGTCAGCAATCAATGGAGCCTGGACTGGTTCAATCACCGCCTGCTGCCGGAGCAGCAACTGCAAGGCGTGGCAGTGCTGCAGGAAAACCAAATCGGTTGCTACGTTCGCAACGACCCGAAGATCCCGGTGCAGAGCATCCTGCGCACCTTGGCGCGAATGAAGATGTCCGGGGAGATCGATGAGGTTGTTCGGCTGTATATCGGTGGCGAGCCTGCGGCTGTGGATAAACCGCAAACGGCAAAAAACCGCCCCGGAGAAGATCCTGGCAGCTAGCGAAAGTCTGATTTCAGAAAGATAACGCGAGAGAACACTCGCGTGGCGTTAAGGTGGTAACCCTACCAGCCACACCCCGGCACACAATGTCACCGCTGCGGCTGCTCCCTTCCAGGCCTGACCGGGTTCACGGCTGATCGTTGCGGGGGGACCGATAGGGTCACCATAACGACGCTCACCTGTCGGCGAGCCGCGCCATTGTACCTATCTGAGGCGAAGTTACAACCGTTGGTTTCGGATTAAAAACATGAGGGGCTTCAAGCACTTGCTATTGCGCCTCAAGCACCTCGTCCGCCCTGCCGCCCTCCTGCTGAATCACCAGGTGAATAAAGTGCAGCTTGGCAATGACCGCTGGCGGCAGGACGAACGGATAGAAATCCGGCTGCCCCATGCTGCGTGACAATTCGTTGAGCATGCCGGCCAGTTCGATCCAGGCATTGACGAACGACAGGAACGCCGCGCCGCCGGGATGCTGCGGATCGTAAAGGGTTTGAGGTGGAAACGGCTGATAGTCGAAGTCCATTTCCCGGGCACTCATGCCAAACCCCAGCGCGGTGTCCACCGCATCCATCATGTGCAGGTAATGCGCCCAGGTTTCCGCCCAGTCTTCCCACGGATGCATGGTCGCATAGGCGCTGACGTAGTGCTGCTGCCAGTCGAGCGGTGCGCCCTGCTGATAATGCCGCTCGAGGGCTTCGGCATAGCTGGCGCGCTCATCGCCGAACAATCCGCGAAAAGGCTCAAGCCACTGGCCATGGGCGATCAATCGATCCCAATAGTAGTGCCCGACTTCGTGACGAAAATGCCCGAGCAGCGTGCGATAGGGTTCGCGCATTTGCACTCGCACCTGCTCACGGTGCGCATCGTCGGCTTCCTTGATATCGAGGGTGACCAGGCCATTGGCGTGCCCGGTAGTGGGCGGTTTGCCTTCGAGGTCCACGCCGATGAAATCGAAGGCAAGGCCCGCGTCTTCATCGACGGCTTTGGGAATCACCTGTAACCCCAGGCTGACCAGTTGCGCGACCAGACGCCGCTTGGCGGTTTCCACCTTGCGCCAGCGCTCGTGGTTGTCGGCTATCGATAGGTCAGGAATGGTGCGATTGAGGCTGCAGGCAATGCACAAGACGTCACGGTCATTGGCAGGCAGCAACCAATTACAGGCCGCCGGGGAGTCGAGATTGGCGCAGCGTCGAAACAGGCCCGCCCCGGGATCGGCATCCAGCCGCCAGGTGCCTGCCTGCACACCCGGTTGCAGCGCAGACAAGCGACTCTGCTCCGGCTGATAACCCAACGCCGCTGAACAGGCCAGGCACTGGCTGTTGCGAAAGAACAGCGACTGCCCGCAACGACAGGACCAGACCTTGCTGTTGCGCGAGCTTTCGCCCATGAACGGCGCGGCGATGCGCGAGCTGAGTTGCTCGAAGAAAGGGTACATGGCGATCTCTCCCTGGGGCTTGCCAAGACTAGATCATTTCCAAGAAATGATTGCTCCCATGGTGCGAATGGAATGCTTGCACCTGATAGCAAGTCGAGCGCAACACCTGTGGGAGCGAGCTTGCTCGCGATGGCGGCAGATCAGCCTATATTAATGTCGGCAGTAACGCCCTCATCGCGAGCAAGCTCGCTCCCACATTTAAATCGCGCCTTTAATCGGTCTTGCCATACTCGCGCAACGTTTTGATAAGTGCCTCTTCATCCAGCACTTTCAAGCCCAGCTCATTGGCCTTGGTCAACTTCGAACCGGCACCCGGCCCAGCCACCACGCAATGGGTCTTGGCCGACACCGAGCCGGCGACCTTGGCGCCGAGGCTTTCGAGCTTGTCCTTGGCCACATCGCGGCTCATCAGTTCCAGGGAGCCGGTCAGCACCCAGGTCTGCCCGGCCAGTGGCAAGCCTTCAACGACCTTCTTCTCGCTCTGCCAGTGCATGCCGAAATCGGCCAGTTGCTTCTCCGCCGCTTCGGCCAATTGGCGATTGGCCTCGACCGCGAAGAACTCGCGCACCGAATTGGCCTGTTTTTCCGGCAGCGCCTGGCGCATATCGAGCCAGTCAGCATCGATCACCGCCTGCAGCGAGCCGAATTTGTCCGCCAGTTTCTGCGCCCCGCCCGGCCCTACCAAGGGGATATGCAGTTTGTCGAGGAAACCGCCCAGCGTGGTGCTCGCCGAAAACTCGGCACCCAACTCGCCCTGATCCTGAATCTGCAGGCCATGCCTGAGCAAATCAGCGATCACCTGCTGGTTATGCTCATCCTCGAAGAAACTGTGGATCTCGTGCGCGACTTCCAGGCCAACATCCGGCAAGTACGTCAGCACCTGCGGCAAGGCCTGTTGCACCCGCTCCAGCGAACCCAGGGAGCGGGCCAGGACCTTGGCTGTCTCCTCGCCGACATCAGGAATCCCCAGGGCGTAGATGAACCGCGCCAGCCCCGGCCTCTTGCTGTCTTCGATGGCGCCGAGCAGGTTCTTGCTCGACAGTTCGGCAAAGCCTTCCAGATCGACGATCTGCTCGAAGGTCAGGGCGTACAGATCCGCAGGCGAGCTCACCAAGCCTTCGTCGACCAGTTGCTCGACACTCTTCTCACCCAGGCCTTCGATGTCCATGGCGCGACGGGACACGAAGTGAATGATGGCCTGTTTGAGTTGCGCACCACAGGCCAGCCGACCGACGCAGCGATACACCGCGCCTTCACTGACCGTTTCGCGCCCCTTGCTGCGCTTGATCAGTTGCGTGCGCTCGACATGGGAACCGCACACCGGACATTGCTCGGGAATCTGTACTGGTCGGGCGTTTTCCGGACGACGCTCCATGACCACTTGCACCACTTGCGGAATCACGTCACCGGCACGGCGGATGATCACCGTGTCGCCGATCATCAGGCCCAGGCGCGCGACTTCGTCCATGTTGTGCAAGGTGGCGTTGGCCACCGTGACGCCCGCGACCTTGACCGGTTTCAGACGCGCCACCGGCGTCACCGCCCCGGTGCGGCCGACCTGGAATTCCACATCGAGCAGCTCGGTGAGTTCTTCCATCGCCGGGAATTTGTGGGCGATGGCCCAACGTGGCTCACGAGCACGAAAACCCAGTTCGCGCTGGGAGGCAATGCTGTTGACCTTGAACACCACGCCGTCGATTTCATACGGCAGCGCGCTGCGACGCTCACCGATGTCGCGGTAGTAATCCAGGCACTCGGCGATGCCGTGCGCCAGTTTCAACTCATGACTGATCGGCATGCCCCAGGCCTGGAGTTGCTGCAAATTGCCGATGTGCGTATCGGCGATGTCCGCCGACACCTGGCCGATGCCGTAGCAGCAGAACTCCAGCGGGCGATTGGCGGTGATCTTCGAGTCCAGCTGGCGCAAACTGCCCGCCGCCGCGTTGCGCGGGTTGGCGAAGGTCTTGCCGCCGACTTCCAGTTGCGTGGCGTTGAGCCGCTCGAAACCGGCCTTGGACATGAACACTTCGCCGCGCACCTCCAAGGTCGCCGGCCAGCCGGTGCCGTGCAGCTTGAGCGGAATGTTGCGTACGGTGCGCACGTTGACGCTGATGTCTTCGCCGGTGGTGCCATCGCCGCGGGTCGCGCCGCGCACCAGCACGCCATCCTGATACAGCAGGCTGACGGCCAGCCCATCAAGCTTGGGCTCACAGCTATATTCAACGGTTGCGCCGCCACCGAACAGGTCGCCCGCCGGCAGGTCCAGGCCTTCGGTCACCCGGCGGTCGAACTCACGCATGTCGGTTTCTTCGAAGGCGTTGCCCAGACTGAGCATCGGCACTTCGTGACGCACCTGGGTAAACGCCGACAGCGCCGCGCTGCCTACTCGCTGGGTTGGCGAGTCACTGGTGATCAGTTCGGGATTGGCCGCTTCCAGAGCCTTGAGCTCGCTGAACAAGCGGTCGTACTCGGCGTCCGGAATGCTCGGTTCGTCGAGCACGTGGTAACGATAGTTGTGCTGATCCAGCTCAGCGCGCAGCTCTAAAATACGGTTCTTGGCGGCGGTCATGGGTGTTCTCTCATAAAGCAAAAGAGCAGCCGAGGCTGCTCAATCTGTTTTGCCGATCATCCCGCGCACCGCGCGGGAATAACCATTTCAATCAACGTTTTTGGGTCAGGGCGCGGCGTTCGAACTCGACAATGCGCTGACGGTAGTGCTCGATCGTCTGGGCGGTCAGCACGCTGCGCTGGTCGTCCTTGAGCTCACCGTTGAGCTCCTGGGACAGTTTACGCGCCGCTGCCACCATCACGTCGAAGGCTTGCTTCGGATGGCGAGGACCTGGCAGGCCCAGGAAGAAACTCACCGCCGGGGTGCTGAAGTGGTCGATGTCGTCCAGGTCGAATACGCCAGGCTTGACGGCGTTGGCCATGGAGAACAGCACTTCACCGTTGCCGGCCATGCTTTCGTGGCGATGGAAAATATCCATCTCGCCGAAACGCAAACCGCTCTCCAGAATGTTCTGCAACAGCGCCGGGCCCTTGAAGCCGGCAGCGTCGCGGCAGATCACGCTGATCACCAGCACTTCTTCAGCTTGCGGCTGATCCTTGTCGTTGACCGCTGGCGCGGACTTGGTGTCGTCCGGGAAATCGTCGTCGCGGCTGCTGAAGCTCGGGCCGCCGTCCAGATCCAGGCTGAGGTTCATGTCGCCCTGGGAAGGCTCGCTGTGGCCACGCTTGCCGCGTTTGGAGCCCGACTCGCGAGGCTCCCGGGCCGGCATGCTCACCGACGGCAGATCCTGCTCGTCCAGTTGCGGCTCTTTATGTGCGTCCAGCACGCGCGGCGGGCCCAGCAGCTCGGCGCTGCTGTCCTCGTCCGGCAGGTTGGACAGACTTCGATCAAGACGGAACTTCAGTTTTCCCTTGCCGCCGCGCATACGGCGCCAGCCATCGAAAAGAATACCGGCAATGACAATAATGCCGATGACGATCAGCCACTCGCGCAGACCGATTTCCATGTAATCCCGTGCCTCTATAAAAAATGCTGAAAAATAAGGGGTTTACAACCTGCAAACCGCTTTAAAACGTGGCGCCAACTCTATGTTCTGACAGGTGTTTTGCCCACGTATACGAAAAATTGACATTAAACTAGCACGACCAAAGGCAACTTTACACCGTCTACCACGTTGGCTAGCGCGAATATGTCGATTGGCCAGCAAGTCGAAGCCAGGAAAAGAGTCCTACAAACCGCAAACACTCTTCCTACAACCACGACTCAGGCATCCACCATCGCCATCGCCTCCTCGACATCCACCGCCACCAGACGTGAACAACCGGGTTCGTGCATCGTCACACCCATCAGTTGTTCGGCCATTTCCATGGCGATCTTGTTGTGGGTGATATAGATGAACTGCACTGTCTGTGACATCTCTTTTACCAATCGCGCGTAGCGTCCAACGTTAGCGTCATCCAGTGGCGCGTCAACCTCATCGAGCATGCAGAACGGCGCCGGGTTCAACTTGAAGATCGCAAAAACCAGAGCCAATGCGGTCAGGGCCTTTTCGCCGCCGGAGAGCAAATGGATGGTGCTGTTCTTCTTTCCTGGCGGCTGCGCCATGATTGTTACCCCTGTATCGAGTAGATCTTCGCCCGTCAGTTCCAAATACGCGCGGCCTCCACCGAAAACTTTTGGGAAAAGCGCCTGTAAACCGCCATTGATCTGATCAAAGGTATCCTTGAAACGGTTGCGGGTTTCCTTGTCGATCTTGCGAATCACGTTCTCAAGGGTTTCAAGGGCTTCCACCAGATCGTCGTTCTGCGCATCCAGATAACGCTTACGCTCCGATTGTTGCTGGTACTCATCGATGGCCGCCAGGTTGATCGCGCCCAGACGCTGGATCCTGGCGGCGATGCGCTCGAGCTCTTCCTCGGCTTCCTTCTCGCTGGCCTCGGCAGTCAGTGTCGCGAGTACGCCGTGGAGATCGTAGCCGTCTTCCAGCAATTGGTCCTGCAAAGTCTTGCGGCGTACGGTCAGGGCTTGCCATTCCATGCGCTGGGTTTCGAGCTGGCTGCGAATCAACTGGGATTGCTGTTCGGCCTGGCTGCGGCGCTTCTCGGCGTCACGCAGTTCGCGGTCGGCATCTTCGAGGGCGATCTGCGCGGTCTTGAGTTCTTCGTCGACGGTCATGCGCTTGTCGAGCAACTCCTCGAGTTTCAGGCGCAGCTCTTCCAGTGGCGCTTCGCCCTCCTCCAGATTGAGGCTCAGTTGCTCGCGTTTTTCAGTCAGGCGCTCAGACTGCATCTCCAGCCGCTCCAGCGCCTGGCGCGTCGAATCATGCTGCGCCTTGAGCGAGCCCAGACGCACCGCCAGCTGATGGGCGTGATCCTTGTGCTGCCGCGCTTCCTGACGCACCCGGTCCAGACGCTCACGCAGGCTGTCGCGCTGGGCCAGCAGCAACTCACGCTGCTCGGTGTCCTGCGCCATGCTGTCGAGGGCTTCCTGCAATTGCAGGCGCGCTTCGCCGATGTTTTCGTGTTCCAGCGCTCGCTGCTCATCGAGTTCGATGAGCTCTTCGTCGAGGCGGGTACGGCGCAGGGTCAATTGTTCGGCCTTGGCCTTGCCGGCAGACAATTGAGCCTTCAATTCACCTTGCTGACGTGCTTCATCCTGCAGCAAACGGCGCAGATGTTCGCGACCGTTCTCCTGCTGACGCTGCTGTGCCCTAAGATTCTGCAGTCGGGTTTCCAGGGTTTCGACAGCGGCTTCGCGCTCTTCGCGCTCCAGGCCCAGTTGCTGGATTTCCTGACCCCGGGCGAGCACGCCGCTTTCCGCTTCACTGGCCCGACGCACCCGCAGAAAATGCCGACCGACCCAGTAACCGTCGCGGCTGATCAGGCTCTGCCCGGCAGCCAATTGACTGCGCAAGGCCAAGGCCTGTTCGAGGCTGTCCACCGGCTTGACCTGCCCCAGCCATGGCGACAGATCGAGCTGCGCCTCGACCTTGTCCAGCAGGCTGCCCGGCACCCGTACGCCATCGCTGGACGGGCTGAGCAAGCGCAAGTCGCCCTGGGCAAACCCGGACAGATCGAAATCGTTGAAGTCGTCCACCAGCACCGCTTGCAGGTCGGCACCCAGCACGGTTTCCACCGCCAGTTCCCAACCGGCCTCAACCTTCAGGCCTTCTGCCAGGCGCGGGCGATTCGCAAGATTCTGTTCGCGCAGCCATTCGGCGGTACCGGTGCCCGGGTCGAGCGCGGCTTGCTGCAAAGCTTCGAGTGAAGCCAGTCGACCGTTGAGGCGCTGCAAATCGCCTTGCGCCTGCTGCTGCGCGGTCAGCGCTTGCTGCAATTCCTGACGCAACTGCTCAAGCTTTTCGACCTGGGCTTCTTCGCTGGTCTGCAAATCCTCGAGCGTCGCTTCGGATTCGGCGAGCTGCTCGCTGAGCGCCATGATCGCCGCGTCTTCCGGGTCCGCCGAGAGCAAGGCGCGTTCTTCGCCAAGACGCTTCTGGCGATCGGCCAGGCGCTCCAGGCTGGTTTCCAGCTGCTGAATCCGCGATTGCTGCACTTCGGCCTGACGGCGCGGCTCGGCGGCGGTGAGGTTGAACGTATCCCACTGCTCTTGCCAGCCGTGCATGGTGATTTCGGATTCTTCCAGCGCGGCAGCGGCCTCTTCGGCGGCGGCGCTGGTGACTTCCTGCTCCGGGGTGAGCATGTCCAGCTCTTCGCCGAGGGTCAGCAGCAACGTGCGGTCGTGGCCCAGGTGCGATTCGGTTTCCAGGCGCGCGCGCTCGGCCTCTTTCAGGTCATCCTGCAACTGGCGCAAACGCTGCTGACCGTGCTGGATGCTCTGCTCGACCCGGGCAATGTCGCCGCCGACCGAGTAGAAGCGCCCCTGCACCAGGTTGAAGCGCTCCGACAGGTCGTGGTGCCCGTCACGCAGGCGCTCGATGCTTGCGTCGGCATTGCGCTGTTCGGCCACCAAGGCTTCGAAAGAAACTTCCTGGTTGCCGATGATCGCTTCACGCTGGCCGACCTGATCGTTCAGCGCCTGCCAGCGCAGGGCCGACAGCTGGGCCTTGAGCTGACGCTCCTCGCCCTTGAATTCCTGATACTTCTTGGCGGCCTCGGCCTGGCGGTGCAAGCGTTCGAGCTGACGCTCAAGCTCTTCGCGCAGGTCGGTCAGGCGCTCAAGGTTCTCGTGGGTGCGGCGGATGCGGTTTTCCGTCTCGCGCCGGCGCTCCTTGTACTTGGAGATACCGGCGGCTTCTTCGATGAAGTTGCGCAGGTCTTCGGGCTTGGACTCGATCAGCTTGGAGATCATCCCCTGCTCGATGATCGAATAGCTGCGCGGGCCAAGGCCGGTGCCGAGGAAGATGTCGGTGATGTCGCGGCGCCGGCATTTGGTGCCGTTGAGGTAATAGGTAGTCTGGCTGTCGCGGGTCACTTTGCGGCGAATGGAGATTTCCGCATAAGCGGCGTACTCCCCGAGCAAGGTGCCGTCGGAGTTGTCGAACACCAGTTCGATACTCGCCTGGCTCACCGGCTTGCGGCTGGTGGAGCCGTTGAAGATGACGTCGGTCATCGATTCGCCGCGCAGGTTCTTCGCCGAACTCTCGCCCATCACCCAGCGCACGGCGTCGATGATGTTCGATTTGCCGCAGCCATTGGGCCCGACCACCGCCGCCATGTTACTGGGGAAGTTCACCGTGGTCGGGTCGACGAAGGATTTGAACCCCGCCAGCTTGATGCACTTGAGCCGCAAGTTCAGGCGTCCGTCAAGGCGGATATCACCAGATCGCAACTGCGCTGGGCGTAAGCCGTCAGCACTTCGCGAATCTGCACGAAGTCACGGGCCAGCACGGCAGCGAGCAAGCGCTCGAACAGCTCGAGGAATTCGCTCATCGACGCTTTGCGCTGCTCCAGCGCGAGAAAATACGCCCGGCTCATGGCCGGCTGCAGATTCTCGACTGTCTCCTGCAAGTACGGGTTGTTGGCGAACGGGTACGCGGCGCGCATCACGTTGAAGCTGTCGTCGACGAAAGTGCGGATGTCCTGACGCTCGTAGCTGGCAGTCAGGCGTTGCTGGATCTGCACGAACGGCGCCATGTCGGCCTGGGTTTTCCAGCCGCTGGCCACGGAGTTACCGAGCAGGATATAGAGTTCGCTCATCAGCGTGCACAGGCTCTGCACCTTGTGCGGTGTGAGCTCGGTGACGTGGGCGCCACGTCGCGGCAGGATCGCGATCAGGTGCCGACGCTCGAGGATCAGCAAGGCCTCGCGGACCGAACCACGGCTGACGTTGAGGGCCAGCGTGACCTTCTGTTCCTGGATGCGCTCTCCGGGCTTCATTTCGCCGCGAATGATGCGTTCGGCGAGGTGGTGAGCGATTTGCTCGGCGAGGCTGTCCGGCGCCTTGAACGTCATGGTTGTCCTTCAAACTCTTTGATCTGTACAAGCGGCGCAGTGTAGCGCAATTGCTGCGTCAGGGCGGAGTGCCCGCCCGGAGGTTTTTGGCACGATTCAAGCAAATTCAAGCAAAAAAGCAGGCTATCGAACCAGCGACAATAATTAAGGAACAGGTGGTTAATCGACAAATTGCAATTTCCTGACCTTTAAGTCAGAAAATCATTGACCGAAAAGTCAGACCTGCTAAATTCAGTTCCTATCGGTTAACAACAATAATGAGTCTGCGAGGCCTTCCGTGATCCAGTTTTTACTAAACCAGGAACTCCGTAGCGAGCACGCCCTGGACCCGAACCTGACCGTGCTCAATTATCTGCGCGACCATGTGGGCAAGCCCGGCACCAAAGAAGGCTGCGCCAGCGGTGACTGCGGCGCCTGCACCGTGGTGGTCGGCGAATTGCAGACCGATGATGACGGCCGCGAACACATTCGCTATCGCAGCCTCAACTCGTGCCTGACCTTCGTGTCGTCCCTGCACGGCAAGCAACTGATCAGCGTCGAAGACCTCAAGCACAAAGGTGAACTGCACAGCGTGCAGAAAGCCATGGTCGAGTGCCACGGCTCGCAATGCGGCTTCTGCACCCCCGGTTTCGTGATGTCGCTGTTTGCCCTGCAAAAGAACAGCGATGCACCGGATCATGCCAAGGCCCACGAAGCACTGGCCGGCAACCTCTGCCGTTGCACCGGCTACCGGCCGATCCTGGAAGCCGCCGAGCAGTCCTGCTGCGCCAAGCAACCGGACCAGTTCGACGCCCGCGAGGCCGACACCATCGCACGCCTGAAAGCCATTGCCCCGACCGATATCGGCGAACTCAATAGCGGCGACAAGCGCTGCCTGGTGCCGCTGACCGTGGCCGACCTGGCCGATCTCTACGACGCTTATCCACAGGCCCGCCTGCTGGCCGGCGGTACTGACCTGGCGCTGGAAGTCACGCAGTTCCACCGCACCCTGCCGGTGATGATCTACGTCGGCAACGTCGCCGAGATGAAGCGCATCGACCGCTTTGACGATCGCCTGGAAATCGGCGCCGCCACATCCCTTTCCGATTGCTACGAGGCCTTGAACGCCGAGTACCCGGACTTCGGTGAATTGCTGCACCGCTTCGCGTCCTTGCAGATCCGCAACCAGGGCACCCTGGGTGGCAACATCGGCAACGCCTCGCCGATTGGTGACTCGCCGCCCCTGCTGATCGCCCTCGGTGCGCAAATCGTGCTGTGCAAAGGCGAAACCCGCCGTACCTTGGCGCTGGAAGATTACTTCATCGATTACCGCGTCACGGCACGCCAGGAAAGCGAGTTCATCGAGAAGATCATCGTGCCCCGCGCCAGCGTCGAAAAACTGTTCCGCGCCTACAAGGTTTCCAAGCGCCTAGACGATGACATCTCGGCAGTCTGCGCCGCCTTCAACATTCGCCTGGAAAACGGCGTCGTCGCTGAAGCCCGCGTCGCCTTCGGCGGCATGGCCGCCATCCCGAAACGCGCCGCAGCCTGCGAAGCCGCATTGCTCGGTTCGCCATTCAACAACGCCACTGTCGAACGCGCCTGCGCTGCCTTGGCCGAAGACTTCACGCCGCTCTCGGACTTCCGCGCCAGCAAGGAATATCGCCTGCTCAGCGCACAGAACCTGCTGCGCAAATACTTCATCGAACTGCAAACACCGCACATCGAGACTCGGGTGACCGCTTATGTCTAATCATCACGCCGTAGAGAAGACCCAAGCCGAATTGGCTGAACTGTTCGCCAAGGACCTGACCACCGGTGTCGGCCGCAGCGTCAAGCACGACAGCGCCGCCAAGCATGTGGCCGGTGAAGCGCAATACATCGACGACCGCCTGGAGTTTCCGAACCAGTTGCACGTTTATGCGCGCATGTCGGACCGTGCCCACGCCCGGATCATCAGCATCGACACTTCGCCCTGCTACGCCTTTGAAGGCGTGCGCATCGCCATCACCCACGAGGACGTGCCAGGCCTGAAGGACATCGGTCCGCTGCTGCCGGGCGATCCGCTGCTGGCGATCGATACCGTGCAATTCGTTGGTCAACCGGTGATCGCCGTGGCGGCGAAAGACCTGGAAACCGCGCGCAAGGCGGCGATGGCCGCGATCATCGAATACGAAGACCTGGAGCCTGTGCTGGACGTGGTCGAAGCCCTGCGCAAGCGCCACTTCGTACTCGACAGCCACACCCACAAACGCGGCGATTCGGCCACTGCGCTGGCCACTGCCGAACATCGCATCCAGGGCACGCTGCACATTGGTGGCCAGGAACACTTCTACCTGGAAACCCAGATCTCTTCGGTGATGCCGACCGAAGACGGCGGCATGATCGTCTACTGCTCCACGCAAAACCCCACCGAAGTGCAGAAACTGGTGGCCGAAGTGCTGGACGTGTCGATGAACAAGATCGTCGTCGACATGCGCCGCATGGGCGGTGGTTTCGGTGGTAAAGAAACTCAGGCGGCCAGCCCTGCGTGCCTGTGCGCGGTGATCGCGCACCTCACCGGCCAGCCGACCAAGATGCGTCTGCCACGGGTCGAAGACATGCTGATGACCGGCAAGCGTCACCCGTTCTATGTCGAGTACGACGTGGGCTTCGACAGCACCGGGCGCCTGCACGGCATCAACCTGGAACTGGCCGGCAACTGCGGTTGTTCCCCTGACCTGTCGGCGTCGATCGTCGACCGCGCGATGTTCCACTCGGACAACTCGTACTACCTGGGCGATGCGACCATCAACGGTCACCGCTGCAAGACCAACACCGCGTCGAACACCGCCTACCGTGGTTTCGGTGGCCCGCAAGGCATGGTCGCCATCGAAGAAGTGATGGATGCCATCTCTCGCCATCTGGCCCTGGATCCTTTGGCCGTGCGCAAGGCCAACTACTACGGCAAGACCGAGCGCAACGTCACCCACTACTACCAGACCGTCGAGCACAACATGCTCGAGGAAATGACCGCGGAACTGGAAGAAAGCAGCCAATACGCCGAGCGCCGCGAAGCGATCCGTCGCTACAACGCCAACAGCCCGATCCTGAAAAAAGGCCTGGCGCTGACCCCGGTGAAATTCGGTATTTCCTTCACCGCCAGCTTCCTCAACCAGGCCGGTGCCCTGGTGCACGTCTACACCGACGGCAGCATCCACCTGAACCACGGTGGCACCGAAATGGGCCAGGGCCTGAACACCAAGGTCGCGCAAGTCGTGGCCGAAGTGTTCCAGGTGGAAATGGATCGCGTGCAGATCACCGCGACCAACACCGACAAAGTACCGAACACCTCGCCGACCGCCGCGTCCAGTGGCGCCGACCTGAACGGCAAGGCCGCGCAGAACGCCGCCGAAACCATCAAGCAACGCCTGGTGGAATTCGCGGCTCGCCAGTACAAGGTCAGCGAAGAGGACGTGGAATTCCACAACGGCCACGTGCGGGTTCGCGATCACATCCTGACCTTCGAAGCGCTGATCCAGCAGGCGTATTTCGCCCAGGTGTCGCTGTCGAGCACCGGCTTCTACAAGACCCCGAAAATCTACTACGACCGCAGCCAGGCTCGCGGCCGTCCGTTCTACTACTTCGCCTTTGGCGCGGCGTGCTGCGAAGTGCTGGTCGACACCCTGACCGGCGAATACAAGATGCTGCGCACCGACATCCTCCACGACGTCGGCGCCTCGCTGAACCCGGCCATCGACATCGGTCAGGTCGAGGGCGGTTTCATCCAGGGCATGGGCTGGCTGACCATGGAAGAGCTGGTGTGGAACAACAAGGGCAAGCTGATGACCAACGGCCCGGCCAGCTACAAGATCCCGGCCGTGGCGGACATGCCGCTGGACCTGCGGGTGAAGCTGGTGGAAAACCGCAAGAACCCCGAAGACACGGTGTTCCATTCCAAGGCTGTGGGCGAGCCGCCGTTCATGCTCGGCATCGCCTCGTGGTGTGCGATCAAGGACGCCGTGGCGAGCCTGGGCGATTACCGGCATCAACCGAAAATCGACGCCCCGGCGACGCCGGAGCGAGTGTTGTGGGGCTGTGAGCAGATGCGCCAGTTGAAGGCGGCGAAGGCTGTCGAGGCTGAGACCGAGTTGGCTTCGCTCTAGGACCGAGGTGCGGCTATCGCGAGCAAGCTCGCTCCCACAGGGTTATGTGCTGACTGATGGACCTGTACAAATCCAATGTGGGAGCGAGCTTGCTCGCGATGGCGGACTAACAGACACACAGATGTCGAGGTGAACATGTACAACTGGATCGACGCCCTCGCCGACCTGCAAAACCAGGGTGAGCCCTGCGTGCTGGTTACCATCATCGAAGAGCTCGGCTCGACGCCGCGCAACGCTGGCTCGAAGATGGTCATCAGCGCGAACCAGAGCTTCGACACCATCGGTGGCGGGCACCTGGAATACAAGGCCATGAAGATCGCTCGCGAGATGCTCGTCAGCGGCAAGCAGGACACCCATCTGGAGCGCTTCAGCCTCGGCGCCAGCCTCGGCCAGTGCTGCGGTGGCGCGACCGTATTGCTGTTCGAACCGATGGGCCAGGTTCAGGCGCAGATCGCCGTGTTCGGTGCCGGCCACGTCGGCCGTGCCCTGGTGCCACTGCTGGCCAGCCTGCCCTGCCGGGTGCGCTGGATCGATTCGCGGGAGGATGAATTCCCCGAGCAGATCCCCCATGGCGTGCGCAAGATCGTCAGCGAAGAACCGGTGGATGAAATCGATGATCTGCCGGCCGGCAGCTACTACATCGTGATGACCCACAACCATCAACTCGACCTCGAACTGACCGCTGCGATCCTCAAGCGCAACGACTTCGCCTACTTCGGCCTGATCGGTTCGAAGACCAAACGGGTGAAGTTCGAACATCGCCTGCGCGACCGCGGTTTCGACAACAGCGTCGTGCAACGCATGCGCTGCCCGATGGGCATCGGCGAAGTCAAAGGCAAGCTGCCTGTGGAAATCGCCATCTCCATCGCCGGCGAAATCATCGCCACCTATAACGCGAACTTCGGCCAGCAAACCTCCAGCGCCGGATCGATTGCCAAACTGCTGCCTGCCTCACGCCGCAGCCAAGCCTCCAACTGAGAATTCTCATGCCTCTGACTCGCAAAGCCTACCGCGCCGCCATCCTGCACAGCATCGCCGACCCAGCCGTCGTTGGCATCGAAGCCTCCTACGAGTATTTCGAAGACGGCTTGCTGGTTGTGGATAACGGCCAGATCAGCGCCCTCGGTCACGCCAGCGAACTGCTGCCGACCCTGCCGGCTGACGTCGAAATCACCCACTACCAGGATGCACTGATCACCCCCGGCTTCATCGACACCCACATCCACCTGCCGCAAACCGGCATGGTCGGCGCCTATGGCGAGCAACTGCTGGACTGGCTCAACACCTACACCTTCCCGTGCGAAAGCCAGTTCGCCGACAAGGCCCACGCCGACCAGGTCGCGGACATTTTCATCAAGGAACTGCTGCGCAACGGCACCACCACTGCGCTGGTATTCGGCAGCGTGCACCCGCAATCGGTGAACTCGTTCTTCGAAGCGGCCCAGCAGCTCGACCTGCGGATGATCGCCGGCAAGGTGATGATGGACCGCAACGCCCCGGACTACCTGACCGACACCGCCGAATCCAGCTATGTGGAAAGCAAGGCGCTGATCGAGCGCTGGCACGGCAAGGGTCGTCTGCACTACGCGGTCACCCCACGCTTCGCACCGACCAGCACCCCGGAACAGCTAACCCTGGCCGGCCAGCTGCTGACCGAATACCCGGATCTGTACATGCAGACCCACATCAGCGAAAACCTCAAGGAAATCGAGTGGGTCAAGGCGCTTTTCCCGGAGCGCAAGGGTTACCTGGACGTCTACGATCACTACCAGTTGCTCGGCGAGCGCTCAGTGTTCGCCCACGGTGTGCACCTGTGCGATGACGAGTGCGCGCGACTGGCAGAAACAGGTTCGGCCATCTCGTTCTGCCCGACCTCGAACTTCTTCCTCGGCAGCGGCCTGTTCAACCTGCCGATGGCCGAGAAGCACAAGCTCAATGTCGGTATCGGCACCGATGTGGGTGGTGGCACCAGTTTCTCGCTGCTGCAAACCCTCAACGAAGCCTACAAGGTCATGCAACTGCAAGGTGCACGCCTGAGCCCGTTCAAGTCGCTGTACCTGGCCACCCTCGGCGGCGCCCGCGCATTGCGCCTGGAAGACAAGATCGGCAACCTGCAACCGGGCACCGACGCCGACTTCCTGGTGCTGGACTACAACGCCACGCCGCTGCTGAGCTATCGCCTGAAGCAGGCCAATAACATCGCCGAGACATTGTTTGTGTTGATGACCCTGGGGGATGACCGGACTGTGCAGCAGACCTATGCAGCGGGGAATCTGGTGCATCAGCGGTAAATTTCTTCGGGCATAAAAAATCCCCCGCAATCGTCAGATTCCGGGGGATTTTTTATGCCCTGTAGGAGCGAGCTTGCTCGCGATGAACCTGAGGGCGCCACGGGATGTCAGGCTTCCCGCGTAATCGTTAACGACCATCGCGAGCAAGCTCGCTCACACAGATCAGATTTTCGCGGGCGAACGCCCAGGCTTCTTGGTCTGCAACAAATGCGAGAACACTGCATGCAGATCATCCGACGCACTTTCCTCATCGAGGTTGAGTTTGCTGTCGATGTGATCCATGTGATGCATCATCAGGTTCACCGCCAGTTCAGCGTCGCGCTTTTCGATGGCGTCGATCAACTGGGTGTGCTCGTCGTAGGAGCAATGGGAACGGTTGCCGCTTTCGTACTGGGCGATGATCAGCGACGTCTGGGACACCAGGCTGCGCTGGAAGCTGATCAACGGGGCGTTCTTCGCCGCTTCGGCCAGTTTCAGGTGAAACTCGCCCGACAGACGGATACCGGCACCGCGATCACCGCGCGAGAAGCTGTCGCGTTCATCGTTGACCATCTGGCGCAACTCGGCAATCTGCTCGGCGGTAGCGTGCTGAACCGCCAATTCGGTGATCGCACGCTCGACCAGACGGCGGGCCATGAACACCTGACGGGCTTCTTCGACGCTCGGGCTGGCGACCACGGCGCCGCGATTCGGACGCAGCAGCACCACGCCTTCATGGGCCAGGCGCGACAAGGCGCGGCGAATGATGGTGCGGCTGACCCCGAAAATTTCCCCCAGCGCTTCTTCGCTCAACTTGGTGCCGGGCGCCAGACGCTGCTCGAGGATGGCCTCGAAGATATGCGCGTAGACAATATCGTCCTGGGTACCGCTGCGGCCGGCTTTGCCTGCTCGCGGTTGTTTCTTTAGGGGTTGCAACTGTTCGTTCATGGGCACTCGAGTCGGAAGAACTGCGGCGAATTGACCGTGACTGTAATACGGCACAGTGGGTCGCTGGCAAGTATCGCGTAAAAAACACTGCGATTGTACACAATGGAGGGTGGCAACACGACTGTACGGCTGAATGTTGCCTCGGCTGTATCGCAACGTCTGGTTACTTTTGAGTTTAGGCTTGTTCACAGAATCCGCCCTTGTAACGCGATCCCTGTGGGAGCGAGCTTGCTCGCGATGGCGGCGTCACATTCAGCACTTCTGTTGGCTGATCCACCGTTATCGCGAGCAAGCTCGCTCCCACAGAGTTCGTGTTGCAGCGGACATCTTCATCTGTAAAAGGAACACCGCCGTCATGAACGACGCCACCCACACGCAAATCCGCCCGCTGGCCGACACCTCGCCCTCGGCCATCGTCGCCGGCTTCATCGCCATGATGACCGGCTACACCAGCTCCCTGGTGCTGATGTTCCAGGCCGGGCAAGCGGCGGGCCTGAGCAGCGGGCAGATTTCTTCGTGGATCTGGGCGATTTCCATCGGCATGGCGGTGTGCTCCATCGGCCTGTCCTTGCGTTATCGCACGCCGATCACCATTGCCTGGTCGACCCCGGGCGCAGCGCTGCTGATCACCAGCCTGGGCGGCGTGAGCTACGGCGAAGCCATTGGTGCCTATATTACCTGCGCGGTGCTGGTGACGATTTGCGGGCTGACCGGCAGCTTCGAACGACTGGTGAAAAAGATTCCGGCATCCCTGGCCGCCGCCCTGCTGGCGGGGATCCTGTTCAAGATCGGCAGCGAGATTTTCGTCGCAGCGCAACACCGCACTGCCCTGGTACTGGGGATGTTCGTCACTTATCTGGTGGTCAAGCGCCTGTCGCCGCGCTATGCGGTGTTGGCGGCATTGCTGATCGGCACGGCATTGTCAGGCTTCATGGGGTTATTGGACTTCAGCGGCTTCCACCTGGAAGTGGCCACGCCGGTCTGGACCACACCGCATTTCTCTCTGGCCGCGACCATCAGCATCGGCATCCCGCTGTTTGTCGTCGCCATGACCTCACAAAACATGCCCGGCATCGCCGTATTGCGCGCCGATGGCTACACGGTACCCGCCTCGCCGCTTATCACCACCACCGGCATCGCCAGTTTACTGTTGGCACCGTTCGGTTCCCACGGGATCAACCTGGCGGCGATCAGCGCAGCGATCTGCACCGGTCCGCACGCCCATGAAGACCGTAACAAGCGCTACACCGCGGCGGTCTGGTGCGGGATCTTCTACGGGATTGCCGGCGTGTTCGGCGCGACGCTCGCGGCATTGTTTGCCGCGCTGCCCAAGGAACTGGTGCTGTCGATTGCGGCGCTGGCGCTGTTCGGCTCGATCATCAATGGCTTGAGCATCGCCATGAGCGAAGTGAAGGAACGTGAAGCCGCGCTGATCACCTTCATGGTCACGGCATCGGGGCTGACGCTGTTTTCCATCGGTTCGGCGTTCTGGGGGATTGTCGCGGGGGTGGTGACACTGCTGATCCTGAACTGGAGGAGCGAGCCTGCTCGCGATGGTCGTCAACGATAACGCTGGAAACCTGAGACCCTGCAGCACTCTCAGGTTCATCGCGAGCAAGCTCGCTCCTGCAAAAAAAGCAAAAAAAACGGCGACCCTCGGG
Organism: Pseudomonas sp. PDM30; assembly: GCF_019218985.1. Taxonomy (NCBI): domain Bacteria; kingdom Pseudomonadati; phylum Pseudomonadota; class Gammaproteobacteria; order Pseudomonadales; family Pseudomonadaceae; genus Pseudomonas; species Pseudomonas sp. PDM30. Next base: position 232,993 of record NZ_JAHUWM010000007.1, read on the forward strand.
TCGCCGTTTTTTTCAGAACATCAAGCTACCGGATTGATCGGCTTTTCCGGGTACCAGACGTCCAGCAGCGGGCTGACTTCAACGCTGGTCAGCTCGGTGCGGCCTTTGAGCCAGGCTTCAACGGCAGCGCGCTGTTCAGCGCTGACCGAGCCACGCTTCTGCAGGCAAACCAGACCGTAGTCATCGCCGCCAACATAGCCCAGACCGTTGGCTTCCATGGCTTCTTTGAGGAACGCGTCGAGGAAAGCATCAATGGCTTCATCAGCCAAATCTTCTTTGAAATCCAGGTTCAGTTCGAAACCCAGCTCTTGAAATTCATCGACGCACAGTTTTTTGCGCAGACGCTGGGAACGGTTAGTCGCCATTGGAACAATCCTCTTAAGTAATAACGGGCGGCACTTTAGCAGTTTAAGCCGCCGATTGCCTGACTCTCTGGGCCACCACGCCTACCGTCGGTAAAAAAATAGCCGATCAGGATGCTCGCGCACGGCACAAGCCGTGACACCTTGGGGCATAATGCCGACACTTTCATGACCATTGAGGGAATTTATCTCCATGCCCTCTTTATATTTCCCCCTCGGCTGTAGGGTTTTATTTCAGATGATCAAATCTTTGCGTCCTTTGCTGTTGGCCGGTTTTCTTCTCCCCCTGGCCCTCCCCGTTTCCGCCGCTCCAATCAATACCGCGTTGTCGCCCAACGTTGAAAAAGCCCTGAAAGCCAGCAAGCTGCAGGACAACGCCCTGTCGCTGGTGATGATCCCGCTCACAGGCCCCGGCACCCCGACGGTGTTCAACGCTGACGTGTCGGTCAACCCGGCATCGACCATGAAACTGGTCACCACCTACGCGGCGCTGGAAATGCTCGGCCCGAACCACCAGTGGAAAACCGAGTTCTACACCGACGGCACCCTCAGTGGCGGCATTCTCAACGGCAACCTCTACCTCAAGGGTGGCGGCGATCCGAAGCTGAACATGGAAAAACTCTGGCTGCTGATGCGCGACCTGCGCGCCAACGGCGTGACCCAGGTCACCGGCGACCTGGTGCTGGATAAAACCTTCTTCGTGCAACCGCAACTGCCGGAGTTCAATGACGACGGCAACGACGATAACAAGCCGTTCCTGGTCAAGCCCGACTCGCTGCTGGTCAACCTCAAGGCGCTGCGCTTCGTCGCGCGCAATGACTCGGGCAAGGTGCTGGTCTCGGTGGAGCCGCCGATTGCGAGCATCCGCATCGACAACCAGGTCAAGGCCCTCAACTCCAAGCAATGCACCGGTGGCGTGCGCTACAACCCGGTGACTCAGGCCGACGGCAGCGTGACCGTGACGGTCGGCGGCCAACTGGGTGAAGGCTGCAGCTCGCAGACTTACCTGTCGCTGCTCGACCACGCGACCTACACCGCCGGCGCCGTCCGCGCGATCTGGAAGGAGCTGGGTGGCAGCATTCAGGGCAGGGATGTGCTGGCGCCAACACCGAAAGACGCCAAGGTCCTGGCCCGGGCGTTCTCGCCGGACCTGGCGGAAATCATCCGCGACATCAACAAGTACAGCAACAACACCATGGCCCAGCAGTTGTTCCTGAGCCTGGGCCAACGCTTCCGCACCGATGCCGATGGTGACGACGCCAAGGCTGCCCAGCGTGTCGTGCGCCAGTGGCTGGCGAAAAAGGGCATCACCGCGCCGCACCTGGTGATGGAGAACGGCTCCGGCCTGTCCCGTGCCGAGCGTGTCAGCGCCCGAGAAATGGCCTCGATGCTGGAAGCTGCCTGGCACAGTCCGTATTCCGCCGAATACATCAGTTCGATGCCGATCGCCGGCACCGACGGCACCATGCGCAAACGCCTGAAGACCACTGCGATGCGCGGCGAAGCCCACGTCAAGACCGGCACCCTGAACACCGTGCGGGCGATCGCCGGTTTCAGTCGCGACGTCAACGGCAACACCTGGGCGGTGGTGGCAATCCTCAACGACAAGGCCCCTTTCGGCGCCTCGTCGGTGCTCGATCAGGTGCTGCTGGATCTGTACCGCCAACCGAAAACGCCGCAAACGGCGTCGGTGTTGTAACCGAATCTAGAAAGCTCCAGAGATCTACTGTGGGAGCGAGCTTGCTCGCGATGGCGGCATGACAGTCAGCATCAATGTTGAATGTAAAACCGCTATCAGGAGCAAGCTCGCTCCCACAGGGTCTGCGTACAACCCGGGTTAACTCATCTCCCCCTCTACCCGATCCCTTCCTGCCTGCTTCGCCGCGTAAACCCCCGAATCCGCACGCAACAGCAAGGCATCGGCGCCCTCCCCGACCCGCCAACTGGCAATCCCGAAACTGGCAGTGACCGTACCGACACCTTCAATGGGTGAACTGCGCAGGCCTTGCCACAATTGCTGGGCCAACATATAGGCCTGTTCGCCGCTGATATCCGGGCACAGCACCATGAACTCCTCACCGCCCAAGCGGCAGAACACATCGGTGCGACGCAGCCGGTGGCCGATCCGTTGGCACACGGCCTGCAACACCCGATCACCGATGGCATGACCATGCAGGTCATTGATGCGCTTGAAATGGTCGATATCGAGCATGATCACCGACAGATCCCCACCGCCACGCTCCACCCGGGCCATTTCGATGGTCAAGCGCTCCTGGAAATAACGCCGGTTGTGGATACCGGTCAGGGAATCGGTGACCGACAACGCGCGCAACTCTTCTTCCACCCGCTTCCTATCGGAAATGTCCGAGATGTAGCCGTGCCACAGCACACCGCCACCGGGCAGTTCCTCTGGCGTGGCCTCGCCACGCACCCAACGCAGACCCCGTTGCGGCAATTGCACGCGGTATTCCTCGCGCCAGGGGCTGAGGGTGTCGGCCGAGGCGCGGATCGAGGCACGGACACGGGTGCTGTCCTGGGGGTGAATCCGGGTGAAGATCGCTTCGGCATTGAGCAGCAGCACGTCAGGTTCCAGCTCGTAGATCTCGCGAATGCCGTCGCTGGCGTAGATCACGCTGAAACGCCCGTCGAACTCCATCTTGAACTGGTAGATGCCACCGGGCACGTGGGCGCTGAGTTTCTTCAACAACAGATCCCGCGCCGCGAGCGCCTCATGGACCCGCTTGCGTTCGGTGATGTCGATGCACACCGCCAGGTGCCCGACCCACAGGCCTTGCTCGTCGAGCACTGGCGTGGCGAGCATGTTGACTATCAAATGGCTGCCATCGCCACGTACCAGCGTCCACTCCCGCGCCTCGTGGCTGCCCTGCGCGTCGCCTTCGACCAGCATCGCCTGGCAGGTCGGCACCGGTTTACCATAGCGTGCGCTCAACTCTGCCGAGCGAGCGACCAGCTCCCGGGGCAGGTGCAGGCTCTCCAGGGTCATATGCCCCACCACCTCGGCACTGGTATAGCCAAGCATCTGCTCAGCACCGGCGTTGAAGGTGCTGATGACACCGCGCAGGTCGGTGGCGATGATCGCGACCTGGGTGGCGGCATTCAGCACACCACGCAACTGACCATGGGTGCCGCGCAGCTCCTGCTCTCGATCCCGTAGTTCCTGGGTGCGTTGCTCGACCAGTTTCAACGCCCGCTGCCGCTGGCTGACCAACACATACAGCAAGGCACTGAGCATCACGCTGAGCATTCCACCCAACACCACCACACTGGTCACGGAGGAATGATTGGCCTTCACGAACGCATCGCTGGGCTGGATATCGACTTGATAGTCATGGTCGGCCATGCGCAACAGGCGCGTGGCCGACAGCTCGCTGATGGCCGGCGGGTTGGGTGACTCGAACAATACCTCGTGCTGGTCATCGATCGACAAATCGAGGATGCGCACCGAGAGATAGTCATGGCTGGCGTCCGGCAGTCCGTCCGCCAACAACTGGCGCATGCTGATCACGGCCATGACATAACCGTAGGGCTTCGTGGATTTGCGGTCCTGACTGTTGCGCTGCATGAGCGGCGCGACCAGCAGCACGCCGCGGGCATAAGCCGGTTCGATACTCACCAGATGCATCGGTTGTGATACCGCCATACCGCCACGCTGATCGGCCCGAGCGAGCGTGGCACGCCGCAGCGGCTGGGCCAGCAAGTCGTAACCGAAGGGAGCGCCGAGTTTGCTTTGCGTCTGGCTGTACAGCACCGCCACGTACTCATCTCGTTCGCCGGCCAGTTGCAGTTGGCCGCCGGCGTTGAGCTCTCTCAGGGTGAAGTTGTTCAAGCCCTCGTCTCGCACCCGACGCTCGAACGCCACCCGCTCGTCACGAGTGACCCGCTGGGCATAGGAATACGCTTGGGTTCGCAGCAGCAAAGGTTGGGTGTAGCCGTCGAATTCCGCTCGGGACACCGAATCGGAATTGGCGAAAAACCGGCGCAGGCCGTCGAGGCGCTGCTCCTGATCTTCGAAACGCTCTTCGATACGGCTGTAACGTTCACTGGCCAGCAGTTGGAAACGTTGCCGCAATTGATGGTGAAACAGATTCAGCGTCGACCACGCCAGCAACCCGGTGAGCACCCCGCCAACCAGCAATACCAGCAGCGCGACCAACCAGGCCGAGGCATCTTCGCTGATTATTCCCAGGATCCTGGGGCGCACGGCGTGCAACGACATAAAACGCAAACTCAAAACGCCAGGTGCGGAGAAGCCCTTTGGCCATGAACTGAGTTATAGCTATTAGCCACTAATTTGACCAGCACTGAAACCCTGTAGGAGCGAGCTTGCTCGCGATGGTCGATAACGATAACGCGTGCTTTCTGAATACACGCGGCGCTTTCGGGTTCATCGCGAGCAGGCTCGCTCCTACAGTGAATCAGCACAGCTATCAACGAGCCGTGATTTTCCAGGCGCGATGGATCTTGGCGTTGCGGGCAAAATCCGGGTCGATGGTCTGGGCGGTGATCTCCTCGACTGCATAACGCTCGCCGAGATTGGCTTCCAGTTCAAACTTGCGGAAGTTGTTGGAGAAGTACAACACGCCGCCGGGCGCCAGTCGCGCCATGGCCAGGTCGATCAGTTGCACCTGGTCGCGCTGCACGTCGAAGACACCTTCCATGCGCTTGGAGTTGGAGAACGTCGGCGGGTCGATGAAGATCATGTCGTACTCGTCACGACTGGCTTCGAGCCACGCCATCACATCACCCTGCTCCAGGCGGTTCTTGTCGGAGAAACCGTTCAACGACAGGTTGCGACGCGCCCAGTCCAGATAGGTTTTCGACAGGTCGACACTGGTGGTGCTGCGCGCGCCGCCCTTGGCCGCATGCACACTGGCCGTCGCGGTGTAGCAGAACAGATTGAGGAAGCGCTTGCCGGCCGCCTCTTTCTGGATACGCATGCGCATCGGCCGGTGGTCGAGGAACAGACCGGTGTCGAGGTAGTCGGTGAGGTTCACCAGCAGCTTCACGCCACCCTCATTGACCTCGACGAACTTGCCCTGTGCCGCCTGGCGCTCGTACTGCTTGGTGCCGCTCTGGCGCTCGCGGCGCTTGACCACCACACGGCTCTTGTCGATGTTCAATGCCTGCGGGATGGCTGCCAGGGCATCGAACATGCGGGCCGAAGCCTTTTCCGGATCGATTGATTTCGGCGCGACGTACTCCTGGACATGCACCCAATCGTGATACAGGTCGATGGCCATGGAGTATTCCGGCATGTCGGCATCGTACACGCGGTAGCAGTCGATGCCTTCACGCTTGACCCACTTGCCCAGGGCCTTGAGGTTCTTTTGCAGGCGGTTGGCGAACATCTGCCCGCCTTCGCTCAGGCGCGGCTGCTCGACCACTGGAGCCGGTGCCGGCGCCGGTTTGATCGGGTTGCCGTTTTTGTTGAACTTGCGTTCCTGCGGTTCGTTCGGTGCCTGATCGTAGGCGGCTTGCTCGCGCTCGACCTGGCGCTGCTCCGGAGTACGACGCTCTCCGGTGACGAATTGATCCGGCAACACCTTGATCAGCAACAGCTTGCACGGCAAGGCGCCGTTCCAGAACGAATACTGCTTGTGGCTGCGGATGCCCATGCGCTTGCCCAGGTCCGGGGCGCCGGTGAACACCGCGGCTTCCCAGTTGAGGCAAGCCTGACGCAGGCGTTCGCCAAGGTTCTGGTAGAGGTAGAGCAGGCTCGCCTCGTCGCCCAGACGCTCGCCGTATGGTGGGTTGCAGATCACCAGGCCTTTCTGGTTCTGGTCCGGACGCGGCTCGAAGGTCGCGACTTCGCCCTGGTAGATCTTGATCCACTCACTGAGGCCGGCACGTTCGACGTTGTTGCGGCCCGGTTGAATCAGGCGCGGGTCGGCTTCGTAACCGCGAATCCACAGCGGCGGCTTGGCCAGGCCGGCCGCGGCGCGTTCGGTGGCTTCTTCGTGGAGTTTTTTCCACAGCGCCGGTACGTGACCGAGCCAGGCGGTGAAGCCCCACTGCTCGCGACGCAGGTTCGGCGCCATGTCGGCGGCGATCATGGCGGCTTCCACCAGGAACGTGCCGACGCCGCACATCGGGTCGGCCAGAGCGCCGCCTTCGGCCGCGATACGGGGCCAGCCGGAACGGATCAGGATGGCGGCCGCGAGGTTTTCCTTGAGCGGCGCCGCACCTTGCTGCAAGCGATAGCCGCGCTGGTGCAGGCTGTGACCGGACAGGTCAAGAGACAGAATGGCTTCGCCACGATCCAGGCGCAGGTGAATGCGCAGGTCCGGGTTGAGCTTGTCGATGGACGGACGGTCGCCTTGCGGGGTGCGCAGTTTGTCGACGATGGCATCCTTGACCTTCAGCGCGCCGAAGTGGGTGTTGTCGATACCTGAGCCATGGCCGCTGAATTCGACAGCCAGGGTGCCGTCATTGAGCATGTGGTCTTGCCACTCGATGTCCAGCACGCCGTGGTACAGGTCTTCGGCGTCCTTCATTTGGAAACGCTTGAGCACCAGCAGCACGCGGTTGGCCAGGCGCGACCACAGGCACAGGCGATAAGCGGTTTCCATGGTGGCCATGCCGCGTACGGCAGAGGTGTGCTCCCGCGCTTCCTCAAGGCCAAGCCCGACGGCTTCCTCGATGAGCAGGCCTTCAAGGCCTTTTGGGCAAGTGAGGAAGAGTTCGAAACGATCGGACATGGGAATTCCAGAACCTTTAGCTAAGTGACCGGGCAACGCATTGCCGGTCCGGTTTTCAATCAGGCGCTTTTCTCGAAGAGCGCCCGCGTGGCACGAAGGTGTGCCGTTCCACCCCTGCTGCTCGGGTTAAATGAGCTTAGATGCAAGGACAGATAAAAAAGTTGATGCAACAAAATGTCATAAGTCGACCCTTCGTCGAATAGTGCTTCCCGGCAACGGGAGCCATTCTCACTAAAGGATTAAGCCCATCATCCAGCGCAGAGCCGATCATACCGGGGTTTGGCCAATAAATACGCTACAAACGCTCTGTTACTTATGGCGTTAGCACATGAACGGTTACGTCCTTATGACAAAACGATCATTCCCTCGATGTGACGCATTGGTTAGAACTCAATACAGGTTGGCGCCGCAATGACGCCAACACCTTGGCTCGTCACGCCGGCAACGAGCCCCCAACGGCAGAGTTTTTCTGCCAGACCTCAATAGAGGTCGACGCGATAAATACAGTCAACAAGTGAGGGCAACACCCTATGAGAAGACTTAAGCGTGATCCGTTGGAAAGAGCATTTTTGCGCGGATATCAATATGGCGTTGGTGGTAAATCCCGTGAGCTTTGCCCATTTACTCTACCGTCGGTACGTCAAGCCTGGATTAACGGCTGGCGAGAAGGACGCGGCGACAACTGGGACGGTATGACCGGCACTGCGGGAATCCACAGACTCAACGAACTTCACGCCGTCGGCTAATTACAGGGCAGAACACTCCGACACGACAATCTGATTTGTACTGAATTAACCATGCACGTCCCATCCGGACGGCGGGCTCCGGCCCAGGGGCTCCTTTAAAGGGGCCCTTTTTTATGCCTGCTTCACATTCAGCGACGATACCCTTGTGGCGAGGGGGCTTGCCCCCGTTGGGTCGCGAAGCGGCCCCGAAACCAATCGACTCGGTGACACCGGTAAAACACAGTGGCCGGAATTGCGGCTGCTTCGCAGCCGAACGGGGGCAAGCCCCCTCGCCACAAAAGCTCGCTAGCGTAGGGCTGCGATTGCGTCTACGGACTCACGAATCAGCGCCGGGCCTTTGTAGATGAAGCCCGAGTAGATCTGCACCAGGCTCGCGCCCGCGGTGATTTTCTCCGCTGCGTGCTTACCTTCGGTAATACCGCCGGCAGCGATGATCGGCAGCCGACCACCCAGCTCCGATGCCAGCACTTTCACGGTGTGGGTGCTCTTGTCGCGAACCGGTGCGCCGGACAGACCACCGGCTTCTTCGCCGTGCTCCATGCCTTCGACGCCTACACGACTCAGGGTGGTGTTAGTCGCAATGACCGCATCCATCCCGGTTTCGATCAGCGCTTGCGCAACTTGTGCGGTTTCTTCGTCGCTCATGTCCGGCGCGATCTTGATCGCCAGCGGTACATGTTTGCCATGACGCAATGCCAATTCCGCGCGGCGCTCGGCCAGATCGGCCAGCAACTGCTTGAGCGAGTCACCGAATTGCAGGCTGCGCAGGCCCGGCGTGTTCGGCGAGCTGACGTTGACCGTCACATAGCTGGCGTGGGCGTAGACCTTGTCCAGGCAAATCAGGTAGTCGTCCACGGCACGCTCGACCGGCGTATCGAAGTTCTTGCCGATGTTGATGCCCAGCACGCCCTTGTATTTGGCCGCCGCCACGCGGGCCAGCAGGTGATCGACGCCGAGGTTGTTGAACCCCATGCGATTGATGATCGCCTCGGCTTCCGGCAGACGGAACAGGCGTGGCTTCGGGTTGCCCGGCTGCGGACGCGGCGTGATGGTGCCGATTTCGACAAAACCGAAACCCAGTTGGGCGAAACCATCGATGGCCGCGCCGTTCTTGTCCAGGCCGGCGGCCAGCCCCACCGGATTCGGGAAGTCCAGGCCCATGACATTCACCGGCGTCTTCGCCGGAGCCTTGCACAGCAAGCCGTTGAGCCCAAGACGCCCGCCCGCGCCGATCAGGTCCAGGGACAGATCGTGGGAGGTTTCCGGGGAGAGTTTGAACAACAGCTGACGGGCCAGGGTGTACATGGGCGGATTTGACTCGATTGGCGGCGAATTGAGGCGGCGATTATAGCCGGGCACGGGGTGGCAAGCGAGGCGCGTGATCAAATCAACGGATAATGGCATATGCCTTGCACCACTCTGGGCACCAGCACCCATGCCAACGACCGAATGTGTGCAAAGACAATGGCGTCGTCCCCGGCCTGCTCATGCAAGAACTCGGGACGACGTTTTTTTTGCAAGGTGAACACGCGATGAACGAACCATCAGCCGGCCCTCTGGCCTGGGTCAATGGCAGCGATGCCCCGGAAAAAACCGAAATCAATCTCGGCTTCATGGCTCTGAGCGACTGCGCCTCGGTGGTTGTCGCCGCCACCCAGGGCTTCGCCCAACCCCATGGCTTGACCCTGAACCTCAAGCGTCAGTCGTCCTGGGCCAACCTGCGGGACAAACTGGTCAGCGGCGAACTCGATGCCGCCCACAGCCTCTACGGTCTGGTTTACGCCGTTCACCTGGGCATCGGTGGCGTGGCCGCGACCGACATGGCCGTGCTGATGGGCCTGAATCAGAACGGCCAGAGCATCAACCTGTCCCGTGGTTTGCAAGCGCTTGGAGTGACCAGTCCTGAAGCACTGGAACGGCACGTGCACCAAACTCGCTCAAAATTCACCTTCGCCCAGACGTTTCCAACCGGCACCCACGCCATGTGGTTGTATTACTGGCTCGCCAGCCAGGGCATTCACCCGCTGCTGGATGTCGACAGCGTGGTGGTGCCGCCGCCGCAAATGGTCGCGCACCTGCGGGCCGGGCGTATCGACGGGCTCTGCGTCGGCGAACCCTGGTCCGCCAGCGCCGTGCAACAGGACCTCGGCTTCACCTTGGCGACAACCCAGACCATCTGGCCCGATCATCCGGAAAAGGTCCTGGGCTGCACCCGCGCCTTCGTCGAGCAATACCCCAACACTGCCCGCGCGTTGGTGATGGCGATTCTGGAGGCCAGTCGCTTCATCGAAGAAAGCAGCGAAAATCGTCGCAGCACCGCGCAATTGCTCAGTGCAGCGCAATACCTCGATGCGCCGCTGGAGTGCATCGAGCCGCGCCTGCTGGGCGACTATGTCGATGGTCTGGGCAATCGCTGGCAAGACCCACACGCCCTGCGCTTCCACGGTGAAGGCGAGGTCAATCTGCCGTACCTGTCCGATGGCATGTGGTTCATGACCCAGTTCCGTCGCTGGGGTTTGTTGCGCGACGACCCGGATTACCTCGCCGTGGCCCGTCAAGTCCAGCAACTAGACTTGTATCGTGAAGCGGCCAGCGCTGTAGGGGTCGCGGCACTGGGCAAGGAGATGCGCAGCAGTCAGTTGATCGACGGCAAGACCTGGGACGGTTCGGACCCGGCCGGTTATGCCCGCAGTTTCAAACTGCACGCCATGAGCGACAGCTCGCACCGATCCGCCAGCCGCTGACAGGAGACCATGAACATGCTGCGTATCCTGCTGATCAACGACACCGCTAAAAAAGTCGGGCGCCTGAAGGCCGCCCTGATCGAGGCCGGATTCGAAGTGATCGATGAATCCGGCCTGACCATCGACCTGCCCGAACGCGTCGAAACGGTGCGTCCGGATGTGATTCTGATCGATACCGAGTCACCGGGCCGCGATGTCATGGAACAAGTGGTGCTGGTGACTCGCGACCAGCCACGACCGATTGTGATGTTCACGGACGAACACGACCCCGATGTGATGCGACAGGCGATCAAGTCCGGTGTCAGCGCCTACATCGTCGAAGGCATTCACGCACAACGCCTGCAGCCGATTCTCGATGTGGCCATGGCACGCTTCGAAAGCGATCAGGCCTTGCGTGCCCAACTGCATGCCCGCGACCAGCAATTGGCCGAGCGCAAGCGCATTGAACTGGCCAAGGGACTGCTGATGAAAATGAAGGACTGCAACGAGGAAGAGGCCTACACACTGATGCGCCGCCAGGCGATGAGCCGCCAGCAGAAGCTGATTCAAGTGGCGGAGCAGATTATTGCCATGAGCGAGTTGCTCGGCTGAAGTTCCGTGGCGAATGTTCTATCGCCTTCGCGAGCAAGCCCGCTCCCACAAGGGCGCTACGCCGAACACGAATCACCTGTGGGAGCGGGCTTGCTCGCGAATGGCTGCAACCCGGTTTCGGTTGTTGGCACAGATCTCGCTAAGTAATCACCACAGGTAACCAACGGCGGTTGCCCCACCTACGACAAAGACGTCGCTCACCTCATTTGCCCTTGGCGGATCGGGTAGCGGCGTTTTTTCGTTTTGGCCCCACAGCACGGGGCCGGTGGTGCGGCCGTAACGGCGCCCCACCTGCAAGCTCATGACTCCTTTCGAGACTCTTCACAGCTGAGGTGCGCAATGAATTCAAGCTTCTGGAAATCCGGCCATACACCCACATTGTTCGCAGCCTTCCTCTATTTCGACCTGAGCTTCATGGTCTGGTACCTGCTCGGTCCTTTGGCGGTACAGATCGCCGCCGACCTGCACCTGACGACGCAGCAACGGGGGCTGGTGGTCGCCACGCCGATTCTGGCCGGGGCGGTGTTGCGCTTCGTGATGGGGATGCTGGCTGATCGCCTGTCGCCCAAAACCGCCGGCCTGATCGGTCAGGTCATCGTGATCTGCGCGCTGTTCGGCGCCTGGAAACTCGGGATCCACAGCTACGAGCAGGCGTTGCTGCTGGGCCTGTTCCTCGGCATGGCCGGCGCTTCGTTCGCCGTCGCCCTGCCCCTGGCCTCGCAGTGGTATCCGCCGCAGCATCAAGGCAAGGCCATGGGCATCGCCGGCGCGGGGAACTCGGGCACGGTGCTCGCCGCATTGATCGCCCCGGTGCTGGCGGCGGCGGTTGGCTGGAGCAACGTGTTCGGTTTCGCCCTGATTCCGCTGATTCTGACCCTGATCGTCTTCGCCTGGCTGGCCCGCAATGCCCCCGAGCGGCCAAAAGCCAAATCCATGGCCGACTACTTCAAGGCCTTGGGCGATCGTGACAGCTGGTGGTTCATGTTTTTCTACAGCGTGACATTCGGCGGCTTCATCGGTCTGGCCAGTGCCCTGCCCGGTTATTTCAACGACCAGTACGGCTTGAGCCCGGTGACTGCCGGCTACTACACCGCTGCCTGCGTGTTCGGCGGCAGCCTGATGCGCCCCTTGGGTGGCGCGCTGGCTGACCGGTTCGGCGGCATTCGGACTCTGCTGGCTATGTACACCGTCGCGGCGATCTGCATTGCCGTGGTCGGCTTCAATCTGCCGAGTTCCTACGCCGCACTGGCACTTTTCGTCTGCACCATGCTCGGTCTGGGCGCAGGCAATGGCGCGGTATTCCAATTGGTGCCCCAGCGTTTTCGCCGGGAAATCGGCGTGATGACCGGCCTGATCGGCATGGCCGGCGGTATCGGTGGCTTTGCCCTCGCGGCCGGCATGGGCGCGATCAAGCAAAGCACCGGCAGCTATCAACTGGCGCTGTGGTTGTTCGCCAGCCTCGGCGTTCTGGCCTGGTTCGGTCTGCACGGCGTAAAACGTCGCTGGAGAACCACCTGGGGTTCGGCCGCCGTGACGGCAGCGCGGGTCTGACGCCCCGATGAGCCTGCAACTGAGTTTCGCCGAAGCCAGCGCAATCGGTCCTCGCGAGGAAAACCAGGATGCCCTGCGCCTGGTCACGCCGGCTCCGGCGCTGGCCGCGAGCAAGGGTTATCTGTTCGCGATTGCCGACGGTGTCAGCCAATGCGTCGATGGCGGTCTGGCTGCCCGTTCGACGCTGCAGGCCCTGGCGCTGGATTACTATGCCACGCCGGAAACCTGGAGCGTCGCACAGGCACTCGATCGTCTGCTGCTGGCGCAGAACCGCTGGTTGCAGGCCAATGGCGGCGGACAACCGCTGCTGACCACCCTCAGTGCGCTGGTCCTGCGCGGCCGGCGTTTTACCCTGGCCCATGTCGGCGATTGTCGGGTGTATCGCTGGCACGCCGACCAATTGCAGCGAATCAGCGAGGATCACGTCTGGGACCAGCCGGGCATGCAGCATGTGCTGAAACGGGCGCTGGGGCTCGATCAACACCTGGTGCTGGATTTTCTCGACGGTGAGTTGCGCCCCGATGAATGCTTCGTCCTGCTCAGCGACGGCGTCTGGGCCGTCCTGGGCGATACCGCCATTGCCGCGATCCTGCGCGATCAACCGGACTTGCACAGCGCTGCGAACACCCTGGTCAATGCTGCGCACCTGGCGGGCAGCCAGGACAACGCCAGCGCCATGCTGGTGCGGGTCGATGCCCTCGGCGAAGCGAGCATTGGCGATGCGTTGATGCACTTACAGCAATGGCCACTGCCGCCTGCCCTGAAACCGGGTCAGGCGTTCGAGGGCTGGCAGGTCGAGGGGATCGTCGCACAGAGCCAGCAATCGCTGCTTTATCGCGTACGCGACAGCCAGCAACAACCCTGGCTGTTGAAAACCCTGCCCGGTCGCCTGCACGACGATCACCAGGCCGGGCAAGCGTTACTGTCGGAAGAATGGTTTCTCAAACGCGTGGCCGGTCGACATTTTCCTGAAGTCCACTCCGCCAGTCAGCGTCAGCATTTGTACTACGTGATGCGTGAATATTCGGGCGCTACCCTGGCCCAACGACATGAGCAAGGCGGACCGCTGCCGCTGCCCCAGTGGCAAGACATCGCCGAACGCTTGCTGCGAGCGGTCGGCCTGTTGCATCGACGGCAGATCCTGCATCGCGATATCAAACCGGAAAACCTGCTGCTGGGGGACGATGGTGAGTTGCGCCTGCTGGATTTCGGCCTCGCCTACTGCCCCGGGCTTTCGCAAGATCTGCCCTGGGCGCTGCCGGGTACACCCAGTTACATCGCACCCGAAGCCTTTCGCGGCGAAGTACCGACGCCACAGCAGGACTTGTACGCCGTCGGAGTAACCCTGTATTTCCTGCTCACCAGGCATTACCCCTATGGCGAAATCGAAGCCTTCCAGCGGCCGAGGTTTGGCCTCCCGGTCAACGCCAGCCGCTACCGGCCCGACCTGCCGGACTGGATCGCCCATAGCCTGGAGCGCGCCGTGGCGGCGGCCCCCGACCAGCGCTTCGAAACAGCGGAAGAATGGCTGCTGCTGATCGAACAGGGCGAGCGCCACAGCTTGAGCGTGCGCCCCAGGCCCTTGCTGGAACGCGAGCCGCTGAAAGTCTGGCGAACATTGGCGCTGGTATCGTTGCTGCTCAATCTGGTGCTGTTGATGGTTGCGCTCCATTAGCGGGCAAAGCGCCTTGAATCGGTGCACTCCCTCACGGTTCTGCCCTTGTGAACGGGGAAAATGCCAACAAACACGGGATTTGAGCGACTTGGCATAACCACTGCATTACCTCTTTCAACAGACATACAGCGCAGGCTTCAACGACGAAGGTTGCACTTCCCGAGAGAACGGGACCAGGACAAAGGCGTCCTCGCTAGGCAACTAGCGGGACGCCTTTTTTTGTTTGCGCAAAATTTGTCGAGCACGGCCTGCCCCTGATGAGGCAGGCCTGAGCTCCCCGGAGAACCTGATGAAAAAACTAAAACTGGTGATGATCGGCAACGGCATGGCCGGGGTCCGGACCCTGGAAGAGCTGCTCAAACTGAGCACGGAGCTGTACGACATCACGGTCTTCGGTGCCGAACCGCACACCAACTACAACCGCATCCTGCTGTCGCCGGTGCTGGCGGGCGAACAGACCTTCGAAGAAATCGTGCTCAACGACCTGGACTGGTACCTGGAAAACAACATCAAGCTGCTGCTCAACCGCAAGGTGGTGGAGATCGACCGGGTCAAGCGCCGGGTCATTGCCGAAGACGGCAGCGAAGCCGAATACGATCGCCTGCTGATCGCCACCGGCTCGACGCCTTTCATCCTGCCCATTCCCGGCAACACCCTTGACGGCGTGATCGGCTACCGCGACATCGCCGACACCCAGGCCATGATCGACACCGCGAAAACCCACCGGCACGCCGTGGTGATCGGCGGCGGCCTGCTCGGCCTGGAGGCCGCCAACGGCCTGATGCTGCGGGGCATGCACGTCACCGTGGTGCATATCGGCGAGTGGTTGCTGGAGCGGCAACTGGACAAGACCAGCGGCCAGTTGCTGCAAAACGCGCTGGAATCTCGCGGCCTGCACTTTCGCCTGTGCGAGCAGACCCAGGCCTTGCACGACGCTGGCAACGGCCGGGTCGGTTCGGTGCGATTCAAGAACGGCGACATCATTCCCGCTGACCTGGTAGTGATGGCCGCCGGCATTCGCCCCAATACCGAACTGGCGGAGAAATCCGGCATTCCGTGCAGCCGCGGGATTCTGGTCAACGACACAATGCAAACCTACGACCCACGGATCTATGCCATCGGCGAGTGTGCCAGCCACCGCGGTATCGCCTATGGTTTGGTGGCGCCGCTGTTCGAACAGGCCAAAGTCTGCGCCAACCACCTGGCCCAACTGGGTTTTGCCACCTACAAGGGTTCGGTGACCTCGACCAAATTGAAGGTTACCGGTATCGACCTGTTTTCCGCCGGCGACTTCATGGGCGGTGAAGGCACCGAGACCATTACCCTCTCGGACCCGATTGGCGGCGTCTACAAAAAACTGGTGATCAAGGATGACGTGCTGGTGGGCGCCTGCCTGTACGGCGATACGGCGGATGGCGGCTGGTATTTCCGGCAGATCCGTGAAAACCATGCCATCAGTGAGATCCGCGATCACTTGATGTTCGGTGAAAATGCGCTTGGCGACGTAGGACATCAAGGCCAGGACAAAGCCATGAGCATGGCCGACAACGCCGAAGTCTGCGGCTGCAACGGTGTGTGCAAGGGCACCATCGTCAAGGCGATCCAGGAGCACGGGCTGTTCAGTGTCGACGACGTCAAGAAACACACCAAGGCTGCCAGCTCCTGCGGCTCGTGCGCGGGTTTGGTGGAGCAGATCCTGATCAACACCGTGGGCGGCGCCGCCGACGTCAAGCCGAAAAGCGAAAAGGCCATCTGCGGCTGCAGCGATCTCAACCACGGGCAAATCCGCCAGGCCATCCGCGAGCAGCACCTGCTGACCATCGCCGGCACCATGAGCTACCTGAACTGGCGCACACCCAACGGCTGCGCCACCTGCCGCCCGGCGCTCAACTACTACCTGATTTCCACCTGGCCTGGGGAAGCCAAGGACGATCCGCAATCGCGCCTGATCAACGAAAGGGCTCACGCCAACATTCAGAAAGACGGCACCTACTCTGTAGTCCCGCGGATGTGGGGCGGTGTGACCAATCCTTCAGAGCTGCGGCGCATTGCCGACGTCGCCGACAAGTACAACGTGCCGATGGTCAAGGTCACCGGTGGCCAGCGCATCGACTTGCTGGGTATTCGCAAGCAAGACCTGCCGGGGGTATGGAAAGACCTGGACATGCCGTCCGGCCACGCCTATGGCAAATCCATCCGCACGGTGAAAACCTGCGTCGGCAGCGAGTTCTGCCGCTTTGGCACCCAGAACTCCACACAGCTGGGCATTGAACTGGAACATGACCTGTTCAACATGTGGTCGCCACACAAGGTGAAGCTGGCTGTCTCCGGTTGCCCGCGCAACTGCTCGGAAGCCGGTATCAAGGATGTGGGAATTATCGGTGTGGACTCCGGCTGGGAGATGTACATCGGTGGCAACGGCGGGATCAAGACCGAAGTCGCGGAATTCTTCGTCAAACTGAAAACCGCCGAAGAAGTGCGCGAATACAACGGTGCATTCCTGCAGCTCTATCGCGAAGAAGCCTTCTACCTCGAACGCACCGTGCACTACCTGCAACGGGTCGGCATGGAACACATCAAGAAAGCCGTGCTGGAAGATCCGGAGCGGCGCAAGGCGCTCAACGATCGCCTGCAGTTCTCCCTGTCGTTCGAACAGGACCCGTGGAAGGAACGCCTGGAACAGCCCCAGCTGAAAAAAGAATTCGACGTCATCCCCGTGAAAAACCTGGAGGTGCTGGCATGAACTGGCTGGATATCTGTGCACTGGAAGAGATCAATGCCCTGGGCTCGCGGATCATCGCCGGGCCAAAGGGAGACATCGCGATTTTCCGTACCAGCGACGACGAAGTGTTCGCCCTCGACGACCGCTGCCCGCACAAGGGCGGCCCGTTGTCCCAAGGTCTGGTCTACGGCAAGCGTGTGGCCTGCCCGCTGCACAACTGGCAAATCGACCTGGAAAGCGGCGAAGCCCTGGCCCCGGACATCGGCTGTGCCCATCACCATCTCGCCCGGGTGGAAAATGGCCGGGTGATGCTGGCCCTGCGGGATGCAGGCTGATGGACCGCCAGATCACTGCGTCCACCTGCTGTTACTGCGGGGTCGGTTGCGGGGTGCTGATCGAGCACGACGGCGAGCACATCCTCGGCGTCAGCGGCGACCCGGCGCACCCGGCCAATTTCGGCAAACTGTGCAGCAAGGGTTCGACCCTGCACCTGACCGGCGACTTGACGGCGCGGGCGTTGTACCCCGAACTGCGCCTCGGTAAAAGCCTGGCCCGCCACCGCACCGATTGGGATACCGCCCTCGATCACGCGACCAGCGTGTTTGCCGCGAACATTGCCGAACATGGCCCGGACAGCGTGGCGTTCTACATTTCCGGGCAACTGTTGACCGAGGACTACTACGCCTTCAACAAGCTGGCGCGTGCCCTGGTAGGCACCAACAACATCGACAGCAATTCGCGCCTGTGCATGTCATCGGCGGTGGTCGGCTACAAGCGCAGCCTGGGTGCCGACGCCCCGCCCTGCAGCTACGAAGACCTGGAGCTGAGCGATTGCGTGATGATCGTCGGCAGCAACATGGCCTACGCCCACCCGGTGCTGTTTCGCCGGCTGGAAGCAGCCAAATCCCGCCGGCCGCAGATGAAGGTCATCGTCATTGACCCACGTCGCACAGATACCTGCGATCTGGCTGATCTGCACCTGGCGATCTTGCCGGGCACCGATGTCGCCTTGTTCCATGGGATTTTGCATCTGCTGCTGTGGGAAGACTGGATAGATCGTGACTTCATCAGGGACCACACCGAAGGCCTGGCCGAGCTGAAAAACCTGGTGCGTGACTACACGCCGCAAATGGTTTCACAGCTCTGTGGTATCAGCCTCGGGCAATTGCAGCAATGTGCCGAGTGGATCGGCACATCACCGAGCTTTCTGTCGCTGTGGTGCATGGGGCTTAACCAGTCCACCGCCGGCAGCGCGAAAAACAGTGCATTGATCAATCTGCACCTGGCCACCGGGCAGATCGGTCGTCCCGGCGCCGGACCTTTCTCCCTCACCGGTCAGCCAAATGCCATGGGCGGGCGGGAAACCGGCAGTTTGTCCAACTTGCTGCCCGGTCACCGTGACGCCGCCAATGCACAACACCGTGCGCAAGTGGCGTCCTACTGGGGCGTCGAGCAACTGCCGGAAAGCCCCGGGCTCTCTGCGATCGAATTGTTCGAGCAAGTGCGCAACGGCAAGATCAAGGCGTTGTGGATCGCCTGCACCAACCCCGCGCAATCCATGCCGGACCAGACGGCCGTGCGCGCAGCTCTGCAAGCCTGCCCGTTCGTGGTGTTGCAGGAAGCCTTCAGCACCACTGAAACCGCGAAGTTCGCCGACCTTCTGCTGCCCGCCGCCAGCTGGGGGGAAAAGGAAGGTTGCGTGACCAACTCCGAGCGGCGCATTTCCCACGTACGCCAGGCAATCGTCGCACCGGGTGAGGCGCGGCCAGACTGGGCAATCACCGTAGATTTCGCACAACGCCTGGAAAAACACCTGCGTCCCGGCCAAACCAGCCTGTTTGAATTTGATAATCCCGCTCAGGTCTTTGACGAATACAAACAACTGACTCAAGGTCGCGACCTGGATCTGTCCGGTATCAGCCATGCACTGATCGATCGTCTCGGCCCGCAGCAGTGGCCCTTCCCTGCGGGTGCCGTTGAAGGCACGGCCCGGCTGTACGTCGACGGGGTATTTGCCACTGCCAATGGGCGCGCACAGTTCGTGGCCGATCCATACCGTGCCGCCAAAGAGCAACGCGATGCACGCTTCCCGCTGACCCTGATCACCGGTCGCCTGCGCGATCAATGGCACGGCATGAGCCGCACCGGCACCGCTGCGCAGCTGTTTGGCCATGTCAGCGAAGCGGAGTTGAGCCTGCACCCGGACGAACTGCGCCGCCATCGCCTGCAGCCGGGGGATCTGGTCAGCCTGAAAAGCAGGCGCGGCGCAATCGTCGTCGCGGTTGCCAGCGATGACAGCGTGCGTCCAGGCCAGGCCTTTTTGCCGATGCATTGGGGCGACCGTTTTCTCAAGGGCGGGGTGAACAGCCTCACTCTGCCCGCATTCGATCCTTTGTCGAAACAGCCCGAACTTAAACACAGCGGCGTTCGCCTGGATCCGGTGGATTTGCCCTGGAAACTATTCGCACTGATCGAGGGCGATGTTCAACGGCATTTTGAAACGCTACGACCGCTCTGTGAGGCGTTTTCCTACGTCAGTCTCAGTCTGGTTGGCCGTGAGCGCCCTGCCCTGCTTGTACGGGCTGCCAATACTTCAGCACCTTCGGCAGAGTTGCTAAGCGAAATCGATAAAAACCTGGCGCTCGATGACGGCCCGGTACTGGCTTACGACGACCCTCGACGGGCCATAGGCAAGCGCGTGCGGATCGAAAATGGCCGGATCACTGCCATTCGACTGGCCGGTGAAACCCTTGCCCAGCACTGGTTACAGGGGCTGTGGCTCGAAGGTCGCGCGGACCAGCAACTGCGGCGCTGGCTGCTTGCGCCGCTGAGCGCACCACCGGGCAATCTCGACACGTCCTTCAACTCGAACAAGATCCTGTGCAATTGCAAGAACGTCGGCCAGAACGCGATCTGCGCCGGCATCAGCCGTGGCCTGGACTTGCAGGGGCTCAAGCAAGAACTGGGTTGCGGCACGCAATGCGGGTCCTGCGTTCCGGAAATCAAACGCCTGCTGGCCGCCACGGCGCAGCCAGCCACCGTCTTCTCGTGAGGAAAACACTATGAGTGCAAAAGTCTGGCTGGTAGGTGCGGGCCCGGGTGATCCGGAGTTGCTCACGTTGAAGGCGGTACGTGCCTTGCGCGAGGCAGATGTGGTGCTGATCGATGACCTGGTCAATGTCGCGGTACTCGAGCATTGCCCTGGGGCGCGGATCATTCCGGTGGGCAAGCGTGGCGGCTGCCGCTCTACCCCGCAAGCGTTCATCCATCGCCTGATGCTTCGTTATGCCCGGCAGGGTAAATGCGTAGCGCGGCTCAAGGGCGGCGATCCATGCATTTTCGGTCGCGGTGGTGAAGAGGCGCAGTGGCTGCGTGAGCGTGGGGTCGAAGCCGAGTTGGTCAACGGCATCACTGCCGGGCTGGCGGGGGCAACGCAATGCGATATTCCGCTGACTTTGCGCGGTGTAGCCCGTGGTGTCACGCTGGTCACCGCACACACCCAGGACGACAGCCAATTGAACTGGCAGGCACTGGCCCAAGGCGGAACGACGTTGGTGGTTTACATGGGAGTGGCCAAGCTGGGTGAAATCCGTGAGCAGCTATTGGCCGGCGGCATGGCAACGGATACGCCCGTGGCCATGATTGAAAATGCCTCCTTGCCCCATCAACGGGAATGTCGGAGCACTCTCACAAACATGGATGAAGCGGCCTACAGATTCCAACTGAAAAGCCCTGCCATACTGGTGATCGGTGCAGTGGCAGCCAGTGCAACTCAATCGCTGTGGGAGCGTGAATTGCCTGTGATGGCGGCAGATCAGTCAGCGTAGTTTCAACTATTTCACCAAATTGCAGACAAAGAAAAGCCCGGCCTGAGCCGGGCTTTTCAGAGCTGCGAGCTAATTACTTAGCTTGAGCTTCAACCTGCGCTTCTACGCGACGGTTAACTGCACGACCAGCGTCAGTTTTGTTGTCAGCAACTGGGCGGGATTCGCCGTAGCCAACAGACTGAACGCGGGACGATTCAACACCGTACTGGTTGGTCAGAACTTGTTTAACGGCGTTTGCACGACGCTCGGACAGTTTCTGGTTGTAAGCGTCAGGACCGACGGAGTCAGTGTGACCTTCAACAGTAGTGCTGGTGGATGGGTACTGCTTCATGAAGTCAGCCAGGTTCTTGATGTCGCCGTAGCTGTTTGGCTTGACTACCGACTTGTCGAAGTCGAACTTCACGTCCAGCTCAACACGAACAACTTCAGCAACTGCCGGGCAGCCGTCAGCGTCAACAGTTACGTTGGCTGGGGTGTCTGGGCACTTGTCAACGTTGTCGCAAACGCCATCGTTGTCGCTGTCAGAGCAAACTTCCGGAGCTGGAACTGGAGCAGCAGCTGGCTTGCTGCCGCCGCCGAAGTTCACACCGATACCGACGCTAGGAGCCCACTCGGTGTTGCCCTGGTCGATGTTGTACTGAGCTTCAACGCCAGCACGGGCGTAGAAGTTGTCGGTGAAGTACAGCTTGGCACCGCCGCCAACGTTGGCGAAGGTGGAACGGTTACGACCGTTCGAGCCGTTCTGGTCGATGCTCTGGTCGGAGAAACCGCCCGAGACGTAAGGACGCAGCATGTCGCCTGGGTTGTTGAAGTGGTACAGAGCGTCCAGAGCGGTGTTCGCGCCCTTAACGTTCTTGCCATCGTTTGCACGGGCATTGTGCACTTCGTCGTAGGCCAGACGCAGTTCAACGTCGTCTGTCAGGAAGTAACCGATCGAACCACCCGGCAGGATGCCGTCGTTCTTGAAGTTACGGTCGCTATCGAAATATTGCTTCTTTGCGTAGCCTTCGATTTCAACTGCGCCTTGGCCCTGTGCCAGAGCGCCGATGGAAGTGGCGGCAATAAGAGAACCAATGGCCAAGCCCAAGGTGTTTTTCAGTTTCATCCGTTAAATCCCCATCTGGTGATTGTGAAGCAGTCCCGCAAACCGGGGGACAACTCGGCGGCAAGTCTAACAGAACTTGCCTACACGTAAGAGATATTTGCGCTGAACTAAGTTTCAGCAATGCCTGCAAATTTCTCACGCAATTTATCTAGAGCGCGTTTGTACCGCATTTTTGTTGCGCTCAAACCCATATGCATGATGTCTGCGATTTCCTGAAACTCCAGCTCTGCGACAAATCGTAGCACCAGAATTTCACGATCAATCGGGTTCACATACACCAACCAGCGATCAAGTCCGCCTTTTTCCTCAGGTTTCGGCGTCTTTTCTTCAGACGCTTCCTCGAGGGGGTCAAGACTCAATGCGTCCATCAAGCGACGCTTTCGCCGTTCCTTCCGATACTGTGTGATGCACTCGTTGTACGTGATGCTATATAGCCATGTCTTGAACTTCGATTTACCTTCGAAGTTCTTCAGGCCATACAGCACCTTCAACATGACCTCCTGACAGACATCGTCTGCGTCGCGATCGTTCCCTAGATATCGTGCGCACACGTTAAATAATGTTCGCTGGTAACGCCGCATCAGTTCTTCATAGGCGCGTGTTACGTGAAACAGCTCGGTATGCGAGCGCGCGACCAACTCCTCATCAGAGAGCTCGCGGGGGTCGTAGCGCATGGATAACGATTGGGCTTTATTCAAAACAAGTCGGGCCGACAGTCAGGTCAATGTCCGCCGCAGCCAGCGTGAGCAGGCATTTTTGCGGCGGCATACATTAGCAGGGTTTGCCGGGTTAGCGGCTACTCACATGCTGCTCAAGGAGGATCCGATTGGAAAGAGAGACTAGCTCACCCTCATCGGTCAGCAATGTGGTTTTAACCGTGCCGATCTCTTCGATCTGGCCTTCGACCTCGCCAACACGCACTTGTTGCCCAACCTGGTACAGCTCACGCACGTAGATTCCCGCAAGAATCTGGCCGGCAATTTCCCGGCTTCCCAACCCCATGGCCAGCGCTACTGCCAGACCAACGGTTATCAACACAATCACGATCACATGGTTCAGCAGGTCAGTCTTGACCTCCAACTGGCTGATCGCAACCGAAATACTGATGATGATCACCAGGCCCTGGGCAATCCGTCCAAGCCCTGAAGCATAGTCCAGCCCCACGCCTTCTGCCGCTCCGCGCACCAGCCCGTTGGCCAGTTGCGCCAGCAAGACACCGACCAGCAACACCAGCGCCGCGCCGAACACCTTCGGCAAATACAACGCAAGCATGTCCAGCGTAGCTGAAACTCGCTCAAGGCCAAGGGATTCTGCGGCAGAAACCAGAAAAATCAGCAGAACGAACCAATAGACGATTTTGCCGATCAGCGTCGAAATAGGAACTTGCAACCCTGCACGGGACAGCAATTTGGTCAGGCCGGTGCCACCCATCAAGCGATCAAGGCCCAGTTTGGCGAGCAACTTCGAGAGCAAGGTGTCCAGCAGTTTGGCCACGACAAAACCCAACAGCAGCACAACCAGTGCGCCGAACAGGTTCGGAATGAAGTTCGCAACCTTGGTCCACAACGCAGTCATTGCAGTGACGAGGCTCTGAGTCCAGAGATCAAGTTCCATATTCAATCAGCCTTATCAGCAGTGCGAGCAGTAGGTTTACGAAGACGGGATACCGGCGCGACATGGGCCGATCCGTTATTCAGGGCGATCATCAGTGCGGGCAACCAGCGCCCCAGCAGGCTGAACAGATCACCGGCGCCGACCTGGCGGTTGGCGGTTTTCAGCACACGCCCCAGGCACGCATCGTCGTCCCGGGTGGACGGTGAGGCGTTGAGCATGTCGCGTAAAGACTGTTCAAACGGATCGTGCATACGCACCTCTCGTGATGTCTGTGGGAGACGCGGTCAGTTTTGGTCGGGTCACATGGCTTCCCTCAGACCCAGCGTAAACGTCGGAACAACCACCACTGCCCGAGCGCCACCGAGACCATCATCAGGCACGCGATCAGAAAGCCGTAAGGGCTGGCAGAGAATGGAATTCCACCGACGTTGATCCCCAAAAGCCCGGCCAGAAAACTCATCGGCAAAAAGATCCCGGTGATGATCCCGAAGCGATACATCGTGCGGTTCATGCGCACGCTCAAGCGACGGTCTTCAGCCTCCAGGACCAGCCCCACCCGCTCCCGGGTCAATTCCAGCTCTTCGAGGTAGCGGGTCAGGCTGTTGTTCAATTCGTTCCAGTAATCACCGTCATCCTCGACGAACCAGGGCAACTTGATTCGCGTCAACTGCCCGAAAATGTCCCGCTGCGGAGCCAGAAAGCGCTTCAACGCAGCCGCCCGGCGACGAATCTGCAAAACCGCCCCGTGCTCAGGAGTATACCGTTCGTCGGCATCCAGCTTTTCTTCTTCCTCATCGACCACTTCCGAGAGACAGCTGACCAGATCCTGCACCTTGTTGGTGAGGTACTGCGCCATGCAAAGGATGAGTTCGGAGGCAGTTTTCGGCCCCTTGCCCTCGGACAGTTGCACCAGCAACTCGTCAGTGGCACGCAAAGGACGCAAACGCAGGGAAATGACACGCTGGGCAGAGCCGAAAATCCGCACCGACACCATGTCTTCCGGTTCGGCGCCAGGGTTCAGATTGACCCCGCGCAAAAATAGCAGCAGTTCGCTGTCCGAAAGCTGCAAAAGTCGCGGACGGGTGTTTTCTTCAAGTAACAGGTCACAGCTGAATTCGCTCAGACCGCTGGATTTGCGCAACCAGGTCCGGGTTTGCGGATGACTGCGATCCCAGTGCAGCCACAGGCTTTCATGGGCCTGCAGCTGCAAGTCATCGAGTTCAGTCCGGGCAATCGAACGCGCACCGCCTTTACCGTCCAGCACCAGGGCATGCACCAACCCCCATTGCGCGTTTTCTTCCTCGAACATCCGCACTCCTTTGGTCAACCAGCGCTTTATTCAGGCATTTTCAGCGGGCTGGGCGAGATGATCACGCCGTTGTTGTCCGCATAAATGTATTCGCCTGGACGGAACGTCACACCGGCAAACGTCACAACAACGTTGAGATCGCCGAGCCCGCGCCTGTCGGATTTCCTCGGGTGGCTGGCGAGGGCCTGAACGCCCAGATCGGTCTGCGCGATGATATCGACGTCGCGGATGCAACCGTAAATCACCAGCCCTTCCCAACCGTTTTTCGCGGCTTTCTCGGCCAGCATGTCACCGAGCAACGCATGACGCAGGGAACCGCCACCGTCTACCACCAGCACTTTGCCATTCCCCTTGAGCTCGACCTGCTCCTTGACCCGCGAGTTGTCTTCAAAGCATTTGATGGTCACGATTTCGCCGCCGAAGGAATCACGGCCGCCGAAATTGCTGAACATCGGTTCCAGCACCTGCACCAGCTCCGGATAGGCGTCGCACAGGTCAGGCGTGATGTAATGGTTCATCGAGAAACTCCTGTAAGAGGAAGACAATCGAGGATGTCGGAAAGTGACCAGAACAGCTCAATGCGTCATATCTTAGCCGCAAGCCGACCGGAGCGAAATGCCCTTGTCAGAGCGTCAGGCTCAGATTGCCGCGACCAAATCCTGTTGCGCTCCCGGCAAAGGTGTCTGCTGATCGGCCAACCAGCGCGTCACCAAAGGCCAGACTTCAGCCTGGGCTGCCTTGCTGACGAGCATTTCCACGTGACCGAAATTGTCGCCGAAGCCCTGCTCGCGCCCCAGGTTGATGAATTGCTTGTGCTCGGAACCGAACTGTTCGAACAGCTTGCGACACGCCCACGCAGGATCCTGATGATCACCCGCAGCGCTCACGGCAAGCACCGGCAACTTGACCTCGGCCAAACCCGCCCACCAGTTTTTATCGGCATCGCCAAAGCGCCCGAACAGACCGTACCAGCGCATGCCTTCCAGGGCCAGGCCGATGGGCTCGTCCTCCGGACCGCGCTTGAGCCTTGAGCCGGACAACTGGGCAAAACGCTTGAGAATGAAGCGACCGCTCCACTCTACCGGCGGAATCTTCAATGGCCAGTAGGTGCGACTGACTTGTGTACCGAAAAACGCCGCCGAGGCCACGACCGGCTCACCGATGTACTCGCCACCCAGCGCTGCGGCCAGTGTAATACCGCCCAGTGAGTGACCGATCCAGTGTGGCACCTGCCCGCTCTGTTCGCGCACGAACGCACCAATGGCCGGCAGGTCATAGCGTGCGTAGTCGGCAACACGGTTCTTGCGGTAGTCGTGGTTACGCTGGGACAGGCCGTGACCGCGCATTTCCGGAATCCAGACATCGAACCCCAGACGGGCCAGGTAAGCGCCCAACCCCAGGCCTTTGGGAGAAAACCAGAACCGGCGATTGGAAAAGCTGCCGTGCAGCAGGATCACCGGCACGCCACGGGAGGACGACTCATCGGCCATGCCAAGGCGTGTCACAGCCAATTCGACGGTGAAGTCGGGACTGTTACCGGGTTTCAAACGATACACATCTTCGCTCAGATCACCGCGCCGTTCGGCACTGATCAGGGCGACAGGAAATAGGTTGCTGCTGCTTTGCATAATCTCTTGCACAAAAAAGGGCGGCATCCAGATGGAACCCGCCCTGCTTGAATCTCATAAAGACCGCTCCCTGCAGGAGCGAGCCCTGCTCGCGAAGAACTCGGGACACCACGTTTATCCAGGATAAACGCGTTATCGTTGACGTCCATCGCAAGCAAGCTCGCTCCCACAGAAAGGGGCGGCCCGTTTACACCGGATCAGGCCGAAGCTTGACCTTCCGCCAGGAAGAACCAGGTTTCCAGTACGGAGTCAGGGTTCAACGAAACGCTTTCAATGCCCTGCTCCATCAGCCACTTGGCCAGGTCCGGGTGGTCCGAAGGACCCTGACCGCAGATACCGATGTATTTGCCGGCCTTGTTGCACGCGGCAATTGCATTGGCCAGCAGCTTCTTGACCGCCGGATTACGCTCATCGAACAGGTGGGCGATGATGCCGGAGTCACGGTCCAGGCCCAGGGTCAGCTGGGTCAGGTCGTTGGAGCCGATGGAGAAACCGTCGAAGAACTCGAGGAACTCTTCAGCCAGGATGGCGTTGGACGGCAGTTCGCACATCATGATCACGCGCAGGCCGTTCTGGCCACGAGCCAGACCATTTTCCGCCAGCAGATCCACCACCTGGCTCGCTTCGCCCAGGGTACGGACGAACGGCACCATGATTTCGACGTTGGTCAGGCCCATCTCGTTGCGCACGCGCTTGAGGGCGCGGCATTCGAGCTCGAAGCAGTCGCGGAACGATTCGCTGATGTAACGCGAGGCACCGCGGAAGCCCAACATCGGGTTCTCTTCTTCCGGCTCGTACAGCTTGCCGCCGATCAGGTTGGCGTATTCGTTGGACTTGAAGTCCGACAGACGCACGATGACCTTTTTCGGCCAGAACGCAGCCGCCAGGGTGCTGATGCCTTCGACCAGTTTCTCGACGTAGAAGCCGACCGGATCGTTGTAACCGGCGATGCGCTTGTCGACGCTTTCCTTGATGTCCAGCGGCAGGCCGTCGTAGTTCAGCAGTGCCTTGGGGTGCACGCCGATCATGCGGTTGATGATGAACTCCAGGCGGGCCAGGCCCACACCGGCGTTCGGCAGCTGTGCGAAGTCGAAGGCGCGGTCCGGGTTACCGACGTTCATCATGATCTTGAACGGCAGCTCAGGCATGGCGTCCACGGAGTTCTTCTTGATGTCGAAGCCCAGTTCGCCTTCGAAGATGAAACCGGTGTCGCCTTCAGCGCAGGAAACGGTCACGCCCTGGCCATCTTTCAACAGCTGGGTGGCGTTGCCGCAACCTACTACCGCTGGAATACCCAGCTCACGGGCGATGATCGCCGCGTGGCAAGTACGGCCGCCACGGTTGGTGACGATCGCGCTCGCGCGCTTCATGACCGGCTCCCAGTCCGGGTCGGTCATGTCGGAAACCAGTACGTCGCCTGGCTGGACCTTGTCCATCTCGGACACGTCCTTGATGATGCGGACCTTGCCGGCGCCGATACGCTGGCCGATGGCGCGACCTTCCACCAGCACGGTGCCGGTTTCTTTCAACAGGTAACGTTCCATGACGTTGGCCTGGGTGCGGCTCTTCACGGTTTCCGGACGGGCCTGCACGATGTACAGCTTGCCGTCGTCACCGTCCTTGGCCCACTCGATGTCCATCGGGCACTGGTAGTGCTTCTCGATGATCATCGCCTGCTTGGCCAGTTCGCTGACTTCGGCGTCGGTCAGGCAGAAACGTGCGCGCTCAGCCTTGTCCACGTCGACGGTCTTGACCGAACGACCGGCCTTGGCCTCGTCGCCGTAGATCATCTTGATGGCTTTGCTGCCCAGGTTGCGGCGCAGGATCGCCGGGCGACCCGCGGCCAGCGTACCTTTGTGAACGTAGAACTCATCCGGGTTCACCGCGCCTTGTACGACGGTTTCACCCAAGCCGTAGGCGCCGGTGATGAACACCACGTCACGGAAGCCCGACTCGGTATCGAGGGTGAACATCACGCCGGCGGTGCCGGTTTCGGAACGGACCATGCGCTGCACGCCAGCAGACAGGGCAACCAGCTTGTGGTCGAAGCCCTGGTGCACGCGATAGGAAATGGCACGGTCGTTGAACAGCGAGGCGAACACCTCTTTGGCGGCGCGAATGACGTTTTCGACACCACGGATGTTCAGGAAGGTTTCCTGCTGACCGGCAAAGGATGCGTCGGGCAAGTCTTCGGCGGTGGCGGAAGAACGCACGGCCACGGCCATGTCAGGGTTGCCGGCGGACAGCGTGGCGAACGCGGTACGAATTTCGGCATTCAATTTTTCAGGGAACTCGGCTTCCATGATCCATTGGCGGATCTGGGCACCGGTCTTGGCCAGCGCATTCACGTCATCGACGTCCAGGACATCGAGCGCATCGTGAATCTGCTGATTCAGGCCGCTCAGTTCCAGGAAATCACGATAAGCCTGAGCGGTCGTGGCGAAGCCGCCGGGCACCGATACACCGGCACCTGCAAGGTTGCTGATCATCTCGCCCAGGGATGCGTTCTTGCCCCCCACATGCTCAACATCGTGTTTGCCGAGCTTATCGAGGGAAACTACGTACTCTACCAAGGTGATCTCTCCACTAACTGTGTTGGAAAAGCTCAGAAACCGGCTGCTTAAGTGAGCATTTGCCGGTTATATGGCCTGGACCTGGAAAATAAGTGAGAATGCGGGCCAATGGCGGCCGGCAAATCGCGCCTATCATATCCAAGATTCGTCACTAGCTTAAGGCCCAAGGTGCAAATGAAACGATCTGCTTTCTTTATCTCCGATGGTACCGGCATTACCGCCGAAACCCTGGGTCAAAGCCTTCTGGCGCAGTTCGAAAACATTACCTTCAGCAAAGTCACGCGGCCGTACATCGACAACGTGGACAAAGCGCGGGCCATGGTACAACAAATCAACAAAGCCGCCGAAACCGACGGCTTCCGTCCGATTATCTTCGACACCATCGTCAATCAGGACATCCGTGAGATTCTCGCAACCTCGAATGGTTTCATGATCGACATTTTCTCGACGTTCCTGGCACCGCTTGAACAGGAACTGACCGAGCATTCTTCCTATACCGTGGGCAAGTCCCACTCCATCGGCGCCAACACCAACTACATGGAGCGTATCGAGGCCGTTAACTTCGCCCTCGACAACGACGACGGCGCCCGCACGCACTATTACGACAAGGCCGACCTGATACTAGTGGGCGTGTCGCGATGTGGTAAGACGCCGACGTGCCTGTACATGGCAATGCAGTTCGGTATCCGTGCAGCCAACTACCCGCTGACCGAAGACGACATGGAGCGCCTGCAACTGCCGTCCGCCCTGCGCGCCCACCAGCACAAGCTGTTCGGCCTGACCATCGACCCGGACCGCCTTACCGCGATCCGCAACGAGCGCAAGCCCAACAGCCGCTATTCGAGCTACGCCCAGTGCGAGTTCGAAGTTCGCGAGGTGGAAAACCTGTTCCGCCGCGAGAACATTCCGAACATCAACTCCACGCACTTTTCCGTAGAAGAAATCTCCGCGAAGATTCTCGTGGAGAAAGGTGTGGAGCGGCGTTTCAAGTAGTTCTTTATTGCCTGTTCCGGCCTCATCGCGAGCAAGCTCGCTCCCACAGTTGATTTGTGTTCACCGCAGATCTCCTGTGGGAGCGAGCTTGCTCGCGATGAACGATAACTCGGTCTCCTAGATAACAAACAAATCCACAAACCGGTTCACCGGTGTCGCCTCAAGTTTCTGCCGATCCTTGCACAACGCAAAAATCTCTTCGCTACGCTGACTGGCGAATCGTGTCAGCAAGTTCGCCCTGAACTTGTCCTCCAGCAACGGAATGCCTTCGACCCGACGTCGACGATGCCCAATCGGGTATTCCACCACCACGTTTTCAGTACTCGACCCGTCCTTGAAAAACACCTGCACCGCGTTGGCAATGGAGCGCTTGTCGGACTCCAGATACTCACGGGTGAAACGCGGCTCCTCAACTATCACCATCTTGTCGCGCAGCACATCGATGATCGGATGCGCCTTGTGGAAATCATCTTCGTAATACTCGGCAACCAGATTGCCAAAGGCCAGCGGCACGGCAGTCATGTACTGGATGCAGTGATCGCGATCAGCGGCATTGGCCAGCGGGCCGACCTTGGAAATGATGCGAATCGCCGACTCGTGAGTGGTGATGACGATCCGGTCGATTTCGTGCAGACGATTGCGCACTTGCGGATGCAGGGTCACCGCCGCCTCACAGGCCGTTTGCGCATGGAACTCGGCCGGAAAACTGATCTTGAACAACACGTTTTCCATCACATAACTGCCGTACGGTCGCGAGAAACTGAACGCACGCCTGTCTTCAGGCTTGAGCGCCAGATCATTGTTGGTGTGGCTGAACAATACGTCGTAAAACCCCCACTGCCTGGCACTCAACACACCGGGAATACCCATTTCGCCGCGCATCGCCATGTCCGCCAAACGCACGCCACGACTGGACGCATCCCCCGCCGCCCAGGATTTACGCGAACCGGCATTCGGCGCATGCCGATACGTGCGCAATGCCTGACCGTCAGCAAAGGCGTGAGACAACGCCGACAACAACTGCTCGCGATTGGCACCCATCAGCTTGGCGGTGACTGCGGTCGAGGCCACTTTCACCAGAATGACGTGATCGAGGCCGACACGGTTGAACGAGTTTTCCAGGGCAATCACGCCTTGAATCTCATGGGCCATGATCATCGCTTCAAGCACTGTGCGCACGGTCAGCGGCGCCACACCATTAGCCAGGTGCTTTTGTGATAAATGGTCGGCTACCGCGAGAATACCGCCGAGGTTGTCCGACGGATGCCCCCACTCCGCCGCGAGCCAGGTGTCGTTGTAGTCGAGCCAGCGCACGATGCAGCCGATGTCCCACGCCGCCTTCACAGGATCGAGCCGGTAACTGGTCCCCGGCACCCGGGCGCCGAATGGCACGACAGTGCCTTCTACCACTGGCCCCAAATGCTTGGTGCACTCGGGAAAACGCAGGGCCAGCAGGCCGCAACCCAAGGTATCGATCAGACAGTTGCGCGCAGTATCCAGCGCCTCTTTTGACTCGATCTTGTAGTTGAGGACGTAATCGGCAATGTCCTGCAGGACCTTGTCGTAGTCGGGGCGGTTGTTCAGGTCGACGTTGGCACTCATGTTCGATTCACTCTGCGGTGTTCGTTGATGGGACCTCGGTTCAGGGCAATCTCAGTCAATGACAAATTCTTATGATTGAAATGCAGGCCACTGTGGGAGCGAGCTTGCTCGCGATGGCGGTGCATCAGCCAGCACACGTATTGAATGTGTTGGCCCCATCGCGAGCAAGCTCGCTCCCACAGGTGTTTGGATGATCTTAGAAAGAATCACCCGGCACACGGACAAACCCTTCCATCAACACCCGTGCACTGCGGCTCATGATCGCTTTGTTCACGGTCCACTCGCCATTGACCTGGCTGGCCTCGGCGCCGACGCGCAAGGTACCGGACGGGTGGCCGAAGCGCACCGCGTTGCGTTCGATACCGCCTGCCGCGAGGTTAACCAGCGTACCGGTGATCGCTGCCGCCGTGCCGATTGCCACCGCAGCAGTACCCATCATCGCGTGGTGCAACTTGCCCATGGACAGCGCACGCACCAGCAGGTCGACATCACCCGCCGCAATGGCTTTGCCACTGGACGATACGTAATCCGCCGGTTTGGCGACGAAGGCCACTTTTGGCGTGTGCTGGCGCTTGGCAGCTTCGTCAATGTTCGAAATCAGGCCCATGCGCAATGCGCCGTAAGCACGGATGGTTTCGAACATCAGCAAGGCTTTCGGGTCGCCGTTGATCGCGCCCTGCAACTCGGTGCCCTTGTAGCCGATGTCTTCGGCATTGACGAAAATCGTCGGGATACCGGCGTTGATCATGGTCGCCTTGAAGGTGCCGACGCCGGGCACTTCCAGGTCGTCCACCAGGTTGCCGGTAGGGAACATCGAACCGCCGCCGCCCTCTTCGTCCGCCGCCGGATCGAGGAACTCGATCTGCACTTCGGCCGCCGGGAAGGTCACGCCGTCGAGTTCGAAATCGCCGGTTTCCTGTACTTCACCATTGGTGATCGGCACGTGGGCGATGATGGTTTTGCCAATGTTGGCCTGCCACACGCGAACCACCGCCACGCCGTTTTGCGGGATGCGGCTGGCGTCCACCAGGCCATTGCTGACGGCGAACGAACCGACCGCCGCCGACAGGTTGCCGCAGTTGCCACTCCAGTCCACGAAGGGCTTGTCGATGGACACCTGACCGAACAGGTAATCGACATCGTGATCGGCCTTGATGCTTTTCGACAGGATAACGGTTTTGCTGGTGCTGGAAGTCGCGCCGCCCATGCCGTCGATTTGTTTGTCGTACGGGTCGGGGCTGCCGATCACCCGCAGCAGCAAAGCGTCGCGAGCCTGGCCCGGGACCTGTGCCGCTTCAGGCAAATCCTTCAGGCTGAAAAACACGCCTTTGCTGGTGCCGCCGCGCATGTATGTCGCTGGAATTTTGATCTGCGGTGCATGAGCCATGGTGCTCGTTACTCCTAATCTGAAAACAGACACGGGACTCAAAGTCCCGTGTCTGCAAGGCGTGTGTTAAACAGCAACCGCCGATTCTTCGAGGAAGTCCTGGGCGAAGCGTTGCAGCACGCCACCGGCTTCGTAGATCGACACTTCTTCAGCAGTGTCGAGGCGGCAGGTCACCGGCACATCGACGCGCTCGCCATTCTTGCGATGGATCACCAGGGTCAGCTCGGCACGCGGGGTGCGGTCGCCAATCACGTCGTAGGTTTCGCTGCCGTCGATGGCCAGGGTGTGGCGGTTGGTGCCCGGCTTGAATTCCAGCGGCAACACGCCCATGCCCACCAGGTTGGTGCGGTGAATGCGCTCGAAACCTTCGGCGGCAATCGCTTCCACACCCGCCAGGCGCACGCCCTTGGCCGCCCAGTCGCGGGACGAACCCTGACCGTAGTCGGCACCTGCGATGATGATCAGCGGCTGCTTGCGATCCATGTAGGTCTCGATGGCTTCCCACATGCGCATCACTTTGCCTTCCGGCTCGACGCGGGCCAGCGAACCCTGCTTGACCTTGCCGTTTTCCAGAACCATTTCGTTGAACAGTTTCGGGTTGGCGAAGGTCGCGCGCTGCGCGGTCAGGTGGTCACCACGGTGAGTCGCGTAGGAGTTGAAGTCCTCTTCCGGCAGGCCCATTTTCGCCAGGTATTCGCCCGCGGCGCTGTCGAGCATGATGGCGTTGGACGGCGACAGGTGATCGGTGGTGATGTTGTCCGGCAGCACCGCCAGCGGGCGCATGCCCTTGAGCGGACGGGCGCCGGCCAACGCACCTTCCCAGTACGGCGGACGGCGGATGTAGGTGCTCATCTCGCGCCACTCGTACAGCGGCGCGACTTTGGGACCGGTGTCTTCGTGGATGGCGAACATCGGGATGTAGACCTGACGGAACTGCTCAGGCTTGACCGAGGCTTTCACCACGGCGTCGATTTCTTCGTCGCTCGGCCAGATGTCCTTCAGGCGGATTTCCTTGCCGTCGACAACGCCCAGCACATCTTTTTCGATGTCGAAACGGATGGTACCGGCGATGGCGTAAGCAACGACCAATGGCGGCGACGCGAGGAACGCCTGCTTGGCGTACGGGTGAATCCGGCCGTCGAAGTTACGGTTACCGGACAACACAGCAGTGGCGTACAGGTCACGGTCGATGATCTCTTGCTGGATCACCGGGTCCAGTGCGCCGGACATGCCGTTGCAGGTGGTGCAGGCGAAGGCCACGACGCCGAAACCGAGCTGTTCCAGCTCATCGGTCAAACCGGCTTCATCGAGGTACAGCGCCACGGTTTTGGAACCTGGTGCCAGGGACGACTTGACCCACGGCTTGCGGGTCAGGCCGAGCTTGTTGGCGTTGCGCGCCAGCAGGCCGGCGGCGATCACGTTGCGCGGGTTGCTGGTGTTGGTGCAGCTGGTGATGGCGGCGATGATCACCGCGCCGTCCGGCATTTGCCCCGGCACATCGTCCCACTGACCGGAAATGCCTTTGGCAGCCAGATCCGACACCGCCACACGGGCGTGCGGGTTGCTCGGGCCAGCCATGTTGCGCACCACAGAAGACAGGTCGAAGGTCAGGCCGCGCTCGTACTGCGCGCCTTTGAGGCTGTCAGCCCACAGGCCGACCTGCTTGGCGTAGTTCTCGACCAACTGCACCTGCTCGTCTTCACGGCCGGTGAGCTTGAGGTAGTCGATAGTCTGCTGATCGATGTAGAACATCGCCGCGGTGGCGCCGTATTCCGGGGCCATGTTGGAGATGGTCGCGCGGTCGCCGAGGGTCAGCGCCGCCGCACCTTCACCGAAGAATTCCAGCCACGCGCCAACCACTTTTTGCTTGCGCAGGAACTCGGTCAGCGCCAGCACCATGTCGGTGGCGGTGATGCCCGGCTGCAGCTTGCCGGTCAGCTCGACGCCGACGCTTTCCGGCAGACGCATCCACGATGCGCGACCGAGCATTACGCTTTCGGCTTCCAGACCACCGACACCGATGGCGATCACGCCCAACGCATCGACGTGCGGGGTGTGGCTGTCGGTGCCGACGCAGGTATCAGGGAAGGCCACGCCGTCACGCACCTGGATCACCGGAGACATTTTCTCCAGGTTGATCTGGTGCATGATGCCGTTGCCCGGCGGGATCACGTCGACGTTCTTGAACGCCTTCTTGGTCCAGTTGATGAAGTGGAAGCGGTCTTCGTTGCGACGGTCTTCGATGGCGCGGTTCTTCTCGAACGCCTCCGGATCGAAGCCACCGCGCTCGACGGCCAGGGAGTGGTCGACGATCAGTTGGGTCGGCACCACCGGGTTCACTTGCGCCGGATCACCGCCCTGCAGGGCGATGGCGTCACGCAGGCCGGCGAGGTCGACCAGCGCGGTCTGGCCGAGAATGTCGTGGCACACCACGCGGGCCGGGAACCACGGGAAGTCGAGGTCGCGCTTGCGCTCGATGAATTGCTTCAGGGATTCGGTGAGCGTGGCCGGGTCGCAGCGACGCACAAGGTTTTCCGCCAGTACACGGGAGGTGTACGGCAGGGTGTCGTAGGCGCCAGGCTGGATCGCCTCGACCGCTGCGCGGACATCGAAGTAATCCAGGTGGCTGCCGGGCAGCGGTTTACGAAATTGTGTGTTCATCGTCAGGACTCGGTCACGGTAGTTACAAAAGGTGGGGCCTGGCACCAGACTTGAAGTGAACACAATCCACTGTGGGAGCGAGTTTGCTCGCGATGGTGTGTCAGTCGACACCAATGTGAATGACACTCCATCGCGAGCAAGCTCGCTCCTACAGGGATCTGCGTTGCATTCAGATCCCGGTGCCGGCCGCCACCATTCAGCGTTGTTCGATTGGTACGAACTTGCGCTGCTCAACGCCGGTGTATTCGGCGCTTGGACGGATGATGCGGTTGTTGGCACGTTGTTCGTACACGTGGGCGGCCCAGCCGGTCAGGCGCGAGCAGACGAAGATCGGTGTGAACAACTTGGTCGGGATGCCCATGAAGTGGTACGCCGAGGCATGGTAGAAGTCGGCGTTCGGGAACAGTTTCTTCTGCTCCCACATGGTCTTGTCGATGGCTTCGGACACCGGGAACAACACCTTGTCGCCCACTTCGTCAGCAAGCTTTTTCGACCAGCCCTTGATCACCTCGTTACGCGGATCGTTGTCCTTATAGATCGCGTGGCCGAAGCCCATGATCTTGTCCTTGCGCTCGAGCATGCCGAGGGTGCCCTTGATCGCGTCTTCCGGCGACGAGAAACGCTCGATCATTTCCATCGCCGCTTCGTTGGCGCCACCGTGCAGCGGACCGCGCAGCGAGCCGATGGCCGCGGTGATGCACGAATACAGGTCGGACAGGGTCGAGGCGCAAACACGTGCGGTGAAGGTCGACGCGTTGAACTCGTGCTCCGCGTAGAGGATCAGCGAAACGTTCATCACCTTGACGTGCAGCTCGCTCGGCTTCTTGCCGTGCAGCAGGTGCAGGAAGTGGCCGCCGATGGACTGCTCGTCACTCACGCAATCGATGCGCTTGCCTTCGTGGCTGAAGCGATACCAGTAGGTCATGATCGCCGGGAACGCGGCCAGCAGGCGGTCGGTCTTGTCGTGTTGCTCGGAGAAGTTGCTCTCCGGCTCCAGGTTGCCCAGGAACGAGCAGCCAGTGCGCATCACGTCCATCGGGTGGGCGTCGGCGGGGATGCGTTCCAG
Source organism: Pseudomonas sp. PDM30 (assembly GCF_019218985.1). Classification (NCBI taxonomy): domain Bacteria; kingdom Pseudomonadati; phylum Pseudomonadota; class Gammaproteobacteria; order Pseudomonadales; family Pseudomonadaceae; genus Pseudomonas; species Pseudomonas sp. PDM30. Next base: position 269,868 of record NZ_JAHUWM010000007.1, read on the forward strand.
CACTTCTTTGAGCGCTTGCGGCAGGTCGCGCAGCTTGCTCAGTTTGGCAACGTAGGCTGCCAGTTGCGCCTTGCTCGGCAGTTCGCCGTACAGCAGCAGGTAGGCAACTTCTTCGAACTGTGCGTCAGCCGCCAGTTCACGTACGTCATAACCACGATAGGTCAGACCGGCACCCGACTGGCCCACGGTGGACAGTGCGGTTTGCCCGGCTACCTGGCCACGGAGCCCGGCGCCACTGAGTACTTTTGCTTCGGCCATTGCTGTCTCCAATTCTTGAATTTTTTAGGGAAACCAGCCTGTAGGAGCGAGCTTGCTCGCGATAAACATCAAATCGCCGCGGGGCATCAGATTTCCCGCGTTATCGTTGGCGACCATCGCGAGCGAACTCGCTCCTACAGGTACACGGGGTTCATCATTTTTTCGCGGCGAACAACGCATCGAGCTTCTGCTCGAAGGTGTGGTAGTCGATGCGATCGTAAAGCTCCATGCGGGTCTGCATGGTGTCGATGACGTTCTGTTGCGTGCCATCGCGACGGATCGCGGTGTAGACGTTTTCTGCAGCCTTGTTCATGGCACGGAACGCCGACAGCGGGTACAGCACCAGCGATACGTCGGCAGCGGCCAGCTGTTCGGTGGTGTACAGCGGCGTCGCGCCGAACTCGGTGATGTTGGCCAGGATCGGCGCTTTCACGCGATTGGCGAACAGCTTGTACATTTCCAGTTCAGTGATGGCTTCCGGGAACACCATGTCAGCGCCGGCCTCGATGCACGCGGCGGCGCGATCCAGGGCAGACTCCAGACCTTCCACCGCCAGGGCGTCGGTACGGGCCATGATCACGAAGCTGTCATCGGTACGGGCATCGACTGCAGCCTTGATGCGGTCGACCATTTCCTGCTGGGTCACGATTTCCTTGTTAGGACGGTGACCGCAGCGCTTGGCGCCGACCTGGTCTTCGATGTGAATCGCCGCCGCGCCGAACTTGATCATCGACTTCACGGTACGGGCGACGTTGAACGCCGAGGAACCGAAACCGGTGTCCACGTCCACCAGCAGCGGCAGGTCGCAAACATCGGTGATGCGGCGCACGTCGGTCAGCACGTCATCCAGGCCGGTGATGCCCAGGTCCGGCACGCCGAGGGAGCCGGCAGCCACCCCGCCACCCGACAGGTAGATCGCCTTGAAACCGGCGCGCTTGGCCAGCAGCGCATGGTTGGCGTTGATCGCGCCGACCACTTGCAATGGATGCTCGCTGGCGACCGCATCGCGGAAACGCTGGCCTGGAGTGCTCTTGTTCAAACTCATGACTCACCTCGTTTGGCTGTCGGGTTAGCGCCGTCCTGGTAATGACGGGCGATGTTGCGTTTGGAGGCGCCGATGTGACGGCGCATCAACAACTCGGCCAGTTCACCGTCACGGTCGGCGATGGCATCGAGAATTCGGTGGTGCTCGGCGAACGCCTGGTGCGGGCGATTGGGCGTGGTGGAAAACTGGATGCGGTACATGCGCACCAGTTGATACAGCTCGCCGCAGAGCATTTGGGTCAGCGTACGGTTGCCGCTGCCCTGGATGATTCGGTAGTGGAAGTCGAAATCGCCTTCCTGCTGGTAGTAGCCTCTCCCGGCCTGAAACGCCTCATCGCGTTCGTGGGTTTCCAGGACCCGACGCAGCTCGTCGATTTCTTCGAGGCTCATGCGCTCGGCGGCCAGGCGACAGGCCATGCCTTCCAGGGATTCGCGGATTTCGTATAGCTCAATCAGTTCGGCGTGATTGAGCGACACCACCCGTGCGCCGACATGCGGCACGCGAACCAGCAGGCGCTGGCCTTCCAGACGGTGGATGGCCTCGCGCAACGGGCCACGGCTGATGCCGTAGGTGCGCGCCAGTTCCGGTTCGGAGATTTTGCTGCCCGGCGCGATATCGCCTTTGACGATAGCCGCCTGAATGCGTCGGAAGACGTTCTCGGAAAGCGTCTCCGTATCGTCTTGCGTAGAAACCGGGGGATCGAGTTGATCCAGCATATTGTCGACACCTTGTAAGCCAGTGCCGCAAAAACTAGCGAATACTGGCGGCACAGTCAAAGTATAAATCGATATTGTCGACAATCTTCTGATAACCGGTTGCACCATTACGAAGCAACCGGCCTATTTATAGCCACCGGCCAGCGCTGGCGCCATCAAACCACCGTGCTAGAATGCCGCCCGCATTTGTTTGTCACATCTGCACTGCCTGTCATAAAAACCTGACAGGCATACGAGGGAGCTTGCGCAGCGATGCCAGGGCCTTGAATCAAGTCGGACCGCTGCGCATCAGGATTTATGAGACTCAAGCCCTTCCCCACCGTCCTTTTTTTCCTTTGCCTGCCCGGCTTCGCAATGGCCGGGGAAAAGACCGTGTATGGCCTTAACGAGTACGCATCGCTCAATGGCATCGATCTGGAGGTGGCGGCCAAACTCGATACCGGGGCGAAAACCGCATCCCTGAGTGCACGGGATATCAAACGTTTCAAACGCAACGGCGAGTCGTGGGTGCGCTTTTACCTGGCCATCGACGCCGCCCATTCGCACCCGATCGAACGCCCGCTGGCCCGTGTCAGCAAGATCAAGCGCCGGGCCGGCGACTACGATCCGGAAGAAGGCAAGAAGTACACCGCCCGCCCGGTGATCGAACTGGACATCTGCATGGGCTCGGCCCTGCGCAGCATCGAAGTGAACCTGACCGACCGCAGCGCTTTCCAATACCCGCTACTGATTGGCTCCGAAGCCCTCAAACGTTTCGATGCTCTGGTTGACCCCAGCCTTAAATATGCTGCCGGCAAACCTGCCTGCACCACCGACGCTCATACCGCCGAGTAATTCAAATGCGCTCTCTTACCCTTCACCTGAAACTGCTGATCGCCATCCTGGTGGTGCTGGGCATTTCAGTTACGGCCTATCAGATCTTCGTGCTGGGCATCCCGGTGACCGAAGACGCCACCGACGACCTGTGGAACATCGACGCCAAGGTCGAGTTCGTCGCCAGTGCCAAGGATCCGGTCAAGATCCAGATGTTCGTGCCTCCGCTGAGCCGCGACTTCGTGAGCCTCAACGAGAGCTTCATCTCCAACAACTACGGCGTGGCCGTGAACCGGGTCGACGGCAACCGCAAGGTCACTTGGTCGGCACGCCGGGCCAAAGGCAATCAGACGCTGTATTACCGCCTGGTGCTGACCAAGCGTTATTCCGGTGAGAAAGCCAAGATCAAAGGCCCGACCTTTCGCGACAGCATGACCATCGAAGGCCCGGAAAAAATCGCCGCCGAAGCCCTGCTCGCACCGATTCGCCAACACTCGGCCGATGTCGAAACTTTCGTCGGCGAAGCCATCAAGCGGGTCAACAACCTTAACGACGACAACGTGAAGCTGCTGCTGGCTGGTGACCCATCCGCGGCGCACAAGGCGAAAATCGTCGAGCTGCTGCTGTCCATCGCCCATGTGCCGATCGAGAAGGTCCACACCATCCGCCTGGTGGCCGACCAGCCGCAAATGCCGGAACTGTGGCTGCGCAGTTTCAATGGCACCGACTGGCTGTACTTCAACCCGGAAACCGGTGAACAGGGCCTGCCGACCGACCGCCTGCTGTGGTGGACCGGCGACGAAAACCTGATCACCGTCGATGGTGGCAAGAAAGCCAACGTGACCTTCAGCCTGAACAACAGCGAAATGAACGCCATTCGCCTGGCCAAGCTGACCGACGAAAACACCGACGCCAATTTCCTCGAGTACTCGCTGTACGGCCTGCCGCTGCAAACCCAGCAGACCTTCATGATCATGGTGATGATCCCGATCGGCGTGCTGGTGATCCTGATCCTGCGCAACCTGATCGGCATCCAGACCCTGGGCACCTTCACCCCGGTGCTGATCGCCCTGGCCTTCCGCGAAACCCAGCTCGGCTTCGGTATCGTGCTGTTTACCATCATCACGGCGCTGGGCTTGTCGCTGCGTTCCTATCTCGAACACCTGAAACTGCAAATGCTGCCGCGGCTGTCGGTGGTGCTGACGTTCGTGGTGGTGCTGATTGCAGCCATCAGCCTGCTCAGCCATAAACTCGGCCTGGAACGCGGTTTGTCGGTGGCGCTGTTCCCGATGGTGATCCTGACCATGACCATCGAACGACTGTCGATCACCTGGGAAGAGCGCGGCGGTGGCCATGCCATGAAAGTGGCCGTCGGCACGCTGTTCGCCGCGTCCCTGGCGCACCTGATCATGAGCGTGCCGGAACTGGTGTACTTCGTGTTCACTTTCCCGGCGATCCTGCTGATTCTGGTGGGCTTCATGCTGGCCATGGGTCGTTATCGCGGTTACCGCCTGACCGAACTGGTGCGCTTCAAGGCCTTCCTGAAAAAGGCTGACGCCTGATGTTCGGCCTCTGGAAGACCTGGAAGGCCCTGGAAGCCCGGGGCATCATGGGGATCAATCGGCGCAACGCAGACTACGTGCTCAAATACAACAAGCGCAGCCTGTACCCGATCGTCGATGACAAGATCATCACCAAGGAACGCGCCATCGCTGCCGGCATCCATGTGCCTGAACTGTATGGCGTGATCTCCACCGAGAAGGAAATCGACAATCTCGAAGAGATCATCGGCGCACGCAATGACTTCGTGATCAAACCGGCCCAGGGCGCTGGCGGAGATGGCATCCTGGTCATCGCCGACCGCTTTGAAGGGCGTTATCGCACGGTGTCCGGCCGGATCATCAGCCATGAAGAAATCGAACACCAGGTTTCCAGCATCCTGACCGGCCTGTACTCCCTGGGCGGTCACCGCGACCGGGCGCTGATCGAATACCGCGTGATTCCGGACCAGATCTTCAAGAGCATCAGTTACGAAGGCGTGCCGGACATTCGCATCATTGTTTTGATGGGCTACCCGGTGATGGCCATGTTGCGCCTGCCGACGCGCCAGTCCAACGGCAAGGCCAACCTGCACCAGGGCGCCATCGGCGTCGGTGTGGACCTGGCCACCGGCCTGACCCTGCGCGGCACCTGGCTCAACAACATCATCAACAAACACCCGGACACCACCAACGCAGTGGATGGCGTGCAACTGCCCTACTGGGACGGCTTCATGAAACTCGCCGCTGGTTGCTATGAGTTGTGCGGCCTGGGCTACATCGGTGTCGACATGGTCCTGGACCAGGAAAAAGGCCCGCTGATTCTGGAGCTCAACGCCCGGCCGGGGCTGAATATCCAGATTGCCAATGACTGCGGCCTGACGTTGCGCACTCATGCGGTCGAGGCGCGGCTGGAAGACCTGAAGGCGCGCGGCGTGAGTGAATCGGTCGAAGAACGCGTGGCGTTTGTGCAGGAGATGTTTGGGCATATTCCTGCGGTCGAGGGCTGAGGCCCATCGATTGTAGGAGCGAGCTTGCTCGCGATGAACCTGAAAACACTGTGGGGGGTCAGGCATACAGCGTTATCGTTGACGACCATCGCGAGCGAGCTCGCTCCTACAGCAATCAATCCCCTCTAGGAGCAATTCTCCGAGGGGACTACAATCGCCACCCCGCCTCGATGGCTGACTTCCCCCGCCCATGTTGACCTGTTCCGTACACCCGCTGCCCTATCGCGCCAACCCCGCCGAATATTTCGCGGCGATTCGCCATGCACCCGGTGCCGTCCTGCTCGACAGTGGCCGCCCCAGCGCCGACCGCGGTCGATATGACCTGCTCAGCGCCTGGCCACTGGAACAACTGACGGTGTCGCCCGACGAAAGTGGCGATGCTTTCCTGCAACGCCTGCGCGACAACCTGACACGCCTGGGCGAAGCCATTCTGCCGGCAGATTATGAGTTGCCGTTTGCCGGTGGGTTGATCGGTTACCTGAGTTACGACTTCGGCCGACATCTGGAACGCCTGCCGAGCCAGGCCAGTGATGACCTGCATCTGCCCGACGCGCGTTTCGGCTTGTACGGCTGGGCCTTGATCAGCGATCACCTTTCGCAGACCAGTCAATTGGTGTTCCACCCGACCCTGCCCGACAGCGAGCGTCAGCGCCTGATCGAACTGTTCAGTCAGCCCGCACCGGAAGTGGTCACGCCCTTCAAACTGCTCACCCCGATGACTGCCGATCTGAGCGCAGACGAGTATCAACAGGCCATCGAGCGCATCCAGCAGTACATTCAGGCCGGCGACTGCTATCAGGTCAATTTCGCCCAACGGTTTCGCGCACCCTGCCTGGGTGATCCGTGGGCCGCTTACTGTGCGCTACGCGCTGCTTGCCCGACGCCTTTTTCCGGTTTCCAGAACTTGCCTGATGGCGATGCCGTACTCAGCCTGTCGCCGGAACGCTTTGTCAAAGTCAGCCAGGGCCATGTGGAAACCCGCCCGATCAAGGGCACTCGCCCCCGGGGCCTGACACCCGAACAGGACGCCGCGAACGCCGCCGAATTGCTGGCCAGCCCCAAGGACCGCGCGGAAAACCTGATGATTGTCGACCTGCTGCGCAATGACCTCGGTCGCACTTGCCGCACAGGCTCAGTACGGGTGCCGGAACTGTTCAGCCTGGAAAGCTATCCGAACGTGCACCACCTGGTGAGCAGCGTCACCGGTGAACTGGCGGATGAGCGCGATGCCCTGGACCTGATCGCCGGCAGCTTCCCCGGCGGCTCGATTACCGGCGCGCCAAAGATTCGTGCCATGCAGATCATCGACGAACTGGAGCCGACCCGGCGCGGCCTGTATTGCGGTTCGTTGCTGTACCTGGACGTACGCGGCGAAATGGACAGCTCCATCGCCATCCGTAGTTTGCTGGTCAAGGACGGGCAGGTGTGTTGCTGGGGCGGTGGCGGGATTGTCGCGGACTCGCAGTGGCAGGCTGAGTATCAGGAGTCGATTACCAAGGTGAAGGTACTGCTCGATACGCTGCAGAACCTCTGACCATCCCCATCACTGTAGGAGCGAGCTTGCTCGCGATGAACCTGAAAACGCCGCGGGGTGTCAGTCTTGCCGCGTTATCGTTGACGACCATCGCGAGCAGGCTCGCTCCTACATACAGGGAATGTGATTACAAGCTCAGGGTCCGGTTTGATGCCTTGATGAACTCCTGCTTCAACGCTTCAAACGTGTGCACCGCCGGGAACTGCGGGAACTGCGCAATCACGTTATCCGGCGCATGGAACAGAATCCCGGCATCAGCCTCGCCCAGCATCGTGGTGTCGTTGTAGGAATCCCCCGCCGCGATCACCCGGTAGTAGAGGCTCTTGAAGGCCAGGACCGACTGACGCTTGGGATCTTTCTGACGCAGTTGATAGTCAGTGACACGCCCAGTGTCGTCAGTAATCAGGCGATGGCAGAGCAAGGTCGGGAAGCCCAGCTGACGCATCAGCGGCTGGGAGAACTCATAGAAGGTGTCCGACAGGATCACCACCTGGAAGCGCTCGCGCAGCCAGTCGACGAACTCGATGGCGCCATCGAGCGGCTTGAGCGTGGCGATCACTTCCTGAATGTCGGAGAGCTTCAGGCCGTGCTCGTCGAGAATTCGCAGGCGCTGCTTCATCAGCACGTCGTAGTCGGGAATGTCCCGGGTAGTGGCCCTGAGGGATTCGATCCCGGTTTTTTCGGCGAAGGCGATCCAGATTTCCGGAACCAGCACACCTTCAAGATCCAGACAGGCAATTTCCACAAGACACTCCCATTTGTATTGATTATTGAGTCGAGCGAGCAAAAAGACTGCCGAACTCTAGCGATTCGGGCCTGCCTGCGCAACGCAGAGGATGCCCCGGCCCGTGCAGCTTTTTGTTACCATCGACCCCATATAGAGCGCCCAGCGCCACCGACCTGTAGGAAGCCGCCCTGATGAGCCCAACGTTCGACGTCGTGGAACTCGCCACGACCTATGCCAACAAATCCGCCCAGGACATTCTGAAACTCGCGTTTGCCGAGTTCGGCGATGACCTGTGGATATCTTTCAGCGGCGCCGAAGACGTGGTGCTGGTGGACATGGCCTGGAAGCTGAACAAGAACGTCAAAGTGTTCAGCCTCGACACCGGTCGCTTGCACCCCGAGACCTACCGCTTCATCGATCAGGTGCGCGAGCACTACAAGATCGACATCGAACTGGTGTCGCCGGACTACACGAAACTTGAGCCGTTCGTGAAGGAAAAAGGCCTGTTCAGCTTCTACAAGGACGGCCATGGCGAATGCTGCGGCATCCGCAAGATCGAACCGCTGCGCCGCAAGCTGTCAGGCGTGAGGGCCTGGGCGACCGGCCAGCGTCGGGACCAGAGCCCCGGCACCCGCAGCGCCGTCGCGGTAATGGAAATCGACACCGCGTTCTCCACCCCGGAACGTACCCTGTACAAGTTCAACCCGCTGGCACAAATGACCAGCGAAGAGATCTGGGGCTACATCCGCATGCTTGAGTTGCCGTACAACAGCCTGCACGAACGCGGTTTCATCAGCATCGGCTGCGAACCCTGCACCCGCCCGGTATTGCCGAACCAGCATGAGCGTGAAGGCCGTTGGTGGTGGGAAGAAGCGACGCAGAAGGAATGCGGGCTGCATGCGGGGAATATCATCAGCAAGTCCAAAGGCTGATCCCGAGCGTTGTGATCCCCCTCTGTAGGAGCGAGCTTGCTCGCGATAAACCCAAGAGCGCCATGGGGTGTCAGGAATACAGCGTTTTCATTGACGACCATCGCGAGCAAGCTCGCTCCCACAAAAATGTGTACACATAAATGTCACCATCGGTGCCATTTATGTGTGCACTTTTCGTTTCTGCGCCCCCAAAAGTTACATCCCCTCGCCTGACGTACACCGCCATGTCCTCCTGAATCCCCTTCGTAAAATAAATACCTGTTCAATCGGTCAATTTTAATTGCCTATTTTTCAGTAGCTTGGCGAACCGCCATAACAAAACGAAATGAATAGCGCGTTTCATAGATCTCCCGACTGGCATGGATCTGGCTTAAGTGCATACATGTTTTGTATACAATCAATTCAAAACATACACACACTTTAGATCCGCAAGCCTGAAGCGCCCTATCCCGTACAGGCTGCAGATGCCCCGTAACCAATGATATTCGCCATCCGCGACGAAGATTTGTCGAGCCAACGCTCATGCACAGTCATCGCGATGTCGAGCATCAGGAGCCTGCCGGAATGCGTACTAGTCTCTCCAATAACAACATCGCGCTGGATCTACCCTCCTCCCATTCCATCCACACCGTCGACAATCAGGCGCATCACGCTCCCGTGGTGCTCAGCCCCCGATTGCACAACAAGGACCTGGCACCGACCAAGTCCGAAGGTCGGCGCTGGGGCCGCTACAGCATCTTTGCCCTGTGGACCAACGACGTGCACAACATTGCCAACTACTCGTTTGCCATAGGCCTGTACGCCTTGGGTCTGGGTGGCTGGCAGATTCTTCTGTCCCTGGGAATCGGCGCCGCGCTGGTTTACTTCTTCATGAACCTGTCTGGCTACATGGGCCAGAAAACCGGGGTGCCGTTTCCGGTCATCAGCCGGATCAGTTTCGGCATTCACGGTGCGCAGATTCCTGCATTGATCCGCGCCGTTATCGCCATCGCCTGGTTCGGTATCCAGACGTATCTTGCGTCCGTGGTCTTTCGCGTGCTGTTAACGGCGGTCCATCCCGGGTTCGCCGACTACGACCACGACTCGATCCTCGGTCTGTCGACCCTGGGCTGGGTGTGTTTCGTCGCGATCTGGTTCGTGCAACTGGCGATCCTGGCCTATGGCATGGAGATGGTGCGGCGCTATGAGGCATTTGCCGGCCCGGTGATTTTGCTGACCGTCGCCGCCCTTGCCGCGTGGATGTACACCCAGGCCGATGCGACCATCGCCTGGTCTATCCGTGAGCCGCTGACTGGCGGTGAGATGTGGCGCAACATCTTTGCCGGTGGCGCACTGTGGCTGGCGATCTACGGCACCTTGATCCTCAACTTCTGCGACTTTGCCCGCTCCTCGCCGTGCCGCAAAACCATCAAGGTCGGAAATTTCTGGGGCTTGCCGGTGAATATCCTGGTATTCGCCGGCATTACCGTCCTGCTGTGCGGCGCGCAATTTCAGATCAATGGCCGGATCATCGAAAGCCCGACCGAAATCATCGCCTCGATCCCCAACACCTTCTTCCTGGTGCTCGGCTGCCTGGCGTTCCTGATCGTCACCGTGGCGGTGAACATCATGGCCAACTTCGTCGCCCCGGCGTTCGTACTCAGCAACCTGGCGCCCAAGTACCTGACCTTCCGCCGCGCCGGGCTGATCAGCGCGACCATCGCCGTGCTGATCCTGCCGTGGAACCTCTACAACAGCCCGCTGGTGATCGTGTATTTCCTGTCCGGCCTCGGTGCCCTGCTCGGCCCGTTGTACGGGGTGATCATGGTCGACTACTGGCTGGTACGCAAAGGCCGGATCAACGTGCCGCAGTTGTACAGCGAAGACCCTGACGGCGCGTATTACTACAGTCGCGGTGTCAATTTGCGCGCGGTGGCGGCGTTCATTCCTGCTGCGTTGATCGCCATCGTCCTGGCATTGGTACCGGGCTTCCACAGCGTATCGCCATTCTCCTGGCTGATTGGTGCCGGTATCGCCGGGATGCTCTACCTGATCATCGCCAAGCGCCAACCGCATTACGTCGATGTTAGCGGCGAAGCCATCGCGGTCGACAACGTCAGCCACTGATCCTGTCGCGGCCCGGCGTTGTCGGGCCGCAGAACCAACTGCAATAAGGACTCCCCATGCGCATTCTCGTGGTCAACGTCAACACCACTGAATCCATCACCCAGGCCATCGCCCGCTCGGCGCAGGCCGTCGCGTCGCCCGGCACGGAAATCGTCGGCCTCACCCCGCACTTCGGTGCCGACTCCATCGAAGGCAATTTCGAGAGTTACCTGGCGGCCATCGCGGTCATGGACCGGGTGATGTCCTACGACCAGCCGTTCGACGCCGTAATCCAGGCCGGCTACGGCGAGCACGGCCGTGAAGGCTTGCAGGAACTGCTCAATGTGCCGGTGGTGGACATCACCGACGCCGCCGCCAGCACGGCGATGTTCCTCGGTCACGCCTATTCCGTGGTCACCACCCTCGACCGCACCGTGCCGCTGATTGAGGATCGCCTCAAGCTCTCCGGCCTCTGGGACCGTTGCGCCTCGGTACGGGCCAGTGGTTTGGCAGTACTGGAACTGGAGCACGAACCGCAGCGCGCACTCGAGGCCATCGTCCATCAGGCCGAACTGGCGGTGACCCAGGACAAGGCCGAAGTGATTTGCCTGGGCTGCGGCGGCATGGCTGGGCTGGACGAGCAGATTCGCCGACGTACCGGGGTACCGGTGGTGGATGGGGTGACGGCGGCGGTGACCATTGCCGAATCATTGGTGCGACTGGGGCTGTCGACATCGAAGGTGCGGACTTATGCGACGCCACGGCCGAAAAACATCATTGGTTGGCCGGGGCGGTTTGCCCGGTAGACCGCAGTGCCCCCTTCGCGAGCAAGCTCGCTCCCACAGGTTTTGCATCGCACCTCAGTAATGTATTCGACGCAAAACCTGTGGGAGCGTGGCTTGCCCGCGATGGCAACACCTCGGTCTTAAGCCAGGCTCAAACCGCACTGAACCTCTGCCCCAACCCCCGCTCGGCAAACTGCTCAATGACGAATTCGACAAACGCCCGGGTCTTGCCCGGCAGCAGTTTGTGTTCGGCGTAATAGATGGAGGTGTAACCGTCGTCGATGTACCAATCCGGCAGCACCCGCTGCAGCCTGCCCGACTCCAGATAGCTCGCGGCAAACGGCATGCTCACCAGCGCAATGCCCAGACCCTGCGCGGCCGTGGCGCAGGCGGCCTCGGAATCGCTCATGGTCATCCGCGCCTTGAGCGTCAACGGGCTGTGTTGCTGATTGCGATGGGTCAACTGCCAGGAGCGTACACGACCGGTCTGCGGTGAGCGGATCAGAATCCCGTCATGGTGCTTGAGGTCATCCGGCTCGCTGATCGCTGCATGTGTCTCCAGGTAGTCCTTCGTAGCCACCAACACCCGATGCGCCGGACTCAGCCGGCGTGCCACCACGCCCTGGGGTAATTCGAAGCCGCCGCCGATGGCCGCGTCGAAACCCTGCCCGATCAGATCGACCTGGCGGTTGTCGAAGTGCCAGTCCGGGTTGATCGCCGGGAATCGCCGCAGAAACTCGCCGAGCATCGGCACAATGTACAGGCAGCCAAATACTGTGCCCATGCTGACTTTCAAGGTGCCCGCCGGCTGCCCTCCGGCGCTGGCGAGATTGGCCACGGCATTCTGGATCGTGTGCAGGCTGCCGCTGACTTCGCCGAGAAACAACTGACCGGCTTCCGTCAGGGTCAGGCTGCGAGTGCTGCGCTGGAACAATCTGACACCCAGGCGCGCCTCGAGCTTGGCAACGCTCTTGCCCACCGCCGCCGGTGTCAGGCTCAAGCGCCGCGCCGCCTCAGCAAAGCTGCCGACCTCGGCACTGCGCACAAAGCATTCGATACTGCTGAAGGTTTCCATAAGCGCCACTATAAACTTTTGGTTTACACAGACTATCGTAACTATGGTCTACACAGCACGTAATCCTGAATCGATACTAGCCTCCATCAACCGGGACATCTCGCCTCGGGACTTGGAGATCGATATGACTACTCAGAACCTCAGCGGCAAAGTGGCCTTGATTCAAGGTGGTTCCCGCGGCATCGGCGCAGCCATCGTCAAGCGCCTGGCTGCTGAAGGCGCCACCGTTGCCTTCACCTACGTCAGCTCCACGGCCAAAGCCGAAGAACTGCAAGACAGCATCACCGCCAAGGGCGGCAAGGCCCTGGCCATCAAGGCCGACAGCGCCGACGCCGACGCCATCCGCGGTGCCGTGTCCGCCACGGTAGAAGCCTTCGGTCGCCTGGATATCCTGGTCAACAATGCTGGGGTACTGGCGGTCGCACCGCTGGCCGAGTTCAAACTCGAAGACTTCGACCAGACCCTGGCCATCAACGTGCGCAGCGTGTTCATCGCCACCCAGGCCGCCGCCAGACACATGACCGAAGGCGGTCGCATCATCAATATCGGCAGCACCAACGCAGACCGCATGCCCTTCGCCGGTGGTGGCCCGTACGCCATGAGCAAGTCGGCGCTGGTCGGCCTGACCAAAGGCCTGGCCCGTGATCTCGGCCCGCAAGGCATCACCATCAATAACGTGCAACCGGGCCCGGTCGACACCGACATGAATCCGGCCGAGGGTGACTTTGCGGATAGCCTGATCCCGTTGATGGCCGTGGGCCGTTACGGCAAGGCCGAAGAGATCGCCAGCTTCGTCGCCTACCTTGTCAGCCCTGAAGCGGGCTATATCACGGGGGCCAGCCTGACCATCGACGGTGGTTTCGGCGCCTGATGCGTGTCAGCCAACTGCAGTAACTGTGGGAGCGAGCCTGCTCGCGAAGAGGGAGTATCAGACACGTTGATGTTGTCTGAGACACCGCTTTCGCGAGCAAGCCCGCTCCCACATTTGCCAGAGTCGACCTGTCTTTTTAGCTAGGCCCACTCAAGCGCCGGCAAACCAAAAGCACTCGGCACAAACGCCTTCAGCGTACGAAGAATGCCATCGGCGTGTGCGTACCTGGCATCTGCCATTGCCGCATCCGGAATCGCAATCGCCGTCATCCCTGCCGCTTTCGCCGCAGTGACGCCGAAGGGCGAATCCTCGAACACCAGGCAGTCTTGCGGTGCAACGCCCAGACGCCGCGCCGCCGTCAGGAAAATATCCGGTGCCGGTTTGGCCGCGCCCACCTCGGCGTCATCGGCGGTGACGATAAAGTCGAACAAGGCGAACCAGTCGCGGTGCAAGGTGGTTTTCTGGCCGAACGACTGGCTCGAAGAACTGGTGCCTACGGCAATGGGAATGTTGTTGGCCTTCAGATGCCGTACCAGTTCCTGTGCTCCGGGCATTGCCTGCGCTGTAGGAAAACGCTCGCGCATCAGCGGCTCGCGGATCACCAGAAACTCTTGTGCCGTAATCGGCAAGTCCAGCGCTTCAACCACATAGCGCGCCAGATCGCCCGCGCCCCGGCCAATGATGTTCTGTTTGATGCTCCAGTCGAACGTCCGGCCGTAACGCGCGGCAATGATGGAGGTGACTTCCGTGTAGATGCCTTCTGTGTCCAGCAACAAGCCGTCCATATCGAAAATCACGGCCTTGATCGGGCCGAATGCTTTCAGTGGTGCATTCATCGCATCTGATCCGTTTTCTAAGGTATCCCGGGCAACTCAGGTACGGCCGATGCCCCATGGATTAAAGGATTCAGCAGCATAGCGAGCGCCGCTGGTCTAGAGCAATGATGAAATCCCGATCGGCGCCGAATGGCCCTCCGCGATTTAGCGAATCCCCCTACAGCAAGCGCCACCCTTTCCCGACTTCTTTCCTCGCCGATCCCCCGCAGAGTTTCGCGCTCCACTTTCCGCCAAGCGAAAGACAGCAGATGTTCGATCCCCAAGAGGTATTGGCATGCCCCGCCAGCGGTCCCCTGATACTTTGCCCCGGCAGGCATGAACGCCACGAGGACGCCTCCAGACAGGCGAAAAACCCCAATGGTGTCAGTATCGACACCGCCGAGCGAACCGCCACCCACAACGGCCCGGTGTCGATGGTTACCGGTGAAGAACTGCTGACCCTGACCGATGGCACCCTCGACGGAATCCTGCCTTTCGACTTCACCCGTCTCTATCGCACCAGTGCCGTCGAAATCGACAGTGGCCTCGGTTTTGGCTGGAGCCATTCGCTGTCCCAGCACCTGGAACTCCACAGCGAGCGGGTGCTGTGGATCGACCCCGAAAACCGCCGCACGCCCTTTCCACGGCCGACGGCGGCGCGCCCGGTGATCCACAACAGCCTGTCGCGGGCGGCGATTTACCTCGGCGAAGAGCCGGACGAACTGATCCTCGCCCTGGCCGGCCACCGCGCGCGGTTCTACCACTTTCATGACGGCCGGCTCAGCACGATCAGCGATGCCTACGGCAATCGCCTGACGGTGCAACGGGACCGCTGTGACCGGATCCAACGCCTGGACAACGGCGCCGACCGCGCCTTATTGCTGCGTTACGACGTCAAGCACCTGGTGGCCGTCGACTATCAGGTGTTTCAGCGCGGCGACTGCGAGGCAAACACCTGGCGCACCGAACAGACACTGGTCAGCTACCGCTACGACGCCCGCCGGCGCTTGATCGAGGCAACCAACGCCGCAGGTGAAAGCGAGCGCTATGACTACGACGAGCAGCACGTGATCCTGCAACGGCAACTGGCCGGCGGCGCGAGTTTCTTCTGGGCGTGGGAACGCTCTGGCAAGGCAGCTCGCTGCATCCATCATTGGGCCTCGTTTTCGCAAATGGAGGCACGTTACGCCTGGGACGATCAAGGCTGTGTGACAGTGAACAACGCCGACGGTAGCGAAGAAGTTTACGTTCATGACAACCGCGCACGCCTGGTGCGCCAGGTCGGGCCCGACGGCGGTGAGTTGCACAGGGCCTACGACGATCAGGGGCGCCTGATCGCCGAGCAGGACGCCCTCGGCGCCGTCACCGAATACCATTATGACGAAGCCGGCCGGTTGATCGTGCGGCGTGCGCCCGATGAGGCGCCCATGACCTGCAACTATCGGCACGGTTTCCTGCGCACCCTCACCCGTGGTCAGGCGACCTGGACCTGTCAGCGCAATGCCCAGGGCGACATCACTGCTGTTTCCGATCCCGACGGGCAGATCACCCGCTATTTCTACGACCCCAAGGGGCGCTTGCTGACAATCCGATTCCCCGATCAGAGCGGTCACCGGTTTGTCTGGAACGCCTTGGGGCAAATGTTGGAGGAGACCTTGCCGGACGGTGCCCAGCGCGCTTTTTCCTACGATGTGCTGGGCCGGCGGATTACCCGGCAGGACGAACACGGTGCCGTCACCGGCTATGAGTGGGACGCCGTGGGTCGACTGACCAGGATCACGCTGCCCACCGGTGCCTGCCGTGCCTATCGCTACAACGCCTACGGCCAGGTCACCGCCGAAACCGACGAACTGGGACGGGTAACCCGTTACGAATACGCCGACGACCTGCACTTGGTCAGCCGTCGGATCAACCCCGACGGCAGCACGCTGAAGTACGGCTACGATCATGCGCAACTGTTGCTCACCGAGATCGAAAACGAGGTCGGCGACTCCTATCGGCTGGACTACACGCCTGGCGGATTGATCCGACAGGAAACCGGCTTTGATGGCCGTCGTACCACCTATGCGTATGACGGTAATGGCCAGTTGCTGAAAAAAACCGAGTTCGGCGACGACGGTTCGCAACTCGTCACACAATACCAACGCGACAGCGCCGGGCGCTTGTTGCTCAAGACCCTGCCCGACGGGATCAAGGTCGAGTACCACTACGACAACTCAGGGCGACTGGTTCGCGTCGATGACGGTCAAGGCCATCCGCTGGCGTTCGAATACGACCGCCAGGGCCGGCTGATCACCGAACATCAGGGCTGGGGCACCCTGCGTTACGGCTACGATGCCTGCGGTCGGCTCAAGCGGCTGCACCTTCCGGACGACAGTGTCCTTGTCTACCACCATGCCAAGGGGGGCGCCCTCACTGCCATCGATCTCAATGGCACGCGCCTGACCTGCCACCGTTTTGTCGGCGGGCGCGAACAGCAACGCCAACAGGGCCTGCTGCTCAGCGACTACGCCTACGACGAGCAAGGCCGCTTGCAGCTCCATTGCGTCAGCCAAAAGCAACGAGCGCTGTATCGCCGCGAATATGCCTACAGCGCCAAGGGCAATCTCCTGCAGATTGCGGACAGCCGTCACGGCCAACGCCACTATCAATACGATGCGTTCGACCGCCTGACCGGCGTACGCCACGACCGCGATCCGTTCGCGGAGAACTTCACCCATGACCCGGCCGGCAATCTGCTGATCCGTGGCCGTCCAGGCCCGTTCGTGCTCCAGGGCAACCGTCTGCACCGCCATTGCAACAGCCACTACGACTACGACGCCTTCGGCAACCTGATCCGCGAACGCCGCGGCATGCCGCCCCAAGTCACCCAATACACCTATGACAGCCAGCACCGCCTGATCAGCGTCAGCACCCCGGACGGTAAAAGTGTCAGCTACCGCTACGACGTCTTCGGCCGGCGCATCCGCAAAACCATCGACAGCCAGACCACGCAATTCTTCTGGCAAGGCGACCAGCTCATCGCCGAAAGCACTCCCGAGCACTACCGCAGCTACGTTTACGAACCCGGCAGCTTCCGCCCGCTGGCGCTGCTTGACGGAAAAGGCCGGGCAGACGCCCGCCCGCTCTACTACCAACTCGACCACCTCGGTACTCCGCAGGAACTGACCAACTACGGCGGCGCTATCGTCTGGTCGGCCAAATACACCGCCCACGGCAAACTTCGTGAAGTGAGCCAGGGCGACGGCGAACGACTCAAACAGCCTCTACGGTTTCAGGGGCAATACTTCGACGCCGAGAGTGGCCTGCACTACAACCGTCATCGCTACTACCATCCCGACATTGGTCGTTATCTGACGCTGGATCCGGTCATGCTGGCCGGTGGGCTGAACCCGTATCGGTACACCCGGAACCCGACGGGGTGGGTGGCTCCATTGGGATTGGGCGGGAATTGCCCGCAGGAGAACAGGCCGGGATGCTCGGTGCCGTATGGGCAAGGAAGGGCAAAGGTTGATGAGGGAGAGCCTGATGCGCCCTCTCCAAAACCGTCGAATAAATAGGTGTATTGCGGAGACTCACTAGAGCCCCGGGGAATTTTCTAACCGGATTCCCCCCTCGGACCGAAGCTTCAAAGAAGCAATCGAGACCCGGGGTGCTTCACTGTCGCTTTGTAATAGCTGGCTCACCCGTGCCATCGTCCCGATCTTCTGGATTGGCCTCTATATCATCGTCGTCGCTCGGAACCTGCTCCACACCTGCATCATCATCGTCCGGTGGTCGTTGGTCGCGGCTCAAGGAATCGGTAGGCGACGGCAGCGGATACTCCGGTGTTTCATCAACGTCGGGGACTTTCCGATCAGTGTTCATATCGCACCTCTCGCGTGACCTGAAGTGCAGGCCACGACCTGGCGAGGATCGGGCGATGGACACGTTCGATCAGCTGGACAACCGGTCAATCCGACAGCACGATTCGATCAGTCCTCGTCCTCTTCCTCATCTTCAAACTCGATATTCCCCACATCGCCCGCATCATCAGCATCGTTAAGCGGCACCGTCGCATCGTCCATCAGCGATCCCGGATCTTCATTGCCGGGATCGTTTATAGATGGCTGTGCGCTCGGCCCCTTTTCTTCCTTGTCTTCGCTTTTCGCAGTCATGGGATGCCTCGCTCAACTAGTGATGCTTATTGTGGTGCTTATTGTGGTGCTTGTTCGAATGTTTATGTCCGCCACCGGAATGGGAGTGGCCGCTATCACTCCCCAGATCATTGCCGACCGCACCACCGGCTGCACCGCCAAGACCGGCACCGATGGCCGATCCGGTCGAACCGCCAAGACTGTTGCCGATCACTGATCCACCCGCCGCGCCCAAACCACCGCCTACCGCCGCTTCGGTGCGACTGCGCTTTGGTGCGGCAATGGCACTACCGGCCGCGCCGCCGACCCCGGCACCGACGGCCGCACCCGTGCTGCCACCCACCTGGCCACCGACAACATTGCCCAGCACCCCACCAAGACCACCGCCCACTGCGGCATCTCCATTACCTCCCGCCAGCGCCACCTGAGAAACCAACAATCCAAAAACAATCGCAGGCAACATCAATCGCCGAGCACTCTGGCTTACGGTTTTTTTGTCGTTGGTTTTCGGGTTCATGGCACGCCTCACATTCTTCAAGGGAGTATGGAAGATTTGAGCCATTGCGGCGTAAAACGTTCATAAATGAAAAAGCCCGGCATCAAGCCGGGCTCTTTTCAAATCTGGATCAGGATCAGTGACGCTTGTGACCATTGGCCAGGTTGCTGCCCACGCCGCCGCCCAATGCACCGCCCAGGCCCGCACCGATGGTGGCACCGGACTTGCCGCCGAGGCTATTGCCGATCACCGAACCACCGGCCGCGCCGACACCGCCACCGATAGCAGCGCTGGTGCGATGACCTTTTTTGGCGGCAACTGCGCTGCCTGCCGCGCCAGCGACGCCCGCACCAATCGCGGCGCCAGTGCTGCCGCCCATCTTCTGGCCGACGACGTTACCCAATGCGCCGCCCAAGCCACCGCCCAGCGCGGCAGTGCCGTCACCAGCCATTGCACCTTGAGCAACCAGAAGCCCCAGAACCAGAGCGGGCAGTGTTAAACGCATGACAAAAACCTCAAAAATAGGGGGTACACAAAAGGGGGCGAGATTGAATGCTTTTGCGCGGATAAAGTCCAGCACACCGGTCCAACTTCGCGATTGGCGAGGGTTGGACAGCGTTTACCGAAAAGGTTTTATCGCGGACAAAAAAAAGCCCGCTGGGGAAACGGGCCAGGTGTTGCTTTCTAACGGATGAGTCGAGATTACGGAGGGTGTTGTGAAAAGTTTGTGAAAGATCTGCCCCTTCAAAAAAATTGTCATAAAATTTTTCAGGCATGAAAAACCCCGCTCTATGACGGGGTCTGCCTGACGTTCGATTACTTCCTGACCGGCGCTGTCACCTTGGGTAAAAATTTGCCCTTCAGTACCCGGCACGCCCTGGTCTTGATCTTGTCGACCTCAGTCTGGTCCTCGCCAAAACTGGCCACATACTGGGTCTGACCACACCGCACGGAGTTGTTGATCGGAAACTCTGCGCCATCGTCCTCGATATACGGATCAGCCATCTCTCCACCCCTTTCAAAAAGCGCGATCGACATCGGCAAGCCCTTTGCCTGAAAGAATATCGATCGCCAAGGTTTTTGAGACTAGACGGTCACTAACGGACCTGCCGTTCGGATTTCCCCGTGACCGACGAATGGCTTCTCACCTTTTACCTCAACTTGACCGCAGTCCCGGTCACAAACACCACGACCATTCCTCCCTTACCGGCCGGCATGCTGATCTCATAATCAAGCCCGACCACCGCGTCCGCCTGAAGCGCCTGAGCCCGCTCCTTGATCTCATCGGTGGCCTGAATGCGTGCTTCCTTCAACGCTCGCTCCAGTGTCTGGGAACGCCCGCCGAAAAAGTCGCGCATCCCGGCAAACACGTCGCGGACAACGTTGATCCCTTGCACCGACTCGGCGCTGACGATGTCCAGGTAGGCGGTAATTTGCCGGCCTTCGATGGACTGGGTCGTGGTGATGATCATGGGTGTTCCTTCCTGTTCAGATAGTCAGCCAACGCGTCAAACGCCGGCAAAGTGACGGGATCATTGGCCGAGTTGTTGGCCACCGGATGGGATGCGTAGCGGACGATGACCATCTCGGCCTTCGGGTCGACATAAATGCGCTGCCCATGGACCTGCTTCGTTTTCGCTTGGTTATCGGCAGGATGATGTATTTGGGGCCGGATTGCGGAGTAGATGGGGCATACGAACGGGAATATGATCCGGCAACATTCCCATATCGCCCTTTTTCAGACGCCAAAAACCACAAACCCCCGACTTTCTCTAGGAAAATCAGGGGTTTGTGTTTACTAAATGTGGCGGTGAAGGAGAGATTCGAACTCTCGATACAGTTTCCTGTATACACACTTTCCAGGCGTGCTCCTTAAGCCACTCGGACACTTCACCGTATCTCTTCAAACATGTTCTGTCTGTCGAGGCGCGCTAATGTAGTCGAAAGCTTTTCCGATGGCAAACATTTTTTTCAGAATTTTCATGCGGTTAACGCGATTCAGCGTTTCCGGTCGTTCCCGGCCATGGCAAACCGGCCAATCTCCGGCTTCGTGCCCTCTTCTATATAGAGGGGAATGCGCAGCAGGCACGGCGGGCTGCGCCTGACGGGCGGGCAAAGGGTGACTGGCGGGTCAGTCACGGCGCTTTACCTGGCTTGCGGCGGTGGGTAACGTCTGCCCAACTTTATTGAAAGGAATAGCGTCATGAGTGAGTTGATTTCCTACCATCTCGAAGACGGTATCGCGACCCTGACCCTGAGCAATGGCAAGGTCAATGCCATCTCCCCGGATGTGATTGCCGAGTTCAACGCTGCGCTGGATCGGGCAGTGGCTGATCGTGCGGTGGTGATCATTACCGGCCAGCCGGGCATTCTCTCTGGCGGTTATGACCTGAAGGTGATGACGGCCGGTCCTAGAGAAGCCGTGGCGCTGGTGACCGCCGGCTCGACCCTGGCCCGCCGCCTGCTGTCGCACCCCTTCCCGGTGATCGTGGCGTGCCCGGGGCACGCGGTGGCCAAGGGCGCGTTCCTGCTGTTGGCGGCTGACTATCGCATCGGCGTTGAAGGTGCGTTCAGCATTGGCCTGAACGAAGTGCAGATCGGCATGACCATGCACCACGCGGGCATCGAGATTGCCCGTGACCGCCTGAACAAAGTGGCGTTGCAACGTTCGGTGGTCAACGGCGAGATGTTCAATCCACAAGGCGCCGTGGCGGCCGGCTTCCTCGATGTCGTGGTCTCGCCTGAAGAACTGCAAGGCGCGGCACTGGCGGCGGCTCGTCAGTTGAAGAAGATCAACATGACCGCGCACAAGAACACCAAATTGAAAGTGCGCAAAGCGCTGCTGGAGGCCCTGGACAACGCGATCATCCAGGATCAGGAGCATTTGGGCTAAGCCCGGATCTGCTGCAACGAAAAGCCCGACCGTCGTGTCGGGCTTTTTCATACATGTCTGCGTTAAACGTCTGTGACCGCTCTAGGCTGCATCTGACCAAACAGTCGGAAACATCAGCTCAAACATCGACCATCTCCCACTTCCCTGGGAGCAATTGCCGAAAACAGTGCACATCCGTACACTGCGCCACCTTTTGTCCCGGTGGGGCCTGTAAATGCTGTTTTTGTGCCGTATGTCATTGATGGGCCTGCACTTTATCGTGGCGGGTGTGCTGGGGGTGATGCTCGGCCTGTGCCGGCCGTTCAATCCGGACAACAGCCGCCTGTGCGCACGCCTGTACGCATGGCCGGCCATGTGCATTTTGCGTTTGCGAGTGAAGGCCGAAGTCGGGCCGTTGATGGATAAACCCGACAGCTGCGTGATCATCGCCAATCACCAGTCCAACTATGACCTGTTTGTGTTTGGCAACGTGGTGCCCCGTCGTACCGTGTGCATCGGCAAAAAGAGCCTGAAGTGGGTGCCGCTGTTCGGGCAGTTGTTCTGGCTGGCCGGCAATGTGCTGATCGACCGTGGCAATGCACAAAAGGCACGCAAGTCGATGTTGACCACCACCCACACCCTGCAAAACAAAGACACCTCGATCTGGGTTTTTCCGGAAGGCACGCGCAACTTGGGTGAGGACTTGCTGCCCTTCAAGAAAGGCGCCTTTCAGATGGCCATTGCCGCCGGGGTGCCGATTGTCCCGGTGTGCGTCAGCAGTTACGTCAAACACATGCGGTTGAACCGCTGGCGCAGCGGGAAAATCCTGATTCGCTCGTTGCCGGCGATTCCCACCGCTGGATTGAGCCTGGACGACATGCCCCTGCTGATCGCTCAGTGCCGCGAGCAGATGCGTGAATGCATCGAATCGATGGACCGGCAACTGCAAGCCGCCTGAAAAAGAAACCCGCCTGGTGCGGGTTTTCTTTTGCCTGTGCGTCTTTGCCCAGAACTCGGCAGATTTAACTGACTCTCAAACACTGCAAGGCTAAGCTGAGCCACACTGCCAATGCATTCGTTGCCAATTGAAAGCTGCCAAAAGAAGTGAACCACCATCATGGGTAGAGTTGTTGCTGCTGCGGTTTATAGCGCCGGTAAGAGAGTCACTGATATCAGCCTTGACGAAGGCGCAGCCTGGGCTGCAAAGCCCGGGCACTTTGTCTGGATCGGCCTCGAAGAGCCGAACGCCGAGGAGCTCTACAATCTGCAACGCCAGTTCAACCTGCACGAACTGGCCATCGAAGACGCCCTGGAAAAGCACAGCCGACCGAAGCTGGAAACCTTCGGCGATGCGCTGTTCATCGTGACGTATTCGCCCATCCGCCATGAGGGCAAACTCGAGTTCATCGAGACGCATATCTTTGCCGGCAATGGCTACATCATTACTGCGCGCAACGGTCACTCCGCGTCCTACGCCCATGTCCGCCAACGCTGTGAGGCGCGTCCGCTATTGCTTGAGCACGGGGAAGATTTCGTACTCTATGCCATCCTCGATTTCGTGATCGAAAACTACCAGCCGATGGGCGAAGCCATTCACGGGGAAATCGATGAGTTGGAGCGCAACGTGTTGTGCGGCTCGCTCAATGACTACGACATCCAGAAGCTACATGGCCTGCGTCGTGATGTTTTGCGCTTGCGTCGTTATGTGGCACCGATGATTGAGATCGGTGAGGAATTGCAGAGGCTGAGCTTCCCGTTCATCGACAAGAACATGCGCCCGTACTTTCGCGATGTGCAGATCCACGTCACTCGACAGATGGAAGACCTGACAACGCTGGCGGATATTGCCAGCCAGACGATTGAGGTCGGGGTGCTGTTGGAGGCCTCTCGCCAGAGCGTGGTGCAACGCAAGTTTGCGGCTTGGGCGGCGATTCTGGCCTTCCCGACGGCGGTGGCGGGGATCTACGGAATGAACTTCCAGAACATGCCGGAGTTGGGCTGGCACTACGGGTATTTCGGGGTGCTGGGGTTTATTACGGTGGGTTGTCTGGGGTTGTGGGCGAGCTTCAAGAAATCGGGGTGGCTGTAGGAGCGAGCCTGCTCGCGAAAAACCTGAGAGCACCGCGGGCTGTCAGGTTTGGCGCGTTATCGTTCACGACCATCGCGAGCAGGGCTAGCTCCTACAGGTTTTAAACAGCTGTTGGCTTGTGCGCGACAAACCGCATCATCCACTCGGCAACCGTGGTGCCGTGGTGTTCCTGTTCCAGGCTCGCGATACCTTTGGAGTAGACCTGCTCGCCCAGTGCCTGTTGGCGAATATCCAGCAGTGCACGGGAGTAGTCGTGGATGAATTCCGGATGCCCCTGGAAGCACAGCACCTGGTCGTTGATGTGGTAGGCGGCAAACGGGCAGAAGTCGCTGGAAGCGATGACCGTGGCGTTCTCCGGCAGCGACGTGACCTGATCCTGGTGGCTGATCAGCAACGTCAGCTCCTCGCGCACCGGGTTCATCCACGGCGCCTTGGCGGCCAATTTGTAATTGTGGGTGCCGACGCCCCAACCCTGGGTCGCACGCTCGCTCTTGCCACCGAGCAGCAACGCCAGCAACTGATGACCGAAGCAGACGCCCAGCAACTTGTCGCCGCTCTCGTAGCGGGTCAGCAGATATTTCTTGAGGGTTTCGATCCACGGGTCGGTGCCGAAAGAGTCGGCCTTGCTGCCCGTCACCAGGTAGGCGTCGAACGTCAGGTCGTCGCTTGGGTACTCACCCTGCACCACGTTGTAGACGGTGAACTCGGCGGCAATCGGCTGCTGCGAAAACAGGTGTTTGAACATCTGCCCGTAGCCCTGATATTGGTCAACCAATTCCGGACGCAGGTGGTCGGTTTCCAGAATGCAGATGCGTAACGACATAAAAAATACCTGACACGTGATGGGAATAATGCACACCCCAGAGCCTGCCTTGAAACGCTGTGACAAGGCAAGCCCCGAAATGCATCATATCCCCCTTAGAACCCCTCCCCTTTGGCGGCCTTCTCCAGCAGCAAGGCGGGAGGCGCGAACCGCTCGCCATACTGTGTGGCCAGATACTGGGCTCGGGCCACAAAGTCCTGCACGCCGTACTGGTTGATGAACTGCAGCGCACCGCCGGTCCAGGCGGCGAAACCGATGCCGAAGATCGAGCCAATGTTGGCATCCGCCGTCGAGGTCAACACACCCTCCTCCACACAGCGTACGGTTTCGATGGCTTGCACGAACAGCAGGCGATCACGCACGTCCTTGGGCGAAATCTGCCCGTCGGCTTTCTCGAAGCGGGTTTTCAACTCAGGCCACAGGTGTTTCTGGCCGCCCGCCGGATACTCGTAGAAACCTCCACCGCCAGCCTTGCCCGGACGCTTGAACTCATTGAGCAACAAGTCAATCACGGCAAATGCCGGGTGTTCTGTCAGCGGTTTGCCTTCTGCTTGCAGGTCCTTGGCCGTTTGCAGGCGGATATGGTTCATCAGGCTGAGGGAAACTTCGTCAGAGATCGCCAGCGGTCCTACCGGCATGCCGGCCTTGCGCGCTTCAGTCTCGATCATCGCCGCGCTCACGCCCTCACCCAGCATGGCAATGCCTTCATTGGTGAAGGTGCCGAACACCCGCGACGTGAAGAAACCGCGGCTGTCATTGACCACAATCGGGGTTTTCTTGATTTGCAGGACGTAATCGAAGCCGCGGGCCAGGGTTTCATCGCTGGTGTTGGCGCCCTTGATGATTTCCACCAGCGGCATTTTTTCCACGGGGCTGAAAAAATGCAGGCCGATGAACTTGCTCTGATCGGGCACGGCACACGCCAGGCCGCTGATCGGCAAGGTCGAGGTGTTGGAGGCGATCACCGCGTCCGCGCCGACGACCTTCTGCGCCGCCAACGAGACTTTGGCCTTCAAATCCCGATCCTCGAACACTGCCTCGATGATCAGGTCGCAACCGGCCAGGTCGGCATCGCTTTCACTGGTTTGAATGCGTGACAGAACGGTGTCGCGTTGCTCGATGCTCATTTGTCCGCGAGCAACCTTCTTGTCCAGCAGCGCCGCCGAATGCGCCTTGCCCTTCTGCGCCGCCGCGAGGTTGATGTCCTTGAGCACCACATCGATCCCCGCCGACGCACTGACAAACGCAATACCGGCGCCCATCATCCCGGCGCCGAGCACGCCGACCTTGCGGGTGACATAAGGCGCAAAGCCTTGAGGCCGCGAGCCGCCGGCATTGATTTCGTTGAGCTGGAACCAGAACGTGCCAATCAGGTTCTTCGAGACCTGGCCGGTGGTCAGTTCGGTGAAGTAGCGGGTTTCGATCAAGTGCGCCGTGTCGAAGTCCACTTGGGCGCCCTCGACCGCTGCGCAGAGGATTTTCTCTGGCGCGGGCATCGTGCCCTGGGTTTTGCTGCGCAGGATCGACGGCGCAATCGCCAGCATCTGCGCAACTTTCGGGTTTGACGGTGTGCCGCCCGGAATCTGGTAGCCCTTCACGTCCCAGCGCTGCACCGCCGCTGGATTGGCCAGAATCCACGTCCGCGCCTTGGCCAACAAGTCTTCGTGATCAGTCGCCAACGCGTCGATCAATCCTGCCTGCAATGCCTGTGGTGGCCGCACTTTCTTGCCTTCAAGCAAATAAGGCAGGGCTTTTTCCAGGCCGAGCATGCGCACCATGCGCACCACGCCTCCGCCGCCCGGCAGCAGGCCAAGGGTGACTTCCGGCAGGCCGAGTTGCACCGACGGGTGGTCCAGCGCCACGCGGTGATGGCAGGCCAGGCAGATTTCCCAGCCGCCGCCCAGTGCGGCGCCATTGATCGCCGCGACCACAGGCTTGCCGAGGGTTTCCAGGGCGCGCAACTGGCCCTTGAGGCTCAGCACCATGTCGTAGAAGGCCTTGGCCTGGGGTTTGCCAACCTTGATCAGCTCGTTGAGATCGCCGCCAGCGAAAAATGTCTTCTTGGCCGAGGTGATGATCACACCGGCGATGCTGTCCTTGTCGGCCACCAGGCGCGCAACGCAGTCCGCCATGGCTTCGCGGTACACCGCGTTCATGGTGTTGGCGCTCTGGCCCGGCATGTCGATAGTCAGGACGACGATCTGGTCCTGGTCTTTTTCGTAACGAATGGCTTCGCTCATAACTGGGTTCCTTGATGTCCGGGCTCAGAGGCGTTCGATGATGGTGGCAATGCCCATGCCGCCGCCGACACACAGGGTCGCGAGGCCATAACGCAGGCGCCGGGCTTCCAGCTCATCGAGCAGGGTGCCGAGAATGGCGCAGCCAGTGGCGCCCAGCGGGTGGCCCATGGCGATTGAGCCGCCGTTGACATTGACCTTGTCCGGATCGACGGCCATGTCCTTGATGAATTTCAACACCACCGACGCGAACGCCTCGTTGACCTCGAACAGGTCGATGTCTTCGACCCGCAGCCCGGCCTTGGCCAGCGCCTTGCGGGTCGCCGGCGCGGGGCCGGTGAGCATGATGGTCGGATCGGTGCTGGTGACCGCCGTGGCGACAATCCGCGCCCGTGGCTGCAAGCCCAGCGCCCGGCCCTTGGCTTCGGAGCCGATGAGCATCAGCGCCGCGCCGTCGACAATCCCGGAGCTGTTGCCGGGGGTGTGCACATGGTTGATCCGCTCGACATGGCTGTATACCCGCAGCGCGGTGGCATCGAAACCCATCTGCCCCATCATCTCGAAACTCGGCTTGAGCTTGCCCAGGCCTTCCAGGGTCGAGTCGGCGCGAATGAACTCATCGTGATCGAGCAGGATGATGCCGTTCTGGTCCTGCACCGGCACCAGCGATTTGTTGAACGAGCCATCGGCCCGCGCCCGTGCAGCCTTTTGCTGGGAATGCAGGGCGTAGGCATCGACGTCCTGACGGCTGAAGCCTTCAAGGGTGGCAATCAGGTCGGCACCCACGCCCTGTGGCGTGAAGTGACTGTGCAGGTTGGTCGCCGGGTCCAGCGCCCAGGCCCCGCCATCGCTGCCCATCGGCACCCGGGACATCGACTCGACACCACCGACCACCACCAGGTCTTCGAAACCGGAACGCACTTTCATCGCGCCGAGGTTCACGGCCTCCAGCCCCGAAGCACAGAACCGGTTGATCTGTACTCCCGCCACGCTGACATCCCAATCGGCCACCTGAGCGGCAGTCTTGGCGATGTCGGAACCTTGATCACCAATCGGGGTTACGCAGCCAAGCACCACATCATCGACCTGGCTGGTGTCCAGCGCTGTGCGCTGTTGCAGTGCGGTGAGCAAACCAGCCACCAGGTTCACCGGTTTGACGCTGTGCAAGGCGCCATCGGCCTTGCCTTTGCCACGGGGCGTGCGTAACGCGTCGAAAATCAATGCTTGGGTCATGACGTCCTCGAACCGCAGTGCAGGTGGGTAGATACCGAGTGCCCACTCTTGGCCCGAGCCGCGTTTGATTCAATGACCGCAGCGCTCACAGACATTGACCCTCACGCTCAGACGAACGGTAGTCAGCTACCGTTCAGGACACCAAGCTGTCTAGCCAACGGCTGCCAAAGAAGCTGGCACTAGGCCTCATGCCATTTTTAACGCGAATTTGAAGAACACCATACGAAATGGATCTAAGCCAAGCGTATCGCGGGCTCTAAGGTGAACATGTACGAAGTTGTCGTCGGGTTTTGCCGAGGCACTCGTCACTACAGGAAGTGCAACGCGCTGCCATCATGGATGCTATGCGGGCAGGCATCAGGAAATAACAAAAAAGGCGGTCAAGCCATGTTCAAACAATCGAAAGTACGTCAAGCCGGGCTCATCCTTTTCGCCACCACGCTGTTGTTGATATTGCCGAACCTGACCAAGGTCATCGGCTAGTCGCGTCTATAAAGCTACGGCGTCACAGTTTTTGAATTGCCACTCTCAAAATGTGACTGGCCCGCTACCCGGGCCAGCGTGGCTGTGCCAATCTTTGCGGCACTTGCACGACATGGACGGCGATCACTTGAAAATGCTCATTCTGCTCGGGGCCACGCTGTTCGGCTCGCCCCTGTATGCCGCACAGCTGAACCTGGAGCTGGGCGCGAACAGTCGCACCTGGCAGACCGAGCAATTGCTCAAGCATCCTCAGGTTCAAACCATCGACATCAGCAACGACGTTTCCTACAAGCGGGACATGAGCTACCGCGCCGTGCCGCTGTCCGCACTGCTGACCGGCATCAAGCCTGAAGACCACCTGCAAGCCGTTGCGCTGGATGGTTTTGCCGCCGAAATGACCGCCGCGCCGTTGCTCAATACCCAGGGTGCACAGGCGTGGCTGGCGATTGAAGACCCGAGCAAGCCCTGGCCACCGCTATCCGAAGG
Source organism: Pseudomonas sp. PDM30 (assembly GCF_019218985.1). Taxonomy (NCBI): domain Bacteria; kingdom Pseudomonadati; phylum Pseudomonadota; class Gammaproteobacteria; order Pseudomonadales; family Pseudomonadaceae; genus Pseudomonas; species Pseudomonas sp. PDM30. The sequence goes on from NZ_JAHUWM010000007.1 coordinate 298,927, forward strand.
CAAGCCGGGCGCCGGGCCGTTCTATCTGGTCTGGAGCAATCCGCAGGCCGGCAACATCAGCCCAGAACAATGGCCATTCCAGGTGGCGAGCATCAAACGCCTGGCACCCGTGGCCGAGCGCTTTCCCGCACTGCTGCCCGATCCGGCATTGAAGGCGGATGATCCGGTGAACAAGGGATTTGCGTTGTTCCAGAAGAACTGCCTGGCGTGTCATCGACTCAATGGCGCCGGGGACGCGCAATTCGGGCCGGACCTGAATATTCCGTACAACCCGACCGAGTATTTCGGTGCGGACTTCCTCAAGCGCTACATCCGCGATCCACAGAGTTTGCGCCAGTGGCCGCAAGCGAAGATGCCCGGGTTCTCGGCCGAGGTGTTGCCGGATGGGGATCTGCAGAGCCTGGTGGGGTATTTGCAGCATATGGTCGGGCGCAAGGTTAAGCCGTAACAACATCGTACCTGTGGGAGCGAGCTTGCTCGCGATAGCGGTGTATCAGTCACAAAAGTATTGACTGAAATGACGCCATCGCGAGCAAGCTCGCTCCCACAAGGTTCCTTGGTATCGCGCCTACTGCTGCTGCACTGAAATCACCGGCGCTGGCGTCGGTGACACCAGCACCTTGGCGTGCATCTGCTCACACCCGCCGCCCCGGCGCATCCCGCGCACCGGGCAGGCATCCAGGTAATCCAGGCCCACCGCCAGTTTCAGATGGCGTTCCGGCCGGGCCAGCTCATTGGTCACGTCGAAGCTGTACCAGGCGTCATCCAGCCAGGCTTCGGCCCAGGCGTGGCTGGCCAGGTGTTCGCTGTTTTCGCTGTACAGATAGCCCGACACATAACGCGCTGGAATGCCCAGGCTGCGGGTGCAGGCGAGAAACGCGTGGGTGTGGTCTTGGCACACGCCGGACCGTCCGGCAAAGGCCTGGGCCGCGCTGGTGTCCACTTCCGTGGAGCCCGGTGTGTAGGTCATATGCTGGTTGAGGCCGTGCATCAGATCGATCAGCGCCGTGCGATCGCGACGTTGCCTGCATTCCTTCTCGGCGAACGCACGCAGGGCGGCGTCGGCTTCGGTCAAACGGGTGAAGCGCAGAAACGGCAGTGCCGACTGGCTCTCGTGTTCGGCCTCACGCAATTCGTCGATATCGACCTGGCCACGGGCACCGATGATGATCGCCTCATGGGGCTCGTCCATGGTCAGCACATGCAGGATGTTGCCGAACGGATCGAGTTGCGCCCGCACCGGACGCGGCAGGTCGAGCTGCCAGCTGAGCACGTGCTGGCGCTCGCTGTCGTGGGGGGTCAGGCGCAGATACTGGATGCTCGCACGCACCTTGTCTTCGTAGTGATAGGTGGTTTCGTGGCTAATGGAAAGTCTCATGCGGCCTCCAGATAAGAACTGTGTATCGCGTTACCCAACTGGCGCACCAGCGGGATGAACTCGGTCAGCCAGGCGTGCAGGCCTTCTTCGAGAATTTCATGGATGCCGGTGTAGCGCAGGCGTGCGTCCATTTCTGCCGCCAGGCGTTGTGCCGGGCGACCGTTGGCCCCCGGCAATTGCGAGAGAATCTGGTCGATTTCTTCGGTGCAGGCGCGCAGGGATCGCGGCACATCGGCGCGCAGCAACAGCAACTCCGCCACATGCCTGGCGCCGGGGGCGTCGCGGTAGATTTCCGTGTAGGCCTCGAACGACGACAATGCCCGCAACAACGCGCTCCACTGGTAATACGCATGAGCGGTGCCATCGCTGACCGCTTCGGCCTGATCGCCGGCCATTTCGTAGCGGGCATCGAGCAGACGCAAGGTGTTGTCCGCCCGTTCGATAAAGGTCCCCAGACGAATGAAGCGAAACGCATCGTTACGCATGATGGTGCCGTAGGACGCACCCCGGAACAGGTGGGAACGTTCCTTGATCCACTCGCAGAAACGGCTCATGCCGTAGCGACTGAGGCCCTGTTCGGCGATGCCGCGAATTTCCAGCCAGGTGGCGTTGATGTTTTCCCACATGTCGGCGGTGATGCGCCCACGCACCGCATGGGCGCTGGCCCGTGCCGCACCGAGGCAACTGTAGATGCTCGCCGGGTTGGCCGCATCCAGGGCGAAGAAATGCAGCAGCCGTTCGGCATGCAGTTCGCCATGGCGCTCCAGGTAATCGTCCAGGGTGCCGGTGATCAACAGCGGCATGGCCAGTTCGTGCAAACCGTCGCCACGACCGTCCTGCGGCATCAGCGACAGCGAATAGCTGATGTCGAGCATCCGGGCGAGGTTTTCCGCCCGCTCCAGGTAACGCGACATCCAATACAAATCCGAGGCAGTTCTACTTAACATGACAGGCTTCCTTTAATCCTCGACCACCCAGGTGTCCTTGGTTCCACCACCCTGGGAGGAATTGACCACCAGGGAGCCTTCGCGCAGGGCGACACGGGTCAAGCCGCCGGGCACGACCCGGGTTTCACGACCCGACAGGACAAACGGCCGCAAGTCGATGTGGCGTGGCGCAATGCCGTTTTCGACAAAGGTCGGACAGGTCGACAGCGACAGCGTCGGTTGCGCGATATACGCATGGGGCTTGGCGATGATCCGCGCACGGAAGGCTTCGATTTCCGCCGCCGTCGCCGCCGGCCCCACCAGCATTCCGTACCCGCCGGAGCCTTGGGTTTCCTTGACCACCAGTTCTGGAAGATTGGCCAGCACGTGGGAAAGCTCAGACGGATTACGGCATTGCCAGGTCGGCACGTTCTTCAGGATCGGTTCTTCATCGAGGTAGAAACGGATCATGTCGGTAACGAACGGATACACCGATTTGTCGTCCGCTACCCCCGTGCCAATGGCATTGGCCAGCACCACGTTGCCGGAACGGTAGGACGACAGCAGCCCCGGCACACCGAGCATCGATTCCGGGTTGAAGGCCAGGGGATCGAGGAAGGCGTCGTCGAGGCGACGATAAATCACGTCGACCGCTTTCGGCCCGTCGGTGGTGCGCATGTAGACCTTGTCGTCCCGCACGAACAGGTCCGCGCCCTCCACCAGTTCCACGCCCATTTCCCGCGCCAGGAACGCATGTTCGAAGAACGCACTGTTGAAGCGCCCCGGCGTCAGCACCACCACGCTCGGGTTATCGATGGGACTTGAACTTTTCAGGGTGTCGAGCAGCAAGTTCGGGTAGTGGTCGATGGGGGCAATGCGTTGCGCCGCGAACAGCTCGGGAAACAGGCGCATCATCATCTTGCGATCTTCGAGCATGTAGCTGACGCCGCTCGGCGTACGCAGATTGTCTTCGAGCACGTAGTAGGTGCCGTCGCCGTCGCGCACCAGGTCGACGCCGGAGATGTGCGAATAGATATCGCGGTGCAGGTCCAGGCCCTGCATCGCCAACTGGTACTGCTCGTTGGCCAGCACCTGCTCGGCCGGAATGATGCCGGCCTTGATGATGCGCTGCTCGTGGTAGAGGTCGGCGAGGAACATGTTCAACGCCTTGACCCGCTGGATGCAGCCGCGTTCGACAATCCGCCATTCGCTGGCGGGGATGCTGCGTGGAATGGTGTCGAAGGGGATCAGGCGCTCTGTGCCCTGCTCGTCCCCGTAGAGCGTGAAGGTAATCCCGGCGCGATGAAACAACAGATCGGCCTCGCGTCGCCGTTGTGCCAGAAGCTCGTCAGGCGTCTCGGCCAGCCAACGGGCAAACTCCCGATAATGCGGGCGGACCTGGCCGCCGGCATCGTACATCTCATCAAAATAGGTGCGGATCATGCCGTACTCCTTGTCACTCGGACGTCCAGACCTTCGCAAGGCCCGTGCCATCGGCATAAACGCTTAAATTTCAATCGGTTGGATAATCAACGCGCACGTACCGCACCAATCCTGTGCGGTAAATGCCCCAACCTGATCGCCCCCGCTTCATTGCAAGGCGTGGTGGTCGCCTATCACCAGCATAGTCAGAGTTGATTTCACTGCCCGGCAATGGGTACGGATAATCCAGGCATTCGCTGAAAAGCTCACCGGACTTCCCTTTTAGCCGCCTGCCCTGGTGGCTTTTTTTTTGGTGTCCAACGCCCACAAATGAAAACGGCCAACCCGAAGGTCAGCCGTGATTGCTGATTGTCACTGTTCATAAGGTTATGCGAGTCGCCCTCGTACCTCCTGTTTCACACCCCAGCCTTCGATGATGCCGCCCAGAGGCTCGACCACTGCTTCGAAACCCTGTTCGAAGTCGCCGATATCGTCGTAGGTGGCATACATGACCTTGCACAGCTCCAGCGCCCAGGCGCCGTCGTCGCGCACACTGACTTGCGCATCCAGGGATTCACCACGGTGGAAATGACCTGCCGCCCTGCGTGCCCGCTCCTCATCCGGGAAAATGGCGTAGAACTCGATGGGATGAAACCGTGAAAAGTCAAAACCGCCTTCTTTCATGCGGCGCAGCACGCTGCTGCTGATGTCTTCTTGATAGGCTGTGCTCATGAAACGTCCTCCTCAAAACGATGGATAGACTTTCCGTACTCCCTCACCCGCAACCGAACAGCGCGAGCGACGGCAACCGATGTGCCGGCGGGAAACAAGCATGGAGCTACAAGACCAGACCTTAGCGATTCATTCGCTGATCTCGCTTGCAGAGTAGCCTCAAGACAGAGCCCGTGCCAAGGCCTGGATGTGAATGCGACAGGTGTTGTTCAGATTGGAGTAATGTCGAGGATTTGAATGCTGTTCTGGGACTTGAGCTCTTTGACGCTCGCGTCACTGGTCCGCCCTTCCAGATCGTTCAGATCCAGTTCGGCGGCGACAGGAAGAAGCCGGGCCTTGATGAGCTTGGCAGCACGCTCGTAGTCCGGGCGCTCGGTGCACTCAAAGACTTCGTTGATGGTTTCGCCATGATCATCCACGAAAGTGACCTTCCACTTTTGCATTGGTGCCTCCTCGATAAAACCCATGGATGGGCTTACCTCTATCTCGACCTTGTTAGCTGGCTAATTGTTCCGGTGGATCTGCACCCATCGCAAATTTCTGTAGGAGCGAGCCTGCTCGCGAAAAACTTGAGAACGCCGCGTTAAATCAGACATCCCGCGTCATCGTTCACGTCCATCGCGAGCAGGCTCGCTCCTACAGGTCTGCGTTTCAATCCATCAGTCGTTACTTGGCTTGTTCACTGCCTGCAACACGTATTGCGGCAAGGCGAAGGCGCCGATGTGGATTTCAGGATTGTAGTAGCGGGTGATGATGCCGCTGCCCGCGAAGCGCTGTTGCAGGGTTTCGCGGGACAACTTGCGATAAGCGGTATTGGTGGCGCCCCAGGCGAAGGTCATCGAGCCACCGATGTAGGTCGGTACGGCGGCCTGATAGAAGTGCCAGTCCGGGAACAGGCTGCGCAGGCGACCGGCGGTGGTCTTCACTTCTTCGATCTGCATGAACGGCGTGCCGTTCTGGGTCACCAGGATGCCGCCTTCGTTCAGGCAGCGGTGGCAAGCCTGGTAGAAGTTTTCCGAGAACAGCACTTCGCCCGGTCCGATCGGATCGGTGGAGTCAGAAATGATCACGTCGAACTTTTCAGTGGTGGTAGCGACGAAACGCATGCCGTCGTCGATCACCAGGTTCAGGCGTGGATCATCGAATGCACCCTTGGAGTGATTCGGCAGGAATTCCTTGCACATGTCGACCACGGTGCCGTCGATCTCGACCATGGTGATGTGCTCGACGCTGCGGTGCTTGGCCACTTCACGCAACATGCCGCCGTCACCGCCGCCGATGATCAGCACGCGCTTGGCGGCACCGTGCGCCAGGATCGGCACGTGGGTGAGCATTTCGTGGTAGATGAATTCGTCGGCTTCGGTGGTCTGGATCACGCCGTCCAGCGCCATCACCCGGCCCATGCGCGGGTTCTCGAAGATCACCAGGTGCTGGTGCTCGGTGCGCACTTCGTGCAGCAGTTTTTCCATGCGAAAACGCTGGCCGTAGCCTTCGTAGAGGGTTTCCAGGTAGTCGCTGGCAGGGATGTTGCTCATGGGAAGTGCTCCGATGAATGCGGGTGGCAACGGACGGTTACCCGCCCATGATGGCCAATCGAGCGTCTCGATTGGCCGGGAAAGGCGCGCATTCTACGTCGCGCAACATGACAGGTCGAACCTCTGTTGATCAGCATTCCACAATCCTGTGGGAGCCTGTTCAGAGTTTGACGTTGCCCCGCGGCCCGGCAATGGCCCAGATGATCAGTCCCAGCACCGGCAACAGCGCAATCAGCAGTACCCAGAGGATTTTCATCCCGGTCCCGACACTACTTTTGAAGACGTTGATGATGGCCCAGATGTCCAGGACAAAAATGATCAAGGCAACCAGGCTGTTGAACGTAGAACCCATGGTGACGCTCCCGAAAAGTGATATGCACCCTCAGGATAGACGGTCGTCGCGAGGATCCCTTTTTATTGACAGTGTCTGGATCAGACGTGGATCGCCACTTTCAGGGCTTCCAGGGATGGCGCGGCTGTAATACCCACTTCGGTGCACAACTCCAGCACCCGTGGCACGTCGTTGCCGTAGACCAGGACCACCTGCAACTCGTCATCGAGCAACTGGCTGAAGTTCATCAGCGTGTAGCCACCGTTTTCCTTGTTCATGCTGCTCATCTGTATCTGGATGCGGTTGAGCGCGGTCAGGGCTTCGGTCCTGGCCAGTTGCTTGGGCTTGAGATTGAACTCCACCCCCGGGCCGAACGAGGCGACGATCTGCGCGAACAGGTCCATGTATGTGTCAGCCTGGAACAGCACCGTTTCCGGCAGGCTGCCGACCACCACCCACTCACCCAGCGGGATCGGGAAGGTTTCGTCGTAGTTGATGTCCAGATTGGCCGTCAGAAATGCCTCGGGATCGGCGTAGGCCTGGGCTGCTTCGTCCGCGATCTTGAGGATTTCGTCTTCGCCCATGCACCCGGAGCTGATTTTGCTGATGAGTTCGACGAGTGCGGCTTTCATGGGGAGGATCCTGTAGCGAGGTGAATTTTGAGGGCGCGAAGGATAGCGCATTAATGAGGGAAATGCGGACCTGTGGCGAGGGGGCTTGCCCCCGTTGGGTCGCGAAGCAGCCCCAAAACATTCAATTGGGGTACATCAGAAAGACCGCATATGCTGATTCTACGACTGCTTCGCAGCCGAACGGGGGCAAGCCCCCTCGCCACAAAAGCCCCCTCGCCACAGGGTACGGCGTCAGCTCAAGAGCTTTTGCAGTTGCGCAACGGTATCGGAAGCCCCCATGGTCCTGGCAGCCTCCAGCGCGGTGATGCCATTGGCGTCCTTGGCTTTCGGGTCGGCGCCCTTGCTGATCAGGTAATCGACCACTTCGACGCGGTTGAACATCGCCGCCATCATCAGCGCCGTGCGGCCATCGAAGGACGAGCCTTCAACCTGGGCGCCGCCATCGACCAAGGCCTTGATCACCGCCAGGTCACCCTTGAAGGCGGCACCGGCAATCGGGCTCTGGCCGTTGTCGTTGCGGATCTCCGGGTCGGCCTTGTGCTCCAGCAGGACTTTTACCGTGTCCACATGCCCGTGATACGCGGCCAGCATCAGCAAGGTATCGCCCTTGTGGTTACGCAGGTTCGGCGGCAAACCCTTGGTCAGCAGCGCGGCCATCATCGCCGCATCGCCCTCCCGTGCCTTGTTGAATACCTGTTCGGTAAATTCGGCGGCTTCTTCGGGGGTCATCTGGCGGCTTTTGTCTGACATTGGGCACTCCCTTTTCTGTCATTCGTAAAAGCCGACAGTTTCCCGAGCGCCCCCGGCACTGTCACTTGTTTTTTCTCATGGGCCGCCATAGTCAGATTCAATAGCGGTACTTGCCGCCGTGAATGTCGGACAACAACTGCTCCGTGACCTGTACATAAGTCTGAGTCCCCGGCAGCCAGGCATAGATCGGGTCATCGCCGGTTTTACCCGGGTCGAAGGCCTCGTCCTTGAGTCGGGTCTTCTGATATTTGAACGTCCCGGTGGTTTCCATTTTCACTTTCACCCGCAGGAACAACGGCACTGCATAGGCCGGCATCTGCTCGCGGGCGAAGGCCAGCAGCTCACTGAAGTCCAGAGTTGCCAAGGATTCGGCGGGAGTGATCGCCGCCATCCCGGCCCGGCCATTGGTGTTGCGGATTTCCACGCCATAGGCCACGGCTTCGGAAATAAGCGGGTGTTGCAGGAGGATGTTTTCGACCTCCGTGGTCGAAACGTTTTCGCCCTTCCAGCGGTAGGTGTCGCCCAGGCGGTCGACAAACTGTGCATGCCCAAAGCCGATGCTGCGCAACAGGTCGCCGGTGTTGAAGTAGCGGTCTCCCTTTTCGAACACATCCTGAAGCACGACCTTGGCGGTTTTCTGCGGATCGGTGTAACCGTCCAGGGGGGCCTTGTCGTCGATTTTTGCCAGCAACAACCCCTGCTCACCCTTGGCGACCTTGCGCATCAGGCCATTGGCCTGTCGAATCGGCGCGCCGCTGTCGTGGTCGTACGCGACCAACTCCCAGGACATCAGGGAAAAGCCGATGGTGTTGTCGAAATTGAGAATGTTGGTGAAACCGATATTGCCGTCGCTGGCAGCGTACAGCTCGCAGATGTGATTCACCGCAAAGCGGGTCTTGAACTCGCTCCAGGCGCCGGGGCGCAGGCCGTTGCCGATCATTTTCTTCACATCGTGCCGGCTGTCCTCGGAGCTGGGCGGTTGATCGACCAGGTAGCGGCACAGTTCGCCGACATAACCGATGGTGGTCGCCCGGTACTTGCGCGCATCGTTCCAGAACTGACTGGCGCTGAATTTGCGGCGGATGGCGAACCCGCTGGCCCCACTGACGGCCGAACCCCAGCACACGCAAAGGCCCGTGGCGTGGTACAGCGGCAAAGTGCAATAGACGACATCCTCAGGGCGCATGTCCAGGGCGATCATGCCGAAGCTCGCAGAGCTGCGCATCCAGCGACCGTGCTTGAACACGCCGGCCTTGGGCAGCCCCGTGGTGCCCGAGGTGTAGATATAAAAGCAGGGATCGTCGAAGAAAATCTGCTGGCTGCTGGCCGGGTTGTCGCTGGCGTCGTCGAGGCTGACGGTCATCAGGTTGATGAAACCTTCAGGCGCGATACCGGGTTGGCGAGAGGTGTCCTGATCGGCAACGAACCAGGTTCGCGCAGCCTTGATCGACACCCGCTCACGCACCGCCAGGTACGCCGGGACCAACTCCTCACCGACAATGATCGCCACCGGCGCCACCAGGTTCACACTGTGCACCAGGGTGTCGCGGGTCTGCGAGGTATTGAGCAGCGCACTGATCGCGCCGACCTTGGCCACCGCCAGAATCGTCACCAGCAATTCCGGGCGGTTCTCGATGAAGACCGCCACCACATCACCCTTGCCGATGCCTTGGCCGATCAGGTGATGAGCGATGCGATTGGCCCATTGGTTGACCTCGGAGTAACTGAGCGTTACGTCGCCTTGCAACAGCGCCGGGCCATCCGGGTTGCGCAACGTGGCTTGCTCGAAACTCCAGCCCAAACCACACGCCTGGGTCGGGTCCTTGACGTTGGCTGCCTTCATGCCCCTCACCACCCGGGGGATGGCCTTGGCGATGGAAGGCAGCTTGCGGAGCATCATGCTCCAGGTAATCGTGTCGTTCGACGTGCGACTCATGATGCTCCCGTTCGATCTTTTTATTGTCGGGCTGCGATGACTGAGTCCGAAAATACGTCAACGGTTCTTGAGCTGTACACGCGGTTTTTGAAATGTTTTGTATCTGCGATCTTGATCCGCGATCTTGATCCGCGATTGATACAAGGCCAATCGTGAACCCCCGCACACGCAATGGTTCCATCGAATCGCCGAGCGACCTCGCAAAATGCAGGATGCACGATGGCCGTTCATGCAGAATGCACGAAAGCAAAAATCACCACAGATACTAACTTGTTGTTTTATAAGATAATTTACAAACAACCCAGACTGGCACAATCACTGCAACCCTCTCCGTATGCTTGCCATTCAAGAGCCAACGGAGCTGAAAGAAATGAACCTGATTCAGGAAAAATTTTCGTCCCTGTTCTCCAACTTCGAAGTCACCACCCATGCCCGGCCTGACGGTGGGATCCTGCTGACCCTGAGCGGCGGCGAAGGCAAGGTGTTCAAGCGCTCGATTTCCTATCAGCAATTGCACAATGGCGACCAACTGACGTGGGTCATCAGTGCGATTCGCCGCGACCTCGCCGAACAAGCCAGTGAACTGCCGCAGATTTCCATGCTGCAGAGCCAGCAACGGTTTGCCCTGCCGACCTATCACTCGCTGTAAATAAAATTGCCGGAAAAACACTGTGGGAGCGAGCCTGCTCGCGATAGCGGAGTGTCAGTCAACATCAATGTTGGATGACATATCGCTATCGCGAGCAAGCTCGCTCCCACAGGTTTTGCGGCGTTTAGAAATTGGCGGGATTTATCCGCGCAAAGCTGTCCACGGTGACATGCCCCGCCAGTTCCCCACCCTCGCGGGCCAGCCCGCAAGTGGCCATCCCCGCCGTGCACGCCGCGTCGAGTTCTTCGACGATGTCCGACAGAAACAGAATCTGCCCCGCCTCAAGGTTGATCGCCTGGGTGATGTTGGCGTAGGACTGCGCCTCGCGCTTGGGGCCTGAAGTGGTATCGAAATAGCCGCTGAACAGTGGCGTCAGATCCCCCGCCTCTGAGCAGCCGAAGATCAACCGCTGGGCCTGGATCGAACCGGACGAATAAACAAACAGTTGAAAGCCGTCCCGATGCCAGCGCTCGAGCGCTTCAACGGCGTCCGGGTACACGTGCCCCTTCAACTGCCCGGCCTGATAGCCCTGCTCCCAGACCATGCCCTGCAACGCTTTCAGCGGCGTGGCCTTGCGGTCTTCAGCGATCCAGCCCAACAGGATCTCGACGACCCGCTCGACGTCGGCGTCCGGTTCATTGCTGTCGCGGCGCACGGCAGCCAGTTGCTCCGCCACATCGGCGCGTTCGGCATGCTGACGGACAAACGCCGGCAAGTGTTTGGCGGCATAGGGGAACAGCACGTCGAACACAAAACTCACCGCGCTGGTGGTGCCTTCGATGTCGGTGAGAATCGCTTTGATCGGCATCGACTCAGTCCTCCAGGCGCGGGAATTGGCTGGCGATGTCTTCACCGGTGAAATTGGCCACCCAACCTTCCGGGTTGTTGAACAGACGGATCGCGACGAAGTGCGGATGCTCGCCCATGTCGAACCAGTGTTTGGTTCCGGCCGGCACCGAGATCAGGTCGTTTTTCTCGCACAGCACCGCGTAGACGTAATCGTCGATGTGCAGGGTAAACAGGCCACGGCCGGCAACGAAAAATCGTACTTCATCTTCGCCGTGGCGATGTTCGTCGAGGAACTTGGCACGCAGTTCGGCTTTTTGCGGGTGATCGCTGTTGAGGCTGATCACGTCGACAGTGACGTAACCGCGCTCGGTCATCAGCTTGTCGATTTGCTCCTGGTAGGCGGCAATCACTTCGTCCTGAGTGGCGCCCGGCTGGATCTTCGCCGCGGCTTGCCAGCGATCGAAGCGTACGCCCTGCTCGGCCAGGGTCGAGGCTATGTCCTCGAAATGGGTCAGCACCTTGTTGGGGATTTCAGGGCTGGAGACGTGATAGACGGACAGGCTGCTCATCAGGGCAACTCCTTAACGGTTCATGCTTTAAAGAGCGAGCGCATCTTCAACTCGCACTCGAACAAAAATTCAAAGGCCTCGATCTGCCGCAGGGCATCGCTCATGCGCGCGCCCCAGGTGTACAGGCCATGGCCACGGATCAGGTAGCCGACGCAATCGGGATGGGCGTCGAGCCAAGGCTGCACCTTGGCGGCCAGTCGCGCAATGTCCTGGTCGTTGTCGAAAATCGGCACCCGCACCCGGGATTCGTGGGTCGTCACACCGCTGAAGGCCTTTTGCAGTTCGTAGTCTTCGAACTCGATGAAGTCTTGCGGCGTCAGGCGCGACAGCACGGTGGCGTTCACGGAATGGGTGTGCAACACGGCACCGATCTCCGGGCGCCAGCTGTAGAGCTGGGTGTGCAACAGGGTTTCGGCGGACGGTTTCTTGCCCGGTTCCAGGCTGTTGCCGGACAGGTCGGTGGCCAACACGTCGTCCATGCCCAGTTGCCCCTTGTGCTTGCCGGACACGGTCAACAAGGCTTCGCTCGGCGACAGGCGCGTCGAGTAATTACTGCTGGTGGCCGGCGACCAGCCGCGGCCATACAGAAAACACCCGGCGTCGATTATTTCCTGGGCGAGTTGTTCACGGGTAAGGCTCATGGCCTGTCCTCTTGCATACGTGTGGCAATGATAACGGCAGCCGCGACGGCTGCGAGACTGGCAATACTAAATGTCCATGCCGCGCCGAGGGCATTCCAGCTGTAGCCGGAATACAACGCGCCCAACGCACCGCCGGTGCCGGCCAATGCGGCGTACAGCGCCTGGCCCTGGCCTTGCTGGCGCGCACCGAAGCTACGTTGCACGAATGAAATGGCAGCGGCGTGAAAGCTGCCGAACGTCGCCGCGTGCAGGATCTGGGCAAACAGCAGTACCCAAAGAAACTCTGCGAGCGAACCCAGCAACAGCCAACGCAACGCCGCCAGCAGAAAGCTGGCCATCAGCACCCGGCGCAGTGAAAAGCGCGCGAAGATCCGGCTCATGGCCAGAAACATCAGGACTTCGGCGACCACGCCGACCGCCCAGAGCATGCCGATCACACCCCGGCTGTAACCCAGGCGCTCAAGGTGCAAGGTCAAGAACGTGTAATACGGTCCGTGGCTCATCTGCATCAGCGCCACGCAGCCGTAAAACGCCAAAACACCGGGGTTGCGCAGTTGCTTGAGGAATCCCTCCCCCGCCACCCGGTTGCCCGGGGCCGGTTGGGCATTGGGCACCCACAGACTGCTGAGCACGATGCCCACCATGATCAGCACCAGCGCCGCCGGATAGATGTCCAGGCTCAGCCATTCAAACAAACGGCCCAGCGCGACCACGGTGATGATGAAACCGATCGAGCCCCACAGGCGAATCTGGCTGTAGCGCGAGGTCTGGCTCTGCAAATGCGCCAAGGTGATGACTTCGAACTGAGGCAACACCGCGTGCCAGAAGAACGCATGCAAGGCCATGACCATCGCCAGCCAGGCGTAGGTCTTGCTGACGAAAATCAGCGAAAAGGTCAGCAGCGTGCACACCGCGCCAAAGCGCACGATGGCCAGTCGCCGACCGGTGTAGTCGCCCAGCCAGCCCCAGATGTTCGGCGCCACACAGCGCATCAGCATCGGGATCGCCACCAGCTCGCCGATGCGCGCGGCGCTGAACCCCAGGTGATCGAAGTACAGCGCCAGAAACGGCGCTGTCGAACCGAGCAAGGCGAAATAGAACAGATAGAAACTGGAGAGCCGCCAGTACGGGAGCGCCGCAGTCGCCATCAGACGGCTGCGACCATGATGTCAGCCATTTACAGCTGACCCAGCACCGGCGTGCTCACACGCACGTCGGCGTTTTGCCCACGATGGCGCAGCAGGTGATCCATCAGCACGATGGCCATCATCGCCTCGGCAATCGGCGTGGCGCGGATGCCCACGCACGGGTCGTGACGGCCCTTGGTGATCACTTCCACCGGGTTGCCATGGATGTCGATGGAGCGGCCCGGCGTTGTGATGCTCGACGTCGGCTTCAGCGCCAGGTGCGCAACGATGGGCTGACCGGAGGAAATACCGCCGAGAATGCCGCCCGCGTTGTTGCTGAGGAAACCTTCCGGGGTCATTTCATCGCGATGCTCGGTGCCACGCTGGGCGACGCTGGCAAAACCGGCGCCGATTTCCACGCCCTTGACCGCGTTGATGCTCATCAGCGCATGGGCCAGCTCCGCGTCGAGGCGATCGAAGATCGGCTCGCCCAGGCCCGGCATCACGCCTTCGGCGACCACGGTGATTTTCGCACCGACCGAATCCTGGTCGCGACGCAACTGGTCCATATAGGCCTCCAGCTCAGGCACTTTGTCCGGGTCCGGGCTGAAGAAGGCGTTCTGCTCGACCGAATCCCAGGTCTTGAACGGGATTTCAATCGGCCCCAACTGGCTCATGTAGCCGCGAATGACGATGCCCTGGCTGGCCAGGTATTTTTTTGCAATCGCACCGGCCGCGACGCGCATCGCGGTTTCACGGGCCGAGCTGCGACCACCGCCGCGATAATCGCGCTCGCCGTATTTGTGGTGGTAGGTGTAATCGGCGTGGGCCGGGCGGAACAGGTCCTTGATCGCCGAGTAGTCCTTGGACTTCTGGTCGGTGTTGCGGATCAACAGGCCGATGGCGCAACCGGTGGTGCGGCCTTCGAACACGCCAGAGAGGATTTCGACTTCGTCGGCTTCCTGGCGCTGGGTGGTGTGGCGGCTGGTGCCGGGCTTGCGGCGGTCCAGGTCACGCTGCAGATCCTCCAGGGATATCTCCAGCCCCGGCGGGCAGCCATCGACAATGGCGACCAACGCCGGGCCATGGCTTTCGCCCGCGGTGGTGACAGTGAACAGCTTGCCGTAGGTATTGCCGGACATGCAGGACGCTCCGTGAAATGAACCTGAATACGTAATGCGCGCCAGTATACGCAGGCTACCCAAGTAGTTCATCCTCGAACCTTATGGGTGCCCGTGAGTCCAACCGGCATCTTCTTGATAATGGCGCGATGATGCTGCGAGTTCTAGCCTTGAGCCTTACCCTGATTTCCGGCTTCGCCCAGGCGACTGTCCTGCAACGACCGATCACATTGGATACGGGCACCGGCGAGCTTTTCGGCTCGCTGTTGCTGCCAAAATCCGACAATCGAGTACCGGTTGTCCTGATCATTTCAGGCTCCGGCCCTACGGATCGTGACGGAAACAACGCCGACGGCGGGCGCAATGACAGCCTCAAGCGCCTGGCCTGGGTGCTGGCCAAACACAACATCGCCAGCGTGCGTTACGACAAGCGTGGCGTGGCCGCGAGCCTGGCGGCGACCCCGGATGAACGCAATCTGACGGTGGAAGCTTATGTGGCCGACGCCCAAGCCTGGGGCCGGAAACTCAAGACCGATCCGCGCTTTGGCCAGTTGATCGTGCTGGGTCACAGCGAAGGCGCCCTGATCGCCAGCCTCGCTGCGCCGGATATCGATGCCGACGCGGTGATTTCTGTCTCCGGCAGCGCAAGACCGGTGGATCAGGTCATTCGCGAGCAACTGGGCAATCGCCTGCCTCAACCGCTGATGCTGCGCAGCAATCAATTGCTCGACAGCCTCAAGGCCGGGAAAACCGACGACAATGTGCCGCCACCCTTGCAGGTGATTTTCCGCCCGAGCGTGCAGCCTTACCTGATTTCCCTGTTCCGCCAGGACCCGGCCGCGGCATTTGCGAAGTTGAAGATGCCAGCACTGATCATTCAGGGCAGCAACGACATCCAGGTCGGCGTCAATGACGCAAGGCTGCTCAAGGCTGCCAAACCGGACGCCGAACTGGCGCTGATCGAGGGCATGAACCACGTCATGCGCATCGTGCCCAACGACGTCAAACGCCAACTGGCCTCCTATAAGGACCCGCAGCTGCCCCTGGCGGCGGAACTGGGCACGCGAATCCTCGGTTTTATTGACGGACTTCGCGCCAGTTAACCTCCAGTCTTGAAAAAAACGGCCGATAAGCCTTTGTCGCCAACACATTGGTTGGCGACAAGCTGAGCTTGGACAGGATCTCGCCGTTATGACTGACACCCAGACTTCACCCGACACCAGCGCTGAAAAAGACGCACCGCCAGCGGTCGAGCTGCCCTGGGCGGACCTCCACGTCGAGCACCACAAGATGCTCCGTCTGGCGCCGCTGCAGACTGACCGCAACACAGGCGGACGCCCATTGCGCTTTGTCGAGTTAGGCTATGCCGAACGCAATGACAAGACGCACAGCCTGATGCGCATGAGCATCACCCTGCCCGGCCAGCGCGTACGCAAGGAACAGAATCATCTGGACGTGTGGGTCGATCACGCTGAAAAACGCGTGCATTTCGGACCGGAAAGCGGACTGCAGATTGAACCGCTGAACCGTGGCATTGGTCGCTACTTGGCGGCCCAGGGCATCAATTGGGCGAAAAAGCGCTGGCCGACCTACACCGTCGACGGCTTTGACCTGAACAACAAGGATGCACTGAACGAAGACACCCGCCTGCGCCGCGATCATTTTTTGCGCGTGCACGGTTTCGACGTGGTGTATGCCGATGCCCAGCATTTGAAAGGCAGTGTCAAGCCGGTCAAGGTCGGCGACCTCTCTGGCGACTGGAACAGCGAAAAACTGCAGGTCGTGGAAATCCTCGAGGCGGCGCAGATGCTCCAGCAAGCCGAACAGAACCTGGCCGAGCAGGAAGTCAAACTCAAGAAACACGAAGAAAAGGTCAGCAAGTACAAACGCGAAGACGCCGGGTTGCGATTCACCATCACCTGCCTGGTGGCATTTGCGGTGTTTCAGGCGGGGTTGTTGATCTGGATTGCCACGCATCGTTGAAGGCTTGAGTTACTGCACCTTGTGGCGAGGGGGCTTGCCCCCGTTCGAGCGCGAAGCGGTCGCAAAACAGCTACCACAGACATATCTGGATAAATCTGGTGTGAGGGTTCAGGGCTGCTTCGCAGCCCAACGGGGGCAAGCCCCCTCGCCACAAATGCCCGGTCAGACGCGAGAAGCGAACAACGCCTGATGCTCACGACACTGCTGCGCGCTGAGCATGAACACACCATGGCCGCCACGCTCGAACTCCAGCCAGGCGAAGTCGACTTCCGGGTACAACGCCTCGACGTGCACCTGGCTGTTGCCCACTTCGACAATCAGCAAGCCCTTCTCGGTCAGGTGATCCGCCGCCTCGGCAAGCATGCGCCGCACCAGGTTCAAACCGTCGTCACCGCAGGCCAGGCCCAGTTCCGGTTCGTGCTGGTATTCGTCCGGCATATCGGCGAAATCTTCCGCATCGACGTAGGGCGGGTTCGACACGATCAGGTCGAAACGTTGACCCGGCAAGCCCTCGAAACCGTCACCCTGCACCGTGTACACACGCTCATCGACACCATGACGCTCGATGTTCTGATTGGCCACTTCCAGCGCTTCGAACGACAGGTCCCCCAACACCACCTCGGCATGCTGGAACTCGTAGGCGCAGGCGATGCCGATGCAACCGGAACCGGTGCACAGGTCGAGAATCCGCGCCGGCTCGGTAGCCAGCCACGGGGTAAAACGGTTTTCGATCAACTCGCCGATGGGGGAGCGCGGGATCAGCACACGCTCATCGACGATGAACGACATGCCACAGAACCAGGCCTCGCCCAGCAGATACGCGGTAGGCACCCGATCTTCGATGCGGCGCTTGAGCAAAAGCTGCAAGTGAACCACTTCGTCTTCTTCCAGATTGCAGTCGAGGTAGCTGTCGGATATTTCCCACGGCAGGTGCAACGCGCCCAACACCAATTGCCGGGCTTCGTCCCAGGCGTTATCAGTGCCATGGCCGAAAAAAAGATCCTCCCCATGGAAGCGGCTGACGGCCCAACGGATATGGTCACGCAGGGTACGAAGGCGGGAAGTGATCACGACGGCAAACTCCAGAAAAATCGACGGGGGATTCTACCAGTCAAACGACTTCACGACGACGCGGGAAAGTACCGATTCAAATGTAGGAGTTATCCATTTTTTCGCTAGGCTATTGAACAAAACGTGACTATTGACAAGGCTACAGGCCAGCAACGACGGCACCTACGATCGTAGCGATTCACAGAACCGCTCAGCCAGAGGACAATGGCGCAAAAGCCCCACTCCAAGGAGCCCCAGAATGTCTGTTCCAAAAACGATGTTTCAACTCAGCGGCCGCGGTTATGCAGCGGCCAATCTGAGCCATGCCACCCTGGTCATCATCGATGCCCAGAAAGAATACCTCAGCGGTCCCCTGGCCCTGAGCGGCATGGATGAAGCTGTCGCGAACATCAAGCAACTGCTCGCCGCTGCCCGCGCCGCCGGCCGGCCGATCGTGCATGTCCGCCACCTCGGCACCCTCGGCGGGCTGTTCAACCCACAGGGCGTAGGTGGTGAGTTCATTCCGGGCCTGGAGCCACAGAGCGATGAAACCGTCATCGGCAAATTGTTGCCAAGCGCTTTTCACGGCACCGAACTGGCACAACGCCTGGAAGACCTCGGCGCCCTTGACCTGATCGTCTGCGGTTTCATGAGCCACTCCAGCGTCAGCACCACGGTACGTGCCGCCAAGAACCTGGGCTTCCGCTGCACCCTGGTGGAAGACGCCTGCGCCACCCGCGACCTGCCTTACAAGGGCGGCGTGCTCAGTGCCGCACACGTCCATCAGACGGAAATGGCGATCATGGGCGACAACTTCGCCACCCTCGCGCTGACCCGTGAACTGATCTGATCGACGCTCAATGAGCGGCCTGGAACGCCGCTCATCCGCAAAAGCCTCCCATTTGCCGTAATTGTCTTAGCCTCAGGAACATCCCGGTCAACTCCCGGTCGAAGGGCCGATACCCATTGAGGAAGGTCGGAATGAAGTTATCCGATGGTTTTGACGCTCGCCGCTTGCGGCCCAAAGGCCAAAGCAACTGGCGTTTTCGAATCGGCGCGACGTTCGCGGCGTTGCTGGCGATGTGCGGCGTGTTGCTGGCCATGGCCGGTGCCGCCAGCCTGCTCGGCCACGCACCCGCCCTGGGTGAATTGAACACAAGCCGCACCGGTGCTGCCGTGATCCTGGCCATCGGCCTGTTCGTGCTGTACCTCGGTGTCTGGCTATGGCGCCGTTGCCGTCGTCGCTCACGGCAGTCGCGGGAGCTGGCCATGTCCCCGCACCTGATGAAAAAACACGACTGAGCCTGGCATCGCGCGCGTTTTTGTCGCGCCCGATTCGCTTCGAGTTGGGTAAACTGGCCGCCCTTCGCGGAGGCTGACATGCAAGACGACGATTTTTCCCTGTTCAAAAGCGCGATCCAAGGCGTCAAGCCGATCAAGCACGATCGCGCCGAAACCGGCAAACCCAAGGCTGACCGCGCGCAGATTGCCAAGCTGCGTCAAGCGGCCACCGTGCGCACCGAATCCACCACCGTCGACGGGCTGTCCGATCAGTTCGTCATCGACGTCGGCCCTGAAGACGAGCTGATGTGGGCCCGCGATGGCGTGCAGGAAAGCCAGATGCGCAAGCTCAAGGTCGGGCAGATTCCTTTCGAAGGCAGCCTCGACCTGCACGGCATGAGCGTGGAAAAGGCCCGGGAAACCCTCTGGGCATTTTTGGCTGAAGCTACCAAATTCGAAATCCGCTGCGTGCGCGTCACCCATGGCAAGGCTGTTCGCCTGGACGGCAAGCGGCCGATGATCAAAAGCCACGTCAACACCTGGCTGCGCCAGCATCCACAGGTACTCGGCTTCACCTCGTGCCAGGCGAAACATGGTGGTGCCGGCGCGGTTTATGTGATGCTCAAACGCACCATGATGGAAGGTCGTGACGAGTAAAGCTGACGCGTCACGCTTGCAGCGTCGTGTCCGTCACCGTACCCTTGCCCTTTGCGTAAAATCCCACAGGTAGTTTCATGTCCCTGGAACAGAATTACACGGCGATCCTCGGCCAGCTCGGCGAGGACGTTTCCCGCGAAGGCCTGCTCGACACGCCAAAACGTGCCGCCAAAGCCATGCAGTACCTCTGCCGCGGCTATGAACAGACACTGGAAGAGGTCACCAACGGTGCCCTGTTCAGCTCCGACAACAGCGAAATGGTGCTGGTCAAGGACATCGAGTTGTACTCGTTGTGCGAACACCACTTGCTGCCGTTCATCGGCAAGGCTCACGTCGCCTACATCCCGAGCGGCAAGGTCCTGGGCCTGTCGAAAGTGGCGCGGATCGTCGACATGTACGCCCGCCGCCTGCAGATCCAGGAAAACCTCAGCCGCCAGATCGCCGATGCGGTCCAGCAGGTTACCGGCGCCCTGGGCGTTGCGGTGGTGATCGAGGCCAAGCACATGTGCATGATGATGCGCGGTGTGGAAAAGCAGAATTCGACGATGATCACCTCGGTGATGCTTGGTGAGTTCCGCGAGAACGCCGCCACCCGCAGCGAATTCCTCAGCCTCATCAAGTAATTCGCGGCACGAAGAAAACCGGCGTTCATCGCCGGTTTTTTTTCGCCTGTGAAAAATCAGGTAAGCTGCGCGCCCTTATTCATTTGCACCGTGAGGCTTTCAACGTGTTCGTAAAAGCGCTTCGTGTCGGCCTTGGCCAACTGATCATCTTCATCGACTTCATCACCCGCCCAGGCAAGAAGCAGCGCCCGGCGGAAGTTCAGGCACAGGTCAATTCGGCTGCCAAGGGCCTGACGCTGTATCAATTCCACGCCTGCCCGTTCTGCGTGAAGACTCGCCGTACCCTGCGCCGCCTGAATGTGCCGGTGGCCCTTCGCGACGCGAAGAACAACGAACAGGATCGCCAGACCTTGCTGGAGCAAGGCGGCAAGATCAAGGTGCCGTGCCTGCGCATTGAAGAGAATGGCCAGACCACCTGGATGTACGAGTCCAAGGTGATCATTGATTATCTGGACAAGCGTTTTGCGGCAGCCTGAAAAATTTGGGCGGGGCTGATGCCCCCATCGCGAGCAAGCTCGCTCCCACAGTGGACTTGTGGTGTACACAAAACCTGTGGGAGCGAGCTGGCTCGCGATGAGGCCGGCACAGGCACCATAAATTTCAGACAAAAATAAGCCGGCCCATTGGCCGGTTTATTTGTATCTAGGCTGCTTTTGCGGCCTGGGCAGCACGCACCACCGCCGCCAACCGCTTGAGCCCCTCATCCAGCCGCGCCGGATCAATGTGGCTGAAGTTCAATCGCAGATACCCCGGATGGTTGTCCGGCTCGGGGAAGAACGGCTCCCCCGGCATGAACGCCACGTCGTTGGCCAGCGCGGCATTCAGCAAGGTGCGGGTGTCTTGCGGCTGCTTGAGTTTCAACCAGAAGAACAGCCCGCCCTGCGGCACGTTCCAGTCCGCCAGATCGGAGAAGTGCGTTTCCAGCGCAGCCTGAAACGCATCCCGACGCCCCCGATAAAAATCGCGCAACTCACTACGGTGTTGCTGATATTTCTCGGTGCCGATCCATTGCAGCGCCTGCCACTGGCCGACCCGATTGGTGTGCAAATCCGCCGATTGCTTGAGTTTCAACAGATGTGGAAACAGGTCCGGGCTGGCGATCAAGTAGCCGACACGCAAACCCGGCAACAGGGTTTTCGACACGGTCCCGGTATAGATCCAGCTGGCCTTCTTCAAGCGACTGACAATCGGCGTGGCGCTGCCACCGTCGAAGGTCAGCTCGCGATAAGGCTCGTCCTCAATCAGCGTCACGCCAAACTCATCAAGCAATGCCGCCACCGCGTTGCGCTTGGCTTCGCTGTAACGCACCGCCGATGGATTCTGGAATGTCGGGATCAAGTAGATGAAAGACGGGCGGTGTTGTTCCAGGCGAGCACGTAGCGCCGTCAAGTTCGGTCCGTCAGCCTCCAGCGGCACGGTCAGGCAGTCGGCGCCGAACAGCTGGAAAATCTGCAATGCCGCCAGATAAGTCGGCGCTTCGAGCAGGATTTCGGTGCCCTTGTCGATGTACAGCTTGGCGGCCAGGTCGAGGGTCTGCTGTGAGCCGCTGACCACCAGTACCTGGCTTGCCTCACATGGCACTCCCAACGCTCGCGCCTCGGCGGCCAGCGCTTCGCGCAGCGCCGGTTCGCCCTCGCTCATGCCGTATTGGCCCATGGAAACCGGCATCTCGGCCCACTCGACCTTCGGCAACATGGTTTCGGCCGGCAAGCCGCCGGCAAACGACATCACCTGCGGACGTTGGGCCGCAGCGAGGATTTCACGGATCAAGGAACTTTTAAGGCGTGAGACACGTTCGGAAAAAGCCATGGGGATCACCGGTAGCGAGGCATGTGAAAAATGAGTCAAACTTGTTGACCGAAATTACGCCTCCACGAACGGATACGTCAATATGCTTGACCTTAAAAACCCGCTTTCCCAGCAGCAAGCCATGGAAGCGTTTTTCTTCGGCTACCAGGCCTTCACCGCCAAGGCCGATGAAATGCTCGAACGTCGCGGCCTGAGTCGGGTGCATCAGCGCATCGTGTTTTTCATCGCCCGCTATCCGAACCTGAGTGTCAAGGAACTGTTGGCTTTACTCGGTGTGAGCAAGCAGGCGCTGAACATGCCGTTGCGTCAGTTGGTCGAGATGCATCTGGTGGACAGCGTCGCGTCCGAGACTGACAAGCGTAAGCGTCTGCTGGAACTGACCGATGACGGCGCTCGTTTCGAACAGTCGTTGCGCCGTGAGCAGGTGAAATTGCTGGAGCGGGTGTTTGCCGAGGCCGGGGAGACAGCGGTGAATGGGTGGTTGACGGTGAACCTGGCGTTGGGAAAAGGCCAGTTGTCGGCAGACTGAGTATTCAATCTGCTGGATTTGCAGTGGCTGAACCGACGCCTTCGCGAGCAAGCCCGCTCCCACAGGTGACCGCATTCCCCTGTGGGAGCGGGCTTGCTCGCGAAGGGGCCAGAACAGGCGATATATCCCTATTGCCAAACTTTTCGTCTACAAAATCAAAAACATTATTTGCTTTCTTTGTATACAAAAGCATAATCCACTTCGTGCGAGTTCCTGACCAAGCGGTCAACAAATTCGCAAGTACCTCAAAGGGCCGCTGCCACCCCTCTCGGATCCGGCCCTGGAAATAACAATAAAACTCTTGAGGAGTACTCGCTGTGGAAAGCCGCAAATCCGAAGCATCGACGCTGGAAATCTCGCCGCCATTACGCAATGGCTTGCTGGAACGTCTGTTCAAACTCAGCTTGCACGGCACCACGGTGAAGACCGAGCTGATTGCCGGTCTGACAACCTTCATCACCATGGCTTACATCATTTTCGTCAACCCCAACATCATGGCCGACGCCGGGATCGATCACGGGGCGGCGTTCGTCGCCACCTGTATCGCCGCGGCACTCGGTTGCCTGTTGATGGGCCTGTACGCCAACTGGCCGGTCGGCCTGGCACCAGGCATGGGGCTGAACGCCTTCTTCACCTACACCGTGGTTGGCACCATGGGCTACAACTGGGAAACCGCCCTCGGCGCGGTGTTTGTGTCCGGTGTGTTGTTCATGATCCTGACCTTCTCGCGGATCCGCGAATGGCTGCTCAACAGCATCCCGGTCAGCCTGCGCTTCGCCATGGGCGCCGGCGTGGGTCTGTTCCTGGGGCTGATCGGCCTGAAAACCGCAGGTATCGTCGTCGATAGCCCGGCGACCCTGATCAAGCTCGGCTCCCTGCGCGAACCCGGTCCGCTGCTCGCCGCCGTGTGCTTCCTGATGATCGCCATCCTCAGCTATCACAAGGTGTTCGGCGCGATCCTCATCAGCATCATCACCGTGACCCTCGCCGGTTGGGGCCTTGGGCTGGTGCACTACGAGGGCATCATGTCCGCCCCACCGAGCCTGGCTCCGACCTGGATGGCCATGAACGTTGTAGGTGTATTCAACATCAGCATGGTCAGCGTGGTCCTGGCCTTCCTCTTCGTGCACATGTTCGACACCGCAGGCACCCTGATGGGCGTTGCCCAGCGTGCCAACCTGGTGGGCGCTGATGGCAGGATTGAAAACCTCTCCCGCGCCATGAAAGCCGACAGTGCTTCCAGCGTATTCGGTGCGGTAGTCGGCGTTCCTCCGGTCACCAGCTACGTGGAAAGTGCTGCCGGTGTCGCAGCGGGTGGTCGGACTGGTCTTACCGCAGTGACCGTAGGTGTGCTATTTATTGCAGCCATGTTCTTCGCACCGCTGGCCGGCATGATCCCTGCCTATGCAACCGCCGGTGCGCTGATTTATGTAGCGATGCTGATGATGGGCGGCATGGCCCACATCGAATGGGACGAAGCCACCGACAGCATTCCGGCGATCGTTACCGCAATCATGATGCCACTGACCTTCTCGGTCGCCGACGGCATCGCGCTGGGCTTCATCACCTACGTGGCGATGAAGGCCGGTACCGGCAAGTACAAGGAAATTTCGGTGAGCCTGTGGGTGCTCTGCGCGATCTTCATCGCCAAGTTCATCTTCTTGTAAACCACACGCGGTACACGCTTGAAAACAGCCTCACCCCGTCGGGTGGGGCTTTTGTGCAAATGGAGGAAAGTGATGAGTCTGGAAACCTGGCTGCTGTTCAGCGGCGCTGCGCTGATAGTGATCCTGATCCCGGGGCCGCTGTCGTTGCTGATGATCAGCAACAGTCTGAATTACGGCCTGCGCCGCTCTTACCCGGCCTTTCTCGGCGGCGTGTCGGCATCGATCTGCCTGCTGAGTGCTTCGGCGCTGGGTCTGGGGGCGTTGTTGCTGGCGTCGGAACAGCTGTTCAGTGCCCTGAAGATTCTTGGCGCCCTTTACCTGTTCTACCTCGCCTGGCAGAGCTGGCAGCAATCGCGCCTGCCTTCCCATGGCGCTGAAGTGCCACAGGCCGCGCCGGTGCCACGCTTTCGCGCACTGTTCGGGCGTGCGTTCATGCTGGGCGCAAGCAACCCGAAAGATATCCTGTTCTTCGCCGCTTTCCTGCCGCAGTTCTTGAGTGCCGAACAGCCGTTCCTGCCACAACTGCTGGTGATGATCGTGACCTGGACCGTGCTCGACCTGCTGTGCAAATTGGCCTACGGCCTCGGCGCCCATGGTGCGGCACGGTATCTGCGCAGCGGCAAGGGCCAGAGCTGGTTCAACAGGATCAGTGCGGGGTTGTTCAGTGGTGCGGGGGCTGCATCGTTGTTGAGCCGATAACAGTTGTAGGAGCGAGCTTGCTCGCGATGGACGTTAACGATGACGCGGGCCATCTGAATGCCCGCGTTGTCTAGGCCTCCATCGCGAGCAATCGAGCGTCGACCGGCTGCTCCTACAGAAGACGAAAAAAAGCCCGCAGTGTGAGCGGGCGAAAGACCAAAGAAGCTATATGCGCAGTCGCTTCCAGGTTGCAGCAGCTGCCTGGGGGATCAGCTGCCGCGGTAGGTGGAGTAGCTGTAAGGCGAAATCAACAACGGCACATGGTAGTGATCCTGCTCGGCGGAGATGCCAAAACGCAGCACCACGACATCCAGGAATGCAGGCTCCGGCAGCTGAACGCCACGGGCGCGGTAGTAATCGCCGGCATGAAACTGAACCTGATAGACCCCGGTGCGGTAGTCATCGCCTTGCAGCAGCGGTGCATCGACACGGCCATCGCTGTTGGTTATCGCGCTGGCGACCAATTCCAGGTGCGATCCTTCAACGCGGTACAACTCGACCTTGATCGAGCTGCCCGGGCAACCGTGTGCTGCGTCCAAAACGTGTGTAGTCAAACGTCCCATTGATTCTGCGCGCCTGCCTGCGTGGAGCAGTCAGACTTCGCGCCTCCCGAAGTCAGTTGAAAAGGAGACCGCACCGATTCGGAGCACGAAAAGCTGCGGCGAGCGACTGATTAAGACACTTTTCAAAAAAATTGTACACAATAAAAACGACATTTTTCGCATGACACCCGCCATCTGCATGTTTACCGCCGATTTCCCGCCAAACCGCACCGCCTATGAACCCTTCAATCAATAATTGACCAGTCAGGCAGATTTCTTGCAGGCTCACGCCAATAGCAGTAAAAGATGACAGTCGGTGAAAAATGCGAAAAATCAGGCTTACAAAGTGAATATAAAGTTGTATACAATCAGCCCATCGCTGTGACGCAAGCCCGCCATCCCATTTTCAGCTGCGTCACACCAACCGTCATCATCGAATAAGAAGGAAGCCTGCAGTGAGCGCTGACTACCCACGCGACCTGGTCGGTTACGGCAGTAACCCTCCTCACCCCCACTGGCCGGGCAATGCCCGTATTGCCCTGTCGTTCGTACTCAATTACGAAGAAGGCGGCGAGCGCAACATCCTGCACGGCGACAAAGAATCCGAAGCGTTCCTCTCGGAGATGGTTTCAGCCCAGCCGCTGCAAGGCGCGCGCAACATGAGCATGGAATCCCTCTACGAGTATGGCAGCCGTGCCGGCGTGTGGCGGATCCTGAAGCTGTTCAAGGAATTCGACATTCCACTGACCATCTTCGCCGTGGCCATGGCCGCCCAGCGTCACCCGGACGTGATCCGCGCCATGGTCGATGCCGGCCACGAGATCTGCAGCCATGGCTATCGCTGGATCGACTACCAGTACATGGACGAAGCCCAGGAACGCGAGCACATGCTCGAAGCGATCCGCATCCTTACCGAAATCACAGGCACTCGCCCGCTGGGCTGGTACACCGGCCGCACGGGTCCAAACACCCGTCGCCTGGTGATGGAGGAAGGTGGTTTCCTCTACGACTGCGACACCTACGACGACGACCTGCCCTACTGGGAACCGAACAACCCGACCGGCAAGCCGCACCTGGTGATCCCGTACACCCTTGACACCAACGACATGCGCTTCACCCAGGTCCAGGGTTTCAACAAGGGCGACGACTTCTTCGAATACCTGAAAGATGCGTTCGACGTGCTTTATGCCGAAGGCGCCGAAGCCCCGAAAATGCTGTCGATCGGCCTGCACTGCCGCTTGATCGGCCGTCCGGCGCGTCTAGCTTCGCTCAAGCGCTTTATCGAATACGCTAAAAGTCATGAACAGGTGTGGTTCAGCCGTCGCGTCGACATCGCGCGTCACTGGCAAGAAACCCACCCGTACCAAGGGGCCGCGAAATGAGCGCCTTTCAAACATTGAAACCATCGACATTGAGCCGAGACGCCTTCGTCAAAGCCTTCGCCGACATCTACGAACATTCGCCATGGGTGGCCGAAAAGGCCTTCGACCTGGGCCAGGACACTTCGATCGACGAGATCGAAACCCTGCACCAGCGCATGAGCGACATCCTGTTGAGCGCCGATCACACCAGTCAGCTGGCATTGATCAACGCTCACCCGGACTTGGCCGGCAAAGCCGCCGTCCAGGGCCAACTTACCGAAGCCAGCACCAATGAACAGGCTGGCGCCGGTATTCACCAATGCACGGCCGAAGAGTTTTCTCGCTTCACCGAGCTGAACGACGCCTACAAAGCCAAGTTCAAGTTTCCCTTCATCATGGCGGTAAAAGGCAGCAACCGGCATCAGATCCTCGCAGCGTTCGAAACGCGCATCCACAACCCGGTCGACACCGAGTTCAAGTGCGCGCTGGCGGAGATCAACAAGATCGCCCTGTTCCGATTACTGACCCTATAGCAAGCCTGGCCCCAGCGGATTCAAGAACGCCGAAACCGCCCGGGGGCCTGGCAAGTATCCCAAGCCACTTATTTAAAGGCAGACAAGAAGAATGAAAGCTTACGCCGTACCTTTCGAGAAGTTCGTCAACCTGGCCGATGCCCGCCTGGGCACCAAAATCATCTCGGTCACCGATGACTGGTTCGCAGACGCCAACCGTCTGTTCCAACCGACCCCGGCCGTATGGAAGGAGGGCGTGTTCGATGACAACGGCAAGTGGATGGACGGCTGGGAATCGCGCCGCAAGCGCTTCGAAGGCTTCGACAGCGCAGTGATCCGCCTGGGCGTACCGGGTTCGATCAAGGGCGCCGACATCGACACTTCATTCTTCACCGGCAACTTCCCGCCATCGGCATCCCTGGAAGCCTGCTTCCTGACCGAAGGCGAGCCGAACGAAAACACCCAGTGGGTTGAAGTGCTGTCGGCCGTCGAGCTGCAAGGCAACAGCCACCACTACCACGAAATCAACAACGACCAGGCCTTCAGCCACCTGCGCTTCAACATCTACCCGGATGGCGGCGTGGCCCGTCTGCGCGTGTACGGCGTGCCGTTCCGTGACTGGTCGGCTACCGGCGACAACGAGCAAGTCGACCTGGCTGCAGCCCTTAACGGTGGTCGCGCCCTCGCCTGCTCCGATGAACACTTCGGTCGCATGAGCAACATCCTCAACCCGGGCCGTGGCATCAACATGGGCGATGGCTGGGAAACCGCGCGTCGTCGTACCCCGGGCAATGACTGGGTCATCGTCGCGCTGGGTCATGCCGGCGAAGTCGAGAAAGTCATCGTCGACACCCTGCACTTCAAAGGCAACTACCCGGACAGCTGCTCGATCCAGGGCGCGTTCGTGAAGGGCGGTACCGACAGCCAGATCGAAACCCAGTCGCTGTTCTGGCGCGAACTGCTGCCAAGCCAGAAGCTGGAAATGCACGCCGAACACACCTTCGCCGAGCAGATCAAGGCACTGGGCCCGATCACCCACATCCGTCTGAACGTGTTCCCGGATGGTGGTGTGAGCCGCCTGCGTGTACTGGGCAAGGTCGCCAAATAAGCGGTGGGACCAATCGCGAGCAAGCTCGCTCCCACAGGTTTTGTGAACGCCACAGTCCACTGTGGGAGCGAGCTTGCTCGCGATGGCGATAGAACTAACAACACAGAATTCGGATAAGAACAGCATGCGCACACTGACGATTGAACCGCTGACCAAAGAAGCCTTCGCCCCTTTCGGTGACGTGATCGAAACCGACGGCAGCGATCACTTCATGATCAACAACGGTTCGACCATGCGCTTCCATAAACTGGCTGTGGTCGAAACCGCTAAGCCAGAGGACAACGCGATCATCAGCATCTTCCGCGCCGATGCGCAGGACATGCCGCTGACCGTCAGCATGCTGGAGCGCCATCCGCTGGGCAGCCAGGCTTTCATTCCGCTGCTCGGCAACCCCTTTCTGATCGTGGTCGCGCCACTTGGCGATGAACCTGTATCAGGCTTGGTCCGCGCCTTCGTCACCAACGGCAGGCAGGGCATTAATTACCATCGCGGCGTCTGGCACCACCCGGTGCTGACGATCGAAAAGCGGGATGACTTCCTGGTGGTTGATCGCAGTGGCACAGGCAATAACTGCGATGAGCATTTTTTCAAAGAGGATGAGCGTTTGATCCTCGCCCCCCACCAATAAGAGAAGGTCTGATCACTCGACAACAGAGTGACAGGCGAGAGGTAAAGACTGTGGAAGCACATCTGTTGGAATGGCTGAACCTGAGCGTGCGCTGGGTTCACATGATTACTGGCGTGGCCTGGATCGGTGCGTCGTTCTACTTCGTCTGGCTGGAAAACAACCTCAATCGGGTCAATCCGAAAAGCGGTCTGGCCGGTGATTTGTGGGCGATCCACGGCGGCGGTATCTATCACCTGGAAAAATACAAACTGGCTCCACCGACCATGCCGGACAACCTGCACTGGTTCAAATGGGAAGCCTACTTCACCTGGATGTCGGGTATCGCGCTGCTGTGCGTGGTGTTCTACTCCAACCCGACGCTCTACCTGCTGGCTCCGGGCAGCACCCTGAGCGGTCCTGAAGGCGTGGCCATCGGCCTCGGCTCGCTGTTCATCGGTTGGTTCATCTACTCCTTCCTGTGCGACTCGGCCCTGGGCAAACGCCCTGCCCTGTTGGGTTTCATCCTGTTCGTCCTGATCATCGGCGCTGCCTACGGCTTCAGCAAAGTGTTCAGCGGTCGGGGTGCGTACCTGCACGTCGGCGCGATCATCGGCACCATCATGGTCGGCAACGTGTTCCGCATCATCATGCCGGCACAGCGCGCACTGGTTGCGGCGATTGCCGAGAACCGCACGCCGGATCCGGCGCTGCCGGCCAAAGGCCTGTTGCGTTCGCGTCACAACAACTACTTCACCTTGCCGGTGCTGTTCATCATGATCAGCAACCACTTCCCGAGCACCTACGGCAGCCAGTACAACTGGTTGATCCTGGCCGGGATCGCGGTACTGGCGGTGTTGGTGCGTCACTACTTCAACACCCGTCACGACAGCCACAAGTTTGCCTGGACCCTGCCGGTGGCAGCGGTGGGCATGATCTGCCTGGCTTATGTGTCCGGTCCGAAGCCGATGTCCAGCGCCCCTGAAGTGGCCAACGCTCCAGCGAAAATCGAATACCAGCCGCTGCCGGAAACCGCAGTGGGCGGTGGTTTGAAACCTGCTGAAGCCAAACCTGCACAAGCACCTGCTGCCGCTCCGGCTCAGGCATCCAATGCCGGCCCGGGTTTCGACAAGGTGCACAGCGTGATCCAGGAGCGTTGCACGGTCTGCCACTCGGCCAAACCAACCAGCCCGTTGTTCAGCGCGGCCCCGGCCGGGGTGATGCTGGACACTCCCGAGCAAATCCGCCAGAACGCACCGCGGATTCAGGCGCAAGCCGTCACCAGCCAGATCATGCCACTGGGCAACATCACGCAGATGACTCAGCAGGAACGTGACCTGATCGGCGCCTGGATTGTGCAGGGAGCCCAGACCAATTAATCGCTAAAAGCATCGCGGGCAAGCTCGCTCCCACAGGTTTTGCATGGCCTGCGTGGGAGCTGGCTTGCCTGCGATTGGCCGCAACGCGGTCCACCAGATTCGAATACAGCTGCCAGCAGCACTGCAGCTGTAAATCACAAGAATAAAAAGATCCGAGGTGTTGCATGTCCGAGCTATCCGAAGCGCGCATCCCCGACGCACCCGCCATTCAGCGTTTGCCCCTCTTGCAACTGATCCTGGTCGGTTTGCAACATGTTCTGCTGATGTACGGTGGTGCCATCGCGGTACCGCTGATCATCGGACAGGCCGCTGGCCTGAGTCGTGAAGAAATCGCCTTCCTGATCAACGCCGACCTGCTGGTGGCGGGTATCGCCACCATCGTCCAGTCCCTCGGCATCGGCCCCATGGGCATTCGCATGCCGGTGATGATGGGCGCCAGTTTCGCCGCCGTCGGCAGCATGGTCGCCATGGCCGGCATGCCCGGTATCGGCCTGCAAGGGATCTTCGGCGCGACCATCGCCGCCGGGTTCTTCGGCATGATCATCGCCCCGTTCATGTCCAAAGTCGTACGCTTCTTCCCGCCGCTGGTGACCGGCACAGTCATCACCTCGATCGGTTTGTCGCTGTTCCCCGTGGCTGTGAACTGGGCCGGCGGCGGTGCCAGCGCCACTCAATTCGGTTCACCGATTTACCTGACCATCGCCGCACTGGTACTGGGCACCATCTTGCTGGTGCATCGCTTCATGCGCGGTTTCTGGGTCAATATTTCCGTGCTGATCGGCATGTGCCTGGGCTATGTGCTCTGCGGCCTGCTCGGCATGGTCGACCTCAGTGGCATGGCTCAGGCTCCATGGCTGCAATTCGTCACTCCGCTGCACTTCGGCATGCCCAAATTCGAACTCGCGCCGATCCTGTCGATGTGTCTGGTGGTAGTGATCATCTTCGTCGAGTCCACCGGGATGTTCCTGGCGCTGGGCAAGATCACCGGCCAGGAAGTCTGTCCACGGATGCTGCGTCGAGGCTTGTTGTGCGATGCCGGCGCTTCGTTCTTCGCCGGCTTCTTCAACACCTTCACCCACTCCTCCTTCGCCCAGAATATCGGCCTGGTACAGATGACCGGCGTGCGTTGCCGTTCGGTGACCATCGTTGCCGGCGGGTTGCTGATCGTCTTGAGCCTGCTGCCCAAAGCCGCGTTTTTGGTGGCGTCGATTCCTCCAGCAGTACTGGGCGGCGCAGCGATTGCGATGTTCGGCATGGTCGCCGCCACCGGAATCAAGATTCTCCAGGAGGCCGACATCGGTGACCGTCGCAACCAGTTGCTGGTGGCGGTGAGCATCGGCATGGGCCTGATCCCGGTTGTACGCCCGGAGTTTTTCGCCCACCTGCCCGTGTGGATGAGCCCGATCACCCACAGCGGCATCGCCATGGCCACCCTCAGCGCGCTGACGCTGAACCTGCTGTTCAACATCCTTGGTGGCGCCGAACGCGCGGCCATCAACGACTGCCACGCCCACTAACAGGTAAAGACACGACCCCTGTAGGAGCGAGCTCGCTCGCGATGGACCCGAGAGCATCACGGGTATTCAGACAACACGCGTAATCGTTGACGACCATCGCGAGCAAGCTCGCTCCTACAGGGTTTGGGGTTGCCTGCGCCTCGCAAAAATAAAAACAAGAGGGAGCAACAGATGATTCGGACACAAACCAACCTGCTGTTGGGTGCTGGCCTGCTGGCCGCGAGTCAGGCCATGGCCGGCGATCTGCTGCTGTGGCAGACCAACAGCCTGAGCTATCTGTATGGCAAGAACTTCGCGATCAACCCGGCGATCCAGCAGACGATAACCTTCGAACACGCCGACCGCTGGAAGTACGGCGACAACTTCATGTTTATCGACAGCACCTACTACAACGGCGAGAAAGACCGAAACAAAGGCGTTCATGCCTATTACGGCGAGTTCAGCCCACGCCTCTCCTTCGGCAAGATCCTCGACCGCCGTTTCGAATTCGGCCCGATCAAGGACGTGCTGCTGGCCATGACTTACGAGAACGGCGAAGACGACACCGAGGCCTACCTGATCGGTCCCGGTTTCGACCTGGCGGTACCGGGTTTCAACTTTTTTACCCTGAACTTCTATTACCGCCAGACCGAAGGCTCGCGCCCTGGCGATGATGTCTGGCAAATCAGCCCGGCCTGGTCCTACACCCTGCCACTGGGCAACTCGAACCTGTTGATCGACGGCTACATCGACTGGGTCGTGGATAACGACCAGAACTCCCGCGGCACCTATCACGCCAACCTGCACTTCAACCCGCAGATCAAATACGACCTGGGCAAAGCCCTGGGCTGGCGCGAGAAACAGGTGTATGTCGGCACCGAATACAGCTACTGGAAAGACAAATACGGCGTCCAGGACAGCTCCCGTTTCAACACCAATGAAAACACCGCCAGCCTGCTGGTAAAGGTGCACTTCTGATGCTGCTCCGCAACCGTGCCCAAAACCTGCCGTCGGTGCGCCGTTGCGGAGCACTTGAGACCTGGCCGAGGAGTCAGTATTCTCCGCGGCCGCCCGAATCCGGTTTAAAAAAAAGCCCGGATGTAAAACCTGACCAGAAAGCCAACTTATCCCGGCTCTGGCAGGCACCAAGGCACTCCAAAACCCCTCTCAATCGACCGCTCTTGAGCCGTCGAACGGGAGTTTTTTTGCTTTTTGAAAGCCTTGGCTCAGCTCTTGCTAACAGCATTAAAGCTGACCGAATGGATGATTTTTTACCGCTACAGAAAAAGGCGCCACACCAGAGCGCCGACCTTAAAAAAATAACGTGGAACCACCTACTTTTTGGGAGCAACCGAATGAAACGTACGTGCACTAGCCTGATGCTGGCGGGATCGATGCTGGCCGGGGGCCAGGCCATGGCCGGCGATTTGCTGCAGTGGCAGAACAACAGCCTGACCTACCTGTATGGCAAGGACTTCCAGGTCAACCCGCGCATCCAGCAGACGGTGACCTTCGAACACGCCGATGCCTGGAAGTACGGCGACAACTTCTTCTTCATCGACAAAATCTTCTACAACGGCAAGGAAGACCATTTCGCGGGTGAAAACACTCACTACGGCGAATTCCAGCCACGCCTGTCGTTCGGCAAGATCTTTGACCAGAAGCTGGAGTTCGGCCCGATCAAGGACGTGCTGCTGGCCATGACGTATGAGTTCGGCGAAGACGACACCGAGTCGTACCTGGTCGGTCCTGGTTTCGACCTGGCCATTCCTGGTTTCGATTACTTCCAGTTGAACTTCTATAATCGTCACACCGAGGGTGGCCGTCCGGGTGACGATGTCTGGCAGATCACTCCGGTCTGGTCCTACACCATTCCGGTGGGTGGCTCGGACGTCCTGATCGACGGCTTCATGGACTGGGTGGTAGACAACGACGTCAACAGCAAAGGCGAGTACCACGCCAACCTGCACTTCAACCCGCAGGTCAAATACGACCTGGGCAAGGCGTTGAATCTGGGTGCCAAGCAGCTGTACGTCGGTGTCGAGTATGACTACTGGAAAAACAAATACGGTATCGAAGACAGCGAGGGCTTCAAGACCGATCAGAGCGTGACCAGCTTCCTGGTCAAGGTTCACTTCTGATCTGAAAACCTCCTGTAGGAGCGAGCCTGAACTGGTCAAGTAATCCCGGACACCGGTTACGGTGTTTATGCCGCTTTTTGCTCCATGGCTATTGGCGACAGATAGTTGTTGTAGCTGTGGAGCCTGGTGCGGTTGTAGTACATGAAGAAGCGCA